>JBJKPU010000038.1:0-7684 GCA_046706005.1 Terriglobia bacterium | reverse complement strand
ATCTCAGAGCGCCCGCGCGATTTCCACTGCCTTTTCCATCTGCGGATCCCGGCCCGCTTTAAGTGCGTCGTAAGCTTGTTTCACTTCCACGTCAGGCTGGATTCCTTTACCTTCAAGCAGCATCCCTTGCCAGGTATAGAAAGCGCCGATGGGAAGACCCAGGATGTATCCGTGGCCGACCTTATAGGCGCTGCCGCTCAGCAAGCGCCCCGCTGCGTATACCGAGAAGTTCGAAATCGCGCAGCATAGCGGGCCCCACCCAAACCAGGTCTTTCAATTGGCGTTCTCTTTGCCGCATCCAGGTCCTCCACCATCGTCCCGTTCAACCAATTCCTGCCTGGGTCTTCGACAGAGGGACGATTCGCCCACACTTTGGACACACCAGGTTTTTCCCACTTGTGGAAACAACAAGCTCGCCCTCGCCGCACAGCGGGCATTTGTCGCCCTCTTTCGCAGCTTGGCTTATCTTCGGCATGACACCGTGATTATACGCCGATCCGCTCCACCAAGGTGCCGGCAGGCCAACCTACGGCTGGCCAGCCGGCGATTAACTTGCAGTATAGTTGTTGGTCGCAATTTGTGGGCTGCAGTCCACTCAGAAGGCCGCGAATCGGACCCTGAAGAGAACGATTTGCGGCACGTGTGCGCTGGCTACAACGAGTTTTGAAAAGCGATCAAAGGGGCCTGTAAAATGCCGGACATTTGGTTTACTGCCGACTTTCATCTTGGACATCGGAACATCATTCGGCATTGTAACCGCCCATTTGGAGATGTAACTGAAATGGACATCCAGATCCTTGCCCGTCTTAACAAGGCGATCAAGGAAAAGGACATACTTTATTTTCTCGGGGATTTTTGCGTTGGCGGTCACAAGCGAGCGGCCCAGTATCTCGATCAGATTCGATGCAAGAGAATCTTCTTCGTCAAAGGCAATCACGACAGGAGTCTTCGAAGAATACAAGATCGGTTTTCTTGGTTCGGAGATTTGGAAGAAATAAGCATAAACCAGCAACGAATAGTGCTGTGCCATTACGCAATGAGGGTTTGGAACGGCTCAATGCGCGGAACTTGGCATCTATATGGACATTCCCACGGAAGACTGCCACAAGACCCGGCCATCCTAGCGATGGATGTCGGCGTCGACACTCATGATTTTCGCCCATGGCATTTTGACGAAATCCACGAGCGCCTAGGCCAGCGCAAAGCGAATGTTCAGGGCGAATAATGAAGGCCTGCGCACTCGGCTTCACGGAGGTTCGAAGCGCGCAGGCCACTTCGCCGCCTACCGCTTCAATCCCTCCCGCAGGCAAACCCTACGTCCAGCCCGTAACGGTCCAGGGCGAGGGCGGCAAGAACTAAACGATTGTCCAAAGGCACGTAGTGGGATCGGCGGGTGAATAACGTCAAGACGCGGAGGTTCAAGTGGAAACCAAAGTCATCACGTTGACGCGAGAGCAGCTCTTTGAAAAGGTGTGGGCAACACCCATCCAACGGTTGGCAAAAGACTTTGGCCTTTCGGATGTAGGGCTCGCGAAGCTATGTCGCCGGAACGAAATACCAGTGCCAGGTCGCGGGCATTGGCAGCGCCTCGAAGCTGGACAGAATCCGGAGCGCCCGGGACTTCCGCCATTAAAAAGACCCGAATATGGCGGACCAATTGAGATCTCGCATTGGGAGCGTTTCAACGACAGTGTTGATCTGGAGCTAGCTAATGCAAAAGCGCAGGAGCCGAAGGATAAGCTCGTTGTCTCGGTTCCGGTCGATGGCCCGATTCGCCACCCTTTCGCCGTCAAGGCCGAGAATCAACGGGTGGGTCCAACGAAGGATGGCAGGCGAGTGCATTACTGGGAGCGCCCGAATGGAATCTGCCCGATAAGAAGAGTCACGGACGAACTTGTTCCTAGGGCCCTCCGCATCTTTGACGCGCTCCTTATGGCTCTGAATGAGCAAGGATACTCACTAGATTGGCCAGATAAAAAATGGGGTGAGTGCGGGGTCGTACTTTCGGGGCGGACGGTGCCGATCAAACTGACAGAAATCTTCAAACAAGTGCCCCATCATCCTACCAGAGAGGAATTAAAGGACCAGCACCTATTCTCCTGGGTTAGGCCACCGAAATGGGACCGTCAAGCGACCGGTCGCCTGACGCTAAACGTGGGTACAAGCTCGTGGGAAAATATCCGCCATACCTGGACAGATGGGAAACATGGACGACTAGAAGATTATCTCGGAGATGTTCTTCGCACTGTGCGCCTGCTGGGGGTTGTTTTCAAGAAGAAAGCCGAGGAGGAAGCGCGGCAGGCCCAGAAGGAAGAAGAACGGCGCAGGCGTAAAGAGGAGTTGCAACGACAACAAGCCGAGCACTCCCGGAAAGGTAAGGTGCTGCGAGAACTGACACGCGCGTATCGCCAAAGCATGCACATACACGAATTCCTCGACAGTCTTGATAGAGTGTCAACATCCTCGACGCTCGACGATGCGTCGCGACGCGAGTTGCAAGTCTTGACTGAGTGGGGCAGGAGATACGCTGACGCCCAGGACCCCCGGAGCCGTCTCTGTGAGGTGATCGCAGAATTTAGAGGCGATCCGAAGGAGCCAGAGGATGAGGATGAGGATCCAGACGAGCCATACTATGGACTCACTTCTTTCGGGTCTTAGAGAAATATCCTGCCATTTGGCACATCGAGTCCGAGAAGAGGGTAAAGCGCTGGTCACTTTCAGAGACGGGGCGGCGGCAAACCTCGGCGCCACAGCCTCGCCTTGGAACCGAGATGAAAATTTAGGTTCCCTGATTTATGATTATTCTCGGTAATCAGCGACCACGCGCGGGCGTGGCGGAATGGCAGACGCAACGGACTTGAGACGAACTTGAGTGCGCGCCGGGAAAACCGGCGATGCAGAACTGCCCAAATTCGGGGGAACCTGCAATGGCAATCCCGAGCCAAGCCCGGCGGACAAACCCGCCGGGAAGGTGTAGAGACTAGACGGGCAGCACCTAAACCCCGGCACTACGCCGGAGCAGGGTGAAGGGATAGTCCAGACCACAAACGCCGAACCGCGGCGGCGAAAGCCGTAGATGGCAAGAAAATCCGTAGGGCTCAAAAGGCCCGTGAGGGTTCAACTCCCTCCGCCCGCACCAAAAATCGCCAAGGGAAGTTGATCTCCCTTGAATCTCGACCGCGCTTAGGCCGACAACCGCTCCCGCTAGGAAATCTATGAACACCAGCCACGTGAGCCCGAGTGTGCTTCTGCGGCAAGCCGTGCTAGACTTGCTCAAAAGGCGGGAGAAAGAGCGTTTCTATGTCTGACGTGCTGATTCACAAGGCGAGCGAAATGAAGCCGCAAACTAGAGCTGCGCTGGAAGCAGAATTGGGACGCTCCCTGGGGGACAATGAACAAGTGAGCATTATGGCGTTTGAGCCTCAGCCGGCACCGACCGGAGAAGCCCGAAGCCAGGCTACGCGCGAACTCAAAGAGCACCTCAAGCAAATTGACGAGAAAAGAAAAGGCGTGCCCGACAGCGAAATGGAAGAAACTCTCGACGAGGCGCTGCGCAGCGTGCGCCCTCGATACCGCGAGCGTGAGTGAAAACTGTCTTTGACACGAACGTGCTGGCCCGCGCCCACCAGCGCGCTCAGCCTTTCAACTCGCGCCTCAGGCACTGCTATTCCCGCCTTCTTTGCCAGTGACAACGCCGCAGCCTCCCACGCTATGGTGTTAATTTCGTCGTCTCTTCGAGGAAACTTGGCAATCGCAAGACGGCCGTCCTTCTCCCGCACCGACGCCTTCGGCCGCGCGCCGCCGAGAGAAGAACCGGGAGCGAACAGCAGTCGCAGAACCTCGTCCGTATCCTTGCCCTCCACGACACGCTCGTCCGCCGCGATGCTCTCTCCGCCGGAAACCGCACCCAGGATCGACACTTACACGAAAGGAAAGCCCCATCCACGTCCGGGAGCCGCGCACAACAAGGTCCGAACGCTCGGTGCATGATATTTTCACTCACAAAACCCCCCGATTGAGGGGGTTTTGTTGTAAAGAATATCCTCCGCCGTCGCGACGTACGCACCACTCGTGCAGGCCACGAATGAATGTTCCCGATAAGGAACATTCTGGACCTAAAACGCAAAGACACACAAAAAGATACCGAGCGGGAACTTCTTATTGATTTGCGAAGCTTGGCTGGTATAATGATACCGAGCGGGAACAAATATGAAGCAATTGACGGACACAAAATCGCTTGGCGCACTTGTCAAACAGGTGCGCAAATCCCAGGGCCTGACACAGGAGCAGCTCGCGGCAGCTTGCGGGCTGGGCCGTCGCTTTGTCGTCGAACTTGAGCGGGGCAAGGCTACCTCCCACACCGGAAAGACCCTGCAGGTCCTCTCAGCCCTCGGCCTAAGCCTTCACGTGGCTGACCGGAAAGGCGAGTTGTAATGGCCCGCGCCCTGGACGTCTGGTTTTATGGCAGCAAGGCCGGCCGCCTCGTACAAAACGACAGCGGACGGCTGCAATTTGCCTACGATACAGACTACCGCAAGTCAAAACGGCCCTGGCCCTTGTCCGTATCCATGCCCCTCGGTCAAGCCGAGTTTGACGACCGCATTGCGCGTCCATTTTTTTCGGGGCTACTGCCGGAGGATTTGATCCGCAAAAGAATAGCGGCGATTCTCGGCGTCTCCGAGAAAAACCCGTTTTCAATGCTGGAAATCGTCGGCGGGGAATGCGCGGGCGCAATCTCTCTTTACCCGGAGGGAACTCAGCCGCACAGGGAGAACCCGGATGACATCCAGATCTTCGATGAGCAGCATCTGGACGAGATTTTTGAGCACCTCAAACGCCGTCCCCTCTTTGCCGGCGAAGAGGGCATACGCCTGTCCCTCGCGGGAGCGCAGGACAAACTTGCGGTTCGAATGATCGGCGACAAGCTCGCGCTCATGCGCGGAGGCGCCCCGACAACCCATATCCTGAAAACACTGATATCGGGCCGGCCCGGCATTACAGACAGCGTTCATAACGAACTGTTCTGCCTAATGCTCGCCGCACGATGCGGCATCTCCGCTCCCCGCGCGCAGATGCGGCATACGCCCAAGGAGCCCTACCTGCTGGTCGAGAGGTACGACAGGAAATGGCACGGCAATGACGTAATCCGCCTGCATCAGGAAGATTTTTGTCAGGCGCTATCCATTCCGCCTGAGAACAAATACGAGCGCGAAGGCGGGCCGGGAATATCGGCCTGTCTGGACGAAATCCAGAAGGACAGCGTCCAGCCCCTGCCCGACCGGATCGCTTTTCTGAATACGCTGATACTCAATTACCTCATCGGCAACGCCGACGCCCATGGCAAGAACTTCTCTTTTCTCTACGAGGAAGGCAAGCCGCGCCTCGCCCCAGCTTACGACCTCTTGAGCACCGTTGTGTATCCGGACCTCGCTACAAAAATGGCCATGAAAATCGGCGGCAAATACGAACCCCACGACGTTTATCTGCGACACTGGCATCGTCTGGTGCCTGATACTGCCGTCGCCAGAAACGCAATGGACAAGTCTCTGGCCGACATGGCCGCCACGGTTCTGGCTCAGGCCACGAAACTTCATGCCGAACTGGCAAAAGAGAAGATAACCTCCCATGTCCTCGATTCAATCCTCGCGATTATTAAAAAGAGAAGCGCCAGGTTAAAAGAATAAGACCTTTTATGGTCTTTTTCCGTTTCTGCTTTTAAGAGCCCGCCATCCGCACCTTGACACAGGGTTTGATTTCATATTTTCATTCCGAGCGAACACAGTGGGCAACGTCATCGACGCAAGGTAGTTAGGAAGTGATGTGCAGATCTCAATGCGCGACGTAGCCAGGCCCAACCGTCACGGCCTCCGTGAGGCGACTCCAGAAAGTATGTGCTTAGAAAAGATTCTCCCCCTTCGTACGGGCAGAAGCTCACGTGAGGGTCACCGGCAGCCCACAGATGAAAGCGCAAGGTGAAACTTCCCTCGCCCTTGCTTACGATTTCCTTTTGGTCCGGAATCGGCTGATGTAGATCGTTCAGGTTGGTGAGAGGCGTTGGTGCAGACCGGCCGCGAACGATGGCAGGCCGGTTACCATTGACTCCAGTAACCCAGACAGCTAGCAATGCTTTGCGCCGGGAGACTAGCATATAGGTTCCGCTAACCTCGTATGTGCTCCCTGGGCGCAGTGTGCGGGAGGTTCCCCGGACCTTTTCGACCGTGATCGTATCTCCCTGCAGGTCTTTCGCCTGGGGGTGTGTGCCTATCGTTACGACATGCGGAAGAGATGTGGCCGCAAACCCGCCCAGCGGTGTAGCGACTGCGCTCAGGGCGAGCGCGCCGCCAATCAAAAGAACAGCAACTGTCATTGACTTCAGATTGGTCATTAACCCTCCCGATTGAACAACAACACCGGGTAATAGCAGATCGATTCGAAGTGGCCGTTGTAGGCGCTCTGCTCCTGCTCGCCGTACACTGGGACCTCGGTGGAAGCCATGTCCAGGATCGTCCAATCGCCTGAATCCATCGCTTCCCCCTTTCCTATCAGCGCCCGGTTGAGTCTTGCCAAGCCCGCAATGTGCTGCTCTTCGGTCAGCATCTCAGTCTCGAAGCTCTGCAATCGGGAGGTAAAGGCCGCGCCCCGTTCCCAAATCTTCTACGAACCAATCAGCCGGAAGATCGGGTCCCGGGAGAGCCTCTCCGCATCGTTCAGGTCTTCGTAGCCAGCCAGGCGGCTGTAGACCGACTGCCGCAGCAAGTCGGTGAAAGGGAACTGCGTGTTTTTGCCACGGCGTGAATCTGTCAGATGCTGATGAATCAATTCTTCAAACCCGAGTCGCTCGTCAAGTTCGCGCACCAGGAACAAACCGCCGTCGGACGTGACGCGCGAACCTTGGAAATCAACCTTTAGCGATGCGTTGAAGGAGAGCTGAAAGGGCTGGTTTTGTGTCCCACCCACTGTGTGTTTAACTCCGAATCATCATCATTGCTTTCGCATCCACATGAATATTGATGATGACAAACATCAAAAGCTTAACTCTCAGCGTTCAAATCGGAAATGCAGGTTTATGCACTGGCCGCTCGTCACGGGCCGGCGTTTTCAGCCGTTACAGAAGGATTTCCTCTTCGCTTTATCGCTCTCCCTTTGCGCGGTTTTTTCTCGAGTTTACCTGCCTCCCCCTACCCTCGCGGCTCATACTTCTTCTCCAGCGCATCATATTCACGCGGGCACGGCGGCCTTCTGTTTTGTGCGCCTGCTGACGGTCACCCTCCGGGCTTTGTGGCCCCGCGCTAAGGCAGCAGTAGAGGGCAGGAGTGCCCTTGGCCTTTTTCCCCTGCTGTTCGAGATGCCCACCCGGAAGCCGCCCGGCATGTCAGGCCCAGAAAGCTCGTGGACTTCGCCGGCAGAAACAGAAACGATGTAAAAGCCGCCGGTTTGCGCTGGCGGCGGTGCAAACGCAAAAATCAATGGGCCAAGCGGCCCTAGGATCAACGGTCTCGGACCCGCCCATCGTGGCGCTGTAGATTGCGGTCGCCCCTTTAAGAAATCTGGCTTACGATCTCAGAGCGCCCGCGCGATTTCCACTGCCTTTTCCATCTGCGGATCCCGGCCCGCTTTAAGTGCGTCGTAAGCTTGTTTCACTTCCACGTCAGGCTGGATTCCTTTACCTTCAAGCAGCATCCCT
>JBJKPU010000037.1:0-9424 GCA_046706005.1 Terriglobia bacterium | reverse complement strand
TACGTGCTTGACGACCCGCACTCATTTTGCCTTTCCATCACTCGGAAGGCGGTAGGCATCACCAAATTGAATGCGGGAGGGCGGCAGATCGAGGGCCTCACGGTACTGTATCTTTCCCAGGTCGCGGCGTTAAAGCCGGCCTCAGATTTGGCGAGGGAGCTTTATTCAATCCTGATCGCACCCATTCCGGCGGTTGCCGGGAAAGCGCACTTGATCATCGTCCCAGACGGCAAGCTCTATTTTCTTCCTTTCGATGCCTTGGAGGATTCAAGCGGCAAGTACCTTGTCAAGTCCGTGGACGTCACCTACGTCCCTTCAGCGTCTGTGCGTCAGATCCTTATAGATCGGAAACCCCGCCATCCACCGACCCGCACATTCTTGGGTCTTGGAGATGCTGCTTACAGCCCGTACCATTCAAGTTCTATCAAGGGACGAATCATGCGTGGGCTGTACGACCTCGCCGGTGTTCATCAGCTTAGAAACCTTCCGGCAAGCAAGCAAGAGGTGATTGACGCCGATAACGCGTTGGGCGGACCGGGAAGCGTGACGCTACTTGGCGCGAACGCGACGGTCGTCGCGTTGGAGGCCGAGCCTCTGGGTGACTTTAGCGTCTTGCATCTTGCGGTTCACTCAATCGCCAGCACGGAATTTCCGACCCGAGCCGCCCTTGTGCTGGGCCGAAGTCCGGGCTCGGACCAGGACGGACTGCTTCAGGAGTGGCAGATAATCGATTTATCTTTGAACGCTGATCTGGTGACGCTTTCGGCGTGCGATACTGGAGTGGGCAAGCTCGAAGGAGAAGAAGGGATCACTGACCTCGCGGACGCTTTTCTATTTGCCGGCGCGAAATCCGTGGTCGCAAGTTTGTGGGAAAGCGATGACGAGTACACCGCGGCCTTGATGCAACAATTTTATCGGCATCTGGCACAGCACGAGGACAAAGACATCGCTCTGCACCAAGCAAAGCTCGACCTCATTCGAGAAATCGGCGGCGACGCACCGCCGTTTTATTGGGCAGGATTCATTTTGGAAGGAGAAGGATCAACGCCGGTAACTATCCCATGAACCTCACTCGGCCTGAACGCGAAAAGATATTCCAAAAGGTAGTCGGTCTGGTGGACAAGAAACACGTGAAGCCCGACCTTAACGGCGTGAACTGGCACGCCGTCGTTGATGAGAGACGTGCACGTATTCTTGATAGCGAACCGCCGGAGCAATTCGAACACGAAATGCATGAGATGGTCACGCAGTTAAAGACGAGCCACACCGGTTTCTTCCATCAGAGCGCGCGGACTATTCCAGCACGCCTTTCGATTAATGCGACGTTCGACAAATGCGACGTGTCGGGCGTTGAGCGGTGGATGTTTTTGGACATCCATGAAGGCGGGCCGGCGCACAACGCAGGGCTACAGCCGGGCGACGTGCTCCTTGCGGTAGGAGAAGAGGAAATACGGCCGCCGAAGCAGCCAGTTTTCAAGATGGGCCAGGCCACGCTGATCACTGTTCTCAAGCGTGATGGCAAGGAAGCGTCCCTGGATTTGAATGTGCCTTCTCCGAAAATGAAGAAGCACCCCGTCAATACGCCGCAGGCCGTCGTGTTCCGAAAACTTGACGATGGAATTGGCCTGCTGCGCGTAACGATGTTTCCGGGAATCGTGGGCATCGACTTTGCCCGGGACATTGATCGCGCGGTTCGCGAGTTGCACTGCGATCGCTTAATCGTGGACATGCGAGGGAACACGGGCGGCGGCATCGGCGGCCTGCGGCTGATGAGTTACCTCACTCCTGAAAAAAAGCCCATCGGCTACAGCCTGTCCCGCGCGCGGGCCGAAAAAGGATTCAAAAAGGAATCACTGCCCCGGTTTGGGAAGATACCGCACTCCAAACTTGCACTGATATGGCTGGCTTTGCGCTATGCGCGTGTTGCCGGGTCAGTCGCAGTGGTGACCGAAGGACTCGGACCTCAATCATTTCACGAGCGTGTGGTGATGCTCGTAAATCATCACTCGGCGAGCGCGGCGGAAATTGTGGCTGGGTTTGCTGCAGAAAACAAGCTCGCAACGATCGTCGGCACGAAGACGGCGGGGCGCTTGCTGAGCGGCAGCGCCTATAAGGTTGGCCACGGATACATCCTGGGTCTTCCCATCGGCGCTTTCTACACCTGGCAAGGCACATTGCTTGAAGGTAAGGGCATCCAGCCTGACGTCGAAGTGAAACAGACTTACGAGTCCCTCAAAGTCGGCCAGGACGCACAGATGGAGAAAGCCGTCGAAATAGCCCAAACACTCTGAGGCTGAGAGGGCGCTGTCGCCAAGACGAAGAACCTGAACTGGAAAGCGCCGCCGTGCAGACTGCGCGCCGCGCTGCATTTTGAGTCCGGAATCTTGAACTCTCACTATGCGCTGCCCTCTTGCGCAATACCTCCTGCCAGCGGCGGTGTATTTCGAAAGATCCGCTTGACCGGGCATCGTGATTTCAGAAGCGGATACCCGCATTCCCTGTAACGTAAATATGACCGCAAAGCCTCTATAATCTGAGGCCTTGCGCTCAACTGTGCGGCGTACCAAGGAAATTGATGACTCGAAACAAGGTGTGTTCGGCCTTCGTTTTCTTCAACTGGCACTGCCACACGGTCAGTACTTTCCATCCCGACTTGCCCAGTTTCAGAGCTTGACGGCGATCTCGCTTTTGATTTCCCAGGAGTTTCTCGGTCCAAAACGCCCGTCGTGTAGAAGGTACGGACCGGCCCGACTTGCAGTTGTGCCTGTGCCAAAAGCACCCATGAACAAAAATGGCTTTCCGCCTGTTTGGGAAGACTACGTCGGGCGTTCCCGGCAGGCGAGAATCATGTATGCGGTAGCGATAGCCGTGCGAATGAAGCAGACGACGCAACAGAAGCTCTGGGGCTGTGTTCCTGTCTCGCACCGCGGACATGCACCGAGAACGCTGCTCGGGTGTAAGTACATCCGCCATTGGAGTCAAGCCGCCTGACTGCTCTTCCCGTACCTAAGATTCAGAAGATGGCGACCGAGGGCCTCTGCGAACTTCACGGGAACGGCATTGCCAATCATGCGCGCAATATGCTGATTAAATCCGTAGAACACATAATTGTCCGAGAATGTCTGAAGACTGGCCGCCTCTCGCAGCGAAATCGCTCGATCCTGGCAGGGATGGCCGTACCGACCGTTAGAAATGCTGTGGCATTTTCCTGTCAAAGTCGGAGCGGGTTCGTCCCAGCGCATGCGACCATATACGTCAGTGTGGCCATCATGATTCCCCTTGTGACAATCCAACATCAGTTCTGGTGCCCACGCTCTACGGTCGCCGCCGTCATGGGGCGTGGACTTCAGTCTCATGAGATTGATTTCTGATATTGCAGCCGCTTCGTGGTTCGGCACAAAGCAATTACGCTCGCCCGCCCGTATTGGCGGGTAGTGGGAAATTGCATCTCTCACGGTCACATAGTCGTGAACTCGGGGCCCAAACGCTGGCTCTGGCATCGTGGTCAGTTTTCCACGAACTGCGATCAAAACATATCTGCGCCGCCTTTGCGGGACTCCGAATCCTCTGGCGTCGAGCACTCCCTCGGCAATGTCATAACCCATGGTTCGGAGCATGCGAACGAACCGTCTATAAGTGCTGAAGCCCGGGACACGAGTTAGGCCCGGAACATTCTCGATGAGGACTTGTCCGGGCTCAATGATTTCCACGAGCCGCGCAAATGCTCCAAGCAGTGTCGATTGGCCGTCAGAATCGTGAAAGTCTTGGTTTGTGTTGGCGCGTTTGCAGTTTTTGTGCTGGCTGAAGGGTTGGCACGGTGCGCAACCAGCGAGCAAAAGATCGGTAGTCCTGCGAACGCCCAGAGCTTTCCAAACAAGCGACGGGGAAATGGATCTGAGATCTTCGCAGTGGAAACGTGCTGGTCTGTTGTTCCGTTCATACGTCGCCCTGCATCGCTCATCGATATCAAAACCAGCGACAACCTCGATGCCTGCATCCAGGAGCCCGCGAGTCAATCCACCGGCGCCGCAACAAAAATCGATAGCTCGCATAAACATTAGTTAGACGTTTTTCTCAGGATCCGGAAGTGCGTCAAATATCTCTTCTGCCCACGAATCAAAATCGCGGTCCGGCAGCCCTGGCCGGGCCGCGTTCAAAATGTACGCCCACGCAACCAATTCTCGAAAAGGGTTATCCACCGAAGCCACACGGACATATTCCCTGTCATCGCCGATGTCGGATAGTTCGATCAATTTTAGCTCACGAAAATCCGCTGCCATTGGCGGAAACTTTCCAGGCAGTGCCGGAACCGGCAAACACGAGTGGCCATGCCCTTGAGTCAACATTAACCGCAACCTTTTCTTGCACTCCTCCTGATTCTTCCGATCAGCGGGACTTAAGTCTTGCAGAAGCCGTTGCACGCCTTTGCAGAGCGCGACCAGCGTTCGAGCTACTTTCGGCTTCCTCTTTTCGTCACAAGCTAGGTCACAAGACGGTGTGAGGATTATCGCGTAACTCGTTGGCTCGCTTTCGTCTCCTGTACGTTTCCGAATGACGTCCCCTGTCAACAGATGGCCGGTTGTCGTAGGCGGGCAGAGGTAATGCTCCCAGGTCTTGAGGTTGGGTCCCCCTGTTGATAGTTCTTCGTCCATTGTCGCTGCGACCCTGCGCCGCGCCGAACGAGTAAGAGTCTCTGGAATCTGTTTCACATCTTTTGTGGACTCGAATACTCGACTGGCGACTTCCCTTAGCGCAAGATTCAGAGCCCAGCGGATTTCTCTGCCCGCCTGATTGATAGCGGACACATGGGATACAAATTCGAGAATGCAGCCCATTACTTCGTGCTCGCTGCCACTCCCCTTCTTGACCACCTTGATTAAGGGGTGCTCCAGCCTCTGATCCCCCTTGAGCAAATCCGGGAAGGCGGTGTAAAAAACAAGAGGGCAAAATCTCTTGCCCCAGATGTAGTCACGAGTCTGAAGGCCAGGGGTTTGCTCGTTTCCAAATGCCCCTTCCGCAATGTCGAGCACGATTATGTCGGGAACGTAGGACTCGATCATTGCTTCAGCGGCGTCGAACCTGACAACCTCGCTGGTCGTGTGGGCCATCTTTTGCTTAACCTCTGCCCGAACGGGTTCGACACTTTCGGGTTGGTCGTCAACCAAAAGAATTCTGAGTTCCAAGAGATCCCCTCGTAAGTCAGATCTTCAGTGGTAGGTCAAAGGTGAATGTAGCCCCGCCAAGCTTCCCAGGCGTGACCAAGGAGATTTTCCCCCCGTAATCCGAAACCAATTCGGCAGCCACGGTCAATCCCATACCTATTCCCCCAGGCTTTCGTGTGACGCCTGGCAAGAAAATCCGCTGAGCGTCATCCTCTGCGACACCGGATCCGGAGTCGCTGACGGTGACTCGAACTCGCTGACCGCTCAGGAGTTTTCGGACTGTGACCTCCAACTCTGGCGGCCGATCTCCTTTCGGAATCCAATACAGCGAGTTTGCAAACAGGTTAAGAATTATGGTGTCAAGTTCCCCTGGATCCACCGCGACTCGGGTCTGGGTGGACGAGGGCGGGGACAGCTTGACCTTCTCGCTTTTGATGTCACCGTCCACAAAAGTGAGGCATCGCGAGATGCTCTCTTCGACAATTGAATCCCTTCGGCCACGTCTGAAGCCGCGATTTGCGAGTGGTGCAAATGTGTCTGCCAACTTTTCAAGCGCCTGAACTGAATTCTCGGCGAGGGCGAGTTGGCTTGAAAACTCCTTGTCTTCTGCCAAAACCAAGGACTTCTCATGGGTGAATCTCAAGAATCGCGCCAGGGCAGTAGTACGGTTGCGTATCTCATGGACGAGCATTTGAGCGATAGTGCCGACGGTCGCCAAACGACTGTAGAAGACAAACCTTGTTTTTAGGGCAGCCCGTAAGAGTTGAAGCTTTGAGCTGAAATCCTGAACTCGAACGAGTGCCTCTGCCGCAGACCCGTCCTCTTCGGCGATGGCGCTCACTTCCTGGACCAGTTCGTCCGCAGAAATACCATCCAGAAGGGCAGTTAGCTTGACCTCGTCACCGGGTTTCAAACGGTCCTCGTCCCGCTGTGATTCGAGGGACCGTACGACCGCGATCAGAATCTCCTGGAACGCGAGAACCGCGGGATTGCGCGCCAAGCCTTCACGGTCGCTGGTGTCTTCGACGTTTTTGTTCTCTTCAGCGCCAATGGAAACATATCCGACGATCTGGCTGGTACTCAGCCGGGTTCCTATCTTGCTGATCCTCCTTAGGTCGAGCCCGAGCCAATCGCGATGTTCATCAGATTTGGGTAATACCAGGATTCCATCGCGATAAACGGAAATGCCCTTGTGAGCGCGAATGGATTTTCGGATATTACCCTTTGCGATGTCGAACTGTTCGGCAACCTCTTTGGTATCGTCTGGCCCGATGTCCCATGCGCGAATCTCCAACTCGAAAGGGCCACAGTCTGGCTGGCTCTCCGGAAGCTTCCGGGTTATCTCTGAACTTTTGCGTACATCTGACCAGTCCATCGTAATCGGGCACTGTCGCGGCTTCCCTTGCGAGACAGGGTTATACTCATAGCGAGCTTTAACCTCACCTTTCCCCGTGACGTGGCCTCGAATTGCGTAGGGCGGGTGACCGAGAAATTCCGGAGAGATTATCTCCGTTGGCAAAGTTTTTACGCCGGACTCTGGCGCGCTGAGAAAAATTCCGAAGTCCTTAATTTTGGAGAATGGAGAAATCAAGCGTGCCAAATTGTCTGCTAGATCAGTTATCTGCTCGTTGTCCCAGTCGGAGTTAAGATCAAGAACCCTCACTCGCGTACCTGTATTTTCAAAAGGTAGGTTTCCGGTAAAGCGCGCGCACGTTGCGAAACAAGTATCCAATGTCTCCTCGGCAGAAAGACTCGACCAGTCCACCTTTATAATCCACGCAGGTTCTGCGGCAGACTTTGTTACCATCTCGAGATGCTTGCCCAGCCGGGCCGCTGAAAGTCGCCCGAGTCCTTTCTCTCCCGCCACTCGACGTGTCCTATGCTCCTTTTTAGTAATCGGGTTTTTGAGACGGTAAGGCGTTGCTACCACGCACCAAGCCTCTTCAAGGGTCTTCCGGTCCATCCCAACCCCGTCATCCATGACATCCAGATGTGTCCCCTTGCTGTTGCCTTTAGCGATGGCAACATCCACCCGCGTAGCGAAGGCATCGTAGGAGTTTTTTACTAGTTCAATAACCGCAACGACGTCGTTCGTAACGAGGTCCGCTCCAAGTGCGGCAAACACTCGTGGGTGAATCTTGAATTGAATCCGGTCTTCGGTTGAAGGTCGGGGCACTGATTTAGGCCTCATTCTGGGATCTTTGCGCTAGCCCCCAAACCTAATTGGCGGACACACACGAATACGTGACGGATTGTACCACGCGGAAATCAAAGCAAGGTCACTTTTCGCTTCCGCATGCCAATTATTGCTAACTTTCTAACATCAGCAGACAACATCAGGTGTGAAGTTTACTTCAAGACGACCCTGTAGTACCGCCATTCCTCTCCAGCGCGCCGCACGTAAAACCTATATTGCGCGACTGGCAAGTCGCTCAAGTCCATCGTCACATGAAGTATTGGTTCGTGGTTTTCAATTCGCACCGTCCCCGAAGCGGTGGCGAACACTTTCCCGTTTCGTTGCACCGACACATCATACGGACCGGGCTGATATCCCAACTCAAGTTGAATGGCGAGATTCCATCGCCCGCGCGGAATGACGGCCGGCGCGACCGGCGGAGCGCTCGATTCTCCGCGGAGCAAGAGCTGATTGCTGAAATTGACCGCGTACGCCTCGTAGGTCTGGGGCGCCAGCGGCCCCTTTGTGTGAATCCTGACGATCCAAATTATCGCCACGAGAATCGCCACGGTCACGGCAGCTGCTGCAATCGCCCACGGCCGCGTTATTGCGAACCCTGGCTTCCGGGCATGTTGCTTGCGAAAGGCGGTCAGCAGTTCTTGCTTAGCTTTCGCGGACAACGGGGCAGGATCGGGGAGCTTGCCTAGAACGGCAATCATTTGTTGCGAGGTTTCAAAATAGGTGTGGCAATTGTCGCAGGTTGCGAGATGAGCCTTGATCTCCTCGGCTTCGGCCGGCGAAAGCACGCCCTCGTAGTAGTCCGTAATGCGCGCGACAATCTCTTTGCACGTCATGGTGTTGGTTCCTCGCTTCGTGAAGACGCCGGCGACGTTCGACGTTTGCCGAAATACTGGTCAAGCAGTGGTTTCGATCGGCATTTCGCGAGGTGCCACAGCACGCGCTGATCCGTTTTGCTGATCTTCATTAGCTCACAAACTTCGTCGGACGTCCAGCCGTCGATAGCCCTCAAGGTAAGGACAATCCTCTGCTTTTCTGGGAGAGAGGCTACAACATCGTGAATGTATTCGACCGCTTCCTGGGACAATAATTCTGATTCCGGTGTCGAGCTCCAAACCGGAGGCTTCGATCGCCACTCGCCTGCTCCGTCAAACGAGCCTGGCGTTGCGTCATCGCCGCCCTCTTGGATTTGGCTCTGGTCTGGCAATTCTTTACTTCGTCGCGCGGCATGCTTCCTAGCCTGGTTAATCAAGATGCCGAACAGCCAAGCCTTGACGGAAGAACGATGCTTGAATTTCCTCATCCCTTCGATGAAGGCCAGCCAGGTCTCTTGCACAGCATCCTCGGCCGACGTCCGGTCTCCCAGGACCGCGTGTGCCATTTTCAGCATCCCGATTTCGTGACGAGCCACTAATTCCAAAAACGCAGATTCGTCCCCGGCGCGTATCGCCTCCAGCAACGCATCGTCATCCCGCCTATCACCTGAATCCGTCATAGCCGACCGATTCTTCGTCGGACCACCCATCCCCCATACTATCAGGGAGATGCTAGTACATAGCGACTAACTCCGCCCAGAGTCCTCCTTTGAACCCAAAAAAACTGTCCCGCCAATTTAACGTTTGGGGGGGTCAAAAGTACTTATACAGTAGAGGCCCAAATACGGGCTTCGGGGAACGGACTGGTATTTCGGGTAGCCGCAGTGCTACGACGGCACTCATTCATCGGTTTGATAACTTCGCGCTGACCTCCTGCTCTCTCCTGCGCTCCCTCGGTCCCAATTCCTTGCAAACGAATTTCCCTGCTGAGTGTGTCCCTCGACACACACGGGGAGGTCTGTCTCGAAGGAGGGGATTCCATTGGGTAGCACTCCACAGTTATTTGAACAGATCCGGCAACCAGACTTGGCCCTTCCCGCCGCCCGACAGCCGCGGCGGAGAAGACCGCGGAGGTTGGAGCTCGACAAAATCCTCAAAGCCGGAGCGGCGGGCGGACCATCGAGACTTCGTAAGGCCATCGAGCGTATCCGGCGGCGGGACCCTAATCTGGGTGAGGGGGAAATCCTAAAACG
>JBJKPU010000036.1:0-11744 GCA_046706005.1 Terriglobia bacterium | reverse complement strand
GGAAAGCACACCACCATCCATCCAACGCCTGATTCGCCGCTGCCTCAACAAAGATCCGAAACAACGATTGCAAGCCATCGGCGAAGCACGAATCACGATTGAAGAAACATTGAGTGGCACGGGCGTCGCGCCCGTGTCGGAACATGGGCCGGAGGCCCATGCCACGACGGGTGCACCCCTGCGCGCATTGCCTTGGGCGCTGGCGGGGCTGCTTGCCATCGCGCTGGTCGCCGTCGTTTTCCTGAGGAAATCCTCTGCGCCCGTGCCGCAGGCGTCGCCGGTCCTCTTTTACATTCCGCCGCCGCCGAACACTACGTTTCGGTATTTCGGTTTTGGCGCGGGACCGGTGGTGGTTTCTCCGGACGGCAAGCAACTGGCCTTTTCAGCCACGGATGAGAGTGGCACGACCAGGCTCTATGTCCGGCCTCTCGATGCGGACAAAGCCACAGCCGTTGCCGGGACGGAGGATGTCACGGAGCCTTTCTGGTCTCCGGACAGCAACTCCGTGGGATTTTTTGCGGACGGAAAGTTGAAAACGGTCAATCTTGCCAACGGAAACGTCCAGGTCCTGGCCGATGTCTCCATAGCCAATTGCCCGAACCACGGAGCCTGGGGCTCGAGCGGAACCATTCTTTTTAATGCCGCTTGCAACAGCGCCCTCAAGCAGATTTCAAGTTCGGGAGGCGCGGCCAAAGCAGCCATCCAGCTTGAGAGCGGGCAGGTCGCCCAATTTATGCCTGCCTTCCTCCCCGATGGCCGCCATTTCCTTTTCATTTCGGTGAACAAGAAGGGCCCTGATTCCATTTGGCTGGCCTCGCTCGATTCAGGGAAGCAAACGCTCATCCTGAAGAACGCCACCTCCCCGGAATTTGCCTCCGGCTACCTTCTTTTCACTCACAATCGCAGGCGGGTCTTCGCGCAACGCTTCGATCCCGCGACGGGGAAACTGACGGGCGAGCCTGCGCCGCTTGCCAACGCAGTAAATTTTTCAGTCTCGACCGCCGGAGTGCTTGCCTTTCAGGGTGGAACGCCCCAGGGGCGAATGGAATGGTACGACCGGAGTGGAAATGCGCTGGGCAGCGTGGGGCCGGTAGGGACGTACATATCCGTCAGGATTTCGCCTGATGGCAAGCAGATTCTCGCGGAGACCTTTGATCCACAGTCACGCTCCAGCGATTTGTGGTCATACCCCGCTTCGGGCGGAGTTGGAACCCGGCTGACGTTCGGCCCCGGACTCAAGGCTTTTGGGGCGTGGTCCCCGGACGGAAAATACGTCGCCTACCCGTGCTATCAGGGCGGTAACGAAGCTATCTGCCGCAAGCCTTCAAACGGGTCTGGAGTTGAGGAGACGCTCTTCAAAGTTAAGCCCGGAGAAAGCGCCGGGACTGTTGATTGGTCCCCCAACGGCCAATACCTTTCCATCGATGAAGAGAATCAAAAAAACCTGATCTATGAAAACTTGATCTTCCCTCTATCCGGAAAGGGTAAAACTTTTCGTCCGGCGCCCATCGGCGCAAGCCAGTATGCCGGCTTCTTCTCGCCCGACGGCCACTGGCTGGCCTACTTTTCCTATGAGACGGGGCGGCCTGAGGTTTATGTGGTTCCGTTTCCCGGGCCGGGAGGGAAGTTCCAAATCTCGCAGAACGGCGGCTGGACGTGCAAATGGGACAGCAAGGGACATCTCTATTTTCTGACCATGGGCGATCGCATGATGGAAGCCACCCTTGGATTCAACGGCGGCGCCGTGCAGGTAAAGTCGCTTCAACCGCTCTTCCACGTTGATCTGCCGAGCGCCGCACATCCGTTCTTCGACGTGAACGCCGATGGCAGCCGATTCCTGGTCGTCACCAGCACCGATCCCAACGCTTCGCGGTCCATCGGCCTGCTGCTCAACTGGCAATCGAAGCTGAGAGGCAAACAATGACCATCGAAGCCGGAACCAGACTCGGCCCGTATGAAATCACCGGCGCGCTCGGCGCGGGCGGAATGGGAGAAGTCTATCGCGCGCGCGACACGCGCCTGGAGCGTGACGTCGCCATCAAAGTCCTGCCCGCGCATCTTTCCGGCGACCCGCTGCTGCGGCAGCGCTTTGAGCGCGAGGCCCGCGCCGTTTCCTCATTGAATCATCCGCACATCTGCACGCTCTACGACATCGGCCGCGAAGGCTCGACCGATTTCCTGGTAATGGAATACATGGAAGGCGAGACGCTGTCGAAGCGTCTGGAGCGCGGGCCGCTCGCGGGCGAGCAGCTTCTGCAAACCGCCATCGACATTTCCGACGCGCTCGACAAGGCGCACCGCAAGGGCGTAGTGCATCGCGACCTGAAGCCTTCCAACATCATGCTGACGCCGCACGGCGGAGCGAAAATTCTGGATTTTGGCCTCGCCAAATCGGCCGCGCCGATTTCCGCCGCGCCTTCCACGCCTTCGGCGCCGGTAACGCCGATGACCGCATCGCCGACGCTCTCCAGCCCGCTGACCGTCCAGGGCACGATTCTCGGCACGTTCCAATACATGTCGCCGGAACAGCTCGAAGGACGCGAGGCGGACTCACGCTCGGACATTTTTTCTTTCGGCGCCGTGCTTTATGAAATGGCGACGGCCAAAAAAGCTTTTCCCGGCAAGAGCCGCTACAGCGTGGCTTCGGCGATTCTGGAGCGCGATCCGGACCCGATCAACCAGACCGCGCCCGAAGCTCCACGAGCGCTGGAGCGAGTGGTGAATCGCTGCCTCGCCAAAGACCCTGAAGACCGCTGGCAATCGGCGCGAGACGTGACGGTCGAACTCAAATGGGTGGCGGAAGGAAAGGCTGAAGCGCCGGCCCTGAGCCCGGCAAATGCCGACCTGAAAGTCGGTGAGGCGGCCGCCGGCCGCCGCCTGCCGTGGATCGTGGCTGCGGTTTGTCTAGTTGCGCTCGCGGCGCTTTCCGCGGCCTATTTCCTCAGGCCGAAGCCCGCAATATCAGCGATCCGCTCGCTGATTGCGCCGCCGGAAAAGACCTCGTTCGCATTCAACGGTCCGGAAGGCGTCCCGATGATTTCGCCGGATGGAAAGCGACTGGTCTTCCCGGCCACCGACGCAACCGGCAAAGAAGAGCTGTGGGTGCGGCCGCTTGATTCGCTTGTAGCTCAACCACTCGAAGGCACCGAAGACGCAAGTTTCCCATTCTGGGCGCCGGACAGCCGCCATCTCGGATTTTTCCAGCAGGACAAGCTGAGGAAGATCGATGTCACCGGCGGCCCTCCTGTTACTTTGTGCGATGCTCCAAACGGACGGGGCGGCGCGTGGGGCCGAAACGGCGTCATCATATTCGCCCCCCAGGTGCTCGGCGGCGGACTTTCCAGCGTACCGGCAGCGGGCGGATCGCCAACCAAAATCGCCGCGCGCAAATCGGAGGGCGGCGTTTCCAGCAACCGCTGGCCGGAGTTTCTTCCCGACGGCAAGCACTTCCTTTACCTTGGCGGCGACCTTTCCGCCATCGGGACGGGAAAACTGGGAATCTACGTTGGCCAGCTGGGCACAGACGAGGCAAAATTCCTGCTTCAGGCCGATTCCGACGCGCTCTACGCGCCGCCCGGCTACTTGCTTTTCCTGCGCGGCAGCACGTTGATGGCGCAGCCGTTTGACGCCGCCGGCCAGAAGCTGACGGGCGAAGCTTTTCCCGTCGCCGAAAACATCGGCTCACCGCAATTGTTCCGCCTGGGCGAGTTTACAGTTTCCAACAGGGGCCTTCTGGTCTATGGCGCGAGCCCAGGTGGTGATCAGGGCCAGGGCGGCCAGCTTGTCTGGCTGGACGGCAGTGGAAAACAGATGGGAACGGTGGGTAAACCAGGGGTTCAGGACATTCGGCTTTCGCCGGACGGACAGCAAGTCGCTTTTTCAAGTCGTGCAGGACCCGGCTATGACCTCTGGTTAATCAATCTCCGACGAAGCGTCGAAACCCGTCTGACCTTCGGGCCCACTCTGAACCGCTACCCGGTCTGGTCGCCAGACGGCTCACGCATCGCCTATACGTCCGTGCAAAACGGGCAATTTAACATCTATGTCAAGAATACTTCAGGCGCGGGCAGCGCGCAGCCGCTCCTCCAATCAGACAGCCAGAAATTTCCTTCCGACTGGTCGCGGGACGGCCGTTATCTTCTTTTCGACGCGATGGCCGGAAAGGGAAATTCGGGAAACGATATCTGGGTGCTGCCGCTTTTTGGTGATCGCAAGCCGTTTCCCTTTCTGCAAACCAAATACATGGAAGGCCATGGCAGGTTTTCGCCCGACGGCCGTTGGATAGCCTACGAGTCGAACGAATCGGGAAATTACCAAATCTATCTCTCGCCGTTTCCCGGCGGCGGCGGCAAATACCAGGTTTCACAGGGCGGCGGCGTCCAGCCGGAATGGAATCACGACGGCAGCAAGCTTTATTATCTTGCGCCGGTCGGAAAACTGATGGAAGCAAGCGTCAAAGAAGAAGGCTCGGCCGTCGAAATTGGCACGCCGCGCGAGATTTTCCAGGAACCTTTGGCAAGTTCCGGGCCGGCCGGGATCGCCTATTCTGTGGCGCCGGACGGAAAGCGTTTTCTGGTGGATAAAGCGGAGCAAGGCAACTCCCCACCGCTCACCCTGGTCACCAACTGGACTGCGGGCATGGGAAAATAGTTCCCCGCAGCCATTGGAGCGATTGTGAGTAACTGAAATGAGTCTTGTCAGTGGAACGAGGCTCGGTCCTTACGAAATTCTATCGCTTTTGGGCGCGGGCGGCATGGGTGAAGTCTATCGCGCCCGCGATACGAAGCTGAATCGAGATGCGGCGCTCAAAGTTTTGCCCGAAGCTTTTGCCGCCGATCCCCAGCGCATGGCCCGCTTCGAGCGCGAAGCGCAGATCCTCGCTTCACTCAATCATCCCAACATCGCCGCGATCCATGGCCTCGAAGAATCCGGTTCCGCTCGCGCACTCGTCATGGAGCTGGTCGAAGGCCGGACGCTTGCCGAACTGCTGGAAAGTCGAAAAGTGAGGCCTGAAATTCGAAAAGCCCCCGCTGAGGTCGGAACGGGTTTCGATTTTCGCACTTCAGGTTTCGATCTTTTAGCGATTGCCAAACAAGTTGCCGAAGCCCTCGAGTACGCGCACGACAAAGGAGTCATTCACCGCGACCTGAAACCCGCGAACATCAAGATCACCCCCGAAGGCACAGCGAAAGTTTTGGATTTTGGTCTGGCCAAGGCGATGGGACCGGACGAGGCAGCGCGGGACATGTCAAATGCGCCCACACAGAGCGCGGCGATGTCACAGGCCGGAGTCATTCTGGGCACGGCGGCCTACATGAGTCCGGAGCAGGCCTCTGCGCGGCCCTTGGATCGCCGCTGCGACATCTGGGCGTTTGGCTGTGTGCTGTACGAAATGCTTGCTGGGCAAAAGGCGTTTGCAGGCGAGTCGATTGCGGAAACGCTGGCCCACGTGATGACGCGCGAACCTGATTGGAAGGCGCTGCCGGAAACCACGCCGCATGCGATCGTGCGCCTCATGCGCCGCTGCCTCCAAAAGGATCCCCGCCAGCGCCTGCGCGACATTGGCGAGGCCCGAATCATGATCGAAGAATCGCTGCTCGACGCTGCGAGCACGAGTGGATCCCCGGCCTCCGCAAACGGAGTCACGCCGCTGAGGCCGGAGTCAGCTGTGGCAGCTCCGCTGCGGCGGCCCGCGTTGTCCTGGGCTTTCACAGCCGCGAGCCTTCTTGTCGCCGCTATTTTTGCTGCGGCCTATTTCGTCAGGCCGAAGAAGCCTGCCACAACAGTGATTCGCGCGCTCATTGCGCCGCCGGATAAGGGAAGTTTTGCGTTCAACGGCCCGGAAGGCGTCGCAGCAATCTCCCCGGACGGGCAGAGGCTCGTGTTCCCAGCTTTCGACGCATCCGGCAAGGAAGCGCTGTGGGTGCGACCGCTTGATTCGATTGTAGCGCAACCACTCGAAGGCACCGTGGATGCAAGTTTTCCATTCTGGGCGCCGGACAGCCGGCACGTCGGGTTCTTCCAGCAGGACAAGCTCAAGGAGATTGACGTTGCCGGCGGCTCGCCTGTGACTTTGTGCGATGCTCCTTCCGGACGGGGCGGGACATGGAACCGAAACGGCGTCATCATTTTTGCACCCCAAGTGCTTGGAGGTGGGCTTTCCAGCGTTCCGGCGGCGGGAGGCTCGCCCACACCGGTCGCCAGTCACAAAGGAACCGGAGGCGCTTTCCGCAACCGCTGGCCCGAATTTCTCCCGGATGGCAAGCACTTCATATACCTGAGCGGAAATCTTTCGGCGGCAGGGACGGAAGACCTGGGGATATACCTCGGGGAACTGGGAACTGATGAGGCGAAATTCCTTCTTCAGGCCGATTCCAACGCCCTTTACTCGCCGCCCGGCTATCTGCTCTTCCTTCGCGGCAGCACATTAATGGCGCAACGGTTCGACGCAGTTTACCTGAAATTGACGGGCGAAGCTTTCCCCATCGCCAGGCAGATCGGTTCCCCACAACTTTTCCGCCTGGGTGTGTTCACCGTTTCCGAAACCGGCCTTCTGGTCTATAGCAACGGAGGGAGCAGCAGCACGGGCGGGCAGCTGACCTGGGTTGATCCCAATGGGAAGGCTCTCGGAACCATCGGCAAACCTGGAATCCAAGATGAGAGTCTCTCTCCGAATGGAAAGTTTCTTGCTTATTCCAGGTTTGGTTCCATGGGGAAGTTGAGCGACATCTGGCTGCTTGATTTGGCGCGAAATGTTGAGACGCGCTTCACTTTCGGACCAAGCCTGAATCGTTATCCCGTCTGGTCGCCGGATGGCACTCGCATCGCCTATGTATCATTCCGAAACGGCCAATTCAACATTTATGTCAAACAGATCTCCGGCGCGGGCACAGCCGAGCCGCTTGTTGAGTCCGATTCCCAAAAGTCTCCCAGCGACTGGTCTCATGACGGCCGATATCTCTCGTTCACCGCCAATGATCTGAAGGGAAAGACCGGGTTGGATATTTGGGTTCTGCCTCTTTTTGGCGGCCGCAAGCCCTTTCCCTATCTTCAGACCCAGTTTATGGAAGACGATGGAATGTTCTCGCCTGACGGCCACTGGATGGCATATATATCGAACGAATCGGGGAACTATGAGGTCTATCTCTCACCATTTCCATCTGGCGGGGCAAAATATCAGGTTTCGCAGGGCGGCGGGACACAACCGCGCTGGAGCCGCGACGGGAGCGAGCTCTACTACATCGCGCCCGGAGGTAAGCTGATGCAAGCCGGCATTAAGGAAAGAGGCGCCGGGCTTGAAATCGGCACTCCACGCTTGCTCTTCCAGCAGGCATTGGCAAGCACAGGAGGTGCGGAGAGGGGACTCTCCATCGCGCAGGATGGAAAACGAATCCTCATTAGCAGGGAAAACCAGGGAGTTGAGTCGCCATCCCTAACCCTGGTCGTCAACTGGACCGCGGACGTTCAAAAGTAGAGACGGGTCTGAAATCCGGCCTTCTGTGCCGCTTGACATTGTTAACTCATGTGATATCATATCCGAGTAAGCCATAAAGCGCAGCGTGACAGCGCAAATCAGGAGCAGGAATTCGGATGTCATTTGTAACGTTTGACAAAGTGCATGGGACCAGCGCCAATTGCGGCTCAAACCTGTGTCGCGTGATTCAGCCAGCCGCGAATTGTGTCATTTTGCGCAGCCCCAAAAACGCGCGAAACCCGCTCCAGGAGCGGCTCGGAAGCATGTCGGCAGGGCAAAAAAGCACAAAATAAAACAATCTTTTTTTACGAACGAAGCCGCTAACTTACTGAAAACACAGGATCTCACCTCCAAACGAAGCCGAACGAACCCGTTTGGCCGGCGACCCGCTGCGGGCCACGAAACTCAGCCAATGGACAGTCGGCAATCAGAGATAAACCGCGTCCCAGATTTTCTTTGCCCAACGCCCTTCGAAGTGCATCCAACGTTCAGGAATGCTATACTCATTGGATAAAGGCCGCCTGCGGGGTTGCCAAGGGGAGAATTAAGCGAAATGAGCAAGCGTATCCGGGTCATTCTGATTACCATTTCCTGCGGTGTGCTGCTTTATGCCGTGAGCGGGGCGATGCTCGGGAAGTCCGAAGCCTCGAACGACAAGTCCTACCGTGACCTGGGCGTATACAGCGAAGTTCTTTCCCGCATCCAGCAGGATTACGTGACGCAGCCGAATCTGGACAAGGTCACCAACGGCGCGATTCGCGGGCTGCTGGAAGCGCTCGATCCATACAGCACTTATTTCACGCCCAGGGAATACCAGAATTATCTCAAGCATCCCGAGGCCGGGCCGGCGGGCATCGGATTGTTCCTGTCCAAGCGCATGGGCTACGCCACGATTGTCTCGGTGCTGCCGGGAAGTCCCGCCGATAAGGCCGGCATCAAGGCTGGCGACCTTCTGGACGGCGTGGCGGACACTCCCACTCGTGAACTGTCGGTTGTCCAACTGAAGCGAATGATGGAAGGCGATGCGGGCACGACGGTGGAAGTCTCCGTGATCCGCACAACGGGCGGCGAGCCGCAGAAATTCACTTTGACGCGCGAAGTTTTGAAAGATCCGCCCGTCACCGGAAAGGTGATCGAGAATCAGGCGGCTTACTTGAAAGTCGCGACCTTCGCCAAAGGAACCGCGGATCAGGTGGCTGCGAAAGTGAAAGAATTGACGGCGCAGGGCGCGCAAAAAATCGTCCTCGACCTGCGGGATTGCGCGGGCGGAGATGCGGCGGAAGGGGAAAAGACAGCCAACCTGTTTCTGGACCACGGCCTGATTACTTATCTTTCGGGACAGCAGTTTCCGCGGAAGGACGTGAAAGCGGACCCATCCGACCAGATTACCAAGCTCCCGCTGGCCGTCCTGATTAACCAATCCACCGCGGGCCCGGCGGAAATCGTGGCGGCGGCCATCCTGGACAACAACCGTGGGGACGTGGTGGGCGTGCGAAGCTTCGGCGAAGGCGTCTATCAAAAACTGATTCCCGTCGGTGATGGCTCTGCGCTGCTTCTTTCCATCGCCAAGTACTACACCCCGGACGGCAAGGCCATCATTGACCACGGCGTGACGCCCAACGTAATCCAGGCGGCCACGAGTGAAGAAGCGACACTGGGCGTAACCGAACAGCCTGAACATTTCGGGGGCAAGGACGATCTTCAACTCCAGAAAGCCCTCGAAGTCCTGAAGCAAAAGAATACGCTCCCCAAGGCCGCCTGAACTTTGCCAACAATCTTCAAGGCTGAATCAGCCCGCGCTGAGATGACTTCGTCCCTGCGGCCCGCCGCAGCGCGACCGGCGCGTGCCGGCCGCGTTCTGATCCTGGCCCTCGCCCTCGGAGCGGCTGCGCTGTTTCCTGGTTGCAAACGCCAGCGGCCTGGCGTGAAATCACGGATCAGCCGCCACCAGCTTTACCTGCAACTCCGCCGGGCGGCTCTGGCTGCCGGAGGAAACGGCATCTGGATTAAAAGAGCTGGAAGCGAAAATCTCTCGCCGGATCGAACAGATGGTCCGGTGGAAGTCGTCACGAATCCCCCGGCGTTTGAAAGCGTGCCGCGTGCTCTTGAACAGGAAGCTGCTGCCCGCGGCGCAAAATACGACGTCGAGCACGCGAAGGCCGGGACTGCGGACATCCTCGAAATACACTTTGTTAGCGGGAAAGAAAAGTTGGGCACGTGGCGAATCCGCGAGTTGCCGAAGCTGCGGCGCGCCGCCATCGTGATAGATGATCTTGGAGGGAATGAGAAAGCTGCGCAGGAACTGCTGGCGCTTCCCTACCCGCTCACGTTTTCCGTGCTGCCGAACCTGGCTCACTCGCGCGAAACCGCGGATCAGGCGCACCGGGCCGGCCGGGTAGTCATGCTTCACCTTCCCATGGAACCCATTCCCCGCCCCGGTTTTTATCCCACTCGCGGTGAAGTTCGCGAAGGGCAGGCCCGCGACCAGGTTGAAAGGCTGGTTGAGAGAGACCTGGCGGCGGTGCCCTACGTCCAGGGCGTCAACAATCACGAAGGGTCTCAGGCCACCGAGGACCCGCGGCTGATGGCGGACGTGATGCGTGTGCTGCGCGGGCGTCACTTGTTCTTTGTCGACAGCCGGACCACGGGAGCGAGCGTGGCTTTGCAGGCCGCGCGGCGTGCCGGAGTCCCGGCATTCTATCGCTCCGTTTTCCTGGACGATACGCGCAGTGTTCCTTACATTCTCGGCCAACTCCGGAAATTTCGCGAGGTCATAGAAAAACAGGGCGTCGCGCTGGCGATCGGACATCCGCACCCGGCGACGATCCGTGCCCTCAGGGAATTCCTGCCTAAGTTGTCCGAGGATGATATTGAGCTGATGCCCGCTTCCCGGCTGGTCGAATTGCCGCAGGCCGCGCATCTTTCTCCCGAACGGGAGAAGTTGGAAGCCAGGAAGTCAAAGCCCTCCGCGGCGAGAACCGAAACCGCCGGGAAGGCGCGCGCCGGCTTCTGAATTTTTAATCGTGTGTTTCTAGAAAGTGCCGGCCTTCTGATTCTGAGACGACAAAGTGATGGTCAGGTCGCGGTCAAGACGCATGCCAATCAAAGATCCGGCCATCAGCACAGCCTGCTTCCCATGAGGCAGAACGTAGGCGGCGATCGCCGATCCAACCCCCACGGCGATTCCCGCTCCGATACCACCGGCGGCTCCGGCAGCGGCCGTAGGAGCAACGGCGATAATCGCTTGCTCTTTGCGTGACGGCCCGGCCCCCTTAAGATCGCCTTCCGCATCCACTGTGGAGGTGCTCTTACTGTCACTGGAAAAAATCTCAGTCAGCGATCCCTGGAGCGCCACCTTTTGGCCGTTGGGAAGAGTGAGCGTGTCAAAGATAACGTAGAGGTCGCCAGGCTTGCCGCGCCGCCGCGCTTTTTGAATCTCTGAAATGTGACCGTCAATCCGGACGCCCTTGGGCAGAACCTGCTGGTCTTCATAATAAACGGGCTCGTAGAGCCTGGTAATGACACGGTCGCCTTTGCGCGAAGTCTTTGAATTAATGCCCGTAAAGAGCTGCAGCTTGAATTCCGTACCTTCGGGGAGGGTCCATTGATTCTGGGCCGCAGGCAGGCTGGTGTTCGATTGCGCGTAAATTTGCGGCGCCAACAAAAAGACCGCCAGGCCGGCCAACAGAAAGCTCATATTCTTCCGTATCATTCCCTATCCCCCGAAGTAATTTGTGCCCCGCGCCCGACGTGCGCCGACGGCGACACTCAATTTCACCACTGACGGCGCCTTCCCGTCAAATCCTAAAAGAAAGCGCCCGCTTCGGCTCTTTCTAATTCGATGCGACCTATGGCGCGGGGTTGGATTGAATGTGACTCTCCCAAACCGCGCCTGAGGTCCTGGGCGTTTCACCTGCAGCCGTCCCGACCTTGACGGGTTTACAGCGGTGGCCTAGCATGAGAGCTTGGCTGTTTGTCCCAATCGACGGCTGAGACAGACCGGGTGAATGATCGATCGAATTACAGTCCGCGGAGCGCGGCAGCACAACCTGAAAAGCATCAATGTTGATTTTCCGCGTGACAAGCTGACGGTCGTCACAGGTTTGAGCGGGTCCGGAAAATCCAGCCTGGCTTTTGACATTATTTACGCCGAAGGTCAGCGGCGGTACGTCCAGACCTTCTCCGCATACGCCAGACAGTTCCTCGACCAGATGGAAAGGCCGGACGTCGATTCCGTCGAGGGGCTGAGCCCTTCCATTTCCATCGAGCA
>JBJKPU010000035.1:0-12828 GCA_046706005.1 Terriglobia bacterium | reverse complement strand
GTACTTCAGTCTGACGGGGTGAACGGATGTTGAAGATGGAAAAGAAAACTCCTTCCACCCCGCAACCCTTCATTCACTTCTTGCTGCAGGCCAGCCTGATCCTTTGGTCCCTGATCTTCATATACAGGGATGGCATTCGCACCCCGCTTCCCATTCTTGTCGGCTGTTGCGCCGCCGTGTTTTCAATGGCTCCACGGCAAAGCCGCCGTTCCCACGCCTTGCCCTTCGCTCTTCTGGAGCATATTGTCACCACCTTCGTGGTTGTTCAGGAGCTGCCATGAAACCCGCTTGGGACACCCCTCGCAATTCCCCGCCGCTCGATATCAGCCCAGAAATTATCTTCGTCTTCGCGTTCGCTGGTCTTCTGCTTATCCTTTATTATGTCGGCACGCACGACTTCCATTTTTCCGGCTCCCAGATGACAGAGATCTGCGGGGATGTTGTCATTCTGGGACTCGGCCTTTTTTTTGCCGTGTGGTTTCCCGCAACCGCGAAGTCCCGCCGAGAAAAGCAGTGGCCTCATCCACCGCTCCCACTGAAGCCCATTCCTGACATGAAGCATTGCCGGAAAGCCTGGGCTCAAAACTCCGTCGTCCTCGGCTATGACGTTCATGGCCGGCCGTTCCTCTGGCCGGACCGCATCCGGGTGATGCAAGGGATCGTCCTGGGAATGACTGGCACGGGCAAAACCACGCTGCTTAAGAACATCATCAGCCAGGACCTCGCCCGAACGATTGAAACTCCGGACGGCCCGCGCCAGATTCCCATGGTCATCTTCGACGGCAAAGGAGACATGGAATTTTTCTATGACCTCCTGCCGCACATCCACCATGCCGGCCGGATGCATCAGCTTCGGGTCTTGAATCCCGCCCGGCCCGACATCTCGTTCCTCTATAACCCGTTTCACTGCTCCCACGAAGACTACATGGCCGTGGTCAATATGGTTTTCGGATCGTTCAACCTCCATGACGAATTTTTCGCTAAACATCAATTGAACTACCTGGCCGACATCGTTCGCGTCCTGGTCTATACCGGCGCGAAGTTCAATTTCTACGACGTCCTGGTGATGGCGCTCGACGAGGATGTCCTGAAGGAGCAGGTAAACAAAGCAAAGAATGTCATCGCCTGCGACTCTTCCGTCTCAACCCAGCGCCGGCTCAATTTCGAAATGTCGGTGAAGAACCTCTACAAATCCCTTGACGACCGCGAGCGCGTGCCAAAGATCCAGGGGCTTCTGAATGAGTGTATGACGTTCCTGGATGACGAGCTCTCGATCATCACCGGCCCTTATGAAGACCTGCTCTCCCTCGACGAAGTCATTGACCAGAATCTGATCCTTTTCGTGAGTCTCAACGTCAACAAGAACACCGAACCTGTTCGTGCCCTGGGGAAGATGCTTTTGCAAAATCTTCAACTGGTCGTGGGCAAGCGGTACGAGAAAGCATTGCCCCGGGAGCCAGGGGATGGCAAGGATGGCCAAGCGGGTCACGGCCCGCTCTTCAGCGTCATCCTGGATGAGTTCGCCCCCTTCGGCTACCAGAACTTCGCCCACATTCTGAATACAGCACGCGGCACGAACACTGCGTTCCTGTTCTCCATGCAGAGCATCCCGCAGCTGCTGCGCGTGGGCAAAGGCTTTAAAGAGGACGTGACCTCAGCTCCGAACACGACGATAGTCTTCAAGACCCAGAACGAAGAAACGGCACGCTACTTCCTTCAGGCCTCGGCCCTGCATCGGGTGCCCCGGCGAAGCGTTTCGCTGCGCGGCTGGAGGATGTTTGGCTATGAGCGGTACGAGGCCACGGGCCGCGTGGTCGAAACTGAGCAGCTTGAGACTCGGGCGGCCGACTTCCATATCAAGAACCTTCCTAAAGGACAGGTCGAGGTCCTGATGACGGACGAGAGTGAGGGGACCTTGCTCCGGTCGCTTCACGTGCGCCCGCCGGCCGACGTCAGCATTCCTGGCTTCAAGCCTGAGCTTTACCCCAGGCTCCGTCACTCGCGCGGCCAATCCCAAGGCGCCAACCTCCGCTTCAAGAACAACGAACTCGCAACCCGGCACGGAAGGCGATGGCACGGGGGATTGCGGTGAGACGGAACCTTTACACAACGATTTTTGTACTGGCGACCACGGTCACTGCTCTTGCGCAGGCGCAACCTCGATACGAGCAGCCACGCCGACACTCGCCGCCATCCGCCCCGACCCTTGCTCCATACTCACCTTCGCCTCGCGGCCTCTACCAGCGCAACATGCCCTGGTACGAGTTCATGCTCCACCAGCTCAACCCCCATGACCGGGACTACGGCGCTTGGTACAGGGAGCGCCGGGAATCCCTGGTCGATGCTTCGATCCGCAATCAATATTTCTGGTATGCCTGCTGGGCGACGATGGCTTTGATTTTCGTGGTGGCCTGGCTCATCAAGTCTCTCTACGACCGCCGGAAAGAGAAACGGATCATGGACGAGATGATGGAAGAGGTCAAGGCGCACGACACGAACTCGCGGAAGGTGGCGCACGAAGCCATCCAGCGGTACAACGAGCACATCGAATTGTGCAACCGGGCGATCGAGGCCTCAGAAGCCGGCAAGTCTACTAGCAACGGCGCTGAGTCGCGACCGGCTCAGGCACAGACCGAAGTGGACAAGCTTCGGGAACAGAAAGTGCGGCTCGAGCGAGATAACGCGCGCATGGCGGCGGAGGTTCAGCAAAGGCAAGCCGCGATTCCAGAATATTCAAAGCGGATCGAGGCTTTGAGCAAGGCAGCAGGGGCCGATGGTAATGGCCAGCCGAGTCCCGATGCGTCTGCCATAACCGACCCCGAGGCTGTCCGCCTGATCAACGAACTGCGACAGCAACTTTGCTACGAGCGCGACCAGAACAAACGCCTCAAGGGAGGGCGGTGACCCATGCGAGTCGCGATCCTCGGCTTTGGGAGCGTATGGCGGCACCGTTGGGGCATCGGCTCGGACGATCCAAGGCGTTTTGTCCGGGCGGCCTATTACAACACCACGGGGGTCATGGTGAATGGCAAGCTGAGGACTCGGCACCGCATCATTGGACATGCGCGGTTCAATGGTGTGGGCGGGTTCAACCCGAACTCCCCCAGCCGGTTGATCGGCCGAGTCTTTGAATGTGAGGCGCCTTGCCTGTGGCGCGGCCAAAACAAGATCCTCTGCAAGGCTCTGCTGCCCCCTCACACCCTGCCGGATCGGTATCTGGTTGTGATGAGGGCACCAGAGTTCGGCCGGCTTCGAGTCGGCGAGCCGGGCTGGAGCTCGGACGACGCGTGGGTGATCTCTTTGAGCGAGTCGCGTGATGGCCAAGAGGCGATGTTGTTGATGGCGGCGGACGGCTCGATCCGAACGGCGGTGGGGACATACCGGTTGACGCCGGATGGCGCCACACCCTGGCGTGCAAACCTCGAACTCGTTCTGAAGAGGGAGGCTTAGCCCGTGCGGTACTGGAAGGGTTCAATCCACCTCAGCACCTCACAAGATTACCCCCTGCTGCGGCAGGTCCTTCGGTCCGAGCACGTCACCCACTCACAGCTCTTCGAGTTCATGCGATTCGGTTGCCACGAGCGCAGCCGCCAGTCGTTCGCCTGGAGAGTGCGGAGGCTTGCGCGCCGCGGCTTGGTCAAGCAGCACCAGACGAAATGCTTTGGAGGCGAACCGGTTTACTCGCTCAGCCGCGAGACGGCCCTCGAGCTTCAGGGCCTCGAAGAATACTGCGTGGTTTCCGCTAAGCCGAGCGATAGCGACGGCACGAACGACATCCTTCATGCAGTAGAGCTCAATAACATTCACCTCTCGTTGCTGCGCGCGGGAATTCAAGCGCAGTGGACCCCAGCGACTGAAGTCCGATCCATCAACGAGCTGACCGCTTTCAAGTATGCCAAGATATACGACGCGGTCGTGGAGCTTAGGGCCAACGGCGATACGAAGAAGTTTGCGCTTGAGTACGAGCGCAGTCGCAAGGCGAGGATCAACTACTCGCAGATCGCCGAGGACATGGCCGAGGAGCATCGCGTTTCGATCATCCTCTACTTGGCAGCCAACTACGACATGCTGAAGTTTCTAACGGGCGAGTTCCGCGGCCACACGCGTCGGGTAGTCTTCGGGCTCGTGCGTGAATGGCACACTCACCTTCTCGAAATGCCGGTCGAGACCCCAGAGTGTTCCGGCTGGCGTCCCTTTCTCGACCTGCTGGCCTGACGAAATACCTTCCGAATTGCCTTCCATTGCATTCACATTGCTGCCTATTGGTCCACTACGCGCTTTTGGGGTGTGCTGCAAGCCTTTGGCCCGCGAGGGGTTGCGCGTTGACTATACTGTGTTCGCGCGCCGTTTTCCTCTCGAAAAACGGCGCGCTCAGCTTGGGCAGGTGCGTGGGACGGAGGCAAGTGCTCCGAAAGGTCGCGCTTGGGCGCAGGTGTTGGGAACATGCTTCAAAGCGAACACAGCGCGTCGCAAACTTGGCTGCCCATTGTATTGACATGTGGCCAGACGTATATTTCTGGTCGGGCATGAGTCTGGAAAGGAATTTCCAATTCGATCAGGCTTAGGAGGAAGCCATGGGCACACCCCCGCCGGGGCAAGACCAGCAATCGGCGGTCAAAGAGCAGCAAGGCAATGAGGTCGAGCTTGGCGCATCCGTGAATGCGATCCGATGGACCCTTGCGACACGAATCGGTTTTCGATTCTGTTTCACGTACCTCCTCTTGTTCATTCTCACCAGCGGGGTATTCGAGCTTCTAAGCCACTCCGTTGTGAATGTTTTTGCATCTGGGCTGGGTCGGCGCTGGCCGTTGCGTGAGATCACGCTTTGGACCGCGGCGCACGTGTTGCACGTGACCGCGACGCTGCATCCCACCGGAGCTGGCGACACGGCATTTGACTGGGTGGGGACATTCTGCATCCTGTTGATCGCTGCGGCTGCTACTGCGGTGTGGTCGCTGTTCGACCGGCATCGGAAGAACTACGTTACCCCCCACAAGTGGTTCCGCCTCTTTCTGCGGTTTGCGCTGGCCGCCCTGATGTTTTTCTATGCGTCCATCAAGATCTTTCCCCTCCAAATGCCTTATCCGCCGCTGGAAAAGCTCGTGGAACCTTACGGCAATTTCTCGCCCATGTCGGTGCTGTGGTTTTCCGTCGGGGCAGCGCCCGTGTATGAAATTTTCACGGGCTGTGCGGAGCTTCTGGGTGGCCTGTTGCTGATTCTTCCCGTGACGACTACGCTCGGGGCACTGGTGTGCTCGGCCGACCTGACCATGATCTTCGTGCTCAATATGTCTTATGACGTCGCCGTGAAGTTGTTCTCATTTCATCTCCTGCTGATAGCGCTATTCCTCGTTGCTCCCGACCTTCGGCGTCTCATCGGTTTCTTCATCGCGAATCGCTCAACGCCACCGTGCACGCAGCCGCGCCTGATGCGAACCGCGCGGGCCAATCGAATCGCGCTGGCGATACAGCTGATGTTCGGTCTCTACCTGGCGATTATGAATCTCAACACTGGGCGACTGAATTGGTACAAATCGCGCGGAGGTAGTCCCAAGCCTTCGCTCTACGGGATCTGGAACGTGGACGAGATGACGATTGACGGGCAACTCCACCCGCCGCTCCTCACCGATGCACAGCGCTGGCACAGGATGCTCTTCGAGTCAAACAGGGATGTTGAGATCCAGGGTATGGATGACAGCTTCCTCTACCTCACATCTTCCCAGAAGACTACCCATCTCAATCTCAAGGATGCGGGATTTGCCCCTGCTTTGGGGTACTCCGGTCGGGCCGGGCTTTCGGGAGATTTTGCGGTGGCCCGCCCAGCGCCCGATCAAATGACGTTGGATGGCTCGATGGGCGGGCACCATATCCATGCGGAAATGAAACGCATCAATCTGAGCCAATTCACGCTTGTTAATCGCGGGTTTCACTGGATAAATGAGTACCCTTTTTGGCGTTGAGTCCCTTGTAGTACTCCGGTGGTCCGCAGGCTTAGAAGTCAAACCGGAGATTGGTTGGAAGGTTCTCGGCCGCTTGTCGCTGCTTGGTTGGCTGAGTCGCGGACCACAGCCGTCGAAACGTGTTCACAGCGGCGGGCGAATGGCCCGAGTAATGGTTGTTCATAAAGGCGTAGATGCGGATGCCCCGAGCCGCCAGTCCGCGCATGATCCTCACCCACTCGGTCAGCTCGGCGGTCCGGTCAATGATGGTCTTGTCCCAGACCTTTGTCCGCTCCTCTATTCCCTTGCGATCACCGAGCCACCGGATGTAACTGAAGTCGGCAGTGATGGGATCACCCGTGTTGAAGACCTCGTCCGGGCGTGGCATCCAGGGATGATCAATCAGGGCCAGCGCCACGCCGTGCCGCCGCAGGACTGAGTACAGTTTCTCCGAGAGCCAGCCTTTGTTCCGCACCTCGACTACCCACTGATAGTTTTTCGGCAGCTTCTTGAGCCACGGCTCGAGCCGCTCGATGAAGAAACCAAGGCCCCTGAAGCACTGCCGGTTCATGTAGGGAAATTGCCATATTATCGGTCCAAGCTTGTCGCCCAGCGGGTCCATCACGCGAAGAAATTGGTTGAGGTCGTCGTCCGCGTCTATTAGTACCTTCTGATGGGTTATCGACTGCGGAGCCTTGGCGCAGAAAACGAACCCATCTGGTGTGCGCTCTCTCCACTGCTCGACGGTCGTGGCAGTGGGAATCCGATAAAACGTGCTGTCAATCTCGACGCAGTTGAAGCGGCGCGCATAGTACTGGAGGAAGTCCGCTGGCTTCGTCCCTTCCGGGTAGAAGGTGCCTGTCCACCCGTCAGCGGTCCAACTTGAAGTGCCGAGGAAGAGTTCGGTTTCCTTCGCGGCCATAGCAGTCAGTATCCCATCCTTCTTGGCTGAGGTCACGTCGGTGTTGGCTGGCTTGGCCGGAAGACTCTCACCAACAGCGACCTACGAGTACGTTCAGCCGCTGCCCGAATGGGTAGTCGGCTGAGATCCAAATTCAAACGAGGAGGTTCACATGATCATTGGCGTTACGCACGACCAAGACGGCCGAGTTGTCCAGCGGCTGTCCGTATCCACCAAGGTCTCGATCGGCCTGCCGCCGAACGGTGACCGCAACCATCCCACCAAGCTCGACCACTTTGTCTTCCTGCGCAAGAAGAAGACCGCGCGCGGCGTCGAGTGGGAACCCGATCCCGAGCTGACCGAGCATTACGGGGCCGAGTGCCGCGAGCTTCACACCATGCTGATTGACGACGACATCGAGAACGTCTTCCCCAGTTCCTACGCCTGGTGGACGGCCACCGAGCGGAAGTGCTGGGGCGACGGCACCTCGGCCACTCGGCGCACGGCTGAGAAGCCAGCGGGCCAGCCCTGGACTCCGTGCGGCAACGGATGCCCCGAGCTTGCCTCTGGCGTCTGCAAACCGAGCGGCGATCTGCGGTTTGTGCTGGCGGACTTCCCACGCCTTGGGAGCGTGTGCCGCATCCACACCAGCTCCTACCGCTCGATTCGTCAGATTCACTCCGCCTTGCAGGAGATCCAAACCTTCACAGGCGGCCGCCTGGCGGGGATTACCGGCAAGCTGGTCGTTCGGCCGGAAGAGATCACCTATTTCGACCGCAAGGAGAAGAGGAAGAAGACCACTTCGGTCTGGGTGCTGAGCCTTGAGGTCGAAGGCGACGACATGCGGAAGCTCATCGCCAACCTGACGGAGAACGCCCGGCTCTTTGCCGAGACCCGCAAGCTGCTCGGGCCGGGCGGGAAGGTAGTTGAGGTGATCGAAGACGAGCAGGAGCAGGCGCCGGAAATCAACGGCGAGTTCTATCCGCCGCCGAATGGGTCATCGGCAAGCGATGGGAACGGGAATGGTCCATCGGCGGCCAGTGCCGCTGAGCACGTTCCTGGCAATGGAGTCAAGAATGTTCCTCCAGCGAGCGCGGGAGCGGGACCGGCTAACGGGAAAGCTGGAACGAACGGAACAGACAAGCCCGCAACCAGCCAACCTCCGCCGCACGTCCCGCCGAAGAATGGCAACGGCTCACAAGCCGGCAACGGTCTGAATCAGTTGCGGAATGAATTCCTGATGACCGCTCGCCGAATTGCCACCGCCTCAAAGCGTCCCATTGGCGAAGTGATTGAGCAGGCCACCGGCGGCGAGCTCAAGTATGGTGATATCGGCCATCTGACCGAAGCCGATGTGCCGAAACTTCGGACTGCCATTGAGCAACTGGCGACCGCCGCCGGCCCGGCAACACAATAGCGATTCGGTTTTCGTCATCCGAAATTTCTTTAGCCCGCCTGTCAAACCCGCCTCGAAACCCGCCACCAAAGCTGGAGCGTTGGGACAGTTTGTGTGCCTCGCAACGGAGCACAGCTGCCGGCGCTCCAACTTCCCCTCTCTTGGCCGCCCTCACTCTTGCCATTTCACGAGGATTTAGAGGTAGATCCCTGGAGGTCACGGAGCGTAAGGTGTCCCAGAAGGCCTACGTCGTTCATAATCGTCAACAGCTTTTGCTTGCAGGCAACCGGCAAGGGAGAGGCGGCGCTAAACGGCGGGTTGACTTACCGCGGTTGCCAGATCGGCGCTGCTCAGGCACAAGCTAGCACTGTGTGCCAAGCAGGTTTCCACTTGCTCATGCGAGTCTGTACGTATGGACCTTAGCTTCAGCAGGGCCTTCGTAGCCATCGCCTTTGCTAACGCAGCATTCAGTTCGGGATCGCGCAAGCTCGTGCAGGAATAGATTCCCACGAGAGTAGCCGCGTAAGCGGCGAAGGCATCCCCACTGCGAGTGATTTTTGCGACAACGCCTGTGCCAGCGTTGGCCGTCCCAACGGCGGCCGTCAGCGGCAAAACAATTCGGCCACGGTCACCCATCCGCTCCAGCCATAGGGGGTTCGGGTGCGTGACCCCGGCATTAATGAGCATCGCGTCGCATGGGCCAGGATCGAACGCTGCTCCGTCGCCGGCGTAAACGGACGCATAAGAATATGTGGCTAGATTCTGCCGAGCACGTGCCGCCAAAGTTGGGTCGACTTCGCTCGCCGCCACCCTGCCGCCCTTTCCCACAATTTCCGCCATGATGGCCGTGTAATACCCAACCCCACATCCTAGGTGGTAAACAGAGTCGCCCGGATTGAGTTCGAGCAGGTCAATCCACCGGGCCAGTGCGCTAGGCTGGCCGTTGTTTAGATATCTATCCGCGTCGATGGCGACCAGCACGTTGTGGTAGAGGTCCCGGGCGCTTTCAGTCGTCACGTAAGCCTCGCCCTTCAGGCCCATCAGCGCCATCCCTGCCATTTCCGGTGATGCCACTTTCCACGGCGGCGGACCCATAAATTTCTCGCGTGGCACTCGCGCAAAGGCTTCAATAAGCGCAACCGAATGCACATTCGCTGCAATTCGGACTTCTTCGGCGTAAAAGCGACGCCATTCATCCATCATAAAGCGCGCGTCTCCATCACTAGCTCTGGCTCGACCTCCTGATTTTATCACAACGCCGCCGCCAGCCCGGCATATCAGAGACAAGCTTGTGTCCAGACTCAGGGATTGCCTCAACTGGCCACTTACCCCCCCTCGAATCCCGCCACCAAAGCTGGAGTGTTGGCGTACCGTGTGCGCTTCGCGTCGGCGCAATGTTGCCATCGCTCCAGCCCCCACCGCCTCATCCGTGGTTACGCTCGGACGTGGGGCCACATGATAGTAAGGGTCCTATCGTCCTCCACTGACTCCATTTGACATGCCCCAAACCGCGTCGGTCCCTCCTGGGTTTCAGAACGCCCAGTTGTATCCAAATTTGGAAATCCATTGTATGTTTAAACTGTGGCTGGGATCCGCGCATTATTGGCCTTTCCGGTTCCAGCCCCAGAGGTTCGAAATCGATGGCAGGGGATCAAGAGCGAGCGGAGATGCTCGTTCCGGCGAAAGGGGACCGCCTACTCAAATACGACGGGGTCGAGTCACTTCTTCAATCTATCCGTCACGAATGGCAGGGGCGCTCCCTAATCGAGCGCGTCAATAGAATTCTTCCAGTTGATCCGAGCAGCGCTTGCCAGCGCCTCTTCAATGCAGCAATTCACGACCTGCGTGAAAAGGTGGTGGTGGCTGGCCTGGACATCGCAGCGGAGGCGGCGAGCATACACAAACTGCCTCCGATCCAGAAGCAAGAGGATGTGGAGGAGTATCCTACTTCGAGACTTATTGATCTCTGCTACCGGATGGGCCTTTTGACCCGAGCTGAATGGCGGCGGATACAACGCTCATACGAGATAAGACGAGATCTTGAGCACGAAGATGATCAATATGAGGCGCAGTTAGAGGACTGCGTTTACATTTTTAAGACATCTATTGAAATTGTTTTGTCACGTGACCCGATCAAGCCTCTGCGGGTCACAGAAGTAAAGGAAATTGTTGAAAGCCCCGACGAATTGGCCCCTAGTTCGGAATTGCTGGCAGACTACAGAAATGCTCCCCAGCCGCGGCAAGAAGCTATTTGCAAATACTTAATCAGTACGGCCCTGAACGAAAAACAAGCCGATTTGGTTCGACAGAAGTGCGTCGAGATGCTCAGGCATTTAGAGCCGCTGACCCAAAACCCTGTTCGGCTCGCAATTGCTGCGTATATTCAGGACAAGATCGGACGGCTCGGACTAGACCTGGCGCATGCAAAGGTCGCAAATGCTATCGGAGCTATGCCGTACCTCAAACAGGTACAGCTCCGGGACTTCTTTGCGAAGTATTTCGGCAAAATGAAGTCTGTCGGCTTCCAGTGGAAGGCGCACTCAGAGCACGGCAAGCTGTTGGAAGACCTCGAAGATGTGGGCGGGCTTTCTTGTTGCCCGGAGGAGCTTCTGAACGATTTTCTTAGCTGGTTGATTTTGGCTTACGTTGGCGAGCCGGGTGGATATGGCATGGGAATAAACCGCGCTGTCTTTTACAGCAACAGCGCAGCGCCGATCATCCGCCAGCTGGTTAAAAGCGCGCCCTCTGACGTGAAACAAGCACTCAGGAGCAACGCCAAGAGGAAGGTTATACAGGGAGCGCTGACGACGAAACACATTAGCAGGCGGCTCGATGAACTACTTGATATCGCAGAGGAGTAGGGTTATCTCGGATGGCAGGCTATCCCGAAGTTAAGATTTGCACACACGTGGCAGAGGAATAACACTATTTCCCGGGCGTTAGAGCATGGCCAGAATTCTACCAGACCGTGAAATAAAACCGTTGCTCGAAAAACTCATTCTGGGCGGAGCAGAGGACTGCGTACGTTCGAACAGCTACGAGCTTCGGTTGGGCAACAAGGTTAAATTCGACTCCACTGGAGAGGAGATGGAATTGGGGTCCGGCCACTTTTTGGAGATCCAGCCTGGAGACTTTGTGACGGTCTCAAGTTCGGAGACCCTTGACTTTCGGCGTGAGACAGCGGCGGGCCTCGGAAAGAAATTCAACCTGATGGGCCTCATAACGCCCACGACCACCATGATGCGTGAGGGTTTTCTGTTTACCACCACGAAAGTAGATCCCGGCTTTCGAGGGACCCTGAATTGGGGCATCAGAAACAGTTCGACTAAAACTGTAAGGCTCAAGCGGGACGAGAGGCTTTTCAAGCTCACGCTTTATGAGCTTGCAGAGGATGAGATCCCTGAAAGGCTCTATGGCGATGACCGCAAAGATTCGTATCAGGACTCGCAAGGGATTACGCCTTCAGCGAGGTTGATTCCTGCGGATATCCCAGATCGCCTCATCGTCCGTCGGAGTGAAAAGAAAATCGACCCCACAAAACAGCTCTTAGAAGCCGGGTATCCCTTCAGTCATATAGGAACCGAGCTAGTAAGCCTCCACGGAAAGTTCGAAGTCGTATCGAAAGACGTGATGCTCCTGAAGGACGAATTTAGCAAAATGCAGAAAGGGCTAGAGAGCAAAATAGAAACAGAGACTGCGACGCTCTCTCGTGAACTGAAAGAATTGTCGGGCTCTGTGGGCACAAGGATGAAGGAGTTCTTCAGTGAGCAATTCGAGGCATTCTTCGATCGGAAGACGCACAGAATTTACGGGACGCTCGTCACGATAGCTGGCTTTAGTCTGGCAATTTACAATTTCGTCCTCAAGTCAACCCCTTCAGCGTACCAAGCTTGGATCTTTCTGGCGATCGGGTTTCTCGCACTTCTCTTTACACTCCTCCTCACAAAGAGGTAATACGAATACAACGGCCATAGCACTTCGCATCTCGACAGTTGGCCGATAGCGAGAACCGACGCTTGTCCGGAGCGTGATCGGAGCCCACCTGCGTTTCCTGACTGCACCAATGCGATTCACGAGGTTTGACGGTGGACATTTTCTTGTGAGTACTCAAAATAACGGAAGGAGGAAACTATGATGTTCGGTCATATGCGTGTTGACCAGGTGCTTGAAGCCAGGAGACATGAACCGCTCGAGGAAGCTGCCACGAAGTTGCTCACGTTCGCCGAGCACCCCAAGATACTTCGGTGGATTCAATTCCCAACCGCTGTCGTGGTCCTTCTCGCCCATCCCGACGCGCTCGATTGTGGGGCCATTTACGTGTACGACCGCAAGCGGTGCGTCTGGCTTTGGGTTGATTTCGACGACCGGAATTACGGCGGGTACAGCCCGGCGGAATTCGATGTCCTAATCAACCAATGCCACTTTCTCCGGCTGGTCGAGTCACCAAAGCTACTTTCCCCAGCCATCCGATGGTTCGTCACGCCCGGCCAGCGGCCTTGGAGCCCCACGAGCCAACCCGCCTGAATGCATGTCTTTTGACCCCTTCCATCTGCTTGCTCTAACCCGTTCAAAACAATTGGATAGCCGGAACC
>JBJKPU010000034.1:0-4882 GCA_046706005.1 Terriglobia bacterium | reverse complement strand
CGCGCGGCCCGAAGTCGACGACGTTCCAGAGCAACAAAATCTCGTTTGACTCCTCGTGGATTTCCCATGCCCGAGAGAGTAACACAGAAACTGAGAGTTGTCACTATATTTTATCATTCTCAATAGATCCGAGGGGAAAAAATATTTTGCCGTCCACATCTTTTAACAAATTGGCCTTGTCTATTCTTGATACGGTCAAGGGCCGAGGTTCAGAGCAACCGCTGCACCTTGGCCGAGGCAGGAAATCTTGCAGTCCAAATTTCTTAACAGTTGTCGCTTTCCGTTCCCAGCCCCATGCGGTTCTTCAACCAAGCAATCGCCATGCCATCGTTCGACAAAAATATTTTGCCGTCCAAATCTTTTAACAAATTCCTTCGACGTTGCTGTGGTCACTCCGTTCCGACGGTTCATAGCAACTCCCTCACCACGAAAATCGTGGTGTCCAAATGTCCTAACACTCGTTGAATGTTATCTCACAGCAAAAGCAAGGCGTAGCTTCCGCGCTAATCTTGAGCATGAATCTCAGCGGCCGGTTGCGAAAGGCGAGGGGTTTTATCCGGCTGTTTGACAGCTTCCATGCTTTTTTCTACAACTCAAGCCGTGACAAACAGCGGCATCCTTCAGGACAAATTGATTCGTCGGCGGATGCCCGACGGCTGGAGCTACCGCTGGGAGTGTCCTCAAGTTGCGCTTGAGCCGACGTGTCTGGCCTTGCTCGCGCTCCATCCGAACGGCAAGCCTGAAACGGTTCCAGGAATGGAATCACTCTTGCGGTTGCAACACCCTGACGGCGCTTGGCCTGCGCTCGCTGGCGACCAGGAAGGATGCGGTCTTACAGGCATGGGTGTTCTCACACTCAGCAAGTTCGGAAATGGAAGAAATTTGGAGCGAGGTATTAGCTGGTTGCTGCGATGCCGCGGAAGGGAAGCCCATGCGCTTTGGAGATGGAAGTTTCGCAAGCAAGACACGCATGTCAGATTTGACCCAGGAAAGTACGGTTGGCCGTGGCAGCCCGGCACGCTGAGCTGGGTTGTGCCGACATCATTCGCCGTGATCGCCTTGAAGCAGTGTCTCTCCGGCCGTGGAAACAGGACGTCGGCAAACCGCGTTCGCCGCGGGGTCGAAATGCTTCTTGACCGTGCCTGCCCGGACGGCGGTTGGAACGCTGGGAATGGAATTGTTTACGGTGCGCCCATGAAGCCTCACTTGGACACAACCGCGATCGCGCTCCTCGCGCTGCAACGGGAGCGTGAGTGCGATTTGATTGCGAAGAGCCTTGCCTGGCTCCGGCAGGAAGCAAGGAATTGCCAATCTGCATGGAGCCTGGCTTGGTCCGTCCTGGCAATGCACGCCTACGGCCAGCCAGTCGAAGCGGCACACAAGCAGCTTCAGGCGATGACGATGGATCAGATCGAAGACACAGCTACAGTCGCAATCGTTGCAATTGCGCTTGATTGCACGCCGAATGGAAATCCGTTTGAGGTGACAACGTGAAAAAGCGTGACGAGGGTTTTGGCCATCGGAGATCCCTCAGGGAAATAGCCGCGTCGGTTCCTTTCTTGCTGCCGCGATTCGATCAAGATCGCCGCCCCGCACGATCTCGCGTCGCGATTCTAGATGCCGACAAGTACACCGAGTCGCTCGTTGAAACCCTTTTCGAAGGGCACAAACTGTTCAATCTCGATATCTCCGACAAATCCGTTTTGCTCAAGCCGAATTTGGTGGACTACATTCCCGGCGCACACATTAACACCCATCCTTTGCTGGTAGCAGCGGCGGCAGAATGCTTCAAGCGATTGGGAGCGCGCTCTGTGGTTGTGGGCGACGGCCCTGGACACCAGCGCGACACCTTCCTCGTGCTCCACAAGAGCGGCCTTCTCGATCAGCTTTCAAGAGTGCAGGTTCCATTCATTGATCTCAATCGCGATGACGTCTCCAAGGTCAAGCTTCGTGCTGACTATTCAGGACTTCACGAAATCTGGCTGCCGCGGACGGTTCTCGAAGCGGATTTCATTGTGTCCATGCCGAAGATCAAGACTCATCACTGGAGTGGCGTGACGCTCAGTATGAAGAACATGTTTGGCGTGATCCCCGGCGCCAAATACGGCTGGCCAAAGAACATTCTCCATTGGAAAGGGATCGAGCGATGCATCGTGGACATTTGCGCCACGGTTCCCATCCACTTTGTGATTGCGGACGGGATCGTGGCTATGGAAGGTGACGGCCCGCTGGCAGGCTCACCCCGTCATCTCGGTCAGGTAGTGCTAGCCGATGATCCTGTGGCCGCTGACGCAACCTGCGCGAGGCTCATGGGCTTGGTGCCGGAGCGCGTGCCGCACATAACGGCGGCAGCAAGGTTTCTCGGCAGCATGTCGGTTGACAAGATCGACCAGATCGCTGGTCAAGTCATCTCGCCTGTTGTCCCATTCGAAGTTATGCAAGAATTCCCACATCTGCGTACAAAACCAAACCGCCGGTCGGGCACGCTGTCGTAGGCTGGACGTGTCGTTTTGCTCGCTCGACCACGGCAGATGGAAGGGCAGTGCAAATCGGCGCTTTGGCCTGTCAAAGTGATTCACGGCCAGGCGCCTTGGTGGGGGTGCAGGAACCTTGCATTGAGGCTGTCAATTCATTCGGAAACAGGTGATGACAAGATGGTAGCGACCTGTTCAGTCCGCAGTCCGTCCTGACTACAAAAAGCCGCGGACCTGCCGAACAGGTCTGCGACCTTGCTACCCTGGAATTGGCATTATGATTGGCACAGAAAACGGGGCAGGTCAAAGGCACCCCTACTTGTAGCGGATCACGATGTACAGGTAATACGGAGGGGCGCCGTAGTTGCCGCCGCCGCCCGCGATTGTGTTTCTTGTAACCTCCTGGTTGTGGTCGATAAGGTCGCGTTCTACTTGTGAGACGGAATCCAGCGACGAGCTTCTGTAGAGCACGATCATTTCGTCGTAGTCCGCCGAGTAGCCCTTTGAGAACCGCGTGCGCGGGTTGTTTGTAATCCCGATTTTGAATTTGCGCATAACGTCTTTTCGGGTGTACGCGCTCACCCTCCGCCGCAGTGTGGTCGCCACTACTGAAGGCCTCCCGGTGCTCAAGTCAAAAAATACCGCGTCTTGGCTCATTCGAAGCTCCTTTCGGCACGCTTTCCAAAGCGGTCCGGTCCGATTGTGTACTACAATGTTCTCAAGAAGAAGCAATTGGACGTGACGATGCGTGACGATGCGAAATCAAAAGGCGCTCGATTGGATGTCCTGCGCAATTCCCGTGGCGCAGACCGGTTGACCCGGCCCATAGATCTAGCAAGGAAGTGGAGCTACGTCACAGACGTACGCCTTCAAAAAGGTTATCTAGTATGGAAACATGCTGAACGAATTCCTTCGGACAATCACTGGCTGTTGAACGGCGCTGTCGCCCGGCAAGCCATTATTGCCAGGCAGGCGGCGGAGCAGGGCGGGCGCGGCATTTTGGACGAATTTCTTCGTCTCTGCGATGCCGGAGATGAAGCGATACTAAAATACGCGCGCACATGGGGCGTGTTGGAGTTGTGTCGCCACAATCTTCCTTCCTGCCATGAGTTTTTCGTTGGTGATCGTCTCCGCCTTCCCGTCCCCCTGTTGGCGAAGCCGCAAACAGGGGGCACGTGCCCTGCGGACGATCTCCGCCAATGCCTCCCCCTAGGGCGGGAGCCATTGGCCACGTGGCGTTTTTTTTCAGGACAAGCCAGAGCCTTGTTAAACATTGCGGCCGAACTGCAAATGGTGCGACTCGGCGAAGATGCAGATTGGGCAAAACTCCTACGTGCGGGGGTCACCCCCGTCCAATCACTCGGTGCCCAGAGGCTTTGTGTGCGAGACGTGATTGAAGACTGGTTGAAATTGGGCCGGATCAAACCGGCGATTGACGATTTAACTGGTGGACTCACTTGGACGGGTGCAGATTTGTTCGGTGAACTGGCAGTACAGATTGCATTGGCCGCCGCGGCACGCGATGGGCAAGTATTCTGCAAAGTTTGCGGTAAAGCCTACGAGGCAAAACGCCGCGTGATACGACGCGGATTCAATTACTGTCCGGCGCCCAAATGTCAGAGGAAAGCTGCCGCTCAGAGGGCACAACAATATCGGAATCGCAAGCGCTTGTCGGTGCACGGAAGCGGTCGCAGACTACCATTTCGCGGCCTATTTCAAGGGAGAACCAACGATCCCATCTTTTCACAATAGGCCAACGAGGTATGGAGATGGTGACTGGGGAATTGTCACTCTGCTGCACTGAGCTTGCGACATGATGGAATCTCGTATCGAGGTTTTTGAGCGGAGATCAGATGTTTAGGTGGGAGTGGGAAGTAGACTTCGAGCACAGCGATAGGCGACGGATTTCGTTCACCCGCCAGACGGCCTCGTATTCATGAGGCTTGACTGTTTGGCACTTGCGTCGCTGGTGCGACATGCTCCTTCAAACTCTGCTCCGGCGACCGCGCCGATTCGGCTTGATGCGTTCCATTGTCCCGCAAACCAGCGTCGAGAAACCAAAGGCGGTACTCCTTATCAATCCGTGCAGCATCGACCGCGTCGCGGTGTTCTTTCAGAAAGCGATTGAGGCTGCGATCCTTAATGCGCCCTTCGCAAGGCGTGAGCCAGCCGAGCCTGACCCACCTGCGTACGCTTCTTGGCGACACATGAAATATTTGAGCGATATCCTTTTGCGTGTACCCGTCCCGGACCCGTGCGCTCTCCTTATTCCGCCAGAGCATTTGATACACTGCCTCCGGCGTCCGTCCCAGGTTTCGGGCCATCTCGACGGCCGAAAACTCGCGGGCATGCTCAAGGATGTAACCCTTCTCCTCCGAAGTCCATGGGCGATGCCAATTGGTCAGTTT
>JBJKPU010000033.1:0-37751 GCA_046706005.1 Terriglobia bacterium | reverse complement strand
GTGCAAGGTGAGCGACTGGCTGGAGCCGCTGCGCTCGCCGTCGGGCGCGACCACGATGATGTCGCCCAGCGATTCCAGCGCCGGCTCGAGGGCGCGCAATCCGGGAGCGTCAATGCCGTCATCGTTGGTGAGAAGAATCTTTTTCATGGCCTGCGGGCGGGACCCGGCGGATGTCAAACGTTCACCTCGATCGTGTCCATTAAACATTTCATTTCACTTCGATTGTGTCAAGTGCGGCGGCTTGCGGGCGCGACTTCACGTGAGCCGGTCCAGTGAGCCGCATCACTTTCACCACCGCGATTTTTCAATCCACTGCTATTAGAATCCGGAGTTAATACATCGCTTGGAAATGAAATAATCCAATTTATTCTTGACTTAAGGTTTGCGGAGGGTTACGGTGGGGACATCGCGGACTAAGTTGTTTGCCGAACTGCCGGGACGACTGACGGGTAGCCAGCGTTACTGGGCAGGAACGGCAATGCAGAAAAAGGGGATCGACCTTGGGTCAGAAGACCGGACAGCGATTTTGGGAAAGGTTCCGGCAGGTTGAGCGCAAGTTCTTTGTCGCGCTGATTGCTTCTCTGGTTTTTGGCGCCACAGCTTTTGCCCAGTCCACTCAGCCCATCGTCCCCGACGGAAACACCAAAACCAATCTCACCAACAACGGCAACGTCACCGACATCACCACTTCAACGGTCGTCGGCAACAACGGCTACAACTCCTTTTCAGTTTTCAACGTCAACACAGGGACCGTCGTCAACCTTTATCTTCCCACCGGCACGGACAACCTTCTCAACCTGGTCAACGCGCAAACGATGAAGGTGGATGTAATTCTGAATTCCATCAAAAACGGCCAGATCGGCGGCAATGTTTTCTTCGCCGATCCTTTTGGAATCGTCGTGGGAAAAAGCGGCGTGGTGAACGTGGGTTCATTCACGGCGCTGACTCCGACCCAGAACTTCATGAATCAATTCTTTGACTCGCCGGGGAATCCTTCCGCGGCGGGAACCTCAGCCATCCTGAGCGGCACGGTACCGATCAACCCGCACGGATTGATTTCCGTCCAGGGAACGATCAATGCCATCGGGAACATTGGACTGTACGCCGGCGCGGTGAACAATTTCGGGGTCATTCAATCGGGCGCGGTTTTCACATCCACGGACTCCACCTTCAGTGACGTGGTCAACACCAACGGACTTCAGAATGCAACTTCCATTGCCGTGCAGAACGGCAACATCGTCATTCAGACGACGGGCACGGTTGAGAATGCAGGTTCCATCGTCACCAACGGCGCGAGCAACCTGAACGCCGGCAATGTCACCGTCCAGGCAGGCGGGGAACTCAAACTGGATTCAGGCTCCCTGGTTTCAGCCAGCGGGAGCGGCAAGAACTCCAACGGCGGTAACATTAATATTATAGGCGACGGAAATGGAACCGTTTCGAGCGGCACCGTGGTCGCTGCCAACGGCGGGGATGTTTCCGGGAACGGCGGTGCCGTCGACTTGAGCGCCAAGGGAACTCTGACCGTGAAAGGCGGGGTCTTCAGCGCCAGCGCGACCGACGGAACCGCGGGCACGGTTACCTTCGACCCCACCAACATCAACCTGTCGGGTACGATCATCAGCGACGGCACACCGATCAACGAAACCGGCGACACCATTAGCGTCGCCCCGGGGACGATCATCTCATCCCGGTACACCGTTCTCGGAGCCAACCAGTTGACCGGCACCTCGATCGGCGATTCCGGCGATATTAACTTTACGGCTCCCCAGATTACGGTGGGCGACGGTGCGTACATCCTGGCTAACGTCGAGTCGGGGTCCCTCTTCGCCCCCGGCAACATCACCATGACGGCGGAAAACAGCGCGGAATCTTCCACCGCGGTTGCCAACGCCGGAATCACTATCGGGAATGCGACCATCGAGGGCGGTGACATCACCCTGAAAGCGACCTCCGACGCAACCGCCAATAACACGCTTGACAGCGTTATCCAGACTCTTCTGAACGATACGAACCTCGGCTTTCTGGTCAATGGGCCGGCTGCGGCCGACACTGCCTCTGCGACATCGACCATTACTGTCGGCAATCCGGGTTCGGCCGGCAAGGCTGTCCTGAATGCTTCAGGGGACGTGAGCATCAATTCCGAGGCAACTTCCGACGTTAAGATCAACATCGTGGGCGCGCCCCAGGGAGTGGCCTACGGGCAGTCCGACGCCAACGCCACGGCAACGATCGGGAGCAATGCCACGATCACGGCGGACAAGAGCTTCGACCTGAGCGCCAAGACCACCGATAACCTGGAATTGCTGTCGCAAACCGGCAGTACGACCCCGCTCAACGTGGCGGTCAGTTACGGAAAGACCGATTCGACCACCAACGCCACCGTCGCCGGCAACGTAACGGCTGCGGACATTAAGGTCGATACGGAAAATGAAAACAAGTTTGTGACCGAGGCGAAGGGTTTCAACAATACCGGGGGCGGCGCGGCGGCGGCGGGGATTGGCGTGGCTCTTGGCTTCTACAAGTCGAACGCAACCACGTCCGTGTCGGGGTCTCTGACGGCCACGGAGGGCGGTGTCGATATTTCGTCATCCTCGACTAATGACGAGAACGCAACGCGCGCGGAGTCGGAAGTCACCGACAAGACCGATCTGGGCAAGATCGAGAACATGACGGTCCCCTTCCTGGGCACCCTGAGCGGCTTTATCAAGGAGCACTCCAAGACCAAGTCGGAGTCGAACCCCAACCAGTTTGGCCTGGCCGCCGCGGTTTCCTACATGTCGAGTTCGAACAAGGCTTCCACAAACGTTTCGGGGACAGTGAAGTCGGATGCCGGGGCGGTCAACATTGACGGGACGGCGACGGATAATCCCAAGATCAGCGCCGCGGGCTCCACGGATGGCGCGAACCTGAGCATCGGCGGCGCCCTGGCGCTCGGGAATTTCAGCAATGAAGCCGATGCTACGGTGACGGGCAGCGCCCTGGTGACGGCCGCGAATGACGTTGCGGTCAAAGCGGATGCGGAGATTCCTAACCCCGTGATCGATCCGGCTGACCAACTGGCGGCCGCCTTCGATTTCACCGGGGTCGACTTTTCGAACCCGGTCACCGCGGGCCAATCCCTGTGGAGCGATGTCCAAACGTTGTACGGCGGCATGACAACCCTTCAGAAGGATGTGGTGAACCCCGGAGAGTTTTTCACCTCCTTCACGAATACCGGGCTCTCAGCCGAAGGCAGCAAAACGGTGGGCCTGGCGGGCAGCGTGGACCTGACGACCATTTCCAACACTTCCGACGCCCACATTTCTGGAATGGCTCAGGTCACCTCCGATACCGGCGACGTAAAGGTCAACGCCACCTCGAATGCCACCATTATTAATGTTGCCGGCATGGCTTTCAGCTTGGAGTCGGTTCTGAAGCTGAATCCGGGAGTCAGCGGCGGGAGTTCGCTGGGCGGATCCTATGCGGGCATCACGCTCAACAATTCTTCCAAGGCTTATATCGGTGACAACACGAAGGTTAAAGCGACCGCCGGCAACGTGAAGGTGGGCTCGGACACCGAGACTTTCGCGCTCGACGTAGTCCAGTCCGGCGACAAATCAGAAAAGTTCGGGATTACAGGCGCGTTTAACTGGCTGAATCTCAACGATACGTCTGAAGCTTTCATCCAAAGCGACGCCACAGTCTCCGCCGGGGAGAACGTCGACGTCAACGCCACCAACAATTTGAAGGACTTCGGCATTACCGGAGCGCTGGGCATAGGCGGAACGGTTCAGGTGGGCGTGACGACCAGCTGGAACCAGGTTAACGACAAGACGCTGGCTTATATCGGGGATCCCTCGAATTCGCGCACCAGCCTCTGCACGGGCTGCGGAGTGACGGCGGGCGGCGACGTGAACGTCGAGGCGAAATCTAAAGAGAACATTTATGCCATCTCGCTGGCCGCGGCGAAGAGCGGCTCAAGCGGCGAAGGCGCAGATGGCGAGTCCAGTTCCAAGCCCACGGGCGAGACGGCGCCCTCCAACAGCGGCTCCGGCACCCAGGGCGACAACAAAGCGGGCGGCGGCCAGTACGGGTTCGGGATTTCGGCGAATATCGCATTCAACCAGATCAATGACGGCTCGGGCGGACCGGGCGTGACCACCAACGCCTTCATTAATAATGGGGCCAATGTCAACGCCACGGGCGATATCAATCTGACCGCCCAGGACACTTCGTTTGCGGTGGCGGTGGGTGTGGCGGCCACGCTGGGTCAGACCGTGTCGCTTGCCGGAGCTTACTCGCAGAACACCTTCCTCAAGCAGGTCGAAGCCTACACGGAAAACGCGAATCTGAGCGCCAAGGGATTGAGCCTGACGGCGACCGATCATGGCGACCTTTTTGATATTTCAGCCGGCGGCGGGGTGAACACCGAGAGCGGAGTCGCGATCGCGGGCTCGGTCAACAATAATTCCATCACCAATAAGACGGAAGCTTATCTGGGCAGCGGCACGACGGCCACCGGAATCGGGAGCGATGGAATCACCCTGAAGGCGCAGGAAGGCTCGGCGTCGAACAACGACAAGATTGTTTCGGTGGCGGGCGGAGTCGGCATCGGGCTCGACGGCGGCGGCATCGGCGTGGGAATCGATCTCGGCAATTACAACAACACCGTGAAGGCGTCGGTCGAGAGCGGGGCGGATACCGGCGGCAGTGGCAACGCGCAGATCACCGCCGACACGAACGTCTTTATGCTGCCCATCGCCGTGAGCTTCGGTATTGGCAGCAGTTTCGGCGTCAACGGTTCCTTCGCTTACGAGCAACTGACCAACAATACGACGGCTTCGATTGACGGCACGCTTTCGACGGACGGCAATCTGCTCCTGGCCAGCAACGACGCGAGCGACATTCTGATTATCGGTGGTGGCGTGGGCGCGGGCGGAGACGCGGGCTTTGGCGTGACCGCCGTCATCCCCTCCATCAACCGGACGACCACGGCTTCCATCGGCGACAACGCCAGCGTCACGGCGCTGGGCTCGGATTCATCGCCCCTGACCTACGACAGTCAGACGTTCGTGGGCGCGCTGCTCGATGCTACTTCCAGCGGCTCGCTGACCGACTTTGCGATTGAGGGCTCAGGCGGCGAAGCGGTGGGCGTGTCCGGCGCGGTCATCCTGAACCCGTTCTTCAATTCGGGGAACGCGGCCAACACGCTCAATGACGATACCGAAGCGACCATCGGCAAGAACGCCACGGTGAACGGCAATAATTCCGGCGCGGCCGGCGACCAGTCGGTGATGCTCGAAGCGAAGGATTCAACGAGCATCATGGATGTTGCGGGCGCGCTCAGCATCGCCGGAGAAGGTTTGTCGGTGGGCATCGGATTCGACCAGGTGCTGCCGAACTGGACCGTGAATGCGGGTATTGGCTCGGGCTCCACGGTGAATGCGGCGGATAACGTCATCGTCACGAGCACGCTCGACAATTCACTGAAGTCCTTTGGTTTTGCGGCCGCCGGATCGGGCGGTGAAGTTTCGGTTTCCGGCGCAGGCGCGGCTTCAGTCCTGAACGTCACCACCAACACGGATTCCTATATCAACGGCAACGTTCTGGCGGGCGGCAACGTGGAAGTTGCGGCGGACCGCAATACCGGTTCGATGAACTTGATTGACGGCGATGCCGCGGTGGCCGTCAGCCTGGGCGGCGGCGTGGGCGCGTCGGTCGGCAAGATCACCACCAACGACACCGTGGACGCCTCAATCGGCGGCACGGCGAGCGTGACGGCGCTGGGCAACGGCGCGGCCTTGAATGTCCCGAACGGGCAGCTCGACAGCAACGGCGACCCCAAGACGTCGGCTTTCCACGGCGTTTCGGTGACGGCAATGAGCTACACCTCGAGCATTCCCATCGCGGCCGGATTGGCCGGTTCGGGTGTTTTCGCCGGACAGGGCTCGATTCTGATCAACAGTTTCACTGAGAATACGAAAGCCCATGTCGATTCAGGCGCCAAAGTGAACGTGACCAGCGACGGCGGCGCAAACTCAGATCAAAGCGTGCAGGCGCTGGCCACCGGCGATATGTACCTGTTCAGCACGGCGGGCGCGGTGGGCGTCGGGGGCGGAGCTTTGGCCGCGGGAGTTGATACCGAGACGCTGAACCGGACAGTCGACGCTTACATTTCCGGCGCGACGGTGAATGCCGCGGACAACGTGCTGGTGGAAAGCTCGATGCCGGGGTCAGCCACTTCCCTGGCAATTGCGGGCAGCGTCGGCGGCTTTGCCGGAGACGGCGCGGTTTCCGTCGTCAATGAGACAACAAATACGAAAGCCTATATTGACGGCAGCTCGATTGTGAAGGCGAACGGCAGCGTGGCGGTTCTGGCGAACCGCGACACCAGCCTGACGACCGGCGACGGCAGTATCGCGCTCAGCGGCGGCGTGAGCGCCAACGGTTCGGTTTCCACAGTGAACAAGAACGACACGGTTAGTGCTTATGTGGGCTCGAACACAAGCGTCACGGCGCTCGGTCAGAAAACAGGCCTGAGCGTGCCCGTGGACAATAACGGTGCTCTGTCCACGGCCTCGATTGCCGGACTGACGGTGGCCGCGACGGCGCAGGAAACCTTGCAGACCTACGCTGTGGGCGCATCCATTTCCGGCGGCGTGGGCGCCCTGTCGGGTTCCACGACGATTAACAACATTACCGAGAATACGAGCGCCAGGATCGAAAACGGGGCGACGATCAACGGCAACAACGCGGGCGCGGCCTCGGGCCAGGGCGTGAATGTGCTGGCCTCAGATAAGACCAATCTTACGGCCGTGGACGGCGCCCTCGGCGTGGCCTTTGATGTGGGCGGGGGGATCGGCGCGGCGCTCGATTTCGGAAACATTCAAAAGACGACAGTCGCGGGCATCGATAACGGTGCCAGCGTGAATGCGCTGGGCACGGTCAATGTGGACGCGCTTTCCAGCGAGGACATCAACTCGTACGAAGCGGCCGTGGGCGGCTCAATCGTGGCCGGCATTGCCGGGACGACAGCCGACTATTGGACCAATCCCATTACGACGACAACGACCGCCTATGTCGGCTCCTGCACGACGTCCTGCGGCGGCGGCGCCACGGTGAACGCCGGCAGTCTGGGCGTGGATGCCAACGATTCCCTGACTTTCAACACCATCACGGGCGAGCTTTCCGTCGGCGGTCTGGCCCTCGGGGCGGCGACACTTGAAGTGAAGGTGAATGACAACACCAGCGCTTACGTCGGGGCGGACTCGAACATCAGCACCCAATCGGGCGGCGTGAACGTCAACTCGACCTTCGGCGACAGCCTGACCGGCACGGCGCTGGCCGGCAGCGGCGGCGCGGTCAGCGGCAATGCGGCTTTCGGCGAGATCAAGGACAACAGCAACAACACTGCCTCCATCGCCGACGACGCGAACGTATCAAGCACGGGCAACGTGGGCGTGACGGCCAATACCACGCGCAATCTCAGTGTCACCACAGGAGCGCTGAGCGCGGGTCTGGCTGCGGTGGGGGCCGTGATCAGCGAGACCACGACCGGCGGCTCGACCGACGCGACAATCGGCAACAGCGTGACGCTCTCGGCCAAGAACCTGAACCTCAGCGCGGATGCCAACGACACCGCAACTTCAAAGGGATATGCGGTGACCGGCGGCATCGGCGCGGGCCAGTACAACCAGGCCAGCGCGGACCTGGGCGGATCGGTGACGGCTGCGATCGGCGATAACGCCGTCATCAGCACAACCCATGATCTGACGGTTGCGGCGAGCGGTGAAAGCAAATCCTATGCCAAGGTGTTTGGAGTGAACGTGGGCGGCATCACCGTGGGCGTGGCACGAAGCGAAGCCAGCGCCACACCGACCGTCAAGGCCTCCATTGGGAACAACGGCGATATCAGCGCCGGCCATGACCTCACGCTGAAGGCGACTTATACTTCGAACGGAGTGACGGCTGACGGAGTAATGTCTTCCGGCTCACTGGCGAATGTGGGTGTGACCACGTCCTACTCGCACGCCAACAACTCGCCGACGGTAAGCGCGGTGGTGGGCGACAGCAACAATAGCGGTTCCACGCTTAGCGCGGTCCACGATCTGACGATTTCCTCTACCTCCAACGCGGATGCGAAGGCTTCATTCAACGGCAATGCCTTCAGCGGAGTCAATATTCCAGGTGACACCGAGGCGACGGCAAACATCAATAACAACAATGCCGTTTCAATCGGGGCGAACGCCACGATCTCTGCCGGCAACGACCTTCTGCTCTCGGCGACCTCTTCAAACGTCATTGATTACGCGACGGTCACGGGCACGAATGCGGGCCTGGTTTCACTGGGCACGGACGGCGCGACCGCCAACGCCTGCATTGATTCGCCCGGTTCCTGCAATTACGGCGGCGCGGTGGGCGGGACATCCGTGAGTGTGGCGTCGGGAGATTTGCTGACGGCGGGAGTCGAGGCGACGCTCCAGGCGAGAGAGTACGATTCGGCCGCTGCCAGCACTACAAGCACGGTGGCCGCGGCGATCGGGACCAACAACAACACCTCTAACGTCAATATCATTGCCAACCCCGTGGTTTCAGTTTCCGGCGCCAGCATCTCGGCTCCCACGGTGACGCTCGATTCGGAAGTCGATCAGATGCTCGTCTCCTCGTACTCCGATTCGATTACGGCGGCGCTGGACAGCTACTCGAATTCGAATTCCACGATCAATGTGACCGGAGACCCGGGCGTGTACCTGGCGGGCGCGAACATCAGCGGGCCGGTGAAGATTGCGATCACAAGCCTTGTTTCCAGCGACTCGAACTACATCAACACGTCGGGACAGGCCACCGCTTCCATCAACGGCTTTACGGGAAGCATTGTTGCGAATTCCTACAACAACACGGCTTACCACCCGACGGCGAGCATTGACCCTGACACGACGATGACGACCAGCGACTTGGAAATTAACGTGAGCGCGCCCATCGTCCCGTCCGGCGGGGCGAATCCTTATTACAGCAACATCTCCAACCCGCAGAACAATACGGTGGTGAGCTGGGTCCTGACCACGGTTCAGGAGACCGTGAAGGAAGTGGTGAAATGGCTGCCGTGGCCTCTGAACGATATCGTCAAGTGGGTGACCAAGACCGTCACCAAGTGGGTGGAACAGATTACCAACAGCTCAACCACCGGCGTCGCTCCTGCCAATTTTGTGAGTTCGCCGAGCCTCAACATTAACGGCACGATCTATCAGCCGGCCGGTCAGAACCCGGTTCTGGTGGCGGATTCCAATGGTTCGGGCGGAGTGACGTTTACGACTGATACGAACGTTCCGGTCACCACATCCGGAAACGACATCATCGTAGGCGACCTGAAGAACGACGTGACCTCAGCGATCAACCTGAACGCGCCCAACGGCACGGTGGTTGGCAGTTTCATCGTTCATCGCAATACGAGCTGGACGAACGTTGCCATCACGAACAACACAAGCGATAACCTGGTCATCAACGGCATCGACCCGGCGGCCACCAACGGCAGCCAGCCGGACGTCAACGTAACGGCCGGCGATGCAAGCGGGCTCTCCTACGACTTCGTCACCGACAACAGCACGACTGCGATCGAGATCCAGAATAACTCCGGCTCGAATGTGTCTTTGATGGGCTTCATCGACAACCCGCCCGGCTCTCTCTCGGTCACAAACACCGGCGGTGATATCCTGGGTGGGCCGGATAACCTGTCTCTCGTCAATCAGCTCACGCTCACGGCCAACAGCGGCTCGATCGGGAGCGCCAGCAATTATTTGAACGCTCAAATGGAGAGTGACGACTCGAGCGGAGCGACCCTCTCCGCAGTGGCGGGCGGCGACCTGTTCCTGAACGCCACGCAGGTCCAGACCGTTCCCTCGGGCACCGATCTGACGAATTACACAATACCCGGCAGCTTGAACGTCGATTCGATTGAGGTCGGCGGAACCGCTAATCTGAATCTGGGGCAGCCGTTGGCGCTGGTTGATAGCGTCACCTTCTCCGCCAGCGGCAACACCAGGACCGTGACGCCGGAGCCCGTGAGCGGAAGCTATGCCGTCGGGGATGCCGTGACGGCAGGCAGCGACGTGAATCTGACCGCCACTAACGCACCGCTTTATCTCTACGGCCTGCTCCAAGCCGATGGCACGGCCAATATCACCGACACCGGCGACAGCATTTACAACGGCGGAAGCGGGCAACTGGTTCAGGCAACGGATATTAACCTGAGCGCACCGGACGGCCAGATCGGCATGCCCGCAGTTCCCATCAATATTGACCTGACTGGCGGCTCGGTCAATGCCAGCGCCTCGGGCGATATCAATCTGCTGGCGCCCAGCGACAACATGCTGGTGGGCACGATTGATTCGGCGCTGGGCGACGTGAAACTTTTTGACCTGTCCGGGAATATAGCCGTCGGAAGCATTACCGCGTCGAGCGGCACTGCCACTCTGTTCGCCACCGGTTCGATTCTCGACGCCGATAACTCCAGCACGACGGACATTGCTGCGAAAAACATCCTGCTCCTTGCCGACGGATCCATCGGCACGGACTCGAATGCCCTGATTGTGCAGACGCCGAGCGCCTTCAATTCGATTTCCGGCGCCAGCACGAACGTGACACAAGCGTCCGGGGACTTTAACGTCGGCACGGTGACTTCCGCGGCGGGCAACGCGACGCTTACCGCAGCCTCCGGCAATGTGATTCTGGGCACGGTCAATGCCACCCAGGGCACGGCGACAATCAGCGCCCTGGGCTCGATTCTGGACGGCGACGCGCCGTCGAGCATGAGTGATATCAACGCCAACAGCATCCATCTCAGCGCGGCAGGCGGAACGGTCGGCACGGAAGCCAGTCCGCTGCAGATTAACTCGTCGTACAGCGCGGCGGGGCTGGTCAGTGCAGCCGCCACTGGCGACGTGAATTTGAATGAAACAGCAGGCTCGCTGAACGTTGGAACCATCACGTCCTTCACGGGCAACGTCAATTTGACGGCGCCCGACGGTGATGTGAATCTGGGGAAGATCAGTTCAATTTCGGGTGATACGAATATTACGGCATTGGACTCGATCCTGAATGCTTCAGGGCCCGCGGATACCAACATCATTGCCATCAACGTCAATCTGACGGCGACGAACGGGGCGATCGGGGCCGAGGGCGACCCGCTGAATATCGATTCCTCGAATGACTCTCCGGGCCAGTTGACGGCGTGGGCAAATCAGAGTGTTTGGATCACGGAAGTCAATGGAGATTTGAACGTAAAAGAAGTGACTTCCTCCCAGGGCAACGTCAAACTGGGCGCCATTGCGGGCAATGTGATTCTGGGCACGGTCAATGCCACCCAGGGCACGGCGACGGTTGACGCCTCGGGTTCGATCCTGGACGGCGACGCGCCGTCGAGCACGAGCGATATCAACGCCAACACGATCAATCTGGCGGCCTATACGGGGACAGTTGGCACAAGCGCCAACCCGTTGCAGATCAACTCATCCTACAGCGCGGCGGGTCTGGTCAACGGACTTGCCCTTGGCGATGTGAATCTGAACGAGACGGCGGGCTCGCTGAATGTCGGAACTATCGATTCGATTACCGGAAATGTCAATCTGACGGTTCCCGATGGAAGCGCGAATCTGGGCACGGTCGATGCGCTCCAGGGCACGACAAACATCACCGCCTCGAATTCGATTCTGAACGCTTTCGGGTCAAACCCCGGCGTGGCCAACATCAACGCCGAGAACATCAACCTGACGGCGACGAACGGCTCGATCGGCACAAGCGGCACGATGCTCACTATCGATTCCTCGGACGCTTCGCCGGGTGTAGTCAACGCATTGGCCGACCAGAGCATTTATCTGGACGAGGTAAGCGGGCCGCTGAATGTGGACAGCATTGAGTCCCAGACGGGAGACATCGTTATTCTTTCCGACGGCTCGATTCTGAACGCCGGCACCTCCGGCAGCCACACGCCGGGCGTCAATCTGACCGGCAACAACATCACGCTGACTTCGACGAACGGATCGATCGGCACGTCCTCGACCCGCCTGGTGGTGGATAATCGCAATCCTGACACGGTGACAAGCGGCATGGCGGATGGCAGCAACTATCTCGACATGAGCGCTGACGGCGATATCTACGTCAACGAGACGGGCGGAAACCTGCTTTCGCACTCGATTTCAAGCGCGGCGGGCGATATTGACCTGCTGGCCTCGAACGGCAACGGGGACCTCAATCAAGTCGTTGGCAACCAGAATGTGACCGTTGATGTGACGGGCAGCCTGCTGAACATCAGCAACATTACGGGATCGACGGCGGCGGCGCAGAAGGCGGCTTCGCCGAACAACGTTTCACTGACGGTGGAAACGGCGGGCGGCACGCTGAATGTGAATCACATGGACGTGTTCCAGAGCGTGACGACGCGCGCCGACAACACGACTCTGGCTGACGTGGTGCACACGAACCTGGCGAATCCAACGCTCGATACGGACATTCAGGCCAACGCGCTGCACTTTGACGACCAGGCCGCGGCGGGCGGAATCGCCAACAACATCGACATCAACATCTCACCCTGCGCAGCGTGCACGACGGCGCCGGCGGTGATCTTCGACAATTACCTGACGCAGACGGGCACGGTCAATGCTTCGGTGGATTGGCTGGAGTTCATCAACACCATCGTCGGAACCAGCGCCGACTTCCAAAACAACTGGCTTGATGTTCAGTTGACCAACAAATTCCCCGGCAAGAGCAAAGGCCTCACGCCGTGGTATCTGTTTATGATCGGAAGTCACACGGCGCAAAGCTATCACCCCATCGAATTTGACCGTTCGACGTTCCTTAAGAAAGGGACCCAGCCCACTTACAATCAGTCGATCGGGAACATCTTTAATGACCTTCTAGGTTCCTACGGCTTCCGCCCGTGAACGTGCGCTCCTTGGAAAATCTGAAAAATTTCGGCGGGTGGCTAGTCCTGACGGCACTGATTGCTTTGCCCGCCCGGGCGCAGAACGTCGGCAGTCTCGAGCCGGGAGCCGTCCAGCAGCAATCGGGCCAGACAAACCAGTATTACAATCAGCAGAAGACGATTCACCAAGAAAAGAAGCCGCTCCAACCAGGCGAAACCGTCATCAACAAGACGCAATCCTCCGCTACCAAGCAGCCTTCCGGCGGGGGTCCCAGCTTTCTGCTGAAAAAGATTGAGACCAACAGTTCGTCAATCCTGACACCCGCGGAAATCCAGAAAGTCACATCTCCTTACGAGGGCAAAAAGGTCAAGATTGCGGATCTGCTGAAAGTCGTCAAGGAAATCAACGCCCTTTACAAGCAGCGGGGTTACATCACGGCGCGCGCTTTTCTTCCGCCGCAGAACGTCAAAGCCGGCGTGGTGCACGTGGAGCTTGTGGAAGGGCGCGTGGGCCGGATCACCGTGACCGGCAACAAACATACCGTCGCCGGTTACTACAGCAGTCGCACGGGCCTGAAGCCGGGCGAACTGATCCGCACCGGCCCTCTCGAAAACCACCTGGTCCGGTTTAATGAGACCAACGACGCGAAGATGCGCGCAGTGCTCGCCGCAGGATCGAAGTTCGGCACGACGGACGTGCATCTGGAAGCCGCCGAGCCGGAAAACATTTCGGCCGTACTTTCCTTCGACAATTCCGGATACGACTTCATCGGCCGCAACCGCGTCGGGTTGAACCTTGTGGATCGCAGTCTTTTCGGCCGGCGCGATGAACTCAGGATCGGTTCCTTCTGGTCCAACGGGACCGTTACGGGAATGGCGCAGTACCAGGCGCCGGTGGGAACTCGAGGCGCGAAACTGGGCGGAAGCGTCAGCTACAACCACATCGACATCCGTTCGGGTTCACTCTCGAAGCTGGGTGTGCACGGCCATTTCTGGGACTATGCGCTCAATCTCAGTTTTCCCGCCATCGTCAATCAACGGACGGTGCTGGAATTCTATGCATCGCCCCACTACCAGCGATCTTTGGTCCAAAGCCGGACTTTCACGATTTCGCGAGCCTGGGTCACCTACCTTGAGCTGGGAGATACGCTCCGTCATTACGATTCCAACGGTTTCCTCGAATGGAACAACTCGCTGGCTGGCGGCAGAGACCGCGTGATCGCCGATCGCGGTTTCGTCAAGTACGATGGCGCCTTCACGCGCGCCCAAAGGCTGAGCCACGGGATGGTCGGAGTGGTTCGCGCCATGGGCCAGGCACGGGTTGCCGGCGTGGCGGGCCTTGCGCCGTCGCAGGAATTTCAGATTGGCGGCATTTCTACGGTCCGCGGCTATCCGCAAGGCATGCTCATTGGCGACAACGGTTACGCTGTGAGCGCCGAACTGGATACGCCTGTTCCGCTTCTGGGAGAAGCGGATCCGCTGGGGCGGCGAGTTAAGCTGTCTTTCTTTTTGGACCACGGCGGAATTCTGCCAGGCCACCACAACACCTTCCTGACCGGAACGGGCGGCGGCATCATCGTGAATCTTTCACGCTATCTCACGGGACGGTTCAACCTGGCGGGCCCGCTCCAGAATGAAGCCAACATCAGCCATTTCGCTTTCGAGTTTTACCTGCAGTCCAACCCTCCCTGGGGAAAGCTGTTTCACAAGCATTGACGCCGGCCGCTTCCGTCAGAACCTGCGGGTCTCTTGGCTGGGCTGGTTTTGAGTGGCCTACTCAACAGCCGACGAAGAGGTCCGATTGCCGGTCGGCTTCGCTGTCGATTCCACCTTCTGCTCCAACCTCGCCCGCATCCGGAACCGTGCCGGCGGAACTCCGAATTCGCGCTTGAATGCCCGGTTAAAGGCCGGCTCGGACTCGTAGCCGACGTCTCCTGAAATCCTCGCCACCGTGAAGCTGGTGGAGATCAACATCCGGGCTCCGAGCTGGAGCCGCCAGCGCGCGAGGTAGGTCATCGGAGGCGTGTCCAGGTAATGCCGGAATCGCTCGGCCAGAACCGAGCGCGACACGCCCACCTGGCGGGCGAGATTCGCAATCGTCCAGGGATGCTCCGGGGTTCGATGCAGATGCGCCAGGGCCGTTCCCACCAGCGGATCCCGCGCGCCCGCGAGCCAGCCTGTCTGCTGCTGCGGCAGCTCCGCCATGTAACGGCGCATGGTCTCCACAAAAAGCGCCTCGGACAGGCGGGCCAGCAGCGCGCCGCTGCCGGCACGGTTGGCGCTCGCTTCCCCGGCTGAAAATTTGATGGAATTCTCCAGCCACACTCCCGCGTGGTCATTGCGAATATTCACCTTGAACACGGGAGGAAGTCCGCCCAGAAACGTCCTGCACATTTCCCGGTCGCATTCCATGTAGCCGCAAACGAATCGCGTGGGCTCGCCTTCGCCGCCGCTTCGAGCAAGAACCATGCCCTGCGAGAACACCTCTTTCAATTGCTTGCCGTTGTCCACGATGCTGGCCGGTTTTCCGTTGGACATAATGTGCGGATCGCCGTGGGGGAAAACAACGATGTCTCCAGGAACCAACTCGAGGCGGTGGCCGCTGGCCTCGACTTCAGCCCGAGCCCGTCCCTGGGTGAGGAAGTGATAAATGATGACGTGATTGGGTCCCTTGCCGAGGAAGTCCGCGACTTCACAGGAAGGCGGCGAGCGAAAGCCCCACGGCGCGGTGAACTCGGCGTTGTAAAAGACCGCGCCTTCCAGCTTCACCGAATCGAGGATTTCCGATAGTGCGTCCACCGGGCGCGCGATACGGACTCCTGGCTAAAGATTCTGGACCCTTGGGTAACCTGTCTGCATTGTACCCCAGGCCAGTCAAGTGCGCCAGACGCGCGGATAAGCATGCGCCGCGGCAACCTGCCATAGTCGCTTCAGGAGCGGCAACCACCGCTCAAAAAGTGCAGATGAGTCGGGAGGGCCTCTATGCCGACGATTCAGCGACCAAGGCAAATTGAAGGAGGTATCGCTTTATGGCCAGATTTCTGATTGAAGTTCCGCATGAACCTGAAGTCGTAGCCTGTGCTCAGGCCGTCGAAATCCTGCTTAAGACCGGCTCCCATTTCCTGACGCACGCGGACTGGGGATGCAAGGACGGCGACCACAAAGCCTGGATCATTGCTGACGTTGCCAGCAAGCAGGAGGCTCGTTCCATTTTGCCTCCCTCGCTTCGCTCCCAGGCCAGGATCGTACAGCTGAATTATTTCACTCTGGAGGAAGTCGAGGGTCTTCTTTCCCATCATCAAGCCTCCCTCGTACAATCAAAATAGTTGCGTCTACGCGAGAAAGAGGTATGGGGAGTACCAGAATTCATTGAGGAAAGGAATCGGCGGCGATGCGAGGCGTACCCGTTCGGGGCCGGGCCGAGGACCATTCAAATTGAGCGGTGTTTCTGCCGGGGAGGAATCTGCCCGGCGCAAGCTTCTGAAGTGGTAGGCCCGAACGGACTCGAACCGTTGACCTCTACCGTGTCAAGGTAGCGCTCTAACCAGACTGAGCTACGGGCCTGAGCAGGGTTCAATCTTCAAGCGCAGAACTGAATTCTAGCAGACTTCGTGCCGTCCCAGCAATTGCGCCAGCTGAGGGAACTCTCGAAGAGTATCGGCTGCCGAAAAGCCGTGGCGTGTGCAGAAAGGCAGGTCATGCCAAATCGGCAGAGCCGACCGGCGAGTACAAATCCTCCCGGATCGAGAGGGCGGGTTCAGAGCTGATGGGATCGAATTCAAAGGCGGGCTGAGCGGCATATTCCCGGATGCGGACGCCAGACTCCTCCACGGTGATGTAAGTCGGAGTTTCGACGGTCCAACAACCGGAATTGTAATAGCGAACTCCTTCGCGTTCGCTTTGGACCGCGATGTGAGTATGGCCGCAAAAGACGACATCGGCGCCGCGAAACCGGGCGTAAGCGATGGCGCCCGATTCCACTTTGGCGCAGAGGCGCAGCCACTTGGTGTTCTGCCGGTCGAGAAACCGGCTCAGGTTGTGGTGCTTGGAATCGAACCGCTGCAGTTGAAGGTAGAGGAACGCGCCGATAGTGCTGATGGCGGCGTTGTTGACGAGAAAACGGTCGAACTGATGGCCGTGGACGGCCACATAGTTCCGGCTGGCAAAGCGCCACGAATACTCCGCATAGACATTGACGCCAACCAGGTGCGACATCACTTCAGTCAGCCCCTGGTCGTGATTACCTTCGACCCAGACCACTTCGACGCGTCGCTTGGGATTCGAGAGCCTGCGCACGCAGGAAAGCAATTCCCAGTGTTCCCGGGTGAGGCGCGCGAAGTTGAGATCGCAGAAGATGTCGCCGAGCAGAATCAGCCTGCGGAAGGACAAAGTTTCCAGAAGGCGGTGCGCATCCCGGGCGCGGCTGACCGCCGAACCCAGGTGCAGGTCGGAAAGAATGACCGTATCGTAAGTGCGATTCGAATAGCTTCTTCCGGGGTCGTAGATTTTTCCCATAGTCTCATTCGGCCCGCAGGCTTCGCAAAAGTCCGCTGCAACCGTTGACCACCCTCCGTTTCAATCGAATCCGGGAGAATCGTCACCGGGACTCAAGGGCGGTTCGTGTTTCAAGAAGCGCTAGGATCGAGGCTTGCGAGCCGAAGAACCTCCTTTGGCTTTCACCAGAATATCCTCGAGAAAGCCTGGAATCTCGAACACAGCCTGGTTTCGCAACGCCATGGCGTTGGAGCGAAATTGCTCCATGACCCCGGGCCCGGTGATCCGGTCGATCGCGCTCCTGATCTCGCGGAAGCTCCGAATCACGATGCCGAATTCATTTTCCTGAACCCAATCGGCATTGAAGCGTTCCTGCGGAAGCGTCCAGGCATTCCGCTCGATGACGACCGGCAGACCCATTTGCAAAGCCTCGCTGACGCTACCCGGTCCCGCCTTGCCGATAAAGAAGTCCGAGATCAGCATGTAGCTCTGCACCTGGCGGGTGAAGCCTTCAATGTAAACCGGCATGTGCAACTGAAGCCGGCGCAGACTTTCCTGAAGCGTCTGATTGTGACCGCAAATGAAGATCAATTGCAGATTTGGAAAGCCTGCCAGGCGCTGCGCGATGGTCAGCATGGCGCGCGAGCCCTGACCGCCGAACATCACCAGGCCGGTCCGCCGACCCGCTTCCAGACCGAGAGACTGCAGTTGCTTCGCCCGATCCGCCGCTGCAGCGGAGTAGAATGCGGGATTCAGGATCATGCCCGACGCTCTGTACACGCGTTCGGGCGCGTGGCCCATGGCGAGCGCCTGCTTAACGGCGCGCTCGGTGCCGCAAATCAGGAATTCGGATTCCGGCTCCATCCAGAAATGCGGCGGGTAGTCAGCCAGGTCGGTCAGGATGGTCACGAACGGAGCCGAGGGCAGCACGTTGTGGACGCTTTCCGCCAGGGCGCGGTTGAAATTGGGAATCATGGAGACGACGATGTCCGCCTGCGTCTCGCGCCAGTAACGCTCGAGAATGCGCAGGATCCGGCGGTGAAAGAGCCGGATAGTGCCGTGGAAAACCGGCAGCAATTGCGCGGCGCCTAACGTCCAGCCTTTCTTCAGCATCAGGTTATAAACATCCTGGACCTGAAGCCCGGTGAGCTTGCGGACCACGTCCGTTTCATCAAGCAGTTCCTGGAGATTGAGAGCGGAAATTTGCCACGGCCGGCCGGACGATTCGAGGGCGGAACGAAGCGCGCTCATCGCGGCGCGGTGCCCGCCGCCCGCGTCGAAATAGACGAGCGTTATCCGCGGAGCGGCTTCCTGTGGCGCGAGGAATTGCGTAGTGGATGACACAGCCTGCGAACGCTCTAAGATTACCACAGGCTTGGCGGAATTCATTGTCCGAAGAGACCGCAGCTTGCTCAACGCGGCCAGGCTGGATTCTTGACGTCTTGGAAACAAAGGATTTTGGCTGGACAAACTTCACCCACGACCCCACCCCTTTCAATCAACGCTCTCATTGAACCACCTCAAGGTCAACGGTTGGTTACGCTTTCGTTAAAATTTGAAGAAGTCTGCGCCTGGAATTGCACTTGGAGACCGGAGCCCGGAAGCTCAATGAGCGCATTTACGCGGCTTTTGCCCCGATGTTGCGGTTATCAACACTGAGAATGAACCTCGTGATTCGTGGCGCGACTCCTCCGCCACAATCATTTAACGAATGATTAACCGGCCCTTCACCAACCCTTAATGTTCGAGGCGCATGCTGTCTCTCTCGCGCCAGGGAGGATTAGCATTGCGTTGCTGTAAAAACTATACCCAAACTGCTTTACGTTCTTAGTTTGGCGGTGCTGATCTTCATGGGAGCCAATTTGATTTTCGCTTTGCGGAGCGCGCCCCCCTACGGACCTGGTCTGGCTCCGGGTCCAGCTCCGTCGCGGAACTTCTCTCCCCCCAGTAGCGCCCGGGTCTTGAAAATCTGGCCCTCTCAGATACCAGGACCCGGCGCTACCCCCCTTTCAATCGCATGTGACCGGTCACGCCAGAAACTCTCAGCTTGAGCCTCGCATCGTTGCGTGATTGCCCCAAGTATGGATATCCTTTCCGATAGGGCAAAAGCCAAGGCTTTGCCTGTTCCATGCCGGCTGGTCGAGATGACAATGAAATGGAGCCTTCGTGGCAAGCGCTCTACGGCGTGCTCAAGCTGACGCTGCGCCCGCGAAGTTATGACTGGCAGTTCATTTCCATCACGGGCAAAGTTCTCGACTCAGGGAGCGCCGTGTGCCATTAGCATCCAGCGCAGGATGGCCGCGCGAATGAATCAGGTTAACCGGTTTTTGGCCCAGCGTTTGATACAAGCCCTTAGTAATGAGTAAGTCTCCACACCCCGATACGCCGCGACGCATGACGCCGGCGTTCAAGTTTGTGCTGCTCATTGGAGTGGTCAGCTTGTTTGCCGACTTCACCTATGAGGGCTCACGAAGCATCACCGGGCCCTTCCTGGGAGTTCTGGGCGCGAGCGGAGCAGTAGTCGGCATCGTCGGCGGTTTGGGAGAGCTCCTCGGCTACGGATTGCGCCTCGTTTCCGGCCCGCTGAGCGAGCGCACACAGAAATTCTGGCCGATTACGCTGGTTGGCTATTTTGTCCAATTGCTTTCGATTCCGCTGCTGGCGCTGGCCGGAAGCTGGGAAGTTGCCGCCCTGCTGATTCTCACCGAGCGCGTCGGCAAAGCGACTCGCAACCCGCCCCGCGACGTCATGCTTTCTCACGCCGCAAAAGAAATCGGCATGGGCTGGGTTTTCGGCATGCACGAAGCAATGGACCAGGCGGGCGCGCTGCTTGGTCCGCTGGCAGTGGCGGCGGTGATTTTCTGGAGGGGTAATTACCGTCTTGCCTTTGCCGTGCTTCTGGTTCCGGCGCTGGTTTCGCTTTCGCTGGTGGTGGCCGCGCGGCTGCTTTATCCCCGGCCGGAAAATCTGGCGCCGCAATTGCCTGACGTCCATTCCAAAGGGCTGCCGAAAATCTTCTGGGTCTATTTGGCGGGCGCGGCCTTGGTGGCCGCGGGATTCGCGGACTTCCAGCTTGTGGCGTTTCATTTCCAGAAAGCAGATTCCATCAATGCTCTGTGGATTCCCATCATGTATTCGATTGCTATGGCGGTCAGCGGAGCAGGCTCATTGGTTTTCGGCAAGTGGTTCGACCGCGCAGGCATCGGCGTGCTGATTCCGCTGACGGTGGTGTCCGCCTTCTTTGCTCCGCTGGTTTTTCTGGGAGGCTTCTGGCCGGCGCTCGTCGGCTCCGCGCTGTGGGGGCTGGGGATGGGCGTGCATGAATCCATCATTCCCGCAGCGGTGGGAAGCATGGTGCCCGCGCAGCGGCGCCCTTCGGCCTACGGATTGTTCACGGCCGGTTACGGCATCGCTTGGTTTCTGGGCAGCGCCGTGATGGGGATTCTGTACGACACTTCGATCACGGCGGTGGTTGTGTTCTGCATCGTGCTGCAGCTTGCCGCCATTCCGGTTTTCCTGAAAGTGCGAAAGGGCATGAGCCCGAAAGGCGCAGTGTGAAAAATGCGGATTGCGTTCGAGCCTTGCGGTTTCCGTTCCGCCGTGCGGTGCTCCGCGAACTTCATAGGGTCGCTCATTCGCTTGCATTGGCAAAATCCATGGTGCAAAATTCTTACTGTTCAGTTAGGACTAGTGATCCGCTTCCAGGGAAATCAGGGGTGGGATTTGCTTCTTCGGCGCTAACGCCGATGAAACTTATTGTGTCCGGCGAGCATCATAAAGTTCTAAAGGTTCATTGAAGTCGGGAAGTCACGAGCCAAATCGGAAGGCGGCCTTGCGAGCCAACGAGGCTGCCGAAATCTGTTCAGAAACCAGGCGTCAGCAGGCCCCGGGGATCAAAGCCGTCCCATGCGGTCCTTTTGCCTTGCCGCCATTTTGCCGGCCGTTTCCCCGGGAGTCCGAGGCAAGCGATGTACGGGAATTCCATCTTTTCTCCGGCGTCTCCGCAGGCACAATCCATCACACACCTGTCGCTGATTGTCGGCATCGTGATGGCGGTCATCCTGGTCCTCGTCACAGTGCTGGTTCTTTACGCCGTGGTTCGTTTCAGGCGCCGACCGGGCAAGCCCGAGCCGCGCCAGGTTTTTGGAAACTCGCGCCTTGAAGTGACTTGGACCATCGGCGCGATCGCCGTCGTCGCTTTCCTGTTTGTTCTGACCATTCGAACCATGCACCGCTCCGACGCCGCCCCCGCGCCGGGTGAGAAGGCGAACCTGGTCATCGTCGCCCACCAGTGGTGGTGGGAAGCGCGGTACCCGGCATCGAGTGTTGTCACGGCCAACGAAATCCACATTCCCGTGGGCAAGGCGTGGCTGGTCCGCCTGGAATCGGCCGACGTGATTCATGACTGGTGGGTGCCGGACCTGGGCCGCAAGATTGATGCGATCCCCGGCCATCCGAACCATTTCTGGATCGAGGCGAACAAACCCGGAACGTATCTCGGAACCTGCGCTGAGTTCTGCGGCGCCGAGCACGCCTGGATGCGGATTCGCGTGATCGCGCAGCCCGAGGCTGAATTTCAGGCGTGGGAAAAACAGCAGCTTGAGGTTCCGGCCGCACCCGCCGCCGGCGAGGCGGCCGAAGGCATGAAGTTTTTCGACCGGCTTACCTGCAGCAGTTGCCATACAATTGCAGGCACCGAAGCCAAAGCGGACATCGGCCCTGATTTGACGCACCTCGCAAGCCGCGAAACGCTCGCCGCGGGGCGCCTGGTCAACACGCCGCAGAATCTGGCCAAGTGGATTGCGGATCCGCAGACCTATAAGCCGGGTGTTCACATGCCGGATTTCAATTTCACGCCGGCGCAGGTGCGGGAACTTGTGGCCTATCTGGAGACTTTGAAATGAGCGATGTTCCCTTTCCGGGCGCCGGTGAAACTCTGCCGATGGCCAAGCCGCATGAAGAAGCTTCGGGCCTGCTCGCCTGGATCTCGTCCGTTGACCACAAGCGAATCGGCGTCATGTATTTGTGGGCCGGCCTGGTCTTCTTTGGCGCGGGCGGTCTTGAAGCTTTGCTGATTCGCATTCAACTTGCGCGCCCCGTCAATGCATTCCTCTCGCCCCATGCCTTCGACCAGATCTTCACCATGCATGGCACCACGATGATCTTTCTGGTGGCCATGCCGGTCCTCACCGGACTGGCCAACTACCTGGTGCCGCTGATGATCGGGGCGAATGACGTGGCTTTTCCGCGCCTGAATGCGCTCAGCCTGTGGCTGCTGGTATTTGGCGGGCTGCTGCTCTACTTCAGCTTTATCGCCGGCGGCGCGCCTGCTGCAGGATGGTTCAACTATGCGCCACTCAGCGAAAAGCCTTTCTCAACCACTCAGGGCGTGGATTACTACTCGCTGGGCCTGCTGATTGCCGGGATCGGCTCGGTCGTCGCGGCGATCAACCTGATTGTGACCATCATCAAGTATCGCGCGCCGGGACTCACGATTCGCCGGCTGCCCTTGTTCGTCTGGATGGTCCTGGTCACGCAGTTCCTGATTATCCTGGCGCTACCCGCGTTGAATGCTTCTCTGGTGATGATTCTCATTGACCGCCAGCTTAACGCGCACTTTTTCATGGCTGTTTCCGGCGGGTCCGCCGTGCTGTGGCAGCACTATTTCTGGGCGTTCGGGCACCCTGAAGTTTACATTGTGATCCTGCCGGCCTTCGGAATGATATCGGAAGTCATTCCGGTCTTCTCGCGCAAGCCGATTTACGGCTACGAGTATGTCGCCGCTTCCACCGTGGCTATCGGCGTCCTCAGCTTTCTGGTCTGGGCGCACCACATGTTTGCCGTGGGGCTGGGGCACTCGATTGACACCATGTTCGCCGTCAGCAGCATGCTGATTGCCGTTCCCACCGGCGTCAAGATCTTCAACTGGATCGCCACCATGTGGAACGGCTCGATTCGCTTTACCACTTCCATGCTTTTCGCCACGGCATTTCTGATCGTGTTCACGATTGGCGGCTTGAGCGGCGTTTCGCTGGCCATTTTCCCGGTGGATTGGCAGGTGACGGACACTTACTACCTGGTGGCTCACCTTCACTACGTCCTTTTCGGCGGCACGATTTTCGGAGTCTTCGCCGGACTCTATTACTGGTTTCCGAAAATGAGCGGCCGCATGCTGTCGGAAAAACTCGGCCGGTGGCATTTCTGGACCATGCTGATCGGTTTCAACATGACGTTCTTCGTGATGCACTTTCTCGGCCTGATGGGCATGACGCGGCGCGTCTATACCTATCCGAATCTCCCCGGCTGGGGCGCGCTGAACATGACGGCGACGATCGGCGCGTTCGTCATGGGTATTTCATCGTTGATCTTCATCTGGAACGTCATTGCGAGCGCGCGGAAGGGCGAGCCCGCGGGCGATAACCCCTGGGAAGCCTGGTCGCTGGAATGGGCGACCACTTCGCCGCCGCCGCCCCATAATTTCGATCGTGTTCCGCCGGTCCGCAGCCGCAGGCCGCTTTGGGATCTGGCTCACCCGGAAAATCCGGACTGGAAAAATGGCGACTAGAACTCAATCACTGGCGGAGACGTGGGACAACAACAAGCTCGGAGTGTTGCTGTTTCTGCTTTCGGAAGGAACGTTTTTCGCTTTCCTCATCATCGCCTATGTTTATTATCACAGCATCTCCAACACAGGCGTCGAAGCAGCGAAGGTTCTGGATCCCCTGAAGACGGGGATTTATACGGTCTTTCTCCTTTCCAGCAGCTTCACCGTCTGGCGCGCGGAAAAGAGTCTCCGCCGCGGAAGTCAGTCCGGCTTCCGATTGTGGCTGCTGGTCACCATCGTTTTCGGCGCAGTTTTCCTGGTGGGTCAGGGACTGGAGTACGCCCACCTTTACGCTGAAGATGTCACGATCAGCCGCGATATTTTCGGAACATCGTTTTTTACATTGACCGGCTTTCACGGCTTTCACGTTCTGTTGGGGCTGATTGCGCTCGCCGTTATTTTTGTGCTGGCGTTGAGCGGCGATTTTGCGGAAAAGCATTCGTCCGCCGTCGAGGCCGTTGCGCTTTACTGGCACTTTGTGGATTGGGTCTGGGTGGTGATTTTTTCAGTGATCTATCTCTGGGCGGTTTTTTAGGGGACGGCTTATGAGCATGACACACTTTTGGCTGACAGCCTGGGATTGGGAACCGTCCATCGTGGCGGGGTGCGCCGGCCTGCTGGCGGTTTATGCTTTTGCCGCGCGCTTCAGATTTTCGAAGCGCGCCTGGCTCTACGCGGCGGGTGTGATTGTCCTGCTCCTGACGCTGGTTTCGCCGCTCGACGCGCTTTCTGATATTTACTCCTTCAGCGCTCATATGCTCCAGCACATGCTCCTGATTCTGGCCGTCCCGCCGCTGCTTCTGATGGGCATTCCCCGGGATATGGCGCAGAAAGCCCTGCACTACCCTTGGGTGAGTCGCGTGGAAACCTTCCTGAGCAAGCCCGTGTTGGCGTGGTCGCTGGGCGTGGGAGTGCTGTGGCTCTGGCATTGGCCGCCGCTCTACAACGCCGCACTGGCCAGCGAGAACATTCACATCCTGGAGCACCTTTCGTTTCTGGTTGCCTCCACCGTGTTCTGGTGGCCGGTGATTTCCCCCGTCGAAGAACTTCGGCTGCGTCCGCTCGCCGCCGTGGTCTATCTTTTTGGAGCCTGCTCGGCGCACACGGTGCTGGCCATCCTGCTGACTTTCGCGCCGCTCGGCCATTATCCGGCGTACATCAATCCGGCGGATCCATACGGGATTCTGCCCATCCTGCGCGGGGATTGGGGTCTGACGCCTTTGGCCGACCAGCAATGGGGCGGCCTGATCATGTGGGTGCCGGCGTGCATGGTTTATCTTTCTTTCATTCTGGCAACGCTCGCGCGCTGGTATCGTTTGCCGGAACATGACGTGACGGATCTGGTTCCGTCACGCGTCGTTTCGGCGCAGGAAAGCAAGCCGCAACTCGTGGTGCGGTAGGGGTCGATTATGAATAATCAGGAAAAACAGAAAACCGGAAGTCATCAGCATTCAAGCAACGCCGCGGCGAACTTCGACGGTTGGAGCAAGCCGCAGGGCGGGCACATTCCCGATCCCACTTACATGCCGGTCGTGCTGGCGCTCGGGGTGATGTGCATGTTGTGGGGCATTGTGACGACCTATCTCATGTCCCTGGTCGGTTTGGCGCTTTTTGTGGTGGGAATTTCAGGATGGATTGGAGAACTTCGGCATGAGCGTAGAAGCTCCGGAACCCAATGAGTCTCCGCAGAGAGAAACTCTGGAGATTACAACCCGGCGCCGGTTCTTGACGGTTGTGAGCATTGGGCTGGGGATGTTTGGCGCGGCCCTGGTAGGCCTACCCATCATCGGCTTCCTGGTGGCGCCGCTTGTCGAGAAAACTCCCAAGTTCTGGCGGCCGGTCGGCTCCCTGGAAAAGTTCAAGATTGGCGCCACGGTTCAGGTGACTTTTCTTGACGCTTCGCCGCTTCCCTGGGCGGGCGTTGCGGCTAAAACTTCCGCGTGGCTGCGCCGCGATGGCGACAGTGACTTTATCGCCTTTTCGGTAAACTGCACCCATCTGGGATGTCCCGTGCGATGGCTGCAGAATGCCGACCTGTTTCTCTGCCCGTGTCACGGCGGAGTTTATTATGCGAACGGCAAAGTAGCCTCGGGGCCGCCGCCCAAGCCCTTGCCCCGTTACCCGGTTCGCATCCGCGAGGGACAGGTTGAAATCATGACCAGCCCCGTGCCCATTACGACGACGTGATCTGCTTGGGCCGCTCGGCTGCGATAAAGATGATTCCGTTGGTCCAATGATGAAACTTCTCCAGCGCCTGTGGCGCGAATTCGATGATCGGACAGGGGTCGCGGCCCTTTGGGAGCGGCTCGGACGCCACCCGGTGCCGCCCGGCGTCGGCTGGTGGTACGTTTTTGGCAGCGCCACGCTGCTGGCGTTTATCCTTCAGATCGTCACCGGAATCGCGCTTGCCACCGCCTACGTCCCTTCCACCGACCAGGCCTACAACAGTCTCGAGTTCATCACCCATCGCGCGCTGGCGGGGCATCTGCTGCGTGGCCTGCACTATTTTGGGGCGTCGGCCATGGTACTTCTGGTCGGCCTGCACGTGATGCGGGTCTTCCTGCATGGTTCCTACAAGTATCCGCGCGAACTGAACTGGCTGACCGGCTCAATTCTTCTTCTGCTGACCCTCGCGATGGCCTTTACCGGCCAATTGCTGCGCTGGGACAACGTCGCCGTATGGTCGGTGATTGTCGGAGCCGAGCAGGCCGGGCGTGTTCCCATCCTGGGTAAGGACCTTGCACGCTTTATCCTCGCCGGCGACACCGTGGGCGGAGCCACGCTGAGCCGATTCTTTTCATTCCACGTCTTCTTCATTCCCGCTCTGATCTTCGCCTTCCTTGGCGCTCATCTTTATCTGGTTTTGAGGCACGGGATTTCCGAGCCGCCGGTGAAGGGCCGCCCGGTTGATCCCAAAACGTATAAGAAATGGTACGAGGATTTGCTGAAGCGCGAAGGGCATCCTTTCTGGCCGGACGCCGCCTGGCGCGACGCGGTGTTCGGCGTCGGAATGATTCTGGTTCTGGTGATTCTCGCGGTCATGGTGGGCCCGCCGCAACTGGCGGCGCCGCCAGACCCGAGCAACCTGGTGGTTTATCCTCGGCCGGACTGGTACTTTCTCTGGTACTTTGCGGTGCTCGCGCTGCTGCCGGCCAGCCTGGAGACTCCGGTCATTGTTTTTGGTCCGATGTTGTTCGGCGCGATTCTCATTTTTCTTCCCTTGATCTGGAATCGCGGCGAGCGCCATCCGCTGCGCCGTCCGTGGGCGATTGGCGGCGTAATCATGATCTGGGTCATGATCGGCACGCTGTGGATTCAGGGCAAACGAGCGCCCTGGTCACCCAACTTCAACGCCAAGCCGCTCCCGGCCTCGGTGGTCGGCGCGACCAGCGGCCCGGTTTTCGAAGGCGCAACGCTCTTCCACCAGAAAGGTTGTGAGTTCTGCCATACGATTGCCGGACAGGGCGGCCATCGCGGGCCCGATCTCACTTTTGTGGCCGATCGCCTGACGCCGTCTGAAATGACCATTCGAATCGTCAACGGCGCGCAACTGATGCCCGCCTTCGGCCGCATTCTGAGTTCGGAGCAGCTCAATAACCTGGTGGCCTTCCTCAAAACCAGAAAGCATCCCATTCCTCAGCCGGACCCCGCGCCCGTGCCGTCGCATTGATCGCGCCCGAATTGGAGACGGATTTCCGATGACCATTTCCAGCCAGGCGATTCAGGATGTCAGCCTGCTGATTTTCGACCTCGACGGAACTTTAGTGGACAGCGAGCAGGACCTGGCGCTCAGCGTCAACAACACGTTGGAGAAAATGGGGCGAGCCAGGCTGCCGCAGGAAATGATTGCGTCCTACATCGGCAAGGGCGTGAACGTGCTCGTGCAGCGGGCGCTTGGTGAAGGATCACCCGCAGCGGAAGTGGAACGCGGCGTCAGCACTTTCCTTGAAGAATATCGAAACCACATGCTGGACCACACAAATACCTATCCCGGCGTGCGCGAGGCGCTTGAAGCGGTTCACGACCGCAAGCTCGCGGTGCTGACCAATAAGCCCGTCAACTTCAGCCGCGCCATTCTGGCCGGCCTGGGACTGGACGCCTATTTTCTCAAGGTCTATGGAGGCAACAGCTTCCCGGCCAAAAAGCCCGACCCGATGGGCATTGAAACGCTCATGTCGGAACTTGAAGTCCCTGCATCTAACACTTTGATGGTGGGCGATTCCGTTACTGACATTCTGACGGGCCGGAACGGCGGCGCGTGGACCTGCGGCGTGACTTATGGAATCGGTTCCGACACGCTGGCGGAGTCCGAGCCCGATCTCGTGGTCGGCGATTTGCGGGAACTGGCTGCGCTCCTGAACGGCGCGGCCTAGGAGGAATTCTTCGATTGAAGACACTTTGCACGCTACTCACGCTCGCCTCGCTCAGCGCGGGAACCGTTTTTGCGGCGCCCCAATCTGCTTCGAAACAACCGGCAACTCCGCAGACCGCTGTTTCCGGTGATTGGGCGCCGGAGCTGCTTTACGGAATCCTGAACTCGCACAACCCGCAGGCCGATGAAGAGTTGTACCGCGCGGCTTTCGCGGCCGGCCCGGCAATCATTCCGCAGCTCCAGTCGGGGCTGAAGAACAGCCTGACGGCTGATTTTGCCGCGCGATCGCTGGCTCTTATAGGAGGGCCGGACGCGCTCAAGATTCTTTCAGGCCTCGTGGACAATTCGCAGAACCCTGATTTGCGCCAATACTATTACGGGGCGTTGGGAGAATTCAGCGACGCTCGTGCCACGAACATTCTGCTCGACGCCATTCGCCGTTCTGACCGGAACGACGACCGAAGCCTCGCTGAAACAGCCATCATTGCGCTCACCGTCCACACGGACGCCGCGCTCGCTGCCAAGCTGCGTGAAATGGGCAAGCAGATCGGTGACGTCGTCATTCAGGACGACCTCGAAAACGCCGCCGATGTCATCGAAGCGCGGGCAAAATATCTTGCCACGCCGGCGGGGAAGAAAGCCGCAGGCTCGATCAATCAAACCGTCCGAACGTATTTCATTCCGGCGCTCGAGGGAGCTCCGGACTCGCCGCAGTCGGCCCAAGCGGGACATCAGAAAAAGAAACCGGCGGTGGACATCCGAATCGAGAATCTGACTTTTTCTCCCGACGGTGAACGCGCCCTGGCCCACGTGATTTTTGAAACGCCTGATGCCCTGGCAAATTACGAGATGGTCCTGCAGAAAAAGCTTGGAGACTGGACGCTGGCCAGCGTCTGGCTGGGCGCGGAGCAGGAAAAGGCGGGCGCTTCCGGCGGCAAATAGTTCCATCCAGCCGCAAACCTTTCTCCCGCACGCGAAGTTGCGCGAGGTTTGCCTCCGCTGCAATCGGCATTGCATTCACATCTCCTCACGAAACATAATCAAATCTCGATGAAATACGTCGTCGCCGGAACTGCCGGCCACATTGACCACGGAAAATCTGCTCTGGTGCGCGCTTTGACGGGCACCGATCCCGACCGATGGGAAGAGGAAAAGCGGCGCGGCATCACAATCGATCTTGGCTTTGCGCACCTCGATCTGGGCGAGACGCTGCGCGTGGCCTTCATCGATGTTCCCGGCCACGAGCGCTTTGTCAAAAACATGCTGGCCGGCGCGGGTGGAATCGATCTGGTGATTCTCGTCGTCGCCGCTGATGAATCCATCAAGCCGCAAACGCGCGAGCATTTTGAAATCTGCAAGCTGCTCGGTATCCCAAAGGGACTGATTGCGATTACGAAGAGCGATCTGGTCGAGCCCGAAATCGCGGATTTGGTCAAGCTGAAAGTTCAGGAGATGGTGGCAGGTTCGTTTCTCGAAGGCGCTACGGCTCTGACTGTGAGTTCAAAGACGGGAGCCGGACTCGAATCGCTGAAAAGCGAACTGGAGCGATTGGGCCTTGAAGTCGCGTCCAGATCGGCGGCCTTGCCCTTTCGCCTGCCGGTTGACCGGGCGTTTGTGATGAAGGGCTTCGGTTCCGTCGTTACCGGCACGCTGGCGGCAGGCACGATCGAAAAAGAGGCCGAAGCCGAGCTCTATCCCGCCGGGCGCCGAGTCCGCGTTCGCGGCATCGAGGTTCACAACGCTCCCGCTGAGCGCGCCGTCGCCGGACAGCGAACGGCGTTGAATCTTGCGGGCATCGAGGCGAAGGAAATCGATCGCGGCATGGTGCTCGCGCCGCCCGGCCTGTTTCGAGCCACCGATCGGCTCGACGGCGCGGTCAATCTGCTTGCTTCGGCGCGGGCGCTCAAAAATCGCAGCGCGGTTCATTTCCACTCCGGAGCGATGGAAACCGTCGCCGAAATCATTCTTCTGGAGGGCAAGGATCTCAAGCCGGGCGAAAGAGCTTATGCGCAATTCCGATTGAGAGAACCGGCGCTGTTGCTTCCCGGCGACCGCTTCATCATCCGCCGGTTTTCGCCCGTGACCACGATCGGGGGCGGAGTGGTTCTGGACGGGCTTGCTCCCAGGCACCGCGCGGGCGATGCCTCCATCGGAAAATTCCTTCGTCTGCTCGAAAGCGGAAACGCGGAGGCGCAGCTTGAGGCGTTCACGCGACAGGCGGGCGAAGCCGCCGTGGAAACGCTCGCCGCGCGGCTCGGCTGGAGCGTTCAAGACGTGGCTGCGACGGCAGGCCGTCTTGAAACTCAAGGCAAATTGAAGGCGCTCGGCCGCCCGCCCATCATCATTGTGCATCGCGAGTATTTTGAAAGTATCGGCGGAAAGCTGCTTTCGGAACTTGAACGTTTCCATGACGCGAATCCTTTGGTTGAAGGAATGACGAAGGAAGAATTGCGCGCGCATTCGTCGCCCAAAGGCGCTTCCGTTTCTCCTGCGCTTTTCAGCGCGCTGCTCGGGGACCTTGAAGCGGAAGGCAAACTGGAAGTTCACGGGGAGGCGGTTCGCCTGGCGGGCCGGGGCGTTCAGTTGACGCCGGAAGAGGCGGCCGCAAGGGACCGCATTGCTGAGGCCTTTCGCCAGGCGGGACTCGAGGTTCCTGCCGCGGCTGAGGTTCTGGGGAAGCTGAAGCTGGACCGGCCGCGGGCGGAAAAGCTTCTGCAACTTCTGCTCCGCCAAAAAATCCTGGTCCGCGTTACCGGCGACCTCGTCTTCCATCAATCCGCGCTGGACGGCTTGTGCGCGCAACTGCGCAGCCGGAAGGCCGCGAATCCCCGGCTGAACGTTGCGGCGTTCAAGGAGCTGACCGGTCTCAGCCGCAAATATGCGATTCCGCTACTTGAGTATCTGGACCGCGAGCGAGTCACGCGCCGCGACGGCGACGAGCGCATTCTGCTGTGAATGAAGACAGGCGGGCCGCTTCAGGACTCGCGGGAAGAGCTCTTCGAAACGCTCTTGAAAATTTCGTAAACCAGTGGAATAGGCAGGCCGACCACATTGAAGAAGCAGCCCTCGATGTGCGTCACAAACCGCGAGGCGAGTCCCTGAATAGCGTAGCCGCCTGCTTTATCGAATGGCTCGCCGCTCGCCACGTAAGCGCTGATTTCGCTTTCATCCAGGTCGCGGAAAGTCACGAAAGTGGTTTCGTGGGACCACGCTTCGATCTTTTCAGGCGCGCGAACCAGGCAAACCGCGGTGATCACGCGATGCGTTCTTCCGGCGAGCGCGCGCAGCATCCGGGTGGCGTCGTGCGGGCCGATGGGTTTGGCAAAGAGCTCGCCGTTCATTTCCACCACCGTGTCCGCCCCCAGAATCAGCGTGCCTCCCTCGGCGCCGCGCGCCACTTCGAGCGATTTTCCCCGCGCCAGCCGCCGGGCGTATTCTTCCGGCTGCTCGCCGCGCCGGAAAGTCTCATCCACGCTGCCTGGCCGAACCTCAAACTCGAAGCCCGCGGCCTGGAGAAGCTCGCGGCGACGGGGCGAACTGGAAGCAAGAACAAACCTCATGACACCGGACATTATAATCGACGCCGGAAAAACAGCGGCAGGTATTCCGCAGAGAGCCGCGATGTGTTAAACTGCGTTTCCTTCATTTTTAGAACGCAGGCGGGCACGATGGAACGGATCGGGAAAGTTTTGCCCTCGGTCTTCAGGGCTCAGTTACGCGGCGAGCTTCAGGTGACGAATGTCCTTGCCTCAATGTGGCCGCTGATCGCGGGCAAGACGATGGCGGATCATTGCCGGCCGGTCTCCTTTGCGCGCGGGACGCTGACAATCACGAGCGACTGTCCTTCCTGGGCGTCGCAACTGCGCGGCCTGAGCGAGGAAATCCGCACGGAAGTAAACAAATTTCTGGGATCGCCGCGCGTGGAGCGCCTGGTGGTCCGCTACGTCCGTGCGGGAACGGATCCCGCGGGAAGCATGGTCTGATGGCACTTACGGAAAAGGACGTTCGTTACGTTGCCGAGCTCGCGCACCTGGAGCTGAGCGATGAGGAAGTGCGGAAATTTCTTCCGCAGCTCGATTCCATCCTCGGCTACGTGGAAAAGCTGAACTCGCTCGACACCACTCGCGTGGAGCCCATGGCGCAGGTCACTTACCCCGGCGCGGAAAATCCCTCCACGCGTCCCGACCAGGCCGTGCCCACCTTTTCCCAGGAGCAGGCGCTCTCCAATTCTCCCGAGCAGGGCGCGGGATGCTTCAAAGTTCCTCTCGTCATTGAAAAAGAATAGCCGGGCCTCGATTCGAGTCCGGCGGTTTTTCCCTTGCAACCATGGAATTGACCCAGCTCAGTATCGTTGACCTTCAGGGCCTGCTGGCGCGCCGCGAAGCCAGCGCCGAGGAAATCACCCGCGCTCATCTCGAGAACATCGAGCGCCGCGATCCCGAAGTCCGCGCCTACCTGTCGGTTGCTTCCGAGCGCGCCCTCGATCGTGCCAAAGCCATTGACGGTGAGATTGCCGCCGGCAGGCCGCTCCGTCCGCTGACCGGCGTGCCCGTGGCCATCAAGGACGTGATTCTGATTCGCGGCTTGCGCAACACCTGCGCCTCGAAAATTCTGGAGAATTTTCAGGCGCCCTATGACGCGACCGCCGTCGAACGCCTCGAAGCCGCGGGAGCGATTCTGCTGGGCAAAGCGAATTGCGACGAATTCGCCATGGGTTCTTCCACGGAAAACTCCGGTTTCTTTCCCACGCATAATCCTCACGATCTGTCTCGCGTTCCCGGCGGATCCAGCGGCGGCTCGGCGGCCGCCGTGGCGGCGAACATGGCGACGGCGGCGCTCGGGTCGGACACGGGCGGCTCGATTCGCCAGCCCGCGTCGTTTTGCGGCATCGTCGGCATGATGGGCACTTACGGTCGCGTCTCGCGCTACGGCCTGGTGGCGTTTGCTTCCTCGCTCGATCACGTCGGCCCCTTCGGACGCTCGGTGCGCGACGTGGCGCGCGTGCTTGGCGTGATTGCCGGCCGCGATCCGAAAGACTCGACTTCGGCTGAGGTCCCCGTGCCCGATTATGAAGCGGGACTTGAGGCCGGCGTCAAAGGTCTCCGCGTGGGGGTTCCGGAAGAATACCTGAAAGGCCTGAACCCGGAAATCGGCGGCAACATTCAAAAAGGCGTTGACCTGTTCAAGCGGCTCGGCTGCGAAATCGTTCCCATCCGCCTTCCGCACACTGATTACGCCATCGGCTGCTATTACATCATCTGCACGGCGGAAGCGAGCTCCAATCTCGCGCGCTATGACGGCGTGCGCTACGGATACCGCGCGCCCGAGTTCTCCGACCTGCGCGACATGTATCGCAAAAGCCGTGACCGGGGATTCGGCCAGGAAGTGAAGCGCCGCATCATGCTCGGAACCTACGTCCTGAGCTCCGGCTATTACGACGCTTATTACCGCAAAGCGCAGAAAGTGCGCACGCTGATCACGCGCGATTTTGTCGAGGCTTTTGACGACGTGGACATCATCGTCGCGCCCACTTCGCCCATTCCGGCTTTCAAGCTGGGCGAAAAAATGGACGATCCGCTGCAGATGTATCTTGCCGATATTTATACCGTCACCGCATCACTCGCCGGCATTCCCGGCATCTCCGTCCCCTGCGGCAAAACTCCGGGCGAGCCGCATCTTCCCGTCGGCATGCAGATCCTCGCGCCCCATTTTGAGGAAGCGCGCCTGCTCCAGGCCGCGCACGCTTTCGAGCACTCGGGCGGATTCACCCTCCAAATCTAATTAGTTCTTGACAAACGTTACTTACGTGGTAACATAGGAATGGTGGTGGTCTGCAGTAATCCCTGAAAAAAGGAGACTTGCGATCCGGCGGCGGAAGCTGTCTTTGCCGCGCATCTGCCCGCCGCGTCGCCCGCCTATGTTACCCGAACAATTTGTCATGGACACCTACCGGAAGCAGGTGAATGTTCACGGAAAACTTCTCAGCCAGGCCGATTTCATGCGACAGACGCGCATCTCCGCCTACCATTGGGAGGGCGGTTACTGGCGGTCGTGGTCGGAATTCCAGGCCGCGCTCGGTTTCACGCCCAACAAACGCAAGACGAAGACGCCGGACGGGGTTCTTCTGCGCCGCTACGCGGAACTGGCTCTCGAATTGAAAAGGCTCCCCAGATATACGGACATGAAGGTGCGGCGGCGCCAGGATCCCTCCTTCCCCTGCGACGCCACTTACTACCTTTTCGGCGGACACGCCCGGTTCATGCTGAAACTCGAGGCCTTCTGCGAGGGCAAGCCGGAGTTTGCGCCTGTGGCCGCGATGCTCGACGAGCGCCGCAGCCAATACATCGCGCGCCAGCGCAACGGCACCCGGGGCGTTCGCGGCTTCGTCTATCTTTGCCGCGCCGGAGAACCGCAGCTCAGGACCTATCGGCTGGGCCACGAGCGTGGCGGGTACAAGCGGGTCCGGCGCCTGGCCCAGCGCATGCGCGTCCTGCCGGACACCATCCACGTCATTGATACCGACGACCCCCAGGGCATTGAGAGCTACTGGCACGCCCGCTTCCGCCCCTACCGCATGGGCGAGAATGTTTATCACCTCGACTGGAATGACGTCCTTGCCTTCCGCCTGCGAAGGTTTCAGTAGCGCAGAAATGAAAAGCCGCAGACCGCGAGGACGGCGGTCCGTGCTACCCGCCCCGCCGGAGCAGAGCGCAGGATCGGTGTTGGGGGGTGCATCCTGCCCCGGCAGCCGAAACTCGCGGTCGCTTACCTGTTCCGCGTCCCCTTATCGGCGGATTGGGGTCTTGACTTGCCATAGGTATTCCTGCAGTGGTCAAACTGGGAACCGGCGCTAGATTAAGTGAATTCCGACGATCGAATCGGGGGGGGTGATCTCACCGCAGTGCGACACGGTGCCAAGTCAGCCGCGCGGTCCGTTCCACGCCTCCCATGACCATGGGTGCGGTGCGCAATATGAGTCGGTCGCCGGAGAACTCAAAGAAGCGCTCTTGGTTTGTCCCGCTCCAATTCGGAAACAGGCTGAGTTCAATATGATGAACCACCTTGTCGCTCTTTACTTCATACGTGCCACAATATGATACGCACGTGTCAAATGCGGTCGCCTGCTCGTCCGGGCTCCCCGCTCGAAAGTCTGCAGAGGCGAAGTTGCTCCGGTTAGCCTGCGTAATGAGGACTGCCATATAGCCATCTGGGCTGTAAATCAAGTAACCGGTTGCATCCTTCCCAAACGGATGGCTGATCTCTCCGCTGCCTGTTATCGTTTCGGCGGAAACAAGCCTCCAGGTCCCTGCTAACGAACTGATCGACATGCGCGAGCTTCCTCCACCCATTCGGCGTGAGTAAGAATCCCAGACAAGTGTACATCATGCGGGTAGCCGCGGCACTGATTTTGTGCCGTGGGCTTTCCTAGGACTTAAACAGCGAATCAAACTTCTTCTTGGCGTTGTCGGCTTTGGAAGGCGCGCGCTCGCCGGAAGCGAGCAGCGTGGGGTTGGGGGAGAAATAGTCGCAGTAATTCGCGGCTTCTTTATCGCCGACCCATTCGGCCTGGGTTTCCGAGCACTGATTGTGCTTGCCGGGATCGTAGAAGCGGCAGTTGCGGCAGCAGTGCAGGTCGGCGTCGCAACGGGGGCAGGTTTCTCGCAGGCCGACGCGGTTGGCCGCGGCGGTAATCTCAATTGCTTCGCCGCATTTGAAGCACGACAAAGTCATCAGTTTTCAGTTATCAGTTCTCAGTAAGACGGCCCTTGCCGATGCCCTGCCGCCTGGTCAAATCCCGGGACTTCGCGTCTGCGTCCGGAACTGACAACTGACCACTGAGAACTGAGAACTTTTTATTGCGTCCGCGCCTCGTCCTCATCGAGCAGCTCAGCGGGAGGCGCCGGAGCCGGTTGCGCAGCGGCTTCACCGGGCTCGCCTTCGACGGCTTCAGGCCGCTCGGGCGGTTCGACTTCAGTGAGCAGCTTGAAGTTGTTGTACCGGTCGAGGCCGGTGCCGGCCGGAACCAGTCGGCCCATGATGACGTTTTCCTTGAGGCCGCGGAGATGGTCCACGGCGCCGCGGATGGAAGCTTCCGTCAGCACGCGAGTGGTTTCCTGGAACGACGCGGCGGAGATGAAGGAGTCGGTCGCGAGCGACGCCTTGGTGATTCCGAGAAGCAGCGGACGGGCCGTGGCAGGCTTGCCGTCGTTCTTCTTGGCCCGCTCGTTCTCATCCCGGAACCGGAATTTATCCACCTGCTCGTCGAGCAGGAATTCGGTGTCGCCGGGATCTTCCACCTTCATCCAGCGCATCATCTGGCGGACGATCACTTCAATGTGTTTGTCATTGATGTTGACGCCCTGCAGCCGGTAGACTTCCTGGATTTCATCCACCAGGTATTTCTGCAGTTCCTTTTCACCGAGCACGGCCAGAATGTCGTGCGGATTGCGCGGGCCGTCCATCAGCGGCTCGCCCGCCTTGACGCGCTCGCCCTCCTGCACGGCGATGTGCACGCCGCGCGGCAGCAGGTACTCTTTGGGTTCGCCGCGTTCCGGCGTGACCAGCACCTTGCGCTGGCCTTTGACGACCTCGCCGTAGCGCACCGCGCCGTCGATTTCCGTGATGACGGCGGGTTCGTGCGGCTTGCGGGCTTCAAAGAGTTCGACCACGCGCGGCAGACCGCCGGTGATGTCCTTGGTCTTGGTGGTCTCGCGCGGAATCTTGGCCAGCACGTCGCCCGGGTTGACCTTGTCGCCGTCCTGCACCATCAGGTGGGCGCGGGAAGGCATGAGATACTTCTTGGTTCCCTTGGAATGTCCGGTGGACTTCTCGTCGGGCTTGATGACCAGTTGCGGCTGATACTTCTCGTCGGGCGCGTCCTTCACCACCCATTGCGAGAGGCCGGTCACCTCATCCACCTGTTCCTGCAGTGTGATGCCGGGCTCGAGGTCCTTGAACTGCGCGATGCCGCCCACTTCCGTGAGGATCGAGAAAGTGTACGGGTCCCACTCCACCACGATGTCGCCGACCTTGACCGGCGCTCCTTCAGAGTAGTGAATCTTGGCGCCGTACACCACAGAGTACCGCTCGCGCTCGCGTCCCTTTTCGTCAACGATGGCGACCGAGCCGTTGCGGTTCATGACCACGAAGTGGCCCTCGGGATCGGTGACGGTTTGAATGTTTTGGTATTTGAGGAAGCCGCCGTTCTTGACTTCCAACTTGGATTGTTCCGTGATGCGGCTGGCGGTTCCGCCGATGTGGAATGTGCGCATGGTCAGCTGCGTTCCGGGCTCGCCGATGGACTGAGCGGCGATCACGCCTACGGCCTCACCCATCTCAACCAGCCGGCCCGAAGCCAGGTTTCTGCCGTAGCAGCGGACGCA
>JBJKPU010000032.1:0-15593 GCA_046706005.1 Terriglobia bacterium | reverse complement strand
CGCCCAGCAGCGTCGTGTACTCGCCCGCGTCATTGGCATTGACCGTTTGCGATTCATACCACAGCGGCGTTCCACCTTCCTGCTCGGAATAGAGGGAGAACGTGACGTCGACCGGACCTGAAATCGGTTTCCCGGCTAAATCCGTGAGCGTTCCTGAAAATTTTATTAATTGCGGAACAATCACCTGCGCTGCCGGCGAAAGCTGTTGTCCCTGTGCAAGGAGGTTCGTTCCCGCTGAAATGAAGAAGAGTGCTGTCGCTGCGGCCAAACAGAGAGGCCTGGCCTTGAAAGCCCGCCGGTGCCGACGGGTCAGGTTTCGTACTCCGCCGCCGCCGTTTACTTCCCGCCGGTTTTTTGTGAAGTCCATTTCAACCTCCTTATCGTTTTCGTCCTTCAAGTCTCCCGTCGGCATGGCAAGGCAGAGGCGCAATAGAACGCAACAGAACAGGTGCGTGCGTCGGTGCTGCCTAATCTTGACGCAGTAGCTCCCCTTCCTGGATGAATGAGCTACCGAGGTTTCGAACAGCTCTCAAGCTACGACGACGGACGGTCGAGGCATTCTGCTGAGCTATAAGAGGATGCGTCAATGAACGTCGGCTTAGTTTTGGCTAATTTTTGTCTAAACAGTGGGCTTTTGGCGAAAAGCTCCCACACTGCAATTTTTCCCTCCGGCATCTGGATTCTTTCCGGTGATGGTGTTAACATCAACCGCGTTAGCCACTTAGCATTGGAACAATGAACGAGTCGCGGACTCCTCCCCGGATTATTCGCTTCGGCCAGTTCAGCTGTGATGTGTGCACCGGCGAGTTGCACAAGGATGGGGCAAGGGTGCGCTTGCCGGACCAGCCTTTTCGTCTTCTGGCAACCCTCTTGGAGCACCCGGGTGAGTTGGTGACCCGCCAGGAGCTGCAGGAACGGCTATGGCCGAATCAATCCTACGGCGATTTCAATGACGGCCTGAATACCGCGGTCAACAAACTGCGGCAGGCGCTGAATGACAGAGCAGACAACCCGCGGTTTATCCAAACGATACCTCGACGCGGCTACCGGTTTGCAGAGCCCGTCGAAGTCATCTTTGCAGACTCCTTTCCGGCCGGGCAGGAAAACGGGGTTCCGCCCGCTCACGAAGATGCAATGTCCAAGATCGAGGGCCGGAATCGTTGGTCAGTCCGGAACTTTTTCGGCCTGCGCCGCATTCGGGTTCCCGCAACGATCCTGGCGGGATTGGGCGTTGTCTTGTGGATGGCCTCGATTCGCCGGACGCTGCCGAAGGCCCGCGATGTGCGGCAGATTACGCATTTCGGACGGGCCAGCCGCGTCGTGACGGACGGAACGCGGCTGTACATCATGCAACGGCAGTTCGGCGGCACCAGCGTTCTGACGGCTCCCATCGATGGGGGCGGGACCACTCATATACAGACTCCCTTCCAGAACACGCGGCTTCTGGATGTTTCTCTCAAGCGCCGGGAGCTATTGGTTGCGGGGTTCGATCACTGGAGCGACCCATGGAAGGTCTGGATTATGCCTCTGGGCGGTGGAGCACCGCGGCGGTTGGGAAATGTTGTGTCCGACTCAGCCCGATGGTCGCCGGACGGGAGCAGAATCGCGTTCGAGGATCAGGAGGGCGCCCTGTACACGGTGAATGCCGACGGCTCGAACGTCAGGAAAGTCTTGGAGGATGGCGGAAGAGTCGATGGCTGGTCACCCGACGGCAACAGGTTGTGCTTTACCCGGTTGAACCCCGCCACCGGAGGCACTTCTCTCTGGCAGGTGCAGACAGACGGAACCCACCTTCAACCTATGTTTCCCGAGGGCCAAAGCGCATTCGAGCGATGGGGCGCGGGCCAGAATTCCGGTCGGTGGACTCCGGACGGAAAATACTTCCTCTTCCACGATACTTTGGGCGTTTACGCGGTTCGGGAGCAAAAAACGTTCCTTCAGTTCCACAAGCCGGCGCCGATCAGGATCTATATGCCGCCTTATTCGGTGGACGATCTCGCTCTGGGACCGGAGGGCAGGCGGCTGTTCATGGTTGGGCGAAGCGAAAGACGCGAATTGGTCCGCTTCGACCAGAGCTTGCATGAGTTCGTTCCATTTCACTCCGACCTTGAGGTCGCCTACATCGGATGGTCTCCGAACGGGCGATGGCTGGCTTATACGACGCTGAACAAGGCCGAGTTGTGGAGAGCCAAGGCAGACGGAAGCGGACGCATCCAGTTGACTGCCCCGCCGATGCAGGCCTTCGGTCCCGTCTGGTCGCCGGATGGCAGCCGCCTTGCCTTTCATATCCTGATGCCGGGCGAATTCGGCAAGATCTGCCTGCTTCCTGCACAAGGAGGAGTGCCCAGGATACTGCTACCCGGGACTTCGACGGCGGAAGATGGTGTGACATGGTCTCCTGACGGGAAGAACCTGATGTTCGGGCGCAATTGGCTGGATAAGGAAGGAAAGACTCTGGAGTTGACCATTGCCACGCTCGACCTGAAGACCGGAAAGCTCTCACGACTGCCGGGAAGCAAGGGCTTGGGGTCGCCGGTCTGGTCCCCTACAGGCCGTTACGTCGCCGCGACCTCGGGCGACCTCACCAAATTAATGCTTTTCGATTTTCACTCGCGCAAATGGAGGCAGATCGCCGCCGGCGGCTTGATCATTTCTGCTACGTGGTCTCACGACAGCAAGTCCCTTTACTTCCAGGATGCCAAGGGCGGACAGGACGAGCCGATTTATCGCTACTGGCTGTCTACGGGCAGGCTGGAGCAAGTCGCCACCCGAAAGGACCTTCTCAGCCCCGACACAAGCCGCTACCTTTTCAAAGGCCTGACTCCCCAGGGCAGTCCAGTCGCCGTGGAGATTCAGGACGATTCTGACGTTTACGCCCTCGATTTGTCCTTGCCCTAAACGCAGACGAAAATACAAGAGTCCCTTGCCGCTTTTCGAGCCCAGGCCGCTTTGCGTACTTTAGCGGGAATGGCACGGAGGGCGTCCGGCAGCCGTCGAAATGCAGATTGACACGCCAAACTTTCCTTGTATAAGCTCTTGCGCGTAAAAAATCAGGAGACTTAGGGGGAGCCGCATGCCCACTTCTCGACGACAGTTTCTTGCCGGATCGCTTGCCACTCTCGGAGCGCCGCTTTACCTGCGCAGCACCCCTGCCGCGCAGGCGAGCGCCAGGCAGCTCACTTCTTATGATGCACAGGTAAAACAGCTCCTCGGCCGGTTGACGCTGGCTGAAAAAATCGGGCAGATGACGCAGCCCGATCAGATGTACCTCAAAGATCTCGACGATCTCCAGAAGTATCACCTGGGCTCCCTCCTGAGCGGCGGCGATTCCGATCCCAAAACGGGCAACGATTTCCATTCCTGGCGGGAAATGTATAACCATTATCAGGCGCGCGCCGTCAAAACCGAGCCGCGCATCCCCATTCTTTACGGCGTGGATGATGTTCACGGCCACAGCAACGTGATCGGCGCCACGATCTTCCCGCACAATGTCGGCCTGGGCTGCACGCGCAATGCCGATCTGGTGGAGAAAGCAGGCCGCGTGACGGCCGTCGAGGTTCGCGCCACGGGCATTCAGTGGGGATTTGCTCCGTGCGTGGCCGTTCCCCAGGATGTACGCTGGGGCCGCACTTACGAAGGCTTCAGCGAATCGCCGGACGTGGTGAAGGTTCTGGGTGAAGCCGCGGTGCGTGGCATGCAGGGCTCAGGACTGGGCGATCCGCTGGGCGTCGCCGCCTGCGCCAAGCATTATGCCGGCGATGGCGGAACGGTCTTCGGAACCGGCATCAGCTCGGGCCAGGGCTCGCTGCATCATCCGCTCGATCAGGGAGACACGAGGCTGAGCGACGCCGACTTCCGCCGCATTCATCTGCAAGGCTACATCACGGCCGTCCGGGCCGGCGTGGCCACCGTCATGCCGTCTTACAGCAGTTGGAACGGTGTGAAGTGTTCCGCGGATAATGTTCTGCTGACGGAGATTCTGAAGCAGGAAATGAGATTCCAGGGATTTCTGATTTCAGATTACGCGGCGCAGAAGGAACTGCCCGGAAATTACAAGCAGCAGATCGAAACCACGATCAACGCCGGCATGGACATGGTCATGGTACCGGACAATTATCCGCAGTTTATCCAACTGCTCACGGAATTGGTTCAGGAAGGCCGCGTGCCCATGTCGCGCATCAATGACGCCGTCTCGCGCATCCTGCGCGTCAAATTCGCCATGGGCCTGATGGATCCCAGCCGCTCGCAGCTCGCCGATCCGGCTCTCGAAAAGCAATTTGGCTCAGCCGAGCATCGAAGCGTAGCGCGCCAGTGCGTGCGGGAATCGCTGGTGGTTTTGAAAAATGAAAATTCCGTCCTGCCGCTCAAGACGGGCGCGCGCATTCACGTGGCGGGCAAGAATGCGGACAACATCGGCAATCAATGCGGCGGCTGGACGATTTACTGGCAGGGCCGCAGCGGCAACACCACCACCGGCACCACCATTCTCGAAGCGATCCGCAAAGCGGCGGGCAGCGCCAACGTCACTCATTCGCTCGATGGGTCCGGCGCGCAGGACTCTTCCGTAGCCATCGCCGTCATCGGCGAAAAGCCTTACGCGGAAATGATGGGTGACCGCACCAATCTCGATCTCGACCCCGAGGATATCGCCGTGGTGGACAAGCTGAAACAATCGGGCGTTCCCGTGGTGGTGATGCTGGTTTCCGGCCGCCCGCTGGCGCTTGATTCCATCTTGCCCAAGGCCGACGCCTTTGTCGCCGCCTGGCTGCCCGGCACGGAAGGCGACGGCGTGGCCGATGTCCTGTTTGGAAAGTGGAAACCTTCAGGCAAATCGTCCTACACCTGGCCGAAGAGCACTTCAACCAGCATCCATCTTGGCGATCCCGGCTACGAAACGCTTTTCCCTTTCGGCTCCGGCCTGACGTGGGGATAAGTGCGGTTTCGCTTACGCGGCAGCCCGGCCTTCATCGACGGACTTTTCTCGCGCGGCCTCCGACGAACTGTTGACCGCGACCACGATCAACGTGACGTCGTCCGCCATTCTGGATCTGCAGAATTTCTTCACTCTTGCCAGCAGCTCCGCCTTGAGGTCAGCAGGCGAGAGCTCTCGCGCTTCGCGTGCCGCCTCGATCAGATTCCCTTCGCCAAACTCTTCGCCGCCCGGCTGGCCAGCTTCTGTAATCCCGTCTGTGAACAGCAGAAGCCGGTCTCCCGGACTGAGCGGCACTACGGAATCCTCGTACTTCCATTCCGGGAACATTCCCAGCAACGCCCCGCCGCCGTCCACAAAGTCCGTCGCACCGCTGGCGCGCACCAGAATCGGCTTGGGGTGGCCGGCGTTCGCGTAACGCAGTTCGTGCCTGGCGGCGTCGAGTATGCCGTAGAATAGCGTCACAAATTTACCGGAGGCGATGTTGGCGCACAAGACGGAATTGACGCGGTTGCAGAGCCAAGCCGGTGTTGCCGATTCCGAAGCGTAAGCGCGCACCGTCGCTTGAACATTCGCCATCAGCAAAGCGGCGGAAACGCTTTTGCCCACCACGTCCCCGATGCAGATAGCAAGCTTGGTGTCACTCAGTCGAAGCACGTCGAAGTAATCGCCCCCCACCACCCGCGCCGGTTCCCAGGCCCCCGCGACTTCGAATCCCGCCACCTGCGGAATGTCTTTCGGCAAAAGCGACTGTTGGATTTCGCGCGCCCGCTCGAGTTCCTGCTCGGCCGATTCGCGCTCCGCCGCCTCCGCCTTGACTTCCTGTTCCAGCTCATGAGTTCGGCGCTCCAGGCGGCAAGTTGTCCGGCGATGCATCTCCCAAATTGCACAGACGATCAAGGCGAAGGCGAGCGGCACCTTCCACCCGTGCAGAAGGTAAGAGATGAGGGTCAACTCTGGGTTGTGGGCTTGGCTACGCACGTGAGCGCCAAAAAGCGCAAAAAGCAGCACCGTTGAGACAATCACGGCGGCAGCGCTGATGGCAATGACGAAAAGAGAAAGGATGATACAGTCGTACGGTGGACGGCGCTTCTCGGAAACAGGTTGAAATGCTTGCAGCGAGGGAATGACGAAATTGGGGACAGCTAATGAATAGACCAGAACCTCGGCGAAGTCGCCGGCGCTCCCTTGTGTCGCCCACACCACAAGATCCACGACTGCAAGGACGGCCAGGTAAGCCAATTGTTGAAGTCCGAAGCGGGCCAGGGCTGGGTGTCTGTCGTTCACAGCCACACCTCACCCGGCAAATATTAGCTCTGTCCTCGCCGCTTCGCCGTGATTTGAGTCACAGCCGGGTGCGCCGCCGGGTCCAGCTCCTGTCGGGGCCGAGTTCTTCTCGGCGATTCATTCCCCACCGGTCTGCGCCTTGCGTTCCGGCTTAACCTCCGGCAAGCCGGCTGCTTGGAGTTTCCGGTTGAGCGCCGAAAGCTCCCCGCCTTTGAGTGAATCCCATTCTTTCATCAGGCTCGAGAAGTCACTTTCGACCTGAGCCGCGGCTTTCATTTGCGCCTCGGTCGGCGCTGCATCGACGTCGCCGATAGTAGCCTGAGGGCTGGTGGACGGGCCGACGTCGTAGAGATTTCCCACGTCATCGCCCAGCTTGCTGAGCGTCGGCTTGGTGGCAACCAATCCCAGCGGCAGCGGGCCGCCGCCCAGAATCGCTTTGACTTTCTTTTGGAAGGAAGCGACCGATTCGCCCGCGGCGCCGCTCGCCTGCTTGGAAAGCTTCTCCAATTGATCGTCCACCGAATGCGCCTCATTCACCGCTTCCGTCGTGCGGGTCAGAATCGAAGATAGACGCACTTCCGTGCGGTACTGCTGCTGGAGGGCAGCAAGCGGCGTTTTGACGCGCGGGTCCATCTTGACGACGAGCGGCTCGGAGTAGCTTCTCCCATTCGCCGTCAGCCGCACCGTGTAGCGGCCCGGCGGGACCAGCGGGCCTACGGGAACGCGCGGCGTGTTGTGCGGGACGGCGGAGATGGGATATTCGTAGTCCTCCACTTTGGGCGGCGCAAGGCGCAAATTCCACACCCAGCGGTGCATGCCCGCCATGGCCGGAAGAATCCGCGGCATCCGAATCCAATAAAGGGGGATCAATTGCTTCCGCAATTCCGCCATCGTGAAGGGCGGCTTGTCCGTGCTGGCGTAACGGCGCAGAACCTTGCCCTGAGCGTCGAGAACTTCAAGCGTCACCGCGCCCGAAGCAGGCTGCGAAAGGTAGTAGTCCACGATGGCGCCGGCCGGCGGATTTTTCCCCGCCGGCTCCTCGGGTGGAAGCGGCGTGTCCGTGTAGGTGTTTCTCCGGAGGCGATAGGCCGCCTCCGGCTTGAAAAGATATGCTGGATCATTCTGCACTGATTCACTGATCTGCCGCAGCGGCGTGATGTCATCCAGAATCCAGAAGGAGCGTCCGTGCGTGGCCACAATCAGGTCATTGTCGTGAATCCAAAGGTCGCGCATGGAAGTGTGCGGCAGATTCTGCTGAAGCGCTTGCCATTCGCCGCCGTCGTTGAAGGAAACCCAGACGGCCGTCTCCGTTCCGGCAAACAGTAAGCCTTTGCGCACGGGATCTTCGCGCACCGTGTTGACCGGCGAATTGTCAGGAAGCCCGTTCGTGATCTGCATCCATGTTTTCCCGCCGTCGTGCGTGCGATATATATAAGGCCGCAGATCGTCAAGCCGGAACCGGCTGACGGAAGCGTAGGCCGTCTGGTCGTCGAAATGCGAGCAGACGATTTGCGTGACTTTGCTCCAGGGCGTCATTGGGGGCGGCGTGACGTTCTTCCAGTTCCTGCCGCCGTCGTGCGTGACCCAGATGTAGCCGTCGTCCGTGCCCGCCCAGATGGTGCTGGTGTCCTTGAAGGAAGGTCCGATGGCATAAATCACGCCGCGCTCTTTCTCGGCTTTCGGATCTTTGTTCGCCAGATCGCCGAGGCTCGCGGGAATGCCGGGATGTTCGCGTGAAAGATCGGGGCTGATGGTCTGCCAGGTCTGGCCGCCGTCCTCGGTTTTGAACAGCATATTGGCCGCGTAATAGAGAAGGTGCGGGTCAACGGGCGAAAAAAGGATCGGCTCGGTGCGGTCCACGCGGTATTTGCTATTGAGCAAAGGAATGGGCGTGACGTTCTGCAACTGGCCCGTGTTCCAGAAGAATTTCGTAACCACATTTCTGCCCGCGCCGTAAACAATGTTGCCGTTGAGCGGATCGGGCGCGACGTAACCATATTCAATGGCCCCCACGGGATGCCAGTCGCGAAAAGTGATTTCGCCGTCGTTGCCGCGGCTTGAAATGCATACTGAACCGCTTTCCTGCTGCCCGCCACAAACACGATAAGGAAACGTGTTGCTGGTTTCGACGTGATAGAGCTGTGCGGTCGGCTGGTTGTACCAGGAACTCCAGGTCTTGCCGTCATTCACGCTGACCAGCGCGCCCTGATCGCTGACCAGCAGAATGATGTTGGGATTTTCGGGGTTGATCCAGATGTTCTGATAGTCGTCGCCGCCGGGCGCGCCGCGAAGGCTGGTCCACGTTTTGCCGCCGTCGGTCGAGCGCACGGTGACGATGCTGGTGCTGTAAACAATGTCGGGATTTTTCGGGTCCACCTTCGGCACCGGCAAATCGCCGCCGCCGATGCGCATGGCGGGGCGCGCATCGGTGGTCGCGCGATACCAGTTCGCGCCCGCGTCATCGGAGCGATAAACGCCCAGGCCCTTGTCGCTTTGGTATGGACTTGAAAAGCTTGTCGCAACGGTCGCATAAAGACGGCTGGGTTCGCTGGGCGCGATCGCAACGTAGGCCTGATTCAAATGTTCCGGCAAACCGTTCTTCAGCTGTTGCCAGGTGTCGCCGCCGTCGGTGGATTTGAAAATGCCGCCTTCATCTCCTCCGTAAGCGTTGCCGTATTCCCACGGCGCCTGCCGCGCTTCCCAGAGCGTCGCATAAACGATCTGGGGATTCGAGGGATCGATTTCAACATCGTCGCCGCCCGTGTTCTGATCCTTGTAGAGAACCTTCTGCCAGGTCCGGCCTCCGTCCGTCGAGCGGTAGATGCCGCGCTCCGTGTTGGGCCCGTAAGGATGGCCGAGCACGGCGGCAAAAACGCGGTTCGGGTCGTGCGGGTCCACGGCCAGCGCCGGAATCTGCTCGCCCGCGCGAAGGCCGAGGTGCGTCCAGGTTTTTCCGGCGTCGGTGGACTTGTAAATCCCGTCGCCCACTGAAAGATCGGGCCGCTGCAAACCTTCGCCGCTTGCCACGTAAATCACGTTCGGGTCGGAGGGCGCAACAGCGATGGCTCCGATGGATTGTGTCGGCTCCTTGTCGAAAATCGGATGCCACGTCCGGCCGTAATCGTTCGATTTCCAGACGCCGCCGTCCACCTGTCCCACGTAGAAGACATTCGGCTCGCTCGGCACGCCGGAGACCGCGCGCGTCCGTCCGCCGCGAAACGGCCCGATCATTCGCCAGCGCATTCCCTGGTACATCGCCGGCGGAAATTGCTGCGCTTCAGAAAAGCTCGCGAATGAAAAAGTCATCAAAAAGGCGGAAACGATAATCAGCAGACGGCGAGTGATGCTCACAGGAATCCTCCTCTGCAAACCTCGGAAACGCAAAGCATATGCCAAACAGACCGCAAGAAGAAATGAATTTTGCTTCTCACAAGCGCAGGCGCGGTAAGAGTAAGGGGAGGAAACTTACAGCAGCTTCAGGGTCGTGACAGCGCGCTGGATGAGGTCCAGCATATAGGTGGGATAAACGCCCAGCCAGACCAGCAGCAGGCTGAGGACGCCAAGGGTGAAACTTCCGAGCGCAGAGGGCGCGGGCAGCGCCGCCGCTTCCACGGGCTTGCCGTGGTCGGAGGTGGCATAGAGCGCCACCAGCACGCGCAGGTAGTAGAAAAGTCCAATCACGCTGCTCAGAACCAGGATAAAGACCAGGTTCCACAGCGAGCTGGAAACTCCGGCCGTAACCAGAAAGAATTTCCCCACAAAGCCCACGGTCAGCGGAATGCCGGCAAGCGAAAGCAACATCAGCGTCATGATGCCGGCCAGGATGGGCCGCCGCCAGAACAGGCCGCGGAAATCCTCCAGCCGGTCGGCGTCGCGCGATTCGCTCGAAAGCACCGTGATCACGCCGAAGGCGCCGAGCGTGGTGATGAAATACGCCACCAGGTAGAACGTAACGGCCTCCGCTGCCCGCGGGCCGCTGGCGAGAAATGCCACCAGAATGTAGCCGAGGTGCGCGATCGAAGAATAGGCCAGGATGCGCTTCACGTTGGTCTGCCGCAGGGCCAGAAGGTTTCCGGCAATCATGGAAGCGATGGCGATCACGCTGAAGACCAGAAAGATCGGGCCCAGATTACTGGCGCCGGTCGAATAAAAGAATCGCAGCAGCAGCGCGAAAATGGCGCCTTTGGAAACCGTGGCCACATAGGCCGTCACCGGCGCGGGCGCGCCTTCATAAACGTCGGGCGTCCACAAATGGAACGGCACCAGCGCCAGCTTGAATCCGAAGCCGGTGATGATCAGCGCCAGGCCGGCCAGAATCAGCGGGTCTTTGAAAAGATTTCCACCCGCGAGCAGCGCTCCGATTTGCGCGAATTCCATGGTGCCCAGTCGTGCATAAACCAGCGCCATGCCGAAAAGCAGGAAGGCCGCCGAACCCGAGGCCAGCACCAGATATTTGATTCCCGCCTCAATCGGCGAACTGCGCGTGTAAACGTAAGCGCAAAGGGCGTAAAGCGCCACGCTCAGCAGTTCCAGTCCCAGCAGGAAGGAGACGAAATGCGCGCTTTCGATCAGCACGCCGCAGCCGAGCGTCGCCACCAGCAGCAGAATGTAATATTCCTCGCGGTCCTTGCTCTGCTTTTCGAGATAGTCGTAGGAGAAGATGACCACGGCAAAAGTGGCGGCGATAACCAGGCCGAGATAAAACAGGGCGTAGCGATCCACCACCAGCAGCGGCGAGGCCAGCGTCGGAACCAGCGTCCCGGCCACCCAGAGCGAGGCAAAGGCGCAGCTCAGGCCGATCAGCGTCAACAGCACGGTGAGCGCGTGGCTGCGATGAATGGCAATCGCCATCATCACCACCACGGAAGTCGCGGTGAGGATCAGCAGCGGCAACAGTGCAATGAGATCAGTCGAATGCAACAATCATCTCCGTGAAACTGCGGCAATTTTCAAATTTGCAGCGCCGCCGGACTTCGCCGCCGGCTTGTCGTAGCTCACCAGCGTCATCGGCGCGGATTGTTCCAGATTCTTCAGCGCCGGACTAAAAGTATTGAACACCGGCTGCGGATAAAGTCCCAGCCACACGAGCAGAAGCATCATGGGAACCATGATCAGCAACTCTCGCCCGTTCAAATCCGGAATCGACCAGTTGTTGGTGTTCGACCCGTGGAAGGCGCGCTGCACCATGCGCACGCCGTAGAAAGTGGAAAACAGGATGCCGAGCGCGGCAAAAGCCGTTATCACGATGTGCTCGCGGTAAGTTCCCAGCAGCACCAGAAACTCTCCCACGAAGTCGCCCAGTCCGGGCAATCCCACCGAGCCCAGCATAAAGAACATGCCCACGCCGCTCAGCACGGGCACCGTGGTCCACAATCCGCCCAGCTTTTCCATGTCGCGCGTGTGGGTGCGCTCCTGCACCTGCCCCACCAGCATGAAGAGTCCGCCGGTCGAAATAGCGTGCGCGATCATACCCATCAGCGCGCCCATCAGCGCCAGCTCATTCCAGGCAAAAACTCCGATCAGCACAAAACCGAGATGGCTGACGCTGGTGTAAGCGACGAGCCGCTTCATATCGCCCTGGCCGAAAGCCAGCAAAGCGCCGTAGAGGATTCCAATCACGCCCAGCGTCATGGCCACGGGAGCGAATTTGTGCGCCGCGTCCGGGAACAGCGGCACCACGAAGCGAATCATTCCGTACGCGCCGGTTTTGAGCAGCAGGCCCGCCAGAATCACGCTGCCCGCCGTGGGCGCTTCCGTGTGCGCGTCCGGCAGCCAGGGATGGAACGGGAACATCGGCAGCTTGACGGCGAAGGCGACAAAGAATCCGAGCATCAGCAGCATGGCCGTGTGGCTGCTCATCGCCGTGCCCAACAGCTTGGAATACTCGAAGGTGTATACGCCGGTGTTGTGGTGATGGATAAAGTAGAGCGTCAGAATGGCCAGCAGCATCATCAGGCCGCTGACCTGCGTGAAGATGAAGAATTTGACGGCGGCGTAAATGCGGCGCTCGTGGCCCCAGATGGCAATCAGGAAATACATGGGGACCAGCATCCATTCCCACGCGAAGTAGAACAGGAACAGGTCGGCGGCCAGAAACACGCCGGTGATGCCGGCCAGAATCCACATCAGGTTCAGATGGAAAAATCCCACGCCTTCCTGAATTTCCCGCCAGGAGCAGAGCACGCTCACGATGCCGATGAAGAAAGTCAGCACCAGCATCAGCAGGCTTAGCCCGTCCATGGCCAGGTGGAACTCGATGCCGTAGCGCGGCACCCAGGCGTGGCTGAATTCCACGATCCAGTGGCCCTGCGGCAGAATGTGGACGTTGCCCCAGTTCTTCGCCCACAGTCCCAGGCTGAGCGCCAGGTCCACCGCGACGGCGATAAGTGAAATCCATCGCGGCAGGCTGCTGCTGAGGCGCCCCGTGAACCAGGCCAGCACGCCCGCGGCAAGCAAAATGACAATGAGCCAGACGAGAATCATAAGTACAACACAATCGCCACAAAGATAATCGAGCCGATCGCCAGCCCGGCCGCGTACCATCGCAGGCGGCCCGTCTGCGTCCGGCGGACGCCGTCGTAGAACAGTTCAACCAGTTTGGCGATGCCCGTGTAAATCCAGTCCACCACGTCGTGTCGGTCGATGCGCGCGAACCACATCACCGGCCACACAAACAATCGGTCATAAAGCCAGTCCATGCCCCAGTCGGTCAGCCAGAAGCGGTGCAAGGCTTTGCCCAGCGCCGGCCGCGTGAGCGATTCCGGAACTTCCGGCCGGTACATGTAGCAGAGATACGCCACGCCCAGCCCCAGCAGAAACGCCAGCGTCACCCATCCTTCCGAAGCCATCTCGGACATCGCGCCCGCGCGCGTCGCCGTGGCGGGCAGCACGCTGTGCAGAAAATTGCTGAAGATGTGAATATTGCCCAGTGCTTCCGGCGTGTTCATGAATCCGCCGATCACGGAAAGCACAGCCAGCGTGATGCAGGGAATGGTCATCAGCAATCCGGGCCGCTTGTGGACCTTCGTCTTGGGCTCGCCGAAAAACGTCAGGAAGATCATGCGGAAGGTGTAAGCAGCGGTCAGGAAAACTCCGAACACCGCGACGAACCAGAATCCCCAGCGGCCCAGCGGGCTCGCACCCGCTTCATAAATAATCAGGCCTTTGCTGTAAAAGCCGGCGGTGACAAGAGGCAATCCCGCCAGCGAACAACCTGCGATCAGGAAGGTCCAGAAAGTGACGGGCAGTTCTTTGCGCAATCCGCCCATCTTGAACATGCTGTGCTCGTGGTGCAGCGATTCAATCACGATTCCGGCGCCGAGGAACAGCAGCGCCTTGAAGAAAGCGTGCGTCACAAAGTGGAAGATAGCCGCCGACCACGCGCCCACGCCCAGCGCCAGAAACATGTATCCGATCTGGCTGACGGTCGAATAGGCAAGCGCGCGTTTGATGTCCGGCTGGGTCAGGGCGCTGAATCCCGCCAGCGTCAACGTAGCCGCGCCCACCACGCCCACGGCGAATTGCGCCGCCGGCGCAAGCGTATAAAGCACGTGCATGCGCGCGATCAGGTAAACGCCGGCCGTCACCATGGTGGCGGCGTGGATCAAAGCGCTGGTCGGCGTTGGGCCGGCCATGGCGTCCGGAAGCCAGGTTTGCAGCGGCAGTTGCGCGGATTTGCCCACCGCGCCGCCCAAAAGCAGCAGTCCCGCCGCCACGGCGATGGTCGAGCCGGGATGCCACGAGTGCTGCGCCTGCACCATCAAATTCTGAATGTTCAGCGTGTGCAGGCTGTCGAACAGCAGCAGCAATCCGATGATGAACGATGTGTCGCCGACGCGCGTCACCACAAAGGCCTTGCGGCCCGCGTAGCCGTTGGCCGGCTCGCGATACCAGAAGCCGATCAGCAGGTAACTGCACAGGCCCACGCCTTCCCATCCGAGCAGCAGCAGCAGAAGGTTGTTGCCCAGCACCAGCGTCACCATGGAGGCGACGAAAAGGTTCATGTAAGCGAAGAACCGGCTGAAACCTTCGTCCTCGGCCATGTATTCGGCGGAATAAAAATGGATCAGAGTGCCGACAAAAGTGATGACCAGCGTGAAGACCATCGAGAGCGGGTCGAGATAGAAGGCAATCTGCGGGCTGAAGCCGCCCACGTTCATCCAGGTCCATAGAACGTCGGTGTATGCGTGGCCGGCCGGCGGCGAGGTGAGGAACGTTCCGGCGATCAGCAGCATCAGGATCGCGGAAAGCGAAATCGAGCCCACGCCCACCACGCCCGCGCCCTTGCGTCCCAGGCGCTTACCCACCGTCGCCAGGATCAGAAATCCGACGAGCGGAAAAGCCGGAATGAGCCACAGCAGATCGAACACGTTATCCCTTCATCTCGCTTGCCGCATCAGCGTCCAGCGTCTTGAACCGGCGATAAATCTGCAGCACCAGCGCCAGGCCGACGGAAACTTCCGCCGCCGCCATCGCCAGAATAAAGATAAAGACCACCTGTCCGTCGGGCGTTCCCCAGCGCGAGCCCGCCACCACAAACGCCAGCCCCGCGGCGTTCAGCATGACCTCGAGCGACATCAGGATAAAAATGATGTTACGACGAACCAGCAGCCCGATCAGTCCCAGCGCGAACAGGATCCCCGCCAGGAGCAGACCGTGCATCATCGGTACGGATGACATCTTGCGACTCCCTTGTCTCTTTCGTGCGCCGGCCCAGATGGTATGCGCCCACCAGGCCGCCCAGCAGCAGCATGGAAGCCAGTTCCACGCCGATCAGATACGGACCGAATAAGGACAGTGAAACGGTTCGCGGGCCCACCACCGCCGCGCCCGGAATCTGGGTGTTGCCGCGCATCAGGATGGTGACGACTTCCGCAATCAGGATGCCGGCCAGAATCACCGGCCCCACCCACATGCCGGGCCGCTGCCACTCGCGTTCCTGCAGGCTCGCCTGCTTGCCCAGATTCAGCATCATCACCACGAACACGAACAGCACCATGATCGCCCCAGCATAAATAATGACTTCCAGCACGGCGACGAACGGCGCGCCCAGCGTGTAAAAAACCACCGAAACCGCCAGCAGCGAAACCACCAGATAGAGCAGCGCGTGCACGGCGTTCATGCGCGTCAGCATCAGGAAAGTGGCCACGATGGCCACGGCCGCCGAAATGTAAAAAATCGCATCCATCCGGTTCTTCTAGGGCAGCAGGCTGCGGACGTCAATCGGCTTCGATTCATTCTCCGACTCGCCCTTGTCCTTGCCGCCGATTTTCACTCCCGCAACTCTCCAGAAACTGTAGTCGGGATATTTTCCCGGTCCGCTGATCAGCAGATTTTCCTTTTCATAAACCAGATTCTGCCGGTGGTACTCGCCCAT
>JBJKPU010000031.1:0-54617 GCA_046706005.1 Terriglobia bacterium | reverse complement strand
CGCGAATGCGGGGCGGCGTATCCGGCGGTAATGCGTTCCAATCAGGTTCGAACTTCAGCACTTCCGCCAGCGTGTCGGAAACCGTTTCCCCGCTGAAAGGCTGCTTGCCGCTCAGCATTTCGTAAAGAACCACTCCGAATGACCAGATGTCGGCTCGCCGGACCACTCTCTGCGCTTTTGCCTGTTCCGGCGCCTTGTAAGCGGCAGTGACGACCATGAATCCCGCAACCGTCATCGCCAGACTGAGCGTGGGAGAATTCGAAGTGTCGCGCGATATTTCGTCCGGGCCCATGGCCTTTGCCAGGCCGAAATCCAGAACTTTGACTGTGCCTTCGGGAGTGATTTTAATGTTCGCGGGTTTCAGATCGCGATGCACCACGCCGCGCTCGTGGGCGTACTCCAGAGCTTCAGCAACCTGTTTGGCAATCGCCAGCGCATCGTCAATTTGCAGAGGCGCACGGCCGTGTGCCCCTACCGTGCCGGACCTCGTGCCCGATGAGGGCTGCGCGGAGGCGCCAATCCGTTCCGCCAGCGTCTGGCCCTCGACCAGTTCCATGACCAGCGCGCGCGTCGAGCCCGATTCCTCGAGCCCGTGGATCATGGCAATGTTGGGATGATTGAGCGAGGCGAGGACTTGCGCTTCGCGCTCGAAGCGGGCCATGCGCTGAGGATCGGCGGCAAAAGCTTCCGGCAAAACCTTGAGCGCGACGTCGCGATTCAGCTTTGTATCACGGGCGCGATAAACTTCTCCCATGCCGCCCGCGCCGAGCGGTGAAAGAATTTCGTAAACGCCGACTTTTGTCCCTTCCCGAAGCCCCATCTTTCGCCGACATTATACACTGTGACGTGCATCGAGGAACTTGAAACGCACAAGCGCTGCGGGACTCGCGGGTCCGAAAGCCCATCGCATCACCGACAGCAGGAAAGCGCGCCGCACGCTTGACGCGGGCAGTTGAACGGGCGTAGGTTGATTCTAAGACCGAACGAAAGTTGGAAAGTGCGGTTCCTTTGAATCAGGTCGTCGAAGGAGGAGCCATGCGCAAAGCATCCATCGCATTCGCCGTTGTCGCTATTGTCATTGTCGCAGCCATGCCCGCCCTGCCGCGCAAGAAACACAAGAAAGAAAGCATCAAAGCGCAGCTGCGCTCCCTGCATAAGATTTACGTGGAAGGTTCCAGCGATGCAGTTTCCTATATCAGACTGCATCTTGCGGATGAGACCTGCCTGATCGACAGCAGGACTAAATCCGATGCGGACGCAGTCCTGCAAATCTATGAAGAGAACCCCGTTCCCTGCACAGGCGAGCCGATGGTGAACAATCCGATCGTCGGCGGGTGCTCGCACATTCAGGCCAAGCTCTTCAATCCGTTAACCAAAAAGCTCCTCTGGTATAGGGAAGACAGACACCTACCCGTTGCATTGATTCAGCATCCCCGGGAGAGCAGGCCTTACGATTGGGTCCTGTGGAATCTGAGCAATTCCATCTGCAAGGAAAGGCCGGCAACTTCGTCGCAGAGTTCGAACAATTAACGGCAGTTGAAGCTCTGCGGCGCGGCATCCCCTGCATGACGCAAAGTTTGCGCCAGACCATCCCAAGCTTCAGAGTTTGGACAGCACGACGTGCGCGATGGCCAGCTCTTTGGCTTCGCGGTCGGCGTCGGAAATCTGCTTGGCGCCCCAGATGCGGACATTGAAAGCCTGGTCGCCTTTTCTGAACCACAACACGTCGGAGACGTTGCGCCCCGCCTTCTTGTAAAGATAGAACGCCTCATCGCCGAGCCCCTTGACCGGTTTCACGGTCGAGCCGGTGAAGCCCGCCATGGACTTTGTGTTGTCGAACAGCTTGATGTCCGGTCCGTTCAGATCCGCAATCAGAGTGGCGGCGCCGGGCTTGGCCTTTTCTCTCCACTGGCAGATTTTGGGGAACGGGCCGTTGCCGGGATTCACGGGAACACCGAGTTGCGTGCTGACTTCGGACTCGGTGAGAAGCGAACACGCGGTTTGTGCCGGCGCAGCCCACGAACCGGCCGCGAAAAGAGACGCGGCGAGACACAGGGCAGCGGGGATTACGCAAAGCCTCAGCTTGGAAAGCATCGGTCGATACCTCCAGATGGTTTGAAGTTGAAACGGAATTTGTGCGGCCGGGAGGATCCTTCCTTGCGGCTTTCGAAATCTCTAAAAGTGCTCCGGCAACTGGGAGTGGATTGTAACCTGTTTCGAGCGTCAAGGGAAGAACCACAAACCCCGCGGCTAACGCGCCAGTGGGCTTTCCCACACGCGCAGGAGCAGTTGCTTGAGCCGGCGGAAATCTCCGGGGCCAAGTTCGGCGCTCCATTCGCGTTCGATTTCACGCAGCACATCGTGCATCCTGGAGTAGGCGGCGTGGCCGCGTTTGGTGAAATGGATGACTCGCGCGCGGCCGCCGCCGGGAGCGCGGGAGCGCACGAGATAGCCGTACTGCTCCAGACTCCCCAGAAGCTGGTTCATGGCCTGCTTGCTGATGCCGGCGCGCTCCGCCAGAAGGCCGGGGCGAACGCCGTCCGGGCCCGGAAACTGCAGCACCGCCATGTGCGGCACGCGGAGTTCCTCGAATCCCGCCGCGTTGAGATCGCTGATGAGGCGGCGGTGAATAGACTGCGCCGGAACGCGCAGCAGAGCTCCGATCAGCATGTTTTTGGTCTTCACTCTTGAGGAGAGCATTTTTCGCTTGACATCCTTAGTAAATTGCCTTTACATTGTACCACAGTAAATGTAATTTACTATTAAGGAGAATTCAATATGACAAATTCAACCGTCAAGCAAGATGTCAGGATCAATCCCGCGGACGAAACCATCCATCTGGGACCGCTGGCGGTGCGGTTTCTGGTGACGGGTGAGAACTCGCAAGGCAGCGTCGCGGCATTCGACCTGCTGGTGCCGGCCGCCCAACGGCTGGCGGGTCCGGCTCACAGCCACGACCATTATGAAGAAACGGTTTACGGCATTGAAGGAGTCCTGACCTGGACCGTCGATGGGAAGCAAATCGACGTGGGGCCGGGCCAGGCGCTCTGCATTCCGCGTGGGGCCGTTCACCGATTCGATAACCACGGCAGCCGGGACGTGAAAGCGCTCTGCGTGATCACGCCGGCGGCAATCGGTCCGCTGTTTTTCAGGGAATCCGCTGAAATGATTAACGCGGCTGCGGGCGGGCCGCCGGATAAGGCGAAGATGATTGAGATCATGCGCCGCCACGGCCTGACGCCGGCGCCACCGCCGCCCCAGGCGTAGCTTGCACCCGCGGGACACGCTTCGCGACGCGAGGCTTAACCAAAGCTCTGATAATCCTTCCAGAACTCCGGCCAGGGCAGGCGCGGGGGCCCGCAAAGGAAGATGTCGGGGTGACCGGCGCTTTCCTCGTTGCGCACGCCGAGAGAATTTCCGTTGTGCCCTGCAAGCGCGCAGCTGGTGAACGCCTTGTCCGCGCCCTCTCGCGAGAATCCGACGACAATCAGAGTTGAAGGCGGCGGATGGGGATAACCGCGCAGCCACCCGGAATTCGTCATGCTGATGGGCGGAGGCAGATGATAGGCGCGGCCGAGAATTTCAATCGCGCCCTGCTCGCCGTAATTCCCCACCACAATGCCGGTGTGGGCCTGCTCCTGGGGCGGCAGTGAATCGCGAATCTTCGCCACCGTCCTGGCCAACTGGTGCCAGCCGATTTCCTCGCGCAGGTTTTCGTTGTTCCGCAGCGCGAACCGCTTGAGCGGACCGCTGGAGGCAATCGGAATGACCATCGCGCAGTAGAAAATTCCAAACCCGGCAATGGAGTAAAGGAAACCCTCCTCCACAATCTGCGGCCAGGGCTTGCGCAAACTTGCAATCCACTTTTCTCCCTCAGCCGCGCCCATTGCGATCAGGACGGCGTAACCCGCGCCCAGGTAATAGCCTCGGCCCCGGCCAATCACGAGCAGCGCCAGCGGAACCAGATACATCCAGGCCAGCATGCGGTAGCGGCGGTCGCGCAGAAAAAAGATCAGGCCGGCAATCCAGAGTGGCGCGGCGGCGGGATTGGTGCAAATCAGGAATTGATCGCGGAAGAATCCGTTGGCGCGGCCCGCGCGCACGTCGCGCGCGTGGATGTGACGCAGCCAGGCGAGTGAAATGAAGTGATGTTGAATCTGCCAGATGAGATTGGGCAGGAAAATCAGCAGGGCCAGCGTGGTTCCGGCCCAAAACCAGCCGCTCAGAAGGAACCGGCGGGCGCGTGTGAGCAGCAATCCCACGGCAACACCCGTCAGGAGAAACGCCATGGTGTACTTGGTTTCAAGACCCAGGCCGGCGACGGCGCCGATAGCAATCCACCAGCGCGGATTTTCCGACTTGAGCAGGCGAATGACGAAATAGGCGAGCAGCACCCACCAGAGATAATCGAAAGTGGTGTACTGGAATTCCGTGCCCTCAAAAAGCGATAGCGGCGAAAGCGCAACCGCCAGCGCCGCCCCGACCTGCGCCACGCGCCCGCCGCCCAATTCGCGCGCCGCAAGACCGGTGATGACGATGACCGTTGCCTGCGCGATCACCGAGAAAAGCCGCAGTCCTACCAGCGAGTAGCCGAAAATGCCGACGGAAATGCGCTCGACAAAAGGAGTGAAGGGAGGATAGGGGACGAAGCCCCAATCGAGGTGCAGCGCGTCGCTAAGGACCTGCAGTTCGTCGCGGTGGAAACCGTACCGGCTGTTGGTGAGCAAATGGCCGAGCATCACAACGCCGGCCATGACGAGCAGAATGGTGGTGTCGGTTCGATTCTGCTGAGCCCGGTCTTGCGTTTCCGACGGCACGTTTGCAATAGCCATACGCCGCAGTTCCCCACCCCAAAGTCTCTCGACTTTAAGCTAAACGGGCCACGGAGTACAGATGTTCGTCCGCCTCACTGGAAGTGCGACCAATCGCACGCGCCCGTCTGTGATAAAATTTCATTTTCATCCTTTCCATACAGGAGCTCCCGTGAGTACATCTCAGAACAATCCATTCGGCAGTCGCGCGCAGTTTGAAACGGCGCAGGGGCGCGCCGTCATCTTTCGACTTGCGGCGCTCGAGAAGAGCGGCGTGGGCGCGATTTCGCGGCTTCCCTTCTCCATCAAAGTTCTGCTGGAATCGGCTTTGCGCAACTGCGACGGCCGGCTGGTGAAGGAAGACGACGTCGCGGCGCTCGGGCGCTGGGCGACGGAGCATCGTTCGCCGCGCGAAATTCCGTTCAAGCCGGCGCGAGTGATTCTGCAGGATTTCACCGGCGTGCCGGCCATTGTGGACCTGGCCGCGATGCGCGAGACGATGAAGCGCCTGGGCGGGAAAGCCGGGCGCATCAATCCGCTGATTCCGGTGGATCTGGTGATTGACCATTCCGTGCAGGTGGACGTTTTCGGCAACGCCATGGCGCTTGAGCGCAACGCGGAAATCGAATTCAAGCGTAACCGTGAGCGATACGAATTCCTGCGCTGGGGACAGAAAGCTTTTGAGAATTTCCGCGTGGTGCCGCCCGCCACGGGAATCGTGCACCAGGTAAACCTGGAATTTCTGGCGAGCGTGGTGACGGCGCGCGAAGTGAACGGCGAAACGCAGGTGTTTCCGGATTCGCTGCTGGGAACCGATTCGCACACCACGATGATCAACGGACTGGGCGTGCTGGGCTGGGGCGTGGGCGGAATTGAAGCGGAAGCGGCGATGCTGGGCCAGCCTTATTCCATGTTGATTCCCAAAGTGGTGGGCGTGCGACTCGACGGCAAGTTGCGCGAAGGCGTGACGGCCACCGACCTGGTTCTGACCATCACGGAAATGCTGCGACGGCACGGCGTGGTGGAAAAATTCGTGGAGTTTTACGGCCCGGGCCTTTCCCAGATGTCGCTGCCTGACCGCGCCACGGTGGCGAATATGTCTCCGGAATACGGCGCCACGATGGGATTTTTCCCGGTAGATCAGGAAACGCTGCGCTATCTGCGCATGACGGGCCGCCCGGAAGAAGACGTGCAGCGCGTGGAGCGCTACGCGAAGGAACAGGGATTGTTCCGCACGGATGCTTCCGCGCCGCCGGAGTTCTCCGAGAATCTCGAACTTGATCTGGCAACGGTCGAATCGAATTTGGCCGGACCGAAGCGCCCGCAGGATCGCGTGCCGCTCTCCGGACTGAAGCAAAGTTTCGAGAAAGCGCTTGCGGCGCCCGTGAAGGAACGCGGATTCGGACTGGCTGCCGCCGAGGCAGCGCGCCGCGCCGAGTTCCGGCGCAACGGCACGCAGGTTTCCATGGGACACGGCGCGGTGGTGATTGCGGCGATTACGAGTTGCACGAACACGTCCAATCCCTCGGTGATGCTGGGCGCGGGACTGGTGGCAAGGAAGGCTCGCGCGCGGGGATTGAAAGTTCCGCCCTACGTGAAGACGAGCCTCGCGCCGGGGTCGAAAGTGGTGACGGAATATCTGAAAGGCGCCGGGCTGCTGGAGGACCTGGACGCGCTGGGATTCAATCTGGTGGGCTACGGCTGCACGACGTGCATCGGCAACAGCGGTCCGCTGCCGGAAGACGTGGCGCAGGCGGTGACGGAAAATCAACTGGTGGCGGCGGCGGTGCTTTCCGGCAACCGGAATTTTGAAGGCCGGGTGCATCCGCTGGTCAAAGCGAATTATCTGGCTTCGCCGCCGCTGGTGGTGGCGTTCAGTTTGGCGGGAACGGTGGATATTGACGTGGCGAACGAGCCGCTGGCGAAGGACGCGCAGGGGCGGCCGGTTTTCCTGCGCGAAATCTGGCCGACGCGCGAAGAAGTGGCACAGGCGGTTGAGCGCGCCGTGAAGCCCGAGATGTTTCGCAAAACTTACGGCAACGTGTGGGACGGCAATCCCACGTGGAACGCCGTGCCGGTTGCGGGCGGCGAATCGTTCGCGTGGCAATCGAGTTCGACTTACATTCAGGAGCCGCCGTTCTTTATGGATTTCGCGGCGGAAATGCCCGCCGTCAGCGACATTCACGGCGCGCGCGCGCTGGCGCTGGTCGGTGATTCCATCACCACGGATCACATTTCGCCCGCGGGCGATATTCCGAAAGACGGTCCGGCGGGTCGCTATCTCGCGGAACACGGAATCGAGAAGCGCGATTTCAATTCTTTCGGCTCGCGGCGCGGCAATCATGAAGTGATGATGCGCGGCACGTTCGCCAACATCCGGCTGAAGAATCTTCTGGTGCCCGGCACGGAAGGCGGCGTGACCGCGCACTTCCCTTCCGGCGAAAAGATGGCGATTTATGACGCCGCCATGCGCTATCAGTCGGAAGGCGTGCCGCTGGTGGTGATTGCCGGCAAAGAATACGGCACCGGCTCTTCGCGCGACTGGGCCGCCAAAGGCACGTTGCTGCTGGGCGTGCGGGCCGTGATTGCGGAAAGCTACGAACGAATTCACCGCAGCAATCTGGTTGGCATGGGCGTGCTGCCGCTGCAATTCAAGCCGGGCGAATCAGCGGCGTCGCTGGGATTGACCGGCCAGGAAACTTACGACATCGAAGGAATCTCCAAAAATATCGAGCCGCACCAGGAGCTGAGCGTCACTGCTCACGGCGCGGGAGGTAAGGTCGTGCGATTCAAAGCCATCGCGCGCCTTGATTCGCATACGGACGTGGGCTACTTTTTGAACGGCGGAATCCTGCAAACCGTGCTGCGGAATTTCCTGAAGTAAATGAGAATGATGTGAGTCTCTGCGCCCCCGCGGAACCTCTGCGCTCTCTGCGTTAAATCTTTTTTCCGGAGCAAAGCATTTAACACAGAGACCACAGAGAAAAGCAGGACCCAAAGGGCGCGGAGATCAAGTGCAGATCACCCTTCGACCGAGTGAATGGCAATGGCGTGGATGCCGTGGGAATCGAGTTCGGCGCCTTTCACCGTTACGCCGGGCTTGCCGAGGTCATCGTAAGCTTTTTCCGGCAGCGGCATGCCGTCGCGGGGCGGAATCACCAGATACGTGGTCCCGTTGCTTCCGATGAAGACCACGGGGCCGCCGTGAGCGACGCAGGCTTTGGCGCACAGCGAATGCTCGGGGCCGTGCACGCCGGCGCTGAGGTAGCAATCAGCTCCCGTCAGTTCACCTTTCAAGGTCACCTCGGGTCCGGTAATCGGCACTCCGCCCATCAGCATCACGCCGTTCTTTTTTACCGCCGCCTTCAACTTCGCCGCGGAATGAGGATTGGACAGCATCGCCTTGACTTTGGCGTAGGGCATGTTGAGAAGCTGCTGCTTGGTCATGCCGCTCTGGGCCCACAGAAACGCGGCTGCGAAAAGGAAAGTCCCGATGATCAGAAATGCCTTCTTCATGTCACCTCCACAGGAATAATTTTTCCACTCCATTATTCGATGTGATTGCGCGCACATGGTTTCCCAGTCCGGCCGACAAAGTGCGAGCCGCGGCCAAGGCGCGCCGGACTTCCTTGGAGATCGCTGTCAATTTCATCTGAAATCTGATATAAGTGGACCGAATTGGTTGTGGATTTGCATGAAAGCTGGGTCCAACCAACCGAATTCTCTCTCTTCTCGGCAGGGCGGACGTTAAGCGTCGGATCGAATTTGATGAATCAGACCACAAGCTGCGGGCTGCCGGTTGACCCTTCTGGACAGGGACGGCGGCCTTGAAGCATGTCTCCAGCAAAACGGAAAGAGACCGGCACGTGATTGAGGCGGTCGTCCGCCGTTTTGGGCCGATCTCGAGGGTCATGATTCATGACCTGACCCGGCTGGAGATGGGACAGATTTCCCGCCTGGTAAAGCAACTTCTGGAAGAAGCCCGGCTCATAGAAGACGGCTACGGCAACAACCCCCTGGGGCGCAAGCAGTCTCTGCTGCGGCTCAATGAAGACTTCCGCTTCGTTCTCGGCCTGGGGTTCGACGATGAAAATGTGCTGGCCGCGGTGATGGATATTCATCCTTGCGTGCGCGCCAGCGTCAAGCAGCCGACGCGCCTGGATCGCGGCTGGGAGGGGCTGGAGGCTCAGCTTTTTGAATGCTGCCGCGAAGCTCTGGCTGCGGCTCAGGTCAGCGCTGATTCCCTGGTCGGCATCGGCGTGGCGGGCTCCGGCCTGATTGACCCCACTACGGGGTCGCTCGAAATGTCTTCCACGATTGATTTTCTGGAGGAAGCGCCGCTGCGCAAGGCGTTTGAAGAGGAGTTCGGTGTTCCCACTCTGGTTGAGAACATTACCCGCGCCAAGGCCGTGGCCGAGCGGCAACTGGGCGCCGGCGAGAAGGCCGAAGACGTCATTTACGTTGAATACGGCCGGACGGGCATCGGAGCGGGAATCCTGGTGGGAGGAAAACTGGTTTACGGCTCGGGATACGCCGCCGGCGAGTTCGGGCACACGCACATGCTGGATGACGGCCCGGCATGCAAGTGCGGAAGCTTCGGATGCCTGGAAGCCATCGCGGGCGCGGCGGCGCTGGAAATCCGAATCCGAAAAGCGGTGGCGGAAGGCAGCAGCTCAATCGCGCTTTCGCTGGCGGAAGGCCAGGTGCAGAACATCACCGGATGGACCGTCCTGGACGCGGCGCGGCAAGGGGACAAAACCTGCTCCGCCATCGTCGAGCAGGCAGGGCGATACCTTGGACTTGGCCTGGCGAATCTAGTCAACCTCTTCAATCCCTCAATGCTGGTCCTGGACCAGAGACTGGCGCTCGCGGGCGACGGGCTGCTCCATCAAATCATCAGCGTGATCCGCCGCCAGGCCCTGAGCCATTCCACGCGAGGGCTGGATGTGCGCTTTGGCAATCTGGGACCGCAGGCAAGCGTGCTGGGCCTGGGCTCGATCATCCTGGAGCGGCACTTTGAAATCCCCGCCCTCAAGCCGCCCCGTTTTATGATTGAGTCGCTTCCCGTCCCCTTCCGCGGGCGAACGAAGAAAGAAATCGCCCAAGAATCGAAACCTCTTCTGAATGCATCCTAGATCGCCTTCGGCACCACCCACAGGGAACGGGGATAAGAGATACTCGAACCTCTTTCAGGAGGATGGAAATTGAACCGACCAGCCAAAGTAAATCCGCCGATTGAAAAACTCCTGAGTGCTTGCCTATTCATGGCCTTTCTCTCGATCCCGCCGCTTGTGTGCGCCGCAACGCGCCCAGTGCGCACCCAGGCCGGACTTGTGGCGGGCGTGGCCGCGGGCCAGGGGTTGGAAGTCTTCAAAGGCATTCCGTTCGCCGCACCGCCGGTGGGCAAGCGCCGCTGGCAGCCACCGCAGCCTGCGGCGCCCTGGAAGGGCGTGCGCATGGCCGATCATTTCGGGGCGCCCTGCATGCAGCCGCACGCGGGGAATCGCTTCGGTCCGTGGACGCGGGAGTTCCTGTCCGAAGCTGAGCCCAGCGAAGATTGCCTTTACGTCAATGTCTGGACGACCGCCGTCGGGACTCATCGGCCGCTGCCGGTGATGGTCTGGATTTACGGCGGAGGATTCACTTCCGGCGCGGGAAGCGTGGGAATTTACGACGGCGCGGCGATGGCGCGGAAGGGCGTGGTGGTGGTGAACGTCAACTACCGCGTGGGCCCGTTCGGTTTCCTGGCCTATCCCGGATTGACGAACGAGTCGCCTCATCACTCATCGGGCAATTACGCGCTGCTCGACCAGATTGCGGGGTTGCGATGGGTGAAGCGCAACATTCGCGCTTTCGGCGGCGATCCCGGCCGGGTCACGATCTTCGGACAATCGGCAGGTGCGGCCAGCGTGTGGCTGCTGATGCAGTCGCCGCTAGCGCGAGGCCTGTTCCAGCGCGCGATCGTCATGAGCGGCCCGGCGGTAATTCCGTCGCGGTCCATCACCGGCGAGAACCCGCTCGCCAGCGCGGAAAAGGAAGGCCAGCGGTTCGCCAAGGCGGCGGGAGCGGATTCACTTGCGCAATTGCGCGCGCTTCCGGCGGAAAAGATTGAAGCGGCCGGGCAAAGAATGCCCTGGCATCCCATCGAGGACGGATGGGTGGAGCGCGCCGGCTGGCATCCCGAGCATGAGGTTCCGGTGATCGGCGGCATGGTGGCGGAGGACATCGGAATCGGTTACTACGGCATGGGGCCGAAGCCACCCGTCACGCTCGATACGTATCACCGAACGCTGAAAGAAATCTGCGGTGGCGAACTCGAAGCCTGCGAGAAACTTTATCCGGCCAGCAGCGATCAGCAGGCCGCAGCGGCGCGGTTGGCCGCTTTACAGGATCGCGCGCGGGTTTCGCTCTACAAGTGGGGCGTGCGGCAGTCCGACATAAGCCCCCGGGTTTACACCTACTTTTTCAATCAGTTGATTCCCTGGCCCCAGCATCCCGAATACGGCGTGTTTCATTCCTCGGAACTGCCTTTCGTGTTCGACAATCTGCGGCTGATGGATCGGCCATGGACCGCCGCCGACCGGCGCGTGGCGCACGAAATCTCCGCCTATTGGACGAACTTCGGAAAAACGGGCACCCCGGACGGCGCAGGTCTGCCCGCGTGGCCGGCTTTCAAAAAGGGGAATGAAACCATCATGCAGCTTGCCGCTCACATGGAGACCATTCCGCTGGCCGCGCCGGACCGCCTGGAATTCTGGTTGAAACACCTTAAGGAACCTCTGGGCTTCTAGCCCGGGACGATTGCCGCGCCGGCCTTTTTGTTTTGCGATGACGGTGAGACGTCTGTAGAATTCCATAGTCCTGCGGGTTCAGACCGAAAAACAAAACGCAAGGAGGGAATCATGCCAAAGCGCATATGGATTGTGGCGCTCTTGTTCGCGACGCCCGTGTTTGCCAAAACCCACAAATACAAGGTCGAATCGCCGTGCAGCCGGGTGTGGGCCGCCACGAAGGATGTTCTGATGCACTCCGGAAAATACGGAGTGATGTTCATGAGCGACAAGGACATGGATGCCTCTTACAATATCGGCGGCAACCTGGGCGGCAAGCGCATGAACAGCGTGCAACTGAGCCCGCGGGGAAAGAACTGCCGGATCAGCATCCAGACGGCCTATTCCGGCCTGATCCACAACGACGCAGGCGCCTTTTACAAACGCTTGAAACGAGCACTGGATGAACTTCCGCAGCAGCAGGCGGCGGCGCCGGCTCCAGCGGCCTCGCCGAATTCTTCCGGGAGCACGGCGGCGGCACCTCCAAAACCCGCGGCAGCCGCGACCACCATGCTGAAAATTCAGTCCGACCCCACGGGCGCGGATATCCGGCTGGACGGAAATTTTGTCGGCGATACGCCTTCGTCGATTGGCGTGAAGCCGGGCGAGCACGTGATTGAAGTGAGCAAGACCGGCTACCAGCCGTGGGAGCGGCAGATCAAAACCACTCGCGGCACGGTCAGCATCTCAGCCGATCTCGCAGCGGCCGGGAATTCAAAGTAGAAGCGGGAAAGTCGGCGCGGCGTACATCCGCCCGAGGCGAAGGCGTTAGCGCGCGGCGAGCTTGAGGCGGGTTTGCATGCAGAGGTTCATGGCGGGAGTCACTTCCTCAAAGACGGCGAGCATCGCTTCAATCAGGTCAACTCCGGTGGAACTCTTCACGTCATCTTCCGTCATGGCGTAATAAAGCTGGAAGAAGACCCAGTCTTCGGGCTCGCGGATTTTCCGAAGAATCGTCCTGAGGCGCGCGGCGCCGGGCCAGTTTGATTTGGAAAAGTTGACGGGCTCGCTCCAGGCGCCGGCGCGAATCCGGAAGCCTTCGCGGCGCAGCAGACGATTGAGTTCCCGCTCCATCGCTCCGCCCGCTGTGAGCGACTTGAGCAGCCGGTGCCAGTCCCAGTCCGAAGCGAGCGTGAAGGGACTGGGGCGGCGGTCGCCGCTACGACCCAGGCGACCGCGCTCAATCTGCAGGCCGCATTCGAAAACTTTTTCCTCAGTATCCACGGTCAGGAAGAATTTTGAGCAGCCGAAGCTGGCGCGGGAAGAAACAGGTTTCGCGGACCGATTCGAGCGCGGCAGGTAGCCAATCCATTGCCAGTAAACGCCGCGGCCGTAACGCTCGGTAACAAACGGCTCGGCGTAGCGATGTTCCAGTTCGAGCTTGAGGATGCGCGTGATGCGCTCGTTGTCCTCGAGATTGCCGACGTGAATCCCGCGGCGAAAATCGAGATGCGAGGGCTTGAAGCCGATGGCCGCTTTGGGATACGGAAAGTGTTGCGCCGCTCGCGTTGTCATTGGGAATGATTAGAACGAAGACGGCGAGTTACCAATAACGTGCGTTCAAATCCATCGCCCGGTTGCTGCGCTAGCGAATGGAACCCGCCGTCAATTTGTTGAAAGGCGCGCGCGGCAGGATGACGCTCTCATCGCTTTTCTTATCCCTTGCTTCGCGACGCTGCTGATCACCTTTCACGCTTTTGGCGGGTTTTTGATTGGCCATCTTGCCCGCCCATTCATCGTAGGTCGTGGTGCAACCGCCTGCCAGAGCAACAAATCCACAAATAAGAACCGCTATAAAAAATCGTCGCAGATTGGTCAACAGGTTCGCCTCCATTACTTTCTCCAACATTCAATATAACCGATTTTGGCTTCCGAACGGACTATTGCATTGCATAAACCCAGACGGCTCCGGCTGCGCCGCCCTGCGGGGGGATCGTGATGAACAGCCGGCTCAGTTGAGGAACAAAGACAAGGTTCTTGCCGCGCGGCTCGGTTGGAACCCGGCCCAGCGAAGTGTAATCATCCGGCGAGTCCTCGCGATACACAGCAATCGAGCCCTCGCCCGCACCGCAGGCGGCATAAAGGCGCTTCGAGGCGGGATCGAAAACCAGGTCGTCCACACCCCGGCCGATGGGAAACGACTTCAATTCTTTTCCGGTTTTCGTATCGAAGACGACGATCTCGCCGCTACGGCAGCCCACAAAAAGGCGGTGCGCCGCTTCATCGAGCGCCATGGAAACATTCCTCCTGCCCATCGTCACGGGCCAGGAGGCAATCAGCTTGCGCGTCCTGCGATTGATGACGTCAACCTCATTCTTGGCGGGATTATTGACGTAAAGGCGCGGGCTTGAATCGCTCAGAGCCATCTGCTCAAGTGTGTCGCCGTCAATTTTGATGTCTGCGACTTTTTTGCCGCTCGTCGTATTGACCACGCTCAGCATCGAATAGGACTCATGCGCGTCACCGCCGCCGTTATCAATGTAAAGGTCGCGCGTGGCGGGGTCGTAGCCGATGGAATCGGAATCCACCTTCAGCTTGACCGCGCCGATTTGCCGGTAGGTCTTGCCGTCATAGATGCGTAATTCGCCCGCGCCGCCGTCGGTAATGTAAATCCGGTCGAGGTCCTCGCGGACGAAGACGGAATGCGGAATTTCAATTCCCGTGATGGCGCGGATGAATTTGCCGTCGCCCAAATTGAAAACCAGAACTTGGTGCGCGCTTTCCGCGGTGGCGAAAAGCCGATTACCTTTCAAATCCACGGCCAGATGGTCAAACCTGCCCTGGACCGAAGCCGGCATCGCGTCTTTCGCAACCAGCTTGAGCGGCTCGGCGGCGGGCGCCGCCACGGAAAGCACCGCGACGAATGCAATGGCGAAAAAAATCGCTGCCAGCCTTTTCATATTCTTTTTCCTTTCGGCGTTTGAATGAGGATCAGGAAATTCTGTTCTGAAGGAACTTAGCCCCAAGCGGGCGCCGGCTCAACTGAATGATCAGCATAGCACAGCGCGGCGGCCTCATTCCAAGCCTTCCGTCCCCCGCGGCCGATCATGACTGGATAAAGACCGGGTTGCCCCGGCTCAGGCGAGGCGGTTGGTCGGAAATCAGACGACGCTTTCGGAATCGGCGGGGCGAAAGTTGACGGGGACCTGTCCCCTCCAGCGGATGGCAGGCGGAATCACGACCGACTCGCCGCGCGCTTCGCAGGCGTTATCAATGGCCGTGCGCAGAATGTGAACCAGCTCGGGAACGGTAAAGGATTCGGTGACAAAATCGAATGCGCCGTGGCTCATGACGTCAATGTAGAGACGGACGTTCGCCTGCGGAGAAATTACTACAACGTTCACTTTCTGTTTAGGCTTCCGGGAAAAATCGAGAACATCCAGCCAGTTTCCGTCGTCCAGAACGACTTCCGTAAAGACGAGGTGCGGCGGCGTGGACCCGCACAGGAGCAGGTCCGCTTCCCGGCAGCTCCCGGCGCGCAGAATTTTCAACGGCAGCGCGCCCAAAATGGCTTCCAGCGTGGCGTAACGGTCGTCCGCCTTTAAGACAATCAGACATCGAATCTTAGGTTTCATCATTCACTCCTTGCGGAGGTCCCGGCGCCGCGACCCGACTGCGCGGCCCTCTTCGGGACCTCCGCCTGAAAGCGTAAAGCAGGAAGGTTAAGCGCAGATTACGCGCGTGTGAATCTCGCATTAAGGGCGGCGGTTGACAAAAGGCCCTGGAGATGAAAATCTTGCACGGACGGCGCGGAGGCGGAGGATTTGCCGGGCTACTGAACCCCGTCCCTTTGTTCTCCGCCGGGTTTCCAAACCATCATGACGACTGCTTCCGAAGGACCGAAGCTGCGCTGGACGCTGCGATGGAAAATCCTGCTCTATTTCAGCGGGCTGCTGATGGGGCTGATCCTCGCCATGCTGATCTTCGTCAGCTACCAGGCCGGACGCTTTGTCAACCGGCGGATCGCAAGCGGCCTGGAGGAGGCGCGAAAAAGCGTTGAATCCAGCGAGCACTCGGAGATCCAGAGCCTGCGGCAGACCGCGGGCCTGGTGGCTTCCATCCCGCAATTGAAAGCTCTGCTGAGCAGCACCGATCAGGCTACCATCCGGGACTTTCTCATATCGTACCAGCAGCGCAACAACGGGCCCGACCTGCTGATTGTCCTCGATCCCGCCGGCAAAGTGGTTGCGCGCACGGACTCCATCGAAGCGGAGCCGGTTCCCGGCGCGGCGGCAAACTGGGTGCAGCCGATGCTGGCGGGCGAAGCGGCCGCAGGAGTGCTTCGCACCCGGCATGCCGTGTTTAATGGTGCCGGTGCGCCCGCCACAGCCGGAGGACAGGTGTTCGGTTTCGTCCTGGCCGGCTCGGCCGTGGACAATGCCCTGTCCAGAAGATTGCAGGAAGCAAGCCAGGATGAAGTGGTGCTGCTGGGGCAAAAGCTGCTGGGATCAACGCTCAATCCTTCCCAATTGCCCTGGCACACGAGGCAGGAATGGGAAGCCGCAACCGGCGGAGGAAACGGCCAGCACGTTGTCAAAGTGGCCGGCCAAACCTACGTTGCGGTGGCGGCGGCCCTGGACGGAAAGGACGCGCCGGTGGCGGTCTGCCTGCAATCTCGCGACCTCGCCATTGCGCCGTATCGCCGAATTCAGATCGGCCTGCTGGTGCTTGGCCTGCTGGCAGCGCTGATTGGGGTTTCCGCCAGCGCCGTGCTGGCGCGGAGCGTGGCGGCGCCGGTCAGGAGCCTGGTCGAAGGGACGCAGAAAGTGGCCGAGGGCAATTTTGATTTTCGGCTGGACGTGAAGGGGCAGGACGAGATTGCCGGCCTCGCACAGTCCTTCAACACCATGATCCGCGGGCTGCGCGAGCGCGCCGACATGCAGAAGTTCGTTTCCCAATCCACCGTGGACATGATTCAGGCCAGCTCGCAGCGCAAGGCCTCGGCCGGAGAACGAAAACTCCTGACGCTTTTCTTTTCCGACATGCGCGGATTCACGGCGATGTCCGAACGCCGCCAGCCGGAAGAAGTGGTTCGAATCCTGAACCGCTGCCTGAGCCTGCAGGCGGAAAAGGTGAAAAAGTTTTCCGGCGACGTGGACAAATACGTGGGTGATGCGGTGGTGGCGCTGTTTGACGGCCCGGACATGGCGTTGAACGCCATCCGCTGCGCGGTCGAGATTCACAAGGCCATGGACGCTTTCAATGCCTCGAAGCCGGGCGAAGAACCGGTTTTTCTGGGCATCGGCATCGCCACGGGAGAAGTGGTGCTGGGCAGCATCGGAAGCGAGGAGCGGCGCGATTTTACGGTAATCGGATCGCACGCCAATCTGGCCGCGCGCCTGTGCTCGCACGCGGGAGCGAGAGAGATTCTGCTGGCTGAATCCACTTACGAGTTAGTTCGGGACCTGGTGGCGGCGGAGCGCATGGAGCCGCTGCGCGTCAAGGGATTCACCGATGCCGTGCCCGTTTATCGAATGACGGTTGGCTAGATTTCCGTAAGGGTTCCGCACAAACTTCAACGCTCGCCGAAAACTTCCCGTCCGAGGGCTTTCGCTGCAGGAAAAATCCCCGCTCGTGCCTTCAGTTTCCCAAGGGATTATAAGTCTCAGTGGAATACGGCTTTCCGTACTTATTGAGGTGTGGCTCGGCAACGTATTGGGATTCATCGAGTGCAATGTCCGGAGCGGTCACAGGAGCGGAACCCACAGTCACTTCCACGGAGTTGGGCTTCGAGCGCTCGGACCACGCCGTGACGCGATACTTTCCGGGCGGCACCTTGATCTGATAATGGCCGGAGGAATCCGCTTGCGTGATGTACGACGTGGACAGAACCAGGATGACCGCCGTCATCTGCGAATGGATGTTGCAGAAGACGCGGTAGGTCGAGGGCTGCTTGAACACGCGGCTTTTCGACGCGCCGGAGCGGTAGAGCCCAAGATCGAACGGTGCAGGCGGCGAAAGCGAAAAGACGTTGTGGAAGATTGGGTCTTCGTTCGGAAAATTCACAGTTGAACCCGCCGGAATCGCCAGCACGCTGGGGATGAAAGTCTTGTTCTTCTGCATCAGCGCGTAGCGGCCGGGGTGATCGGGCGTCGGTCCGTCAAGCGACTCCAGGTAGACAACGGTAATCACGTGCGCCGAGCGGGGACGGCCCTTCACCGCCACGCGCCCGCTGACTTCCGCGGCCTGCGCCGGCCCGCCTGCTGCCAACAATAGAATGACCAATGCTTGCAGCGTTCTCTTCATCTCTAAATCAAAAACTGTATGCTAACACGAGGTCCAGAAAATTGTCCCGGTGCAGAACGAGCGTTGCCGGAACCAGCGAAAGGCGGCGATATTCCACCGAACCCGCCACCTCCGGCGTGAATTGAAAGATGGAATTCACGTAGAACCCGGAATTGCGAATCCAGGGCGCCGAGAACCGGCGCAGATCATAAAGGTGATCGGTGCCGAAACCGGAATTGAAACTGAGGCGCTCGCTCGCCTTGAACCGCGCCTCGGCAAAGCCTCCGATGGATTTACCGAACTGGCCGATCGAGCCGCCGAAGGGCGCGAGGTTTCGGCCCGAATAGAATTCACCCGCGAATCCCAGCCGGTGGTCCTGGGCGTCAACGTCAAGCGCCTCGCCCCAGCTCGGTTGGGATCCCGTCGGGAAAAGTTCACTGCCTCGGTGGCCGGACGCGCCGATTTCGAAATGCTTGGAATCACCGCCGTTCCATTTCCAGGCCAGACGAGCCTGAACGGCGGGGCGATGCGCTGCTTCGGCGGGGCCGTTTGCGAATCCCAACGCGGCGATTATGTTGGCGTCTCCGGCATCAGCATCAAGCACGCCCGCCGTGGCGATGAATTCATTGCTCGCGTCGGCCTTGAAAGTTTGCTGAATGCGTACCTGCGGCGCGCGCGAGTAGAGATTTCCCGCATCGTAGAGCTCCGGAAATGAAAGCGCCGCAATCGAAGTGGGATTCAGCGGCGCAAGAATCATCTGGTCCTGTCCGGCTTCGATCAGGGTATTGCCGCGCTCAAATCGCACGTAGCCATAGAGCAGACGCGGCACGGGCATGGTCGTGTCGGGCGAGAGCGCGGTCGAGCCGGCAAAAAAGTCCGCCATAATCAGCCCCGAGGTTTTCCAGTCACCCAGCGTGGGGCCGTTGATAATCGCGCCCAGCCGGCTTTGACGAAGGCTCACGCTGAAGGAATTTGTGGAAACGCCCGGCACGAGCGGGGGGAGCGCAAAGCTGGGATTATCCAGCCAGTTGACGGCGCCCGAATTGAATGAAGCGTCGCTGACTATCGTTCCGAAAATCTTTACCGGGAAGCGCGAATTCGATCCCACTTTGGTCTGGGCGAGATCGGAGATTTCGGATTCAAGCAGCGAGGTTTTGCTTTCCGCCTCGGCCTGCGCCTGCTGTGTGTCGCTTTGCTGAGCAGGCGTGGCATAGGACGAACTCGCCTGCGCCGCCTCGCCGGCGGGAGCCGCAGGCTTGGGATCAGCGGATTCCGCGAGGACGGGGCTCGCTCCTGCTCGCGTCTTTTCATCCTGCGCCAGCGTCACTCGAGTTTCACGAAGTTGTTTCTGGAGCGTCTTCACCTGCTGCTGGAGCGCGTGGATTGACTGGCGCATCTCCTGCAACTGGCTCTCCACAGATTGTGCCCGGAGCGGCGCGCCCGTTGCGAATCCCACAAGCAAAAGCATGAGCAGCGCTCGAAGCCCCGCGGCCGCCGGTGAATTTTTGCCCGAAGCCCGCACAAGGGGAACTTTTGCCAACCGCACAATAGATTTCATAGTCTCCTCTCCTGCGGGTCGAATTGCTGCCCGCGACACCGAAAAGTCTGTAAAGAGCCAAGCTCTCCGGGCGCGGCGAAAATCCGCCGCAGCCGATGAAGATGATAGAGCCGAAGATTTAAGGGGCGCCTGCCTCAGGAACGGGGCTTTGCGCCCTCTTTGACCTTGTAACCGTCCTTCCGCCAGGCGTCAATTCGGCAGAAGGAGGACGTCCGGTAGCCCATTTTCTGCAGTTCCAGCGCGGCGCGGGAGCTGCGGCCGCCGTGGTCGCACATGGTGACGATCGTGGTGTCTTTGGAAACTTTCATCTGACGGATTTTGCGCGACAGCACGGTAATGGGAATGTTGACGGCCGCGGGAATGTGCCCGCGCGCGTATTCGGCGGGAGTGCGGACGTCAATCACCAGAATCTTGTGCTTTTTGCCCAGCATCGAATGCAGTTGTTTCGCCGAGGTCTCGCTCGCTCCGGAAGTGACCGGCGGATGCTTCTGAGCGGCGGCAAGGCAGACCGTGAAGGCAAAAATCAGCAAGAAGGCGGAAATTGCGGTTCTCTTCATGGGTCCTCCCGACTCGGGATATGGCTCCAGATTAGCTCAGCCGCCTGGTGCCGTCCAGCGCGGATTGGCGATTCCAGCCGGGAGGCCGGCTGCGGCTTGCATTGGACGGAAATGGCGTCTATACTTCTTTATGGCGGCGCATGTAGTGGGCGAAAGCCCACTTTTTTGTTGGTGCCTGCTCGGGCGGAATTGCCGCCGGAGCGAAGCCCGCAGACGGCCGCCTCAGACGTTGAAGGCCGATGGCTGTCGATACGGAAAAAATTCAGGCGATTGCCGAACGCGTGGTGAGCTGGGAAGGCATGACCCTGATTGATATCGAAGTAAAGGGCGGCGGGCAGAATACGCTGCTGAGGGTTTATATCGATAAGCCGGGCGGCGTGACTCACGCCGATTGCCAGCTCGTCAGCGAGCAGATAAGCGCGATCCTCGATGTGGAGGATCTTTTCCCGGCCAGCTATCTGCTGGAAGTTTCATCACCCGGACTGACGCGCAAGCTGGTGAAGCCGGCCGAGTACGTCCACTTTGCCGGGCGCCGGGCGCGAGTGGCGCTGCGCGACGCCGTGGACGGGCAGAAGGTTTTTGAAGGACGGCTCGCCGGGCTTGAGGAAGGCCGGGTGCGGCTGCAACTGGGCGACGGCCAGGTGGCGGAGTTCGAACTGGCGAACGTTTCGAAAGCCCAGTTGATGGCAGAGTTCTGATTCAATCGTCAGAGCGGCCCAGACGCGTCGGCCGGTTGGACCCGCGACGCGCCGAACGACGGAAGTGTCGGAGCGGCAAGAAGCGCGGAGGTGAGAAGCTGTGACAACTAGTCTGCTTTACCAGACCATCGATCAGTTGAGCCGCGAAAAGGGCATCGACACTCAGATCATCATCTCTGCGGTCGAGGACGCCATCCTGGTGGCTACCCGGAAGTATTACAAGTCCGCCGAGGACCTGGAATCGCACTTCAACAAGGACACCGGGGCCGTGGAAGTTTTTGCCGTCAAGAAAGTGGTCGAAACCGTTCAGGACCCCGACCACGAAATGGCTCTGGCGGAAGCCCGGAAGGTCGATCCCGAGGCTGCGGTCGAAGGCGCGGTCAGGATTCCCAAATCCACCGAGCCCCTGGGCCGCATCGCCGCTCAGACGGCGAAGCAGGTGATCTTCCAGAAAGTGCGCGAGGCGGAGCGCGACACGGTTTACGCCGAATACAGCCAGCGCATCGGCGAACTGGTGAACTGCACCGTCAAGCGAACCGAAGGCCCGGACATCATCGTGGACCTGGGCCGCACCGAAGCCCGAATGCCCAGGCGCGAGCAGTCGCGACTGGAGCTTTACCAGATCGGCGACCGGCTGCGGGCCGTGATCATCATGGTGGACCGCGCGGCCCGGGGACCGCAGGTGATTGTCTCCCGCGCCGACCCTTCCCTGGTTCAGAAATTGTTTGAGATGGAAGTGCCCGAGATTTACGACAGCACGGTGGTGATCAAGGCCATCGCCCGCGAGGCCGGCGAGCGCACGAAGGTCGCCGTCTATTCGCGCGATCCCGACGTGGACTGCGTCGGCGCCTGCGTGGGTATGAAAGGCATGCGCGTGCAATCGATTATCCGAGAGTTGAAGGGCGAGAAAATCGATATCATCGAGTACAACGAAGACCCGGTGGTTTTTGCAGCCAACGCCCTGAGCCCTGCCAAAATCAACCACGTTTCCATTCTGGAAGCGGAGCAGAAACACCTGGAAGTGATCGTCGAGGACAGCCAGCTTTCACTCGCCATCGGCAAGAAGGGGCAGAACGTGCGGCTGGCGGCAAAGCTGCTGGGCTGGCAAGTGGACATCAAGAGCGAGGAGGAGAAGCGCCAGGAAATCGAATCGCAGATGGCGGCCATGGCGCTCCGCGGCGCTCCGATTTCAGAGCTCAAGGGACTGGGCTCGAAGACCCTCGACCGGCTGCACGAGCACGGAATTGAGACGGTTGAACAACTCGCCCAAATGACACCGGAAGAATTGACGCAGATTCCCGGGATTGGCGACAAGACGGTGGACCGGATTCGCCGCGTCGTGACCGATCACTTTGAGCGAGGCCAGCAGGAAGAAGCTGCAGCGGAGGAGGAAGCCGCCAATGAGGCGGCCGCCCAGGAACAAGCTCCGGAGGAAAGCGTCGAGGCCCAGCCTGAAGGCGCGGAGGCTGCGTCGCCCTCGACTGAGGAGACGGCGGAGCAGGAAGTTCAGGAAGGCGCTGAGACGGCTGAATCCGCCGTCGGGGAAACCGCGGAGACAGGCGAAGCTGAAACGGATGCCGAAGAAGGCGAACCCGCCACAGAAGCGGCTGTGAAAGAGGACAGCGAGACTCAAGCCGAATGAGCTAGAATAAGTGGAAATGGATTACCGAACCTGGCGGAAATTGAGCATCACGGCGGAAGATTCCGCCGAAGGGGGGAAATGGGACACATCCGCATAAACGAACTGGCGCGCGAATTGGAGATCAAGAGCCGAGCTCTGTTGGAGTGTCTCCCGGAAGTCGGAATTACCGAGAAGAAGTCCCATTCGAGCGCGCTCGAGGACGAAGATGCGGAAAAAGTTCGCGCCTATTTCCGCAGCAAAACGAAGGTTAAAGAGCCGGCGGCAAAAGAATCGCCGAAACCGGCGGCGCCGCAGGTGAAGGAAGCTGCACCAAGCCACGCTCCCGCGCCTGAAACGAAGCCCGCCGAGCCTCACGCTGAACCCTCCCTCACAAGATCCATTGCCGAAATCAAGGCCGCAGCGCGGCGAAGCGTCGCGATGCCGCCGCCCCGGCCGCATGTGCCGGCAACCGAAAAGGCCGCCAAGCCTGCCGCTGCGGCACCGCCCGCAACGGCTGCGCCGTCCCGGGCTGCCGCGCCCCAAGCCTCGGCCGCGGCGCCGGTGAAAACAGCGGAAGCTCCGACTCGCACGACGAGGAAACCCAAACCTGTATCCCAGCTTCCGCCCTCGAAGCAGCCTATCTATCCCGCAGCCGGATTGCCCAAGGGGCTTCCGGTGCGCCCTTCACTAAGGAGGCCGGGAGAGCCGCGGCCCATGCATCCGACGGCGACGCGTCCGACATCGGCCACGACGCAGGCGCCGCGCACGACTGCTCCTCGGCCGCGCGTCCCGCGCGAACGGCCCGCGCCCGCCCCGAAGCCGCCTGAGGAGATTCCGGTTACACGGAGCATCACCATCAGCGAAGGGATCAGCATCAAGGAGCTTTCCGAAAAACTCGAGGTGCGCGCCAAGGACGTTCTGAAGAAGTTGCTGGACAAAGGCATCTTCGCCACCATCAATCAGACGCTCGACAGCCAGACGGCGGGCGAGATTGCGCGGACTTTCGGCGCCGAGACTCAGGTGATCAGCTTCGAAGAAGAAGTGCTTCAGGAAGTAGTCGAGGCGGACAAGCCCGAGGACATGAAGCTTCGCGCCCCCGTGGTCACTGTCATGGGCCACGTCGATCACGGCAAGACTTCGCTGCTGGATGCGATTCGCGAAACGCGAGTGGCGGCGGGCGAAGCCGGCGGCATCACCCAGCATATTGGCGCTTACCGTGTGGAAGCGCAGGGCCGGGCTGTCGTCTTTCTGGATACGCCCGGCCATGAAGCCTTCACCCTGATGCGTGCGCGCGGCGCCAAGGTGACCGACGTGGTCGTCCTCGTGGTGGCTGCCGATGACGGCGTCATGCCGCAAACGATGGAAGCCATCAACCATGCGCGCGCCGCCAAGGTCCCCATTCTGGTGGCCATCAACAAGATTGACAAACCGGAGGCGCAGCCCGACCGGGTGAAGAAGCAACTGGCCGATCACGGCCTGATGCCCGAAGCCTGGGGCGGCGACACGGTTATGGTGGATGTTTCCGCCAAGCAGAAACAGAATCTGGAACTGCTGCTGGAAATGATTCTCCTTCTTGCCGACATGCAGCAATTCAAGGCCAACCCGGAGCGGCTGGCGTCCGGCACGGTGCTGGAAGCCAAACTCGATCGCGGGCGCGGCCCGGTGGCCACGGTCCTGGTCGGCAACGGAACACTCCACGTGGGCGATCCTTTCATCGTCGGCGCGATCTACGGCAAGGTTCGCGCCATGTTTGACGATCGCGGCCACCCCATCCATGACGCCCCGCCGTCAACACCCGTCGAAGTCCTGGGCCTGGAAGACGTGCCCCAGGCAGGCGACCGCCTGCAGGTGATCGAAGATACGATGAAGGCCCGGCAGATTGCCTTTCACCGCCAATCCAAGCTGCGGGAAGCCGCGCTGGCCAAGTCCGCGCGCCTGACGCTCGAGCAGTTGCACGAGCAATTGGCGGCGGGCGACGTGAAGGAACTTCCGCTGATCATCAAGGCGGACGTGCAGGGCTCGGTGGAAGTCCTGGCCGATACGCTGAACAAGTTGAGCACGGAAAAGGTAAAAGTTAAGGTCATCCACGCCGGCGTGGGCGCGATTACGGAAACCGACGTGTTGCTGGCCTCCGCCTCGAATGCCGTGGTCGTGGGATTCAATGTGCGGCCGGAACGAAAGGCGTCCGAACTGGCGCAGCTTGAAAAGGTTGATATTCGCCTGCACACCGTCATTTACAACGTTACGGAAGAAATCAAGAAGGCGATGACCGGCCTGCTGGCTGCAGTTTTCAAGGAAACCACGCTCGGCCACGCGGAGGTTCGCGACACTTTCCGGATCTCCAAGGTCGGAACGGTCGCGGGCTGCTACATTCAGGACGGCAAAATCACCCGAGATTCCAAAGTCCGGCTGCTGCGCGACAATGTGGTGGTTTACGAGGGCAAAGTCCGCTCCGTGCGCCGCTTCAAAGAGGACGTCGGCGAGGTGAAATCGGGCATGGAGTGCGGCATAGCTCTCGAGAACTTTGGCGACATCAAGGTCGGCGATGCCATCGAGGCGTTTGCGGTCGAGCGAGTGATGGAGCCCGCGCTAGCCTGACGGAAAGCGAAGTCACCGGATGCGAGTCGGCGTGCTGACGCTTGAAATTCAGCTTCCTTATTCGCATTCGCTCAAGGACAAGCGAGCTGTCCTCCGCCGATTACGCGACCGTCTTCGCTCGCGGTTCAACGTCGCCGTCGCTGAATTGAATCACCAGGACGTCTGGCAGACCGCCACGATGGGCGTGGTTTCCATCTCCGACAGCCGGCAGCTTCTCGAATCCGTCCTTCAGCAGGTGCTGGAGGAATCCGAAAGAATCCTGGGCCAGGACGTGGCGAACCATTCGATTGATTTCTTCTGAGCGGAGCCGACGCGCCGCCGGAGCCTGCATGAACGTTCCCGGAAGAAGACAGGAGCGGCTTTCCGAACGCATTCAGGAAGAGCTGGCGGAGATCGTTGCCGGTGAACTGAAGGACCCGCGCATCGGCTTTGTCACCGTGACTCGCGTGGCGCTCACGCCGGACCTTCATCAACTCAGGGTCTGGGTGACGGCTATGGGCGGCGAAGAAGATCGCCGGCAGGCTTTGGAAGGACTGGCTTCTGCCTGCGGGTATGTTCGTCGCGAACTGGGACTTCGTCTGAGATTGCGGCACTCGCCCGAAATTACGTTTCTCGCGGACCGCGGCGCCGAAGAAACGGCAAAAGTTGAAGGTTTGCTCCGGAAGATTCATGACCAGCACGACCAGCAGTAATGGAAATCCCGCTACCGATTCCATCCGGGAAAGGCCGGCGGCTGCGGCCGAAGGCCCGGCGCTCTCCGGCGTCCTGATTGTCGATAAGCCGGCAGGCTTGACCTCACACGACGTCGTGGCGCGCGTGCGCCGATTGCTCCACATGCGCCAGGTGGGACACTTCGGGACCCTCGATCCATTCGCCACCGGCGTCCTGCCGCTTTCCATTGGCAAAGCGACGCGCTTTGCTCAGTTCTATCTGAAATCGCGAAAGGCCTACGAGGGCGTGATTCGTTTTGGTTTTTCCACCGACACCTACGATGCTACGGGCAAGCCCGCGGACGAGTCAAAGCCCGTAAGTCTGACTCGCGTCCAGGTCGAAGAAGCGTTTGAGATGTTTACGGGCCGGCTGATGCAAACTCCGCCGCCTTATTCCGCAAAGCGCGTGGGAGGCGTGCGCGCCTATGAGATGGCGCGCCGGCAAAAACCTCTCAATCTCGCGCCCGTTGCGGTGGAAATTTACGCCCTGGAGCTTCTCGATTTCAACACTGATTGCGCCCGTTTTGCGGCTGAATGTTCCGGTGGAACTTACATGCGATCGCTCGCTCACGACGTCGGCAAAACCGTGGGCTGCGCTGCCCACCTGGCCAGCCTCCGGCGCACTGCCGTAGCGGAGTTCAGGCTCGACCGCGCGGTGACGCTCGAGCAACTGGAAGTGGACGCGCGTGAAGGCCGGGCGGCCTCGCGACTGGTCCCGCTGGAAGCGCTGTTGCCCGACTGCCCGGAGCTTGTGGTGCGCGGCCGCGAGGAAAAGAGCGTCCGGCACGGCCACCAGTTCGAATTGGGGCAGGTTTCAAGATTTTCGCGCGGCGTCGAACCGCAGCCGGCAATCTCGATTCTGAAAATCATGAATCAGGATCGCCGCCTGATCGCCGTCGCCCGGCACATTTCCGAAAGAATTTATCATCCGGATCTGGTTTTGCTTTAAAGCACTGCAAAGAATAATTCAGGAAGCCACCGCGCCACTCGAAGAGCGGCGAAGAGTTGGACAACAAGCTGGCCGCCGCTCTAATCAACGGGCGAGCGGCGACACAGGAGATAGAAACCTTTGAACATTCTGATTCTAGGCGGCGACGGATATCTCGGATGGCCAACGGCCATGTACCTTTCGAATCGCGGACATCGGGTGGGGGTCCTGGATAATTTTGCCAAACGGCGCTGGGAAATGGAGCTCAACGTCGAGCCTCTGATTCCTATCCAGACGCTTCATGACCGCGTCAGCACGTGGAACGCGGTCACGGGACGCGTAATCAGCCCCTACGTCGCCGACCTGCGGAACTATCATTCGGTGCGAACCGTCATTGAAGATTTCGAGCCGGAAGCCATTGTCCATTACGGCGAGCAGCCTTCCGCGCCCTATTCCATGATGGATCACAATCGCGCCGTCTTCACCCAAACCAACAACATCGTCGGGACGCTCAACGTCCTCTGGGCGCTGAGAGACGCCGCCCCCGATTGTCACCTGGTCAAGCTAGGCACCATGGGCGAATACGGCACGCCGAACATCGACATCGAGGAAGGATTCCTCGAAATCGAATACAAAGGGCGGAAGGACACGGTGCCCTACCCCAAACAGCCCGGCTCTCTGTACCATCTTTCCAAGGTCCACGACAGCCACAATATCCTTTTCGCCTGCCGGACCTGGGGATTGCGCTCCACGGACTTGAATCAGGGAGTGGTCTACGGAACCGACACCGACGAGACGCTTCTTGACTCGCGGCTTTCAACCAGCTTCCACTACGACGAAGTTTTCGGCACGGCGCTCAATCGGTTTTGCGTCCAGGCGGTGGCCGGAATCCCGCTGACCATCTACGGGCGCGGCCGGCAGACGCGCGGCTTCCTGAACATCCGCGATACCCTGCGCTGCGTCGAGCTTTCCATCCTGACGCCGCCCCAGGCGGGCGAGTATCGAGTTTTCAATCAGTTCACGGAAACGTTCAGCGTGCTCCAGCTTGCGGAATTGGTCAAACAGCAGGGGGAAAAGCTGGGCCTGAAGGTCGAGATCAGTCACCTTGAGAACCCCCGGGTGGAGTCCGAGGACCATTATTACAACGCCAAGCACCAGAAGCTGGCCGACATGGGCCTGGTCCCGCATTTGCTTTCCGATGAGCTTCTGGAAAGTATTATCGAACGAGTCCGAAAGCAGGCCGGACGGATCAAAAAGGGGATTATTCTACCCAAGGTGCGCTGGAAGGGTGCCGGCAAAAAGACGGATCCGCACTCTTTCGTCACTGCAACCATCGTTCACGATTAAGGAAGCAGCGCCGGGGTGGAAACTGCGGCTGCCGTCTGACGATGAGCAACTTTCGCCGCTACGCGCCGTCTTGCAATGCCAGCTTGAGAATTGCCTCCGCCGCGTCGAATGCAGCTCGCGGTCGCGCGATTTCCCGCACCCGGCCACGAAGTTCGCCAAGCTCCTCCGGATAGGCGAGCAGCCTTTCTACTGTCGGCGCGAGATCTTCCCTTCTTCTGATCCAGAGTCCTGCTTTCCATTTCTCAATCCAGCCGCAGGTTCGCTGCTCGTTTCCCGGAAGAGGATCGAGCGCCAGCATGGGCAGACCGCAGGCGAAGCCTTCTGTGAGCGTCGTGCCGCCCGGCTTTGAAACCATCAGGTCCGCCGCAGCCATCCATTCCTGCATGTTGTCCACCCAGCCGAGCACTCGAATGTTATTGCGGCTGGCAGCCAGCGCCTGAAGTTCCCTCTGCAGACGGTTGTTGCGGCCGGCGATAAATACCTTTTCCAGCGGCGTGCGAATCTTCTCGAGCTCGCGAAAAATGCCTCTTGGTTTTCCGTATCCCGTCCCGCCGAAAAGCGTTAGCAGCACGGGAACTTCCTCCGCCAGACCCAGCCTGGCCCGCGCCGACTCACGAGTGGGCGGAGAGGCGAACGCCGGGTCGAGCGGCTGGCCGGTGCAGAGAATTTTTTCAGGGGAAGCGCCCGCCGATTCAAGCTGCCGGCCCAGGTCGGGATGCGTAACCAGGTAGATCTCGACTTCCGGCTGCACCCAGGCCGGGTAGTAATCCATCATCTCGACCCCGGCCACGCGGAATCGCGCGTTCGTCTCACGCTTGGCGATGCACGTGAGTTCCAGGACGCCGACCTCGGTCGCCACGACGACATCCGGATCGAACTTCCGAATAAACTGGAAAAGCGGCTGTGCTCCGCGGCGGTAAAGCCAGCCGGGGCTGGTGGCTTGGGAGCGCTGCTGCACGCCCTCGATCCAGCCCCAAAGCGCGGGAAAGTATCGCAGCGGAATTTCGTAGGAATTGTAGTACCGGCGAAACCAGGGCTTGCAATGTTCCATTACGTCCGCGACTTCCACGGTGACGGCCGGACTCTGCTCACCCAGCGCCCTGGCGAGCGCCTGCGAGACGCGCCAATGCCCCGCCCCGTGCTTCAGCGTGAGAATCAGGATTTTCGGGTGAGAGTCGGCCATAGGACTGCGCCATCTTGCCGCCGCGCTCGTTGCTGCGCTTCAATGATAAAATCCAACTGGAGAGGCGCGGCACTTGGAGCATACGGCTTAGGCGCCGAAGGGCGCAATATTTTTTGCTCGCAGATCCATTCGAGATGATGAACTCGCTTCAACTCGCGGCTTTGATTGCGGCAGCGATCCTGGGGCTTGGTACGCTTTTTGTCTTTGCGTGCAGCGTCCCCTCTCTGCGGCTTGTCGGGCCAGTGGTCACTCACGGTCCGGCCGCAAGCCGGCGCGTCGCGCTCACTTTCGATGACGGCCCCGCCGCACCATTTACCGGCCAGATTCTCGACCTTTTGAAAGAGCGCGGAATCAAGGCGACCTTCTTCATGTGCGGCAAAAACGTGGAGAAATATCCCGATCTCGTCCGCCGGATTTCGCAGGAAGGCCACCAGCTTGGCAATCACACTTACTCGCATCCCTTTCTCTACTTCAAGAGCGGCCGTTTTATCACGGGCGAAATCAGCCGCACTTCAGATGCCATTGGGGCCGTGGCCGGCTCTCGCCCGCGGTTTTTCCGGCCTCCTTTCGGCGCGCGCTGGCCGTCGCTTTACCCGGTCCTCCGCCGCCACGGGCTCACCCTGGTGAACTGGTCCGTTCCTGGCTTCGACTGGATGGCGGGGACTGAAAAGATTGTCGCAGCGGTCACGAAGCGGATGCGTGCCGGCTCGATTATTCTTCTGCACGACGGCCTGGAAACGCCTTCGCACCGCCCGATTGATCAGTCGCGAACCGTGCGCGCCCTGCCCGCCATCATTGACGCTGCGCGCGCCAGGGGATTGGATTTCGCGACGCTCGATGAACTTCTGGTTGAGGAGCCGGCCCGCGCGGAAACCTGATTCCCGGTTCTGAAATTCCTCGGGCGGACAAGCTTCCATCTCTCGTATCGTCGCGATGGTCCCTCGGAGGGACATTTTGAATTTGAAATTCAGCGCTGATTCCGCGTAATCTGCCAAACAGCCTATGGAACTGCTTTTGCTCGGTGCAGGAATGGGAGTGGTCGGCGGACTGTTCCCGAGTCCGCTCCACTTCATCGCGCTCGCGCAAGTCAGCCTGAACCGCTGGGTGCGCGCGCTCGGAATTCTGGTGGGCGTGCCGCTGATTACGGACGGCATCCTGCTGCTGGTCACCTTCTTCTTTTACCAGTATATTCCGCGCAGCATCTCCCATTACGTCGCCTATGCGGGCGGCGCGCTTCTCATCGGCTTTGCAATCTATTCGCTCCTGGAAAGCCGGGGGAAGACCAAGGAAGAATTGCGCGAGTCGGCTCCGCTCACTTATGCCGGCGTCACCGCGGCCGCGCTTGCGGAGTTGGCCGCACCCGGAACGTGGATTTACTGGCTCACCATCGCCGGCCCGATTCTTGCCGAGGGCCCGGTCAAAGGCTATTGGCACGTTGTTCCGTTTTTCGTGGGTAGCCTGGTCGGTTATTACGGCGCGGCGGTCTTTTCGCTCTACGCGATGGCATGGGGCGCCGGCCTGCACGCTCGCTTCAAGCAGAATCTTTTTCTTATCGCCAACCTGTTGCTTCTGCTGCTCGGGATTTCCTATCTTATCCGCGCGATTCGGTTCAGATAAAGGCCGCCTCGCGTGCGCGGATTCTAACCCGGCGTCCCTGTGAAAATTCCTGTTGACCAGTGGTTTCTGCCGTGATAGGAACATCACCAGAAAGTAAACAGGGGGCCTGCTCATGAGATCTTTGGCGCGCATTTCAAAATCCATCACCGTGTTGGGTCTTGCCGGAATATTCTTGACGGCTGCGCTCGCCATGGCCGAGAGCAAGTTGAACATGGACCGGGACCGAGCGAACGGGATGCTTGATATCATCGTCAAGACCCTGGCCAAGAATTACTACGACCCTAAAATGGAAGGCCTTGACTGGCGAGCCCTGGTTAAACAAACCCACAAGGAAATCGACCAGTCCACTTCGAATGGACAGATGCTGTCCTCGATGTACGCTCTAGTTGATCGCCTCCACGACTCCCATACGGTTTTTATTCCTCCGCGCCACGCCCTTACCATCGTTTACGGATTTGAGGCCAAGCCTTTCGGCCGGCGCATTCTGGTCTACAAAATCAAGAAAGACGGCCCCGCCAAAAAAGCCGGCCTTGAACTGGGTGACCAGATTGTCGCGGTCAACAATTTTCGTGCCGAGCGAGCTTCCTTCGATCAAATGATGCTCTATATGCGGGTGCTCAATCCCGTGCCGCAGATGGACTTGGCCGTCATCAGAGGGAACAAGCCGCCTCAGCCAATCCTGGTCAAGGCACACATCAAAGTGGGAAGCATCATGGTGGATCTCACGAATCTCGAAACTTTTCAGCATCTGTTCATGCAGGAGGAAGACGAGGAGAAAGCTCCCGCTGAAGACCGTATGATGCAAGGAAACATTGGATATGTCCGCTGGCGCGAGTTCGACACCGATCCTTCCCCGCTCGAGTCAAGCCTGCAGTCGGTCCACAAGGCCAAAGCCGTAGTCCTGGATCTTCGCGGAAACCCGGGAGGAGCCTTGGATACGTTGGAAGAGGTTGCTGGAAATTTCGTTACCGACCAGGTCGTTATGGCGACGACCAAAATGCGCAAGGAAGATGAGGCGTTCAAGGTAAAGCCACGGAACCCTCATTTTTCTCAGCCGCTGTTTATTCTGGTGGACAGCGAATCGGCGAGCGCGGCGGAGATTTTTGCCCGCTACTTCCAGCTTACGAAACGGGCCACGATCATCGGCGACCAAACTTCAGGCCGAGTCGCCACGGCGGAATTCTTCCCCGAGAGGTACGGAATGCTTACGATCGTTCCTTTCGGGCTTGAAATCGACGTCGGCCATGTCTTCTTTGGGAACGGCGAGGACCTCGAGCGCCGAGGCGTGACGCCCGACAAGTCCTGCCTGCCCAGTCCCGACGATCTTCTTAACCACCGCGACCCTTGCCTCCAACTGGCGCAAAAGCTCGCGGAACATTCAGCCGACACAGCTCATTAGCCGCAACGCGTCTCAATCTGACAGCAAAGGAGTGCAGTTCACTGGCCGTATCAGGCGAATTGTGCCTAGCGGCCTTCCGTCAGAACGCGGACGCCGTAGGGTGGAATCTTGACGTCGCTCGCCTGCGATTCGCCGGTCAGTGCATTCTGAGTACTTTCGCCCAGGGCGACGGATTGCGGTCTGCCGGTGTAATTCAGCAGGAAGACGATTTTCTCGCCTGCTTTTTGGCGCGTCGCCATTTCCACGCCTTCGGGCAATCTGGGACCTCGGGCGATGTGAGTACCGAGAAGAATCGATCCGACAAAGCGGTCGTAGAATCCCGTCGAGGGCGATTCCGTGCCCACGTAATAGACCTCGCCTTTGGCTGCATGATGGACGGTAATGGCGGCAGCGAATTCCGGCTCAAATCCACCCTTCGCCATATAGAAGCCCTTCCCGTAACTCGCCAACGGCTCGGCGTGCTGAGGCGTGATGATGTCGTACCAGACATCAGCCGGATAGCTGCTGCCGTCCTCCATGACAATCTCCTGCTTCTGTGTTGTCTGCGGATCGAAATTGTGAATGGCGATGCCTGCCAGCTTCGCCAGCGGGCCGGGCAATGTTTCCGTCGTCACGACGTTATTCTCATCCTTCACGCCGGAGCGAAAAGTCAGGACCAGCGTGCCTCCGTTTTCCACGAATTGCTTCAGCTTTGCGACCAGTGACGGCGTGGTTACAAAAAGCGCCGGCGCCACTAAAACTTTATAGTTGGAGAAATCATCCTGCGGAAAGACGACATCCACATTGATTCCCGCCCGCCGGAAGGCATCGTAGTAAACGTGCAGTTCGTGGTTGTAGCTGAAGTTCTTGACCAGCGGCTGAATGTGAAAGGCCCACCGGCTGTCGGGCGAAACCAGCATGGCGACAGGCGAGACGACCGTCGAGCCTTCAAGCAGGCCCGCCAGTTTCTGCACTTCGCCGCCCATCTTCGAAACGATCTTGTAGCGGTCGTTCGGGTAGCTGTCCTGGTCCAGGATGCCCTGCCAGTATTGTTCGGTCCCGTAAGTTGACGTCCGCCAGCGGAAGTAGCAAATGCCGTCCGCGCCGTGCGCGATCGCCTGGTATGCCCAAAGGCGATAAAGCCCGGCCGGCACCTGATGTCCCCAGAAAGTGTTCCATCCGGGCAATCCGCCCTCTTCCTCCATCACCATGAAGTTCTGCTGCTTGCTCCCCCGCATCAAGTCGTGTCCCAGGCCCGGCTCGAAATAGTCCTCGCTGTTCTGGTCGAACATCGGGTAATTGTCCCAGGCGACGAAATCGAGATACTGATTCAAGTGCGAGTAATCAATGCCGTCAAATAGACCCATTTCATTGTGCGTGATGGCCTTGTCCGGAGCGATCTTGCGCAGAATGTCCGCCTGCATTTTCAGGTAATCGGCGGTGGAATCGCTGTAAAAGCGGTCGAAGTCGAGTTCCAGGCTCGGATTGTGCACGCCATAAAGCGTGTTCCACGGCAGTGGAATCTGAGACCAGGCCGTGTAAGTGTGCCCCCAGAAAATGGTTCCCCAAGCCTGGTTCAGCGCGTCGAGCGTGCCGTACTTCTTCTGGCACCAATTCTGGAACGCCACCTGAGTGTCCGGGTCGTAGCTGCACGGACCGCCCAGTTCGTTATCAATCTGCCAGCCGATCACGGCGGGATTGTCCTTAAAGTGCTCGGCCTCGGCCGTCACGATACGACGCGTGGCAGCCAGAAAGTCCGGATTGCTCAGGCTGTAATTCCTCCGCGAGCCGAAACGATAGCGGACGCCGTCTTCGTTCATCGCCGCGATGTCCGGGTGCTCGGCGTAAAGCCAGGCAGGAGGCGAGGCGGTCGGCGTGCCGAGCACGGCGTGAATGCCGTGGGCGCTCAGAACCTTCAGGGCGCCATCGAGCCAGGAGAAATCGAATTGCCCTTTCTTCGGTTCCATCTTGGCCCAGGAAAACTCGCCCATACGCACAAAATTGATTCCCGCCGCCTGCATCATTTCAGCGTCCTTTTCCCACTGCGCCCGGTTCCATGCTTCCGGATAGTAGTCCGCTCCGTAAATGAATTTCCCGCCATTCCACTTGATCAAATCAAAGGCACGCTTCGTTGAGGCTTGCTGGGCCGGGAAGGCTGCGACCCCCGTGATGATGAGGATCGCCGTCAGCAACAAGGTTCTGTGTAAGCTTCTCATGTCAGTCCTCTCCTGCTTCCGATTTTTCCGGGCGCAATCCTTGGGGCAACACGGGCCAAAAGCGTTTCGACAGGATTGCGTCTTCGCCGCACGGCTCGGGCAAGCCTTCTGCGAAAATCGATTATTTGACCGCGCCACTTCAATGTCAATCGTTAAGCCCCTCGACCGCGTTCGTCGTGTCGCCCGTCACAATCGGGGCAGTTGACTGTCCGACCCGTTCCCGCTAGTGTTGCGTGAGGAGGAACATGGCAAACGTTCAGGAGGAGTACGCGCGCTATCTCAGCAGCCTTAAGAACGAGCTGGACGGGCTCCCTCTCAAGGATGTGGAGGCAATTGCCGACGCGCTTTACGCCGCTTACCAGAAAGACCGCTGGATCTTTGTGTTTGGCAACGGCGGCAGCGCAGCACTCGCCTCGCATCTGGCCTGCGATTTAGGAAAAGGCACTCACTGCCCCGCACCGCCGAAGCCGGGCATGAATTCGGTCAAGCGCCTCAAGATTCTTTCTCTCACCGACAGCGTCCCGATGATCTCCGCCTGGGCAAACGACTCGAGCTATGAAAATGTTTTTGCCGAACAGATTGAAAATTATATCAGTTCGGGCGACGTGGCGTTCGGAATCAGCGGCAGCGGCAATTCTCCAAACGTGCTGCGGGCACTGGAAGCCGCGCGCGCAAAAGGAAGCGTCACCGTTGGCCTGACCGGTTTCGACGGGGGCAAAATGAAACCTCTTCTCGACATTGCCGCCGTGGCACCCGCCTCGAACATGCAGCAGATTGAAGACGCACACCTCATCATGACTCACCTGATATTTCTGGATCTGAAGCGCCGGATTCAGTCGCACGCCGCTTGACCGTCCCACTGTCAAACCGACATAATGCCCACAGTCAGAAAACTGGCGTGAAATGCGCGAGATTCGCAAAGTCGCCGTGCTGGGTGCAGGAACAATGGGGGCGCGCATCGCCGCCCATCTGGCAAACGCGGGCGTACCCGCGCTACTCCTGGACATTGTTTCTCCCGGCGCGGGAAATGAGCCCAAAGCCCGAAACCGGCTGGCGGAGGCCGGCATCACAGCGGCTCTTAAATCGCGCCCGCCGGCCTTTTTCATTCCCGAAAACGCCCGCCTCATTACCCCCGGGAATTTCGAAGACCACGTGGCACAACTTCGCGATTGTGACTGGATTGTCGAAGCCGTCGTGGAAGACTGCGCTGCTAAGCGCGCTCTTTACGAAAGAATTGAAGCCGTCCGCGCGCCCGGCACGATCGTCAGCTCCAACACGTCGGGAATCTCAATCTCAAGCCTGGCCGAAGGGCGCAGCGAGGATTTCCAAAGGCACTTTCTTGGAACGCATTTCTTCAATCCACCTCGTTACATGAAGCTGCTTGAAATCATTCCCTCCTCCCACACCAGCAGCGACGCCGTGGACACTGTCTCCCGCTTCGGCGACAAAGTTCTGGGTAAAGGCGTCGTCATTGCCAAAGACACTCCGAACTTCATCGCCAACCGCATCGGGACGTTCGTGACCATGAACGTCCTGCGGATTATGGAAGCCAGCAGCTACACTATCGAGGAAATCGACGCCCTGACCGGCCCTGCGATGGGGCTGCCGAAGTCCGCCACGTTCCGCACGCTGGATATCGTGGGCCTCGACGTTTTGATTCACGTGGTAGAAAACCTTGCTGAAACGCTTCCGGATGACGAGCGGAGAGATCTGTTCCAGATTCCTGATTTTATCCGGCAGATGGCTGAGCGGAAACTCCTTGGTGAAAAAACGGGTTCCGGGTTTTACAAAAAGGTCAAGAAAGCGGGAGATGAATCCGAAATTCTGACGCTGGACCTCAAGACTTTCGAATATCGTCCTCGAGTCAAACCAAAGCTGCCTTCCCTGGATATGGCGCGCGCCGTGGAAGATGTCAGCGCAAGAATGGCAATGCTTTTCAAAGCGCCCGACCGCGCGGGAGAGTTTTACCGCAGGGCCCTGCCGGATGCTTTCCATTATGCCGCCGGCCGCATTCCGGAAATTGCCGACGAAATTGTATCCATCGATAGAGCAATGAAGTGGGGCTTTAACTGGGAAGAGGGCGTATTCGAGATTTGGGATGCCCTTGGCGTGGCGGAAACGGTCGAAACATGGCGAAAAGCCGGCCGAAGCGTTCCGGCCCTCGTCGAGCGGCTTCTATCATCAGGAAAGAACACTTTCTATTCAAATTCCGGCGGCACAATCGCCTGCTTTGATTTCGCAAGCGGAGGCGAGCGGGCAATCGAAGAACCGCCGGGAATCATCCTGCTTTCATCACTGAAAGACAGGAAGAAGGAAATCCATCGTAATGCCGGCGCCAGTCTGGTGGATCTCGATGATGGAGTTCTCTGCCTCGAGTTTCATTCCAAGATGAACACTATCGGTGCGGACGCGATCTCCATGATCCACGCCGCGCTGAAATCGCTCAACACGGATTTTGACGCCCTCGTCATCGGTAACCAGGGCCAGCATTTTTCCGCCGGCGCAAACCTGATGCTGATTTTAATGACCATCCAGGAGCAGGAATGGGACGATCTGCACCAGGCCGTGCGAGCATTTCAGAATGCCAATATGGCTTTGAAATATGCGCCTAAGCCCGTGGTCGCGGCGCCGTTCGGACTGGCTTTGGGCGGCGGCACTGAAATCTGCCTGCATGCCGCTCGGGTTCGGGCCGCGGCTGAGACCTACATGGGCCTGGTCGAGGCCGGCGTGGGCGTGATTCCCGCCGGAGGCGGCACCAAGGAAATGCTGGTCCGCGCCATGGACTCCGTCCCGGCCGATCCGGAGGCCGATCCTTTCACTTACCTGAAAGACGTTTTCATGAATATCGGCACGGCCAGAGTTTCAAGTAGCGCCGTGGAAGCTCAGAAGCTGGGCTATCTTTCAGCAAGCGATTCTTTCAGCATGAATCGCGACCGCCAGATCGCGGACGCCAAACAGCTCGCGCTCGATCTGGCTAGGCTCGGCTATCGCCCCGGGAAACCGCGCCAGGATGTTCTCGCCCTCGGGCGGCCCGCTTTTGCCAAGCTGAAACTGGGGATCCATCTGGCCGTCCGGGCGGGGCGGATTTCGGAATATGACGCGGTCGTCGGAACGGCGCTGGCACGAGTCCTGACCGGAGGCGGCGAATTGACCTCTCCGCAGCGCGTCACGGAACAGTATCTTCTTGATCTCGAGCGCGAAGCCTTCGTCAGCCTGTGCGGCGAAAGGAAAACCCAGGAGCGCATACAGCACATGCTGAAAAAGGGCAAGGCGCTGCGAAACTGAATTCGGCTGAGCTAAGGCCGCTGGTTTTTGCATCTTAAGAAAAGGGCCGGTTCATGAACCGTTGGGCAGCAAGCTCCTTATTGTTGATGGCGGTCGCGAGCACGCAGATCGCATTTCCTGCTCGCCGGACCGATCAGCATTGGGAATTGAAGGGAGACTTGAGCGAAGCATGCTCCTGCAGCGTGCCCTGCACCTGCAACTTCAATAAAGGTCCTTCGCCTCACCACTTTTGCTGGACGATATTTGCGCTCGACATCGAACAAGGCCACTACGGGGCCGTTAACCTTGACGGATTGCACCTTGTCGGCGCCCACGCCGACAAGTCCGTGGTCTGGTACATCGACCAGAGGGCAACGCCCGCCCAGTTCGACGCGCTCAAAGCAATATCCAAGGAAATCGACTATCACAATCGCCTGCCACAATTCGTCGAGCGCGCGCGGATCAAGCAGCAAGTGACGGCGAAAGGGAACTTCCTCGAGGTAGCCGGGCGCGGCGGATTTCGGGCAAGTTACCTCACTGGCCACGACGGAAAGAACCCGATCGTGGTCGAGAACCCCGGCTCATGGAACATCCCTCGCTCGATCAAGGGAGAGACGCAATACCTCAAATATTCAGACGACCACGGCAACAAGTTCAGCTTCAAGGACACCAATTCAAACGAGGGAAAGTTTGACTGGACCGACCGGACGCCAAACTATTTCTGAGCCTTCCTCGGCCGCCCGCATAGGAGGAACATCATGAAAGAGGCGATGATTGTTTCTATCGCACGCACGGCGGTGGGCAAAGCGCCGCGCGGGACCTTGCGCTCGACGCGGCCGGATGACATGGGAGCCGCTGCGATTCGCGCCGCACTCGGCCGCGTTCCGCAGCTCGATCCGAAGGAAATCGAGGACGTTATTTTGGGGTGCGCCATGCCCGAGGCGGAACAGGGCAACAACGTGGCGCGCATCGCATCGCTGCGGGCCGGACTGCCGGTCACCAGCTCAGCAATGACCATCAACCGCTTCTGCTCTTCCGGACTGCAGGCGATTGCGCTGGCGAGTGAGCGCATTATGGCGGGCTTTGCTGAATGCATCATTGCCGGCGGAGCCGAGACGATGAGCATGATTCCGATGGGCGGCTTTCACTTCTCGCCCAATCCTTATCTGATGGATCACTACCCGGACGCATATCTGAGCATGGGACTGACGGCGGAGAATCTGGCGAACAAATACAAGATTGGCCGCGATCGGCAGGACGCCTTCGCGCTCCAAAGCCACCAGCGGGCGCTGGCCGCCATTGAAGCGGGAAAGTTCAAGGAGGAGATCGCTCCCATCGAAGTCCTGGAAGTTTCCCTGAACGGAAATGGCGGGAAACCCGGCGGGAAACCGGAGACGCGACGAATCACATTTGAGACGGACGAAGGACCGCGGCGCGACACCTCAACGGAAGCGCTGGCCAAGCTCAAGCCGGCGTTTCACGCGCACGGAACCGTGACGGCCGGCAACGCCTCGCAAATGAGCGATGGCGCGGCCGCGGCGGTGGTGATGTCGGACGAACGGGCGCGGGCGCTGGGCGCAAAGCCGCTGGCGCGCTTCGTGAGTTTTGCCACGGCCGGCTGCCCGCCGGAAGAAATGGGCATTGGTCCCGTCTTTGCGATTCCCAAGGCGCTCAAGCTCGCAGGCCTGAAGCTCCAGAACATTGACGTGGCCGAACTCAACGAAGCATTCGCCGTGCAGGCGCTGGCGGTGATTGAGCAGGCAGGGCTCGACCCGGAGCGGACCAACGTGAATGGCGGCGCCATCGCTCTCGGTCACCCGCTTGGCTGCACCGGCGCAAAGCTCACAGCCACGCTGCTCAGCGAGATGAAGAAACGCAAATCAAAATACGGAATGGTCACGATGTGTGTGGGCGGAGGCATGGGCGCGGCAGGGATTTTTGAGAATCTGCAATAACTGAACGGAGGCTCGATGGCGACAGTCGGATCGGAGGTGCACGTCAAGGGCGGAAGCTTCCTGATCGAGCAACGGCAGCCGGAGGAAATCTTCACTCCTGAGGATTTGACGGACCAGCACCGCCTGATTGCACAGACCGCCGATGAATTCATTGCTCGTGAAATTGTCCCTCACGTTAAGGAAATCGAAGACAAGAAACCCGGAATTCTTCGCGACCTTCTCAAAAAGGCCGCCGAAGTAGGCTTGTGCGCGATCGATGTGCCGCAGCAATACGGCGGGCTCGAGCTGGACAAGATCTCCAGCATCATCGTGGCTGAAAAGATGGCGCGGGACGGCTCGTGGGCTTCGACCGTCGGAGCCCAGGCGGGCATCGGTGTGTTGCCCATCGCTTTTTTCGGCACGGAGGAACAGAAGAAGAAATATGTTCCGCGCCTCGCCTCGGCCGAATGGGTGGGCGCTTACGCCCTGAGCGAATCAAGCTCGGGCTCGGACGCCTTGCATTGCCGCACTCGCGCCACCGCAAGCGCCGACGGAAAAAGCTACCTGCTCAACGGCTCGAAGATGTGGATCACGAACGGCGGCATCGCCGATGTTTACGTCGTTTTTGCCAAAGTGGACGGCGAGAAATTCAGCGCTTTCATCGTTGAGCGGAGTTTTCCAGGAGTTCAGCCGGGTGCGGAAGAGCACAAGATGGGAATTCACGGCTCTTCCACAACACCCCTGAGCTTTGACAACGTCCCGGTGCCCGCGGAAAACCTGCTGGGAGAAATCGGCAAAGGACATCTGGTCGCCTTCAACATCCTGAACGTCGGCCGGCTGAAGCTGGGCGCGGGATGCGTGGGCGGGGCGAAGTATCTCATCGCGGATGCAATTCGCTGGGCAAAAGAGCGGGAAGCCTTTGGACGGCGCATCGCCGAGTTCGGATTGATCCGGCAAAAACTGGGCGCGATGATTGCCGCCACTTACGCCGCAGAAAGCGTCTCCTATCGGACGGCGGGCATGATCGAGCGATTGCTGGAAGGTGTGCAGCAAGGCTCGCCGACAGCGGCAAAGCAAACCATGTCAGCTCTCCAGGAATACGCAGTGGAATGTTCGGCGCTGAAGGTGATAGGGACGGAAACACTCGATTTTGTGGCTGATGAAGCGGTGCAGATTTTCGGCGGGTACGGCTTTTCCAGTGACTACGAAGTGGAGCGCGCATTCCGCGACCAGCGGGTCAACCGGATTTTCGAAGGCACCAATGAGATCAACCGGCTGCTGATCACCGACATGCTACTCAAGCGTTCGATGAAGGGAAATCTGCCTCTGCTCGCCGCGGCGCAGAAACTGACCGATGAGGTTCTAAGCCTTCCTTCGGATGCGCCTGCCGAAGGTGACGAGCCGCTCGCGGATGTCGATTCCCTGCTCGAAGGAATGCGCAAAGCAACTTTGCTCGTCGCCGGCTCCGCCGTCCAAAAATACATGAAGGCGCTCGCTGAAGAGCAGGAAATTGTCGGCGTGTTGAGCGACCTGGTGATGACTGTTTATGCCACGGAAAGCGCCTTGCTCAGGGCACGCAAGATGGCCTCGCACGCCGGCAAAGAGCCATCTTCAGCAAAATCCGCCGCGAAAGACAGCGAGAACGCTACGCGGGTTTTCGCCTATGAGGCGGCCGACCGCGCGGAAGCGGCGGCGAGGCAGGCTCTTTCGCGGATAGCCGAAGGCGATACCCTGCGCGCTCAACTGGCCGTCCTGCGCCGATTCATGCGCCGCACCTCGCCGGACCTGATCGGCTTCAAGCGGCAAATCGCAGATCGCGGGATCGAGCTTAATCGGTATCCGTTTGCATGAACAAATACCAGCTGCGGCCGCAGGATCCAGTCTCACAAACCGTGCAATGCCCTGAGAGAGCCCGCGAGGTCGGAAACTGCAAGCACGAGAGCAGCTTTTTTCGACCCGGGCGCGACCGTTTCGTAGGCGTAGTCAATGTTGATGTTCGCCTGCGCGAGGCGCTCTGCAATCAGCGCAAGCTGGCCGGCTTTCTCAGGAAGGGTGAGGCGAAGGACATCTTCCTCCGTCACTCGGAGGCCCAGACCGGCGAGTGCTTTTCGCGCCCTGGCAGGATTTGCGGCCAGCAGTCGGATGGGACTCTCCACGCCGGCCGCATAGGCTGAAAGGCCGGTACAATTGACCTTGGCGGCGCCAAGCGCCTTACCGATCCGCGCCAACTGGCCGGGAGAGTTTTTGACCCAAACCGTAATCTGCCTGGCCTTCGCCATCGCAACCTCCTGCCGCTTCCGGATGTGATTGGATTATACGACATTGGCGGCCGCCAATCATCGGGAGCGAAACCCGCGAACGGTGACGGTCGGGCTTGACTTGGAAGCTGAAGCATGAGATTCGATGAATCCGCCGGAGAATCGCCGGGAATAGCGGGGAGGAAATTATGGCACGTGCGCCGCAGGACGTTCATGTGGTGGTGGTCGGGAGCGCGAACTTTGATCTGGTTGTGAAGGCCGAACGTCTGCCCAAACAGGGCGAAAGCATGCTGGCGTCGAATCTGAAATTCTTTTCAGGCGGCAAGGGAGCGAACCAGGCGGTGGCGGTGCGCCGACAGGGCGCGGCGACAACTTTTCTGGGCGCCGTCGGCAAGGACATGATCGGAGATTTCCTGCTGGCCGGAATGCAATCCGGAGGCGTCAGCACGGAGTGGGTCAAGCGCTCGACCGAACGGACAACCGGGTGCGCATGGATTTCAATCTATCCGAACGGAAACAATTCGATCGTGGTGGATCCGGGCGCGAATCACACGCTTGCCCCGGAAGACGTTGAGCGCGCCGCAAGCACCATCCAGGCCGCCGACGCCCTGCTGACGGTGCTGGAGGTTCCCATCAAAGTTGTCGAAACCTCGCTCGCCACGGCGCGCCAAGCCGGAAAGCTGACCGTCCTCGACGCCGGACCGCCGCGCGGCTGCCCGCCGGAAGTTCTGCGCCTAGCGGACATCGTTTCACCCAATGAGACGGAACTCGAAGCGCTGGTGGGCGAGCGCGTCTCGGGACGCGACTCCGCCGCCGAAGCAGCGCGAAAGCTGATTGAACAGGGAGCGAAAACCGTGGTGGTCAAACTCGGCAGCGATGGCGCGATGTTGCTCCGCGCGGGAGAATCCGCGGCCAAGCACTTCGCCGCTTTTCCGGTCGAGGCTGTCGATCCCACGGCCGCGGGCGACGCCTTCACGGCTACCTTGACCGTGGAATTGGCCCGCGGCGTGGCAATCGAGGAAGCGATCAGGATTTCGAACGCGGCGGGCGCGCTGGCCGCCTCCAAGCTGGGCGCGCAACCATCGATTCCCACTCGGAAAGAAACGGAAAAGTTCCTGGCCGCGAGGAAATGACGCAGCCTGCCTTCAGCGCGATCCGAAGATGAGGTTGCCAAGGAAGCCGACGTTATTGCCGTCTGAATCAAGCACGCGGATGCTCACGCGATAGGCGCCCTTGGGCAGCGGAATGGTCTTGTCAAGATTGACCACCTGTCGCGGATCGACAGAGCCAAGAGAAGCGTGCGACAGTTCCTCGCCCATGTCGCTGTAGAAAACAGCTTCCAGCGTTCCCGGATAAAACACTCCGAAAACTCCCTTGAGCGTGACCTGATCGCCTGAAACCTCTCCGGTCAGCGGCTGGCTGAAAGCTCCCGCCCAACTGACGCTGCGAATCGGATTGGGCGCGCGGGCCGGCGACCAGTGAATGGTGAATTCGTACTGCTGGCCGGGATCGAGCGTGGCGAACGGGCTGATGACTTCCGTCTCGAGAAAGTAAGGCGTCTTGGCGAGATTATCGGGAAGCGTCTGGTCGAACGGACCGCGGGAAATCCAGCCGGGACCATCGTCCCAGGCTTCGACGGAAGCGTTATCGGGATATTCCTTTTCCTTGAAATACTTGAAAGTCTCCACCAGGCAGATCTTTCGCTCGCCGTTATCCACCGCGTACCATCCGGCATTGGAATCGGCGGCGATTTTTCCGACGCGATAGAGATAGTGAACGCGCAGCATGCGGCCTGCGTCAATCGTATCGTAACCCGGATGAAGCACGTCGCCGTAAGGATGGTAATAGCCCTTTGGAAACATGCTGTGCGGATTGAGCGGGACGTACATGTAAAGCTCAGGATTTGGTTTTGATGGATCCGTCGCGTCCGCACCGTCATTTTGCAATACGTGCCAGATGCCCCAGCGAATCCGGCGATGGCTGATGTTGCGCATCACTTCATCCACGGTCACGCGAGTGGTTCCGGCATAAACGTGAAAAGTGCGCGTGAATTGTACGCCGGTGCGCGGATCCTCGGGACTGGTCACGCTGACTGCGACTTCTTCCGGCGTGTTCTTCACGACTTCGGCCTTGAAGCGGCTGCCGTCCAGAATGTAATAAGGAATGCTGGGCCATTCAGCGTCGTTGCGCCAACCTTCGGGCGCAGGCCACACTTTATCACCTCCGTAATTTGCCCAGCCTGACTTCAGATTGTTCTCGCTTTCCGGCAGGACCTTGCCGGCCAGGTTTTTGTTCACAAAAAAGAAGTGCTGATCTCCGAGTTCGAGTTGAATCGCGCGCCCGCCGATCTCCGGAGCGACATAAAGGCTGACGAGCCCGTTCGTCAGCCGATAAACATGCCAGCCGCTATATTCAGTCTGCTCGATCTTGGCGGGGAATGTGGAAGCCGCAAAGGACGGAAATGCGGAAAGAATCATGAGCGCAGCGAAAAGCCATCCCAAAGTCTTTGCCGCCCGTGTATGAAGTGACTGAGAAACTCGTAGATCACCCCGCAACCTGCGCGGTGATGGAAGAATTCGCATGACGTCTGCCTCCTGAAAATGTGAGATCTGCAATCAGGTTCGCCTGCGCAATGGAAGGCGTTACGAATGGTCGCCGAGATGGGCGAGTTGGTGCGAAAACTTTTTTACCGCGGGGTACAAACTTCGATAAACGCTATAGAGCCTATCGTAGGTGGCGACGTTTGCGGCAACAGGCGACATTTTCTCGCCAATCTGAATGGCTTCCTCGGCCGATTCTTCAACCGACTTGTAAACCTTGGCGCCCACACCGGCCAGCAGTGCCGCGCCGAACGCCGAGCCTTCGGATGTCTTCAGCGTCACCAGCTCTTTGCCGTAGATATCCGCCTGAATTTTGCGCCAGCCGAAGCTCCGCGAACCGCCGCCCGAAGCTCGAATCTCATCAACCGGAATGCCGAGTTCCGAAAAGATCTCGAGCGAATCGCGCAAGCTGAAGGCCACGCCTTCCAACACAGAGCGAATCAGGTGGCCGCGGGTGTGCCCGGCCGTCAATCCAAACCACATGCCGCGCGCGTCGGGATCGAGATGCGGCGTCCGCTCGCCCATCAGATAGGGCAGGAAAAGCAAGCCGTCGCTTCCGGGCGGAACCCGCTCCGCCTGCTTGACCAGAATGTCGTATGGATCGACGTCGGTGTGCTGGGCGTAAAGATTTTCAATCAGGCCGAGCTGGTCGCGGAACCATCGCAGTGAAAGCCCCGCGCCCTGCGTCACGCCCATCACGTGCCATTTGCCGGGGACAGCGTGGCAAAAAGTGTGAATGCGGCCTTGCGGGTCGAGCTTGGGAGCAGCCGTGTAAGAGAAAATCACGCCGGAAGTCCCCAAGGTGGCCGAGGTGAGGCCGGGCAGCACGACTCCGTTGCCAACGGCGCTGGCGGCCTGGTCGCCGCCGCCCGCCACCACGGGCGTGCCCGCTGCGAGGCCCGTGAGGATGGCGGCTTCGCGTGAGATGGTTCCGGTGACTTCAGGAGATTCGTAAGCACGCGGAAGAATCTCGGCGTCAAGATCGAGGGCGCTCAGCATTTCCGGCGACCAGCGCCGGTGAGTCACGTCGAAAAGCAGCGTGCCCGAAGCGTCCGACACGTCGGTCGCAAATTCTCCCGTCAGCCGGAAACGGACGAAATCCTTGGGCAGCAGAAAGTGCGCGGCGCGCTCGAAAACTGCCGGTTCGTTGTCCCGAACCCAGAGGATTTTTGGCGCGCTGAAGCCGGTAAGCGCGGGATTGGAAACCAACTGGATCAGCCGCTCGGCGCCGACGTGGGCCGTGATCCATTCGCACTGCGGCTGGCTGCGCTGGTCGCACCAGATCAGCGAGGGACGAAGCACAGCGTGCGCCTGGTCGAGCAGCACAACGCCATGCATCTGGCCGGAAAAGCCGACAGCGGCAATGTCAGAGCCGGCAAGCCCGGCCTTGGTCAACGCGCCTTGCACGGCCGCGATTGTCGCGCTCCACCAGTCTTCCGGATCCTGTTCCGCCCAGCCGGGATGCGGCATCCGCATCGGCTGATGATCGCCCGTCGCCGCGCCCACCACGTAGCCGTCCGGGCGCACGATCACCGCGCGCGTTCCGGTGGTTCCAACATCAATCCCCATCACATAGGACATGCGAGTCAGCTTTCCAATTCGTGAGTTATTAAACTGCCCTTGCACTGTGTCCGCTTGCGCACGCCGCTCCGGCGAACGCATTCATTCACAAAAAACATATCAAAGCCCTAAAATCTCTCACACCAACCTCTGCTCCTCGCTATAATACCCCGCAGGAGACGACATGCAATACTGCGTCAAGTGCGGAGGAATGCTTGAAAGGGCGTTCGAGCCTTCGTCCACCCTGCCCTTGTCTGGGGCCTGCCCTGGCTGCGGGAGCACTCTACGCGCCACGCTGAGACTCAGACCACTCATCCTCGCGCTAGCAGGAGTATGCGGCGCTTTCCTGAAGCTGGTCACGATACCTTTCAGCCCCAGGGTCAACGTGAGTAAGCTCGCCGCGTTCCCTTTTTACGTCGAGGCCACCTTGGCGCAGTTGCTCTGGAAGACAAAGATGGTCAATGTGCAACTCGCGAAAGCCACCGGACCGCGGAGCCCCTAGCGGTCTTCGGAATCGGCATGAGGAACCGGAGCCGCGGCCATGCGAAGCACACTCACTCTGAGTTCGCATGTCGGCTACTATCCAGTCGGCTTTTCCCATCTCCCTGATTTCGCCGATCGCTCCACGGCGTCCAGCACGGCCTGATTTGCAACGCCGTCCTTGAAATTCGGAGAAGGGATTTTATCCTCTTCCAGCGCGACGAGAAAATCGTGCACGGCGTGAACGAAGCTGTGCTCGTAGCCGACGATATGTCCGGGCGGCCACCACGCGCCGACGTACGGATGGACGCTCTCGGTGACGTTAATCGTCTTATAGCCCTGCATGCCGGGCTTGTCCGCACAATCGTAAAACTCCAGCTCATTCATTCTTTCAAGATTGAAGGCGATGCTGCCTTTACTCCCGTAGATCTGGAACGTATTGTAATTCCTCCGGCCGCCGCAAAACCGGGACGCCTCAAACACGCCCACGCTCGAATTTTTGAAGCGCGCCAGGAAATTCGCGTCGTCATCCACGATGACTCTTCCCTTTTTCGCTTTCGAACCTTTCGCGCCCCAGGCGCCTTCGCCCGAGCCGGGAACAGGCCGCTCCTTGATAAAGGTGGTCAATTGCGCGGTGACGGCAGCGAATTCACTGTTCAGATGGCGCGCCAGGTCAATCGCGTGCGCGCCGATATCGCCCAGCGCGCCCGAACCCGCGGTCTTCTTATCGAGCCGCCACACGAGCGGGAAACGGGGATCCATGATCCAATCCTGCAGGTAAGCGCCGTGATAGTGATAGACGTCTCCCACGCGACCGTCTTCAATCAGTTTCTTGGTAAAGGCCACGGCGGGAAGCTTGCGGTAATTGTGCATGATCATGTGCTTCACGCCGGCCTTTTCCACGGCGCGCAGCATCTCACGGGCTTCGGCAAGCGAGTTCGCGAGCGGCTTTTCGCAAATGATGTGCTTTCCGGCGCGCGCCGCGGCCATGGCCATCGGATGGTGCAGGTTGCCGGGCGTCGAGATATCCACCACATCAATGTCATCGCGCTCGATCACGCGCCGCCAGTCGGTTTCAACTTCCTCCCAGCCGAACTGGCGCGCGGCGGCTTCGCAGGCGGCGCGGTCGCGCCCGCAAAGCACCTTCATCCGCGGCTCGAAGTTGCCCGGGAAAAAGCGGCCGACCTGCCGGAAAGCATTCGAGTGCGCCTTCCCCATGAATTTGTAGCCGATCAAGGCCACGTTGATTTGTTTCATTCTGTCGCTCCCAAGAAAAAGTTCATTGTGCGGAAACAGGTGCTGTCAGTAATCAGCATTCAGCCCGAAGCGTCCGGCTTGTCGCTGTTAGCTGAGAACTGAGCGCTTCGCGCTCATGCCCACCACATTTCCTTCAGCCGCTCCTTGATCATGATCTGACCGAGGAAGGTGGCAGCTTTGGCAAATCCTTCGTCGATGGAAATCAAGCTGTCCTCGTGCTCGATGGAAAGCACTTCGTCATAGCCGATCATGATGAGCGTGGAAATCATGTCGGTCCAGAACTCGCGGCCGTGACCGTAACCCACGGTTCGAAACAGAAACGAGCGGTTTTGTTCATCGCTATACGGCTTCGCATCCAGCACGCCGTTGACCATCTTGTTCGTGGTGTAAATCTTGGTGTCCTTGGCGTGGCAATGGAAAACCGCGTCGCCCAGCTTGCGGATTGCGGCGCAGGGATCGATTCCCTGCCAGAACATGTGGCTGGGATCGAAGTTGCAGCCGACGGCCTTTCCCGCCGCGTCGCGCAGGCGAAGCATCGTTTCCGGATTATAGACGACGAAGCCGGGATGCATTTCGATGGCGACGCGCACCCCGTGATCTTCGGCGAACTTGGCGCGCCTTTTCCAGTAGGGAATCACTTTCTTTTCCCACTGCCATTTCTGAATTTCAAGATAGTCCGGCGGCCAGGGCGTGGGCGACCAGTTGGGCAACTTCGAATGGTCGGAATCGCCCGGGCAGCCGGAAAAATCGATCACGGTTTTCACGCCCAGCTTTTCCGCCATCAGAATCGTCCTGCGATTGGTCTCTGCGTGGGCTTCAGCTATTTTCTTGTTGGGATGCAGCGGATTGCCGTGGCAACTGAGGGCGCTGATGGCGATGCCGTGGTCGTCGAGCTTCTTTTTGAAATCCGTCAATTTCGTGGACTGGTTAAGCCAATCGAGCTTCAAATGCGGGTCGCCGGGATAGTTGCCGGTTCCGAGCTCGACCGCCTGAACTCCGAACGGCTTGATTTTCTTGATCACCTCATCGAGGCTCAGCTTTGAGAACAATACCGTAAACAATCCCACTTTCATGAGGCATCTCCATTCTTGAGCGGCGCCGCCGCTTCCCCCGGCAAGCCCCGAAAGGAAGGCAGCAGCCGCAGAAATTGAACTTTGTCAAAAATCAGCCGAAGAGGCCCAATCTACTCATCAGCGCCGCCGAGGTCAACTGGAAACTTTGAGCGCGGAGGATCCGGCTCCGCAGTTTCTCAGGAGTTTCGCCGTCCTTTGCCGAGCCTGCGGGCCTCAGACATTCAAGTCGGCAGCAGGCAGGAAGCGCGGCTTTCTGCGAAACTTCGTGGCCTGCTCAAAAGCGTACGCAAGGCGAATCAGAACCGGCTCGCTCCAGGCGCGGCCGAAAAAGGAGATGCCGACGGGCAAACCGAAGGCATAACCACCCGGAACCGTGATGTGCGGATAGCCCGCGACAGCGGGAGGCGTGGAGCAGCCACCTGCATCGTGGTCACCGTTCACCAGGTCCGTGGTCCAGGCGGGGCCGGCCGTGGGAGCAACCAGCGCGTCGAGCTTGTGCTGGTCCATCGCGCCGTCGATGCCCTGCTGGCGCATCACACGATGGTCCTTCGCGAGCGCATCAACGTAAGCCTTCTCCGTGAGCGGGCCCTTTGCTTCAGCCTTGATCATCAGGTCCTGGCCAAAGTAGGGCATCTCCTGACGGCGGTGACTGTCATTGTATTGAATCACATCCTTCATGGTGTGAACCTTGGCGCCCGGCTCGAGCCCCGAAAGATAGGCGTTCAAATCCGCCTTGAAATCGTAGAGGAGGACAGTAAGCTCACTATCGTCCACGTTTTCTTTGGATGGAAACTTGACGGGGTCGATGACGACGGCGCCCTCGCGCTTGAGCGCGGCAATGGCTTCTTCCATCAGCTTATCCACATGCTCATTGAATCCGAAAAACGAGCGCATGATGCCCAGGCGCGCGCCCTTGAGCCCGCGCTCATCGAGAAAATGTGTGTAATCCGGTTTGCGCTTTCGGTCAGCTTCGGCCGTCGCCGTGTCCCGCGGGTCCGATCCCGCCAGCGCGCTCAGCAGCGCCGCCGCATCGGCCACGGTGCGGGCCATGGGTCCGGCCGTATCCTGATTGTGGGAAATGGGAACGATGCCGGCGCGGCTGACGAGTCCGACCGTCGGCTTGATGCCCACCAGGCCGTTTACCGAGGACGGACAGACGACGGAGCCGTCGGTTTCCGTGCCGATGGCGATTGTGCAAAGATTGGCGGAAGCCGCAGCCCCCGAGCCGGAACTCGACCCGCAGGGATTCCGGTCCAGCGCATAGGGATTGAGCGTCAGTCCGCCGCGCCCGCTCCATCCGCTGGTGGAATGGGAGGACCGCATGTTCGCCCTCTCGCTGAGGTTCGTCTTGCCCAGAATCACCGCGCCCGCCTCTCGCAGCTTCTGCGCCACAAACGAATCGCGCGGCGGGACGGAACCCGCGAGCGCCAGAGAGCCGGCCGTGGTCTGCATGCGGTCGCGGGTCGCGATATTGTCCTTGATGAGAATCGGAACACCGTGCAGCGGCCCGCGCGGGCCCTTGGCCTTGCGCTCGCGGTCAAGCTCGGAAGCGATGGAAACCGCGTCGGGATTGATTTCGATTACGGAATTCAGACGCGGACCCGCGCGGTCAATCGAGTGGATACGATCGAGATATGCTTCGGCCAGCGACCGCGCCGTCCACCGGCCGGACTGAAAACCCCGGTGAAGATCGGCCAGGGCGATTTCATCGAGAGGCGACAAAGGCGGCGGAGGTGCCGCCGACGCTCCGGGCGTGCCAGCGGCGGCCAATGCGCCCGCGGCAGGCACGGCGCGAAGAAAATCCCGGCGGTTTACGGTCGAGGGGCGAGGCTCTTCCTTTTTGGAGCTTTCCACGATTCATCCTTTCCCGGCGAGGATGCTGGCACGAGGGTTGAAGTTTAACACAGCACGGCGGACCACGAACATGTTGACATTCCTATTGACGCGGTTTGCTGCGTGGGATTTAATGGCGTGGCACGGATTATAAGGAGGACGGAATCATGCTGACAAGACGCAAGTTCTTCGGAAAAGCCCTGGCGGGTGTTGCGGCGGGCGCCTTCATGACGGGCCGCGATTTGTGGGCCGCGGAACACCTGGCCTGGCCGGGACCGATCGGCCTGGAGCTCTATACGGTGCGCCAGATGTTCGCGAAGGATCCGGCCAGGACTTTGAAGGAAGTCGCAGCCGCGGGATACAAGCAGGTTGAAATCGGACCGGGCGTCAAGCCGGCGTCTCTCAACGCCGACCTGCGCGCCGCCGGACTGACCGCGCCCAGCGGTTACTTTAATACTCCTCGATCGCTTGACGAATGGAAGCGGGACGTGGAAATGGCCAGCGGCTACGGATTGAAGTACATCGTGGTGGGAGAAAATCCCAAGCTCACCGCCAGCCAGTGGCGGAAGCGCGCGGACTTCTTCAACGAGTGCGGAGGCGTGGCTTTGGGCGCAGGCATTCAGTTCTGCTATCACGCCCACTTCCATGAATTCGCTCGCGAGGACAATACGACGGGCTACGACATTCTTCTGGAAAACTGCACCGAGAAATTGCTCAAGATGGAAATGGATATCTTCTGGGTGAGGTATGCGGGCGCGGATCCGCTGACGTACTGGAAAAAGTATCCCGGCCGTTTTCCGCTGCTGCACATCAAGGACATCCGCAAAGGCGTCACCATCCATCACCAGGAAAATCCCTCACCCCGCGGACCCAATCCATTCGCGCCGGTCGGCCAGGGAACCATCAACTGGAAGCGGATTTTTGAAAATGTCGATCTGGCGGGGGCAAAGTATATCTACGTCGAGCAGGACCGCTGCAACCTGCCGCCGCTCAAAGCGATCAAGATCAGTTACAACTACCTGAGAAATCTGCGTATAAGTTGAGATAGGAAACGGGCTGCTCAGGTAACTTGAGTGACCAGAAATTAAAGTAAAGAGCGCTACAATCAGGGGCCGAATCTCCCGGGGCACGAGGGAGGAAACGACCCGTGCATGGCGAATACGAACCCACACTCGGTCCGCGCTTATATCTAACTTCATTTCACATGGCCGCCATCGCCGGGGTGGGCTGGCTGCTCCTCGCCGGCGGGTTGGAAGTCGTACGCGAGGATTGGAATGCTGCCTGGCCCTTAGCCCTGCCTGGGCGCCGGTTGCTGCTGTTTGCATGTGCCTTCATCTATTTCCTGCGAGTTGTCCTCACAACTTTCTACCTTCTGAAGCGCAAGATGGGCTGGGGAGAGGCTGTACTTATTTCCCTCTGGCTCGCAATCGTTCATCTTCTGTTCGCCGGACTCGGTGGGATCAACCCAAAGCCGCTTGGTTGGGCAGCAGGGGCAGGCGCGCTGTTGTATATGTTGGGTTCAATGGTGAATACTTGTTCCGAACTCAGCCGGAAGAAGTGGAAGGCCAGGCCGGAAAACAGGGGTCACCTTTACACTTATGGACTGTTTCGCTACGCTCAGCACATCAATTATTTCGGCGATGAGATGCTGTTCGCCGGCTACGCGCTGATCACCGGTGCCGCGTGGGCTCTCATCGTCCCAGCCATTATGTTTGCGAGCTTCGTGTTTTTCAGTATTCCTGACCTTGACCGCCATTTGAAAAAGCAATACGGTGCGGAATTTGAAGCGTACGCCCGCCGGACGCGGAGATTTGTGCCATTTCTCTACTGACGGGCAGGAAGACCGATACGAAACAGCGAAAGAGGAGGTAACGCCAAATGATAGTCAGCCCGAATTCGGTAATACACCAGCCAGGCGGGCGCTTCTGGCATCGGCTGGCGGGTGGTTTGTTCGGCCGCAAGCCTGTGACGCAGAAAGTTGAGACGTCAGCCCACTTTTCCGCCAGCCCGGAGGAGCTTTGGGGACGGTTATGCTTCTACGAAGATATTCCCGGCCGTCCTCCGCTTCTTCTTCGCCTCGCCTTGCCGTATCCGGTGCGAACCGAGGGCGGCAAGGTCTACAGTGGAGCAACCGTAAAATGCACCTATCGCAAAGGCGAGATGACCAAATGCACTACTGCGGTCGTACCGCCTCGATCTCTCGAGTTTGAGGTGACCGAGCAGCGGCTGGGCATTGAAAATTGTATTCGGGCCCTTTCCGGTTCGTACGAAGTTCGCCAGCGGGACGATGGCGCCGAGATTGTGCTGACCACGGTGTATCTGGCTTATTTGCGCCCGCGTCTGCTGTGGCTGCCTGTTGAAAAGTTCCTGGCGCATAGTCTGCACAGGCACATTCTCGGAGGCATCCGAACGTCCCTCCCTCGCCCGCGAGTCGTCACCGGCGAGGCGGCAGCCGAACGGGCAGTTGCAGAATCCAACGTTTCAGGAGGTCGCGCGTGCTCAACAGCGTCATTGTCTTCCCGCCGTTGATCGCCATCCGTGTCGCCGTGGCGGCCGTGTGGGCCTACGAGGGGTTCTGGTGCAAACTTCTAGGCCGCCAGCCGTCGCAGGTCCAAATCGTGAAGTCCGTGCCGCGGCTCGGCGCCAAGTTCGGCGTTTTCTTTCTGAAGGCGCTGGGTGCGGTGGAGGTCGCCCTCGCCGTCTGGGTCATGACCGGGATCTCACCGGATTGGTGTGCGATTGCGCAGACCGTCCTCCTCGTCGGGCTCAATGCAAACGGACTCATCTGGGCCCGAAAGATGATTCACGATCCGGCGGGCATGGTTGTCAAAAACATCGCGTTTCTCGTCCTGGCGTGGGTCTGTGGCGCCATGCCCGGGGGCCGACTGTGAATGGCCAGTCTCCGTGGCACTCGGGGCGGCTCGGTCCATTCCACGGACCACAGCGGCTGCTTTTCGGCCATATGTATGAGGACGCGGAAATCGAGCGGGCGGCGTTCCCAGCCGGTGGACGCGTGTTTTGTATTGCTTCTGCGGGTTCCACTCCGTTCGCGCTCGCCGAGCGCTGCAAGGTCGTCGCGTGCGATGTGAATCCCGTGCAACTGGAATACGCCAGACGCCGGGCGCAAGGCGGCCCGGTGGAAATTGGGGAGGCGGAGCGATTTATGAATCTTGCACGCGCCTTTTCGTCATTCGTCGGATGGAAGGAAAGCATGCTGCGCGAGTTTATGGCACTGTCCGACGTCAACCAGCAAGCCGATTTCTGGCGCACGTATCTTGACACGCGCCGCTTTCGTGCCGGTTTTGATTTGCTGATGTCGCGCGCGCTGCTGCGTCTCGGTTATTCGGAGCGGTTCCTCTCGTTCCTGCCTCCGAGTTTCGGCTCGGTGCTTCGCAAGCGGCTGGCGCGCGGGTTCGCCCGGCACCCGAACGCCTCAAATCCTTTTGCTCATTTGCTTCTGCTCGGCGAATGCCATGAGCCGAAATGGAACACGCCGCAGGTGCGGTTCGAACTCGGGGACGCTGCTGAGTTTCTCGAATCGTGCCCGCCGGGAACTTTCGACGGATTCACGCTTTCGAACATTCTGGATGGCGCGGATGCCCGATACCGCGCGCGCCTGGCGGCCGCCGTCCGGCGTGTCGCGACGGAAGACGCCGCGATTGTGCTGCGCAGCTTCGCTGAGCCCGAACCTGACCTGAAGGTCAATTACGCCGAGCGCGACCGCGCGATGCTGTGGGGAGTAGTAGAGGTTCGTTCTGCGGAAAGTCTTGAATGGGTCAACGGGTCCGGCGTCCGGGCGTCAGATCAAAATTCCATTCCCTCACCTCGCGCAGGATCGGTCAACCAATAAAAAAGGCCGCGATGACTCGCGGCCTTTTTAAACCCTGAACTCTCGACTGTAAAATTCCTGATTGTTCTTCGACGATTGAGTTGAGCAGCCACGCTGCTGAGCATTGCGTTCCCGGCCGAAACCGCCGAAGCGGAATCCGGGAACCGGTTCTCTCTTAGAAAGGAGGTGATCCAGCCACAGGTTCTCCTACAGCTACCTTGTTACGACTTCACCCCAATCATGGTTCATACC
>JBJKPU010000030.1:0-19868 GCA_046706005.1 Terriglobia bacterium | reverse complement strand
GCTCTTTCCTTCATGCCTTCCTTCGTCTTATGCAGGTGAAAATAGGCTTCCGCAAGCAGAACGTGAGCGTTCGTGAAGCTGGGGTACTTCTGCACGATACTCTCCAGGGCGCCTTCGGCCTCCTGGTATTTCTGTTCCTGCATGTCCAGGGCCGCAAGCTCGTAGGCGGGGCCCATCTGGCCGGGGTCCAATTGATTCGCTTTATTGAGATACTTTTCAGCCTCTGTGTTGTTTCCCAGAAGGCGTTCCAGTTGGCCGAGCAAATAATTGGCCTTGAAGTTCGAGGGATCCCGGTCGAGCTCCTTCAGGTAGGCCGCCTTGGCTTCGCTCATTTGACCCAGGGCCGCCTGCGCTTCGCCCAGATCGGCGTACACGCCCGGCATCTTGGGATCCATTTTTGCGGCGTTCTTGAAGGCGTCCAGCGCCTTCGGCCAATTCCTGACACCCAGCCAGGCTTCTCCAAGAGTCATGTATGCTTCAGTGGACTTGGCCTGCGAAAGCGAATTCACCAGAAACGGGATGGCCTGAACGTACATGCCCAACTGCATGTAAGACAGACCCAGGATATAGGCCGCGGAAGGATCGCCGGGCGACGCCTTATTCACCAGGCTCGCCTCGTAGGCCGCCATCGCGAAATCACCCATCTGCAGGTGCGCATACGCCAGCAACTCCAGCGTCTTGGCGTCGTGCGGGTCGGCTATTAAGGAAAGCGCAAATTCGTTTTGCGCCTCTTTCGGGTGGTGCGACTTCAAATACGCCAGGCCAAGGTTCACATGAACCGTCGCGTTATCGGGTTCCAGCGCCAGCGCCTGCGTGTACGCGTGAATGGCTTCGGCGAATTTGTTCTGTTGAACGTAAGCGACGCCCATGTTCGACAGGACCTTGAAAGTCGGCGGATTACTGGACAAGCATCTGTTGTATTGGATTATCGCCAGGTCCGGCTGCTTCTGAGCCAGCGCACGGTCGCCCTGGACGCAGGCGGGCGGCTCGGTGCTGGAGGCGGCCAGGGCGTGAACCGCCGCGCACAGAATAACCGCGATTACCGCACTTCTCCGCAGGAAGGTCATTGCCTCATTTTAACTCAAAGCTCCGGACACCAACCAAAAAAATGGGCGGGTTTAAACCCGCCCATTTCCAGTTTGTTTCCACTTTCAGTCGAGCGTGGAATCTGCCGTCAGAAGTAAAGCTTGATGGCAAACTCCATCTCGCGGTGACCGTGCTTGTCAGCGATGCAACCGAAGTTCCCTCCGCCGCAGGTCTTGCCGGCGGCAGCCAGGTTAGTCGCCGTTGAGAACGTCGCATTGCTGAAGTCGGTAGCAGTCGACGGCACGTTCACGGTTATATTCGGACTCGTGTTGGCCGGAGGGTCGTACTGGGACCGGTTGAAGATGTCGAATGCCGCCGCCCGGAACTCCAGCCGCCGGTTTTCACCGGGAAGCTTAAAGCTCTTGAACAGCGTCAGGTTCCAGTTGTTCGATCCCGGTCCAAGCATTTGAGGCATTTCTCTTGTACCGACATTGTTGATGGCCGGCATGGTGACTTGACTCGGGTTCAGCCAGTTCGTGCCGACACCCTTGAATCCGGCACCCTTCTGGAGGTTAGAGAGCAACAGCGGAGCCAGGCTTCGACCGTCGGTCCCATACCAAGTCCAGTTCCCGTTGAAGTAGTCGCTGCCGCACAGCGTAGTGTTGCCAGTGCAGGTGAGCGTACCCGTGCCTATGCCGATCGGCCCGCCGCTTTGGTAGTTGGTGATGCCGGAAAGCTGCCAACCGTCCAGCGCACCTCCCGCCCAGCGGTTGCCGCTGAAGTATTTGGCCCCCATGTTCGGGAGCTGGTACACGTAGGAAATAGTCAGGTTCTGCGGCCGGTCGTAGGACTGCAGACCGTAGTTGAGCCGCGAATTGAACGGATCAACGGTGCCGTTAAAGGCTGAGGAGTAACCCAGCGTCTTCGAGTAAGTGTAGGAGGCGAGCAGGGTCAGACCCCGGGTTACGTTGCGCCGCACCGTGACCTGCAAGGAGTTGTAGTTCGAAGCCGAGACGTGGTGCAGAAGGTTAATGGCTCCGAACGGCTTGTAGTGGCGGTACGGATCCGGGCTGGCTGCGGCGCCGGGAATCAGGATCTGCGTTCCCGGTTGCCACACTCCGCCCAAGGGAATCGGACCGAGTTGATTCTCGATATAGAGGTGCCGTCCCACATTGCCGACGTAAGCGACCTCCATCACGGTCTGATGACCCAAGTCCTGGTCAACCGTAAAGTTCCACTCATAGCTGCCAGCACCGTGTTTGTCAGTTTTGTCATAGGCGGTTGCAGCGATGCCCCCGGTCCCGCCGTAGGGATCGAAGTTCTGAATTGCGGCGTAACCACCGCCCGTATGGTTAATGTTGGTGGAGAAATTGTGGCTGGCGTCGAACGTGAATGGAGGATTCTGCGCCGCGCCGAAGACGGTATTGCCCTGGTCACGCTCCTCGTAAATTCCAGCACCGAGGCGAATGACCGTCTTCCCGGTCCCAAACACGTCATATGCGAAACCGAGCCTGGGCTCGATCCAGATGTTCGGGTTGGGGAAGCCGCCGCTCGAGGGCAATCCTCCCTGGAACTTCCCGACCAGAGAGGGGGGGAAGAAGGCCTGTGATTCCGCCGCTTTTACGCCGTAGCCGACTTGAACGCCGTCGTTGACGTTCGTGTCGTTGGCAGTCGTCCAGATCTGCGGAACAAAACTGGCGACCTTCCCGCGTGCTTCATACCAGGGTGGCATGTAGGCGAAGCGGGCGCCGTAGTTGATGGTCAACTTGTGGGTAACCTTCCAGGCGTCCTGCGCATACCACTCGTAATTCCAGAACCGCCACATGCCGTCAACGTCGTTGGTGGTCTGGTCGTAATTGGTAAAGCCCTGCGCCAGGATGTTGCCAAAAATGTTTCCAGTGTTGCCGCCGTCGCCCCAGTTCGTGGACCACAGCCGACCTTGCACATTGGAAGAATTCTGGTCGTTGCGCGTGTGGAGCAGGTCAGCGCCGAACTGCAGCGTGTGCGTCCCTGCAACCTTCGTCAGGTTGTCGCTGAGTTCAAAGGTGGTCTTGTTGCCGAAGACACCGTTTAGCGTGTCAACCGAACCCGTCCAGTTGTCTGACCCGGTGGTATCAACACCGTCCCAGACCGTGGGAACAGCCATGGTCCTGGTAAACACCGAGCCGCCCGATCCCTTCAGCCAGTTGTAACCTGGAAGGTCCGTGCGCAACTGCGCGCTGGTCAATTTCGAAGGATCAGCAGCAAACCACGGGAAATTATTCGCGTTGGCGCTGAACTCGACTTCGTTGGTCAGCGTCGGATTGATGACCTGAACCACATTGAAGGTCGCCGTTTCGCCGCTCAGATGGCCCCGATCAGGGGTGATTCTGGGAATTCCGCTGCCCCACCACAACCCGTACGGGTAATACTCGGTGTCAGAGTTTTGCGCCAAGCGGAGAAAAGCGCGCGTATTCTGGGTCAGGTTGTAATCAATTCGAATCGTGTTCTCAATTCTGTTGGTGGGATATGACGGATGGGAAACATAGTTATAGTCTCCAGTCGGGTCATTGTAAAACTGACTGGGAAGCAGATATGTCTTATTCAACATGATCTGGCCGTCCGTCGTAACCTGGCTGGGAGGCAAAATGTTGCCCGGCGCCGCCGCCCCCGTGCCCATGTCATTCACAATGCACGGCATATTCAAAAAGTTTCCGCCCGTGACGTTCCCGTTGGCATCTTTCGTGCAAGTGGAATTGGGGGCAGTCCAAAGTCCGCTGAAGTCCCCATTCCGCATGGCCGCCGTAGGCAGGACTTTCAGTTGCGTGCCAGGATCCCGCAACTGCCTCTGGAGCTCCATGCCGTAGAAGAAGAACATCTTGTCATTGTTCTTGTTGAAGCTGGTACCCGGAAAACGAACCGGACCGCCGATGTTGAAGCCGGGATAATTGAATTTGCTGTTCGGCTTGGCTACACCCGAAAAATTGTTCGACCAGTCGTTGGCATTGAACACGGAATTGCGGACGTACCAGTAACCTTCGCCGTGGATCTTGCTGCCGCCGGATTTCGTGACCGCTTCCACGATGATTCCGCTATTGCCCTGACTGGCCTGAAAACCCGACTGCTTGACCGAAAACTCCTGGATCATATCCATGTTGGGCTCAACGGTGAATCCGCCGTTGTTGCCGGGATCGATGATGTCGGAGTTGTCGAGCTTAACCATGCTCTGGTCGTTGCGCAGTCCGTTGATATTGAAATTGTTGATGCCGGCGCCGGCCACCTGGAAACCAGACCCGGACGTGAAGTCCGCAAATCCGGCACCCGCCGCGCCAGGAATCCCGGTGCCGCCAACCACGCCCGGCAGAAGGGTGAGCAGTTCCATGGCGTCGCGTCCGACGGTAGAGAGGTTCTGGATCTGTTTGACATCGATGGTGCGCGTCATGCCGCCTGTCGATTTCGGAATCAAATTCACCGCCGAGGACGTGACCTCGACAGTCTGCACCGTCGCGCCAACCTGGAGAGTCGCGTCAGCGGAAAGTTGTGCGGACGGCCCGACGACGATACCCGACCGGGCATAGGCCTTGAAGCCCTTGCTCGACACGGTCAGCGTATAGGTAGCGGGAGGCACGTAATTGATACTGTAGAATCCGCTCGCATTCGAGGTGGTCTTCAGTTGCGAGCCGGAAGACTCGTCGCGCAGCACCACGGTGGCTCCTGGAACCACCGCGCCGGTCGCGTCACGCACGGTCCCGGACACCTGGCCGGATGTTCCTTGGCCAAAAGCCGTGGGCACGGTGAAGGCAAATGCCACCGCGAGCACTACCAGCAAAGACCATCCAGCACGATAGCCACGCGTCCAACTCTTAACAACTTTCATCGCTCTCCCCCTCTTCTTTCCTTTATCATCGAAATCAAGCTGATCCGCCTGAAACATGGAATTAACCCGCCGACGCAAAAAGGCGCGCCCGACAATGGCGCCTTCGCTCAAAAGCCAGAATTCAGGAAATTGCTCAAAACCCAACGGAATTTCAGTAATCAAGTAGAACAGTTCTGACCAGGGGAAACATACTAATTGATTTTTCCCCCCTGGTGTAATGCTTTTTATCGCGCCGCTAATATTTTGTCCAGACCCGATTTGCGGAAAGTTATGGCCATTTTGCGACATACCCTTACCCCTGCTGTCTTGACACGTGATAGAATTCCCCCGCAAAATCGTTCGGGAATGGCTCAATTGCTGGTAGTTAGCTCGCTCCAAAGTGGATCCTTGGGAAGCCAAATGTATCCGAGACCACAATTTCGGCGCAGCGTTTCAACTTCCTGAGGAGAAAACCACTTAGAGCGGAAACCCTGAAGGCATGAAAAACACTGTTCAATCGACAATCGCGCCCCAGGTAGCCCTATTGCTTGAGACTTCGACGGAATATGGGCGCGGCCTGTTGCGAGGCATTCTTCGTTACTCGCGACTGCACGGTCCATGGTCGTTGTTTGTCGGCCCGGGGCACCTCAGCCAGGGAATGCCCAGCGTCAGCGGCTGGAAAGGCGATGGCATCATCAGCCGCACCCGCTCGCCCAAAATCAGGAGCCTGATCCGCTCCACAGGGCTTCCTTTCGTGGCTTCAAGCCTGGATGAATATCGCTCGACAGCCCAGGGGCAATCTTTCGGGGAGATTCTGACCGACCCGAAGGGGATCGCGAGGACGGCTGCCGAGCACCTCGTTGAGGCGGGATTCAGGCGGATGGCGTTCTGCGGGTTCGCGAACTGCAAATGGTCGGACGACCGTGAAAAGGCATTCCTAGAATTTGCCAATGAGCAGGGCTTCCCCTGTTCAGTTTACCGCGTCCCTCTTTCGAACTGGTGGCAGCGGCCTAACTGGATTAAAGCATGGCGCCGCGAGCAGCCAAACGTCATTCGATGGCTTCAATCCCTCCCCAAGCCCGTAGGCCTGATGGCCTGCAATGATGTTTGCGGCCGGGAAGTTTTGCAGGCCTGCCAGGCCGCAAGCCTGCAAGTCCCCGAGGAAATCGCCGTCGTCGGAGTGGACAACGACGAGTTGATCTGTGAGCTTTCGAATCCCGCCCTCTCCAGCGTTGAACTGGATCTTGAAGGGGCGGGTTATGAAGCTGCCAAGCTGCTCGCTCGCCTGATGGGCGGAGAGAAGGTCAGGGACCGACTGGTGCGCGTGGAGCCCACCCATGTCGTTGCCCGCCGATCCAGCGACGTAATCGCCCAGGAGGATTCCATCGTCGCCGGGGCGCTGCGATTCATTCGGCAGAACGTCGCGCGCTCTCCTTCTGTCAGCGAAGTCGCCGAGCACCTCGGAGTCTCCCGGCGGACTATGGAACGCCGCTTCTTTGACGCTTTGGGCAGAACGGTGCTTTCCGAGATTCTCCGCTGCCGGGTGCAGCGCGCCAAACAATTGCTTATGGAAACGAACCTTAGCTGTTCCGAAATCGCCGCGGAGGCAGGCTTTGCCAGCCAGAAGACCTTCCACCGCACCTTCCGCGAAAAAGAAGGAATTACGCCACTGGACTTCCGCCGGCAATCAAGGATTTCCGATTCACACTTGCGGGCATGATCGACGGTCTCCCTTCCGCACTTCGGATCTAGCGGACAAATCCAGACTCTGCAGGCCGTCGTCCCACGGCGCAGACCACAAATTACACATGGCAAAAAAATGATTGCGTCAAGAGCATGTCAATTGCTATAGAATTAAGGAAGGGATGGCTTGGCCTGCTCGCGATGGATGTTTCGCGAACCAGTTGCAACCGAAGATCAGCAGGCCGGCGGACCTGATTCGCGAAAATCCGGATGACGAATTTGGAGGTTAAGCATGAGAACTCGTCGCTTCATAGTGGCGTTGGCGCTGATCGCAGCGGGAACCACAATCCTATACGCCAGAAAGAATAACGATCAGTGGCTTCAAGAATCCTTCGATAAATGGACCGTGAAAGATGTGCGCACTATTCTGCAGAAATCTCCATGGGCCCAGACCAAGGGCTTCCGGGGCCAGATCAACGGCGCGCACGGTACCGTCAACGACATGGGCGGCGGCGGGAACGCCACCGGCACGATGGGGACGGCCGGAGCCACACTGGGCACGGATGTGACCAATTATGAGTTCACGATCGTCTTCTTCTCATCTCTTCCCGTACGCGAAGCCTACGTGCGAATGTTCCAAATCGAGAACCATTATGATTCAATGTCTCCCGCCAAGCAGACGGCGTTCAATCAGAACCCATCCGTGGACGCGTTGTTGCACGGCGACGTCAGCCAGGAAGTCATGGTGAACTTGTCGTTTCACACTAACGATCCGATTGGGCAACGCAATCTGACCCGCTGGTTCGACACGCAAACGGTGGACAGCCTGAAGCAGAATGCTTATCTCTATGCCAACAAAACTCAGATCCAGTTGGCCAAGTACATTCCGCCATCGCAGAGCCACGGGTTCGGGGCGCGATTTATTTTCCCACGCGTCGTAAACGGCGAGCCCATCCTTTCATCACCCAACGGGAAGCTGCGCTTCCAGCTTTCGTGGGTACCGGGCCCCAATCAGTCGGTGTACATTGACTTCAAGCCCGAAGAAATGACGTACCAGGGCAAGCTTTCATATTGACATGCGAAACGCCTTGGATGACAACCCAAGGAAATTCGCTCTCGCTTGTCTGTCTTTCCCAATGCTGGCGGCTGAATCTGTAAAAGGCGATCAAAGCCCCTGAAGCGGACGTTCAGCCGCCAACTCGATTTCACGACGGGCGCGCCGGGCTAATTGCCTAAACAAAAGTGAAAAGATCATTCGAGTGCCCCTAAACGGCTCGGCGCCTCCCCAAAGGCTGCACGGGGTGATCGGGAGGCGCGAAACCCGAGGTTGCCGGGTTCAAGTTCAATCCTTCCACCTCTGTCTTCGAACCCAAAGACTGCAAATTCGGAAGCTCTTCGAGCCCGGCGCAGAAGGTCTGATTTCGAAGACTGGCATTGAGCGGACGCTGCAGCGCTGTTGAATCTCTTCCAGTGCCGCAAGGCGTCGGGCCCATCAATTTCAGAACACGATTCTTTTGACGAATAAATGACGAAAAGGTATGATTCCTCCCTTAAATCTAAACTTCTGGAGTGGCCCATGTTTCGTGGATCGCGAGCAGTTTTGTGGATGACCCTGGTGGCGGCGCTGTTCTGTAGTCTGGCCGCATCGGGTGCCGACATGAAGGTCAAAGTCACCGACAACGGGTATCTCAATGCACCGGGCTTCAGCGTCATGCTCTATGACGACAATTACAGCCCCGTCTTTTTCGACCAGAAGGATGCGGCCATGCAAATCATTTTGCACGGTCATCGCGTCGCCACGAATGGCAGCGTGCGTCTGATGCCCACGCCGGAGCAATGGGATCGAATCCCGCGGCTCCAGTCGCACCAGGCCGACAAGCAGAACGATCGCATCACTGCCGAAGTTGGCTATCCCGGATTCCACTTCAACTATCAGTTGGTGGTCGCGGCCGAGCCGGGCGGAATTCGCGTCAGCGTGAACCTGAAGGAGCCGCTGCCCGCGACTCTGGTGGGCCGCGCCGGCTTCAATCTGGAATTTCTGCCTTCCATTTATGCGGACAAAGCCTACGATGTGGATCACAAGAAGTTCGGCGTCTTCCCGCGCTATCCCGAGGACCGCATGACCACGGTCCCGCCCAAGCCCGGCGACCCGAAGGAGCCCTGGTACGTTGAGCAGTGGCACAAAGCCAAAGGCTACACGCAGCCGTTGCCTTTTGTGACCGGCACAAGCATTACTCTGGCGGCCGCTGATCCGCTCGACCGCATCAGTATTACCTCGGATTCCGGTCCGCTGGAAGTTTACGACGGGCGTAATACAGCCCAGAACGGCTGGTTCGTAGTGCGCACTTTGATTCCTGCGGGGAAAACCGAGAATGCAGTCGTTTGGCACATTCGCCCGAACTACATCCCGGACTGGACCCGGCCGCCGATGATTGCCCACAGCCAGGCCGGTTACGCTGCCGGCTATTCAAAAGTCGCCGTCATCGAGCTCGACCCGAAGTACGACGCTCCCAAGACGGCAAAACTTCTGCGGATTTCGAACGACGGCGCTCCCAAGGAAGTCTTCGAAGGTCCGATCTCGAAGCCCACACCGTGGCTGCGCTACGATTACGCGAAATTCGATTTCTCCTCTGTCAAGCAGCCCGGTCTCTACGAGATTGAATACGCCGGCCAACACTCGGATGCGTTCCCTATCGCCGAAAACGTTTACAGCAATACCTGGCAGACATCGCTGGACTGTTTTTTGGCGGAGCAGATGGATCACGTTTCCGTCCGTGATGCCTACCACATCTGGCACGGCCTTCCGTTCATGGACGACGCGCTGCAGGCTCCGCCCAACACGACTCACTTCGACGGGTATCGCATGGGCCCGAAAACCAATTCTCCGTACAAGGCCGGCCAGCATATTCCGGGATTGAACGTCGGCGGATGGTACGACGCCGGCGACTTCGATAACGACGCGTTCGGCCAGTACGCGACCATCGAAAATCTGGCGCTCGCCTACAGCACCTTTCACATGAAGTGGGACGAGCTTTCGGTGGACGAGAAAGCCCACTCGGTCGTGATGCACCGGCCGGACGGAGTTCCCGACGCCGTCGAACAGGTGAAGCACGGCATCCTTCAGACCCTCGCTCAGATCCGCGCCGTCGGCCATCCCTTCGAAGGTCTCCAGTCACCGTATCTGGGGGAATACACAGCGGTCGGCGATGCCGCATCCATCACTGACGACCGGTGGGCGTGGACAACCGAGAACTCGTTCACGAATTATGGCGCCGCGGCGGCATTGGCCGCTGCCGCTCCCGTGCTCAAAGGCTGGGACAACCCGCTGTCGAAGGAATGCCTCGATGCAGCCATCAAGATCTGGAATGACGAACACGCGCATCCCACGCCTCTCCCGGCCCGTTTCAGGAGATTCGCGGGACGTTTCGGTGCGCCGGATTGGTCGCTCGCGGTGGAACTGCTGATCGCCACCAAAGGCGGGGAGCCTTACAAGAAACGGGTCGAGGAACTTTTCCCGACCATGCTGAAACAAATCGGCTTCCAGGGCTGGACCGCAGTCCGCGCTCTTCCTTACCTGCCCGCGGAGTACAAGACCCAGTTCAAGGATGCTTTGAAAGCATATGTTCCGCAGTTGGATCGTCAATTGGACGCTACGCCTTTTGGCGTTCCGCCTTCGCGAGGCTCCTGGGGCGGCTCAGAGCAGGTGGCGAGATTCGGGACGGAAATGTACTTCCTGCACGAAGCATTTCCGGATATCGTCGGCCCGGAATACACTCTGCGCGCCGCCAACTACCTGCTCGGCACGCACCCGGTTTCCAGCGTGTCATACATTGCGGCAATTGGCACGGCCTCCAAGCCAAAGACCTACTCCACCAATCGCGGCGATAACAGTTATATTGCCGGCGGCATGATTCCGGGTTACGTCATCATCAAACCGGATTTCCCCGAGTGCATCACCGACTTCGGGATGCTCTGGTTCGAGGATGAAACCACCGTCTCGGCGGCCGCCAGTTGGGTTCTGGAGGCCAATGCGGCGGAAGCCATCGTCAAACAGGAAATGGCATCCCATTAATCGCCGTGAACTTGAATTCTCATTGCAACGAAGAGAATCTGCAGGCCGGCCCGTAAATCCGGCCTGCAGCATAAAGCCGAAAGTCAAAGCGCGCCGCCGGCGGCTTTTCGCAACCCTCCTCCACGTTCCGGGATTCAGGCTGCAGCTCCATCAGCTTGCGGGTTTTTCACCGGATTCATCGAACGCATTTCGATCCGCTCTTTTGACAATATTGTTTCGCGGACGTAAATTGCGATTTACGGAACATATTTCGAGATGCGCGTAGGCGGGCGACCTCCGGGCAGTTCGGAACCCGGCCGCTCTTGATTCTGTTTGCTGGTAGCGAAATCAGGCGAGCGCAAAGTCTTGCCCGCCATTTTCCAGATTCGCCCAGTCCCGTCAATGTTCCGCATCGACAGATTGAACCATCATGAGAAGGCCATCCGAGCGCGGCGACTTCTTCAAAATAGAAAATCTTAAACAGACCTATCGCAGCATGGAGGGCAATAATGAGAAATAGAGCTTTAACAAAAGGAATCATGATGGCGGTGGCGCTGGTTCTTGCTGCAGGTGGCGCTTGCGCGCAGCAGCGCCGGCCGCCGCGACCGCCGGTCAACGTGACCGTGCAAAATGGCCGCCTGGTGATGAGCCGGTACCACACCACGATGATGCTGGAGCCTTATGCGCCGAACATCATCCGCGTGAGCATCAGCCGGCTCAAGGCCTATGCCCTGGCGCCTCCGGGATACGGAATCATCGGGAAGCCCGACGCCAGCGGCTGGCACTACGAGAAGACAGCGGACGGCGGCACCTACCGCTCGTCGCAATTGTCCGTCACAATTCTCGGCCGGCCCAAACATCACAGTCCGCGCCTGCTCGGGCAGGAGCCGGTTAACAGGTACTTCGGTGGAAGCGGCGCTCCGGGATATGCTCCTGTGCGCTTAAGCTTCCAGTTGCCGGACGGGCACACGCTGGTGGACATGGAGCGCTGGTTCATGGATCCGCCCAGCCATGGCGAAGGTAACACGGAGATTCTGCAGGATCGGCGGCCATCCGATCCGCCTTTCTATCAAGTGGGCGCGCTCTTCAGCGTGCAGCCGGGCGAGCATTATTACGGATTGGGCGAAAACCAGGCGGGCCGGCTCGACCATCACAACCAGGTCGTGCGCTGCTGGAGCGACTACGGCGCCCCAGCCGGCGAAAGTTTTTGCGTGCCTTTCATGGTCACCAACAAAGGCTATGCCGTGCTGTGGGACAACCCTTCCAAGACAACCATCGAACGGTCGGCGACGTATTTCAACAGCCAGACAAAATGGGTTTCGCAGGTCGGACAGCGAGTATCGTTCTTCGTGATCGCAGGAAAGGACACGGACAATCTGTACTCCGGCTACCGCCTGCTGACCGGCCCCGCGCCGCTGTTGCCGATTGGCGCTTACGGATTCACTCAGTCCAAGGAGCGTTACAGCACCCAGGCGCAAATCATGGCGGTTGCCAAGGAATATCGCGAGCGGCATTTGCCATGCGATTACCTGGTTGTGGACTTTTTCTATTACTCCAAAATGGGGCAGTTCGATTTTGTGAAGAAGGATTGGCCGGATCCCACGGCAATGAACGCCGAACTTCACAAGATGGGCTTCCACACCCTGATCAGTGTCTGGCCGCGCTTCGCGCCCGGTTCGCGCTTTTACAACATGATGGTGAAGAGAGGATGGTTCTATCATCTTGCGAACGGCAAGCCGACCACGACGAACGCGTATCCGGGTAACACCCTGGGTTCAAACATCGACGTGACGAATCCGGCGGCGGCGCGATGGTTCTGGCGCACGATTGACACGAACCTGATCAGCAAGGGCTTTGACGCCATCTGGTCGGACGAAACGGAACCGGACATCCCTCCCAACGGCAGCTACTTCTACATCGGGCCGGGCACGGAATATTTCAACGTGTATCCGCTGTTTGAAACTTCGGCCATTTATCAGGGCATGCGGCACGACATGAATCACCGGGCCATGATTCTGGCGCGGGCTGCCTATACGGGTGCGCAGCGGAACGCCACGATTTTCTGGTCCTCGGACATTTCGCCCACCTGGGACACGCTGCAACGCCAGGTTCTGACCGGCCTGGACGTCACAGCCTCCGGCCTGCCCTACTGGACCGATGATGTGGGCGGCTTCTGGAGCCTGCCCGCCGTCCATCATCCGCAGCACAAGCCGCTGCTCGATCCCTCGACGGCCCTCGCCAACGTGGGCGGCGACCTCGATTATCCCGAGCTTTACACGCGCTGGTTCGAGTACGGCGTCTTCATGCCGATTCTGCGGACACACGGCATGCGCCGCTTCAACACGGTCTGGTCTTATGGCGATCAGGCCACGCCGATCCTGGAAAAATATCTGCGCATGCGGTACTCGCTGATTCCGTACATTTATTCGCTCGCTTATCACACATACAAAACGGGCGCGCCCTATATGCGGGCGCTGTTCATGGACTTCCCGAATGACCCGCAGGTAGCCACGCTGACGGATGAATTCATGTTCGGGCCGGATTTTCTTGTCGCGCCGGTCACGCACCAGGGGCAGACGCAGCGCAAAGTGTATCTGCCGGCCGGCGCCGACTGGTACAACTACTGGACCAACCAGGAGTATCACGGCGGGCAAACTATCGTTGCCAGCGCGCCGATTGACATCATTCCGCTGTTTGTCCGGGCCGGCTCCATCCTGCCCATCGGCGATCAGGTTGAAGACATGGATCAGCCCCAGGGCCTGAAGCAGATTCGCATCTATCCCGGTACGGATGCCACCTTCGACCTCTATCGGGACGACGGCACGACCTATGATTATGAAAAATCCGGGGGAAAGATCACCGTGCTGAACTGGAATGACAAAGACCAGCGCTTCACGCACACCGGCGCGCAGGCGTGGTCCGTGCCGGACAGCGAACTGGTGAAAGTGATTCACGCCTCAAATTGAGGCGGCTCTGCAATCCAGGCTGTTGCGTGGGATGCCCCGGGGCGCTGCAATCATGCTCCTCAGCGCCCCACGCAGCCGGCCATTTCTCTTCTCTTCAGTCCCGCAGAAATCCTCAACGGCGATGTTCGTAATAGTGGTTGGGCGCACCCGGCGTGGAAACGCTGCCGGTAACTTCCGCCCGGGCGGCATGCGCGTGCGCCAGAGGAGTGGCAAGGGTGATCCCGCTGCCGGAAACTTCAGTGCCCGCCGCGTGCGCATGGGTGAGCGGCGCGGAAACCCTGATGATTGGATTGCGAAAACGGCTGAGTGAGGCCACAACCGCCGTCTCAGAGTCCGATCCGCTACCGACTGTAATTGTCTGGCCGGAACGAAAACCCATCGAGTTCTCAACCGGGATGACGGTTGCACCCAATGCAACGGATGTGCGCACTGTCGTGCCGCCTGCCGTGCCAATCTTGGTGATGCGGGCGGTCTCGAGTTCCGCACCCGTGCCTATTCTTATCGTCTGGCCGGGTTCAAAGCCTTCGACGCCGGCGACCTTGATGTTGTCTGCGCCGGCATTGGAAGCCGCCGCCAGTTCCGTGGAAGGCGAGCGAAGGAAATCGGCGCAATTGCTGTCGGTGTCGCGGCCGTCGGGGAAACGGCCCACGCTCGTGTTGGACGCCGCCTGAGCAAACGGACCAAAACCACGGCGCGCGCCCGGCGTATCCACAAAGCAGCCGCTCTTTCCCAGTCCTGATTCAGCCTGGTAACCTTCGGCGGCCCAGGGATCGACGAGTTCGCCGTAGTTGAGGCTGTCCACAACCTGGTCCCTGGCGTTCCGCAGCACTATGCTGCCATCACTGAGGGAAACTTTGAATCTCCCGAAAAACAGAACGCTCGAAGCGAGTTCGGGGCCGCCGAACCACTGGTTGGGAGCCTGCGTGCCCTGATATCCCGCCGTCGTCACCCCTGCGTCACGCACCACTGCGTCAATCGCGTGATCTTTTGCCACGGCACTGCCGAGCGTGATGCCGGTGCCTAGCGGCTGTACCGGCTCGTTGCTGATGTGGGCATAAGAAGTTGCCGGCTCGAAACTGATTCCGGTTCCTCGATCGCTGAAGGGAAGGTTGTCCGAATGGTTGAAGCGCAGCGGCCCCTCAAGATCGAGGCCTGTGCCCTGATCGACGACCTCCGAGCCTCCGGGATAGGCGCGGGTGAGCGCCGGCTTAAAGCCCACGTCCGTTCCGCCCATGGCCCGGCTGCCGAGGGAGGTGATGGTCACCGTTTTCCATGTTGCGGGAGTGCCGATGGTCATTTTGTCGCCCACGGTGAAACCCGCCGCATTGCGCACTTTGATTTCAGTCGCGCCGGTGCTCGATTCGGCCGCGAGTTCACTGCGGTGCGACTCGGTGCCGACGCTCTTCACCGTGACGGTCTCAATTCCGTGGCCAACGCTGTCGATATCCAGCCTGATCTTGTCGCCGACCGAGATGTTATTGACCGAAGTCACTTTGATATTGGTCGAGCCGGCGTGCGCGTCGGCCGCAAGGTAGGCTTGCGTGCCTTCCTTTCCGACCGCGGTGACCGTTGCCACCTCGTAGCGCTCAGTGCCTCCGGGAACGGTGGGATAAGTGCCGCCGTAACCGAGACCGATTTTCTGGCCCACGGCAAAATCAGCCACGCTGGTCACCGGCACGTTGGTTGAGCCGGCAGGGATTGTGATTACCGGACCGTCGGGGAGAGGTTGCCATACGGTCGTGGTTGTTCCGGCCTCCTTGCCGACGCTTTCGATCTTTCGCGTCTCCGCCTTGGATCCTGTGTCGATGCTGATTGTATCGCCAGCCTTCATGCCGGTCGTGCTGCGGACATAAATGGTGCTGTCGCCCGCGCGCGCCGGGGCCGCGAGACCGGAATTTGAAAGGCCGAGCAGGTAGAAACCGTGTGATGTGAGCCTGGTCCCGGCGGGAATTTTCACCGTCGAGAAAATAGCCTGCTGCGTCGGATGCTCGGTCAAAGTCCAGTTGGAAATGTTGACGCTGTGCGCGCCGTCGTTATAAAGCTCGATGAACGAGTCCGTGGAGTTGGTGGGCGGGCCGGAGCTGATGCGGAATTCGTTAATCCTGACCGGATTGACGTTCCGAACCTTTTCGGCAGTTGTTTCGGAATGCTTCTCGCCGGTTGCGGGACTTTTCCACGCGGCGCGGCCGATCAGGTCGCCGTTGAAAGTCGCCCGTCCCGAAGTAACGTCAAAAGTCGCGGTCACGGTGGAGTTGGGCGCAATCGGACCGGCGAATGTCTTTGAGGTCTTACTGGTTCCGGTAACGACGGACTTCCACTGCCTATTGGGGACAGAAATGCTCAACGTAACGTCGCTCACGGGCGCGCCGGTTGTATTTGTAAAAGTCAGCGTGGTTTCCTGTGAAGACCGGGGCGAAAACGTTTGCAGTCCCGGCGGAGTGGCGGTTTCTGACGCCGGCGCGATGCTCAGCGGAAATTCGCCGTATTTGGCCGCCACGATGTTGGCCTGAACCTTCTGTTGGGTGGCGTCGCTGGGGTAAGTGCCTGCCGCCGTCATCACGCCTTCATAGAAAGTTCCCTGCGAGCCGTTGCTGTTGTCCCCGCCATTGCCCAGCAGAATAGCGCCCTGCTTGCGCATCGGGTCATACATGAAATCGACGCGCGGGCCGCTGAACATCACCGACAAATCGCCCCCTTGCGCGTTACCGCCCATGGAAGTCCAGTGGTGCGGCTTGCCCTCGGCGACCCCGGTGACGAAGCGCCATTTGATGTCCGGCAGGTCGGCGCAGAATTTGTCGTTGGGGCTCGCGTTGACGCATCCCACCAGATTGTTTTCCTGGTCCGTCATGATCCACGGGCCGGGAAGATGTCCGTGATACCAGGAGGTCGCGTCGCCGAAGTAGGCGGTTTCCATGGTGCCGGCCTGGTCGTCGTGGCTGTCAATCTCAGCGTTGCCGAAGTCGAAGCAGCAGCCGGAATTGTAGTGCTTGCCGCTGACCACCCAGTACATTCCTTCCGCCTGGTCATCCACCGCCGTGCCCTTGGGATCATCGTTGCGCAGTCCCATGCCGGGCTCGATGAACGTGCCGTAAACCTTGTGACCCATGATGGTAATCGGCGCCATGTCGGCCACGGGAACGTTATTGAACCCGCCCATGGCCGGGCCGCTGAAAGCGCCGCGCGGCGCCTGGGTCAGGTCATTGTGCTTCGGGGACTGATCATAGATGGTGGTGATCCAGCAATACGTGCCGGCGCAGAATTTGTCCTGCGCGGCGGCGTCGGCATATCCGCCCGCATCCGGGACCGGCGAGGCGGCAGGCTGGACAACTCCGATGTCCAGTGCTTTGCCGTCCGACTGCCGCACGACTTGGTACAGCGGGCCATTGTAGGAAGCGTAGAGCGCGCGCGTGGTGCTGTAAGCGCCCACACACGGATCGCCGGCTGCGGCGTAGATGTCGCACGGGCCTTGCGGTCTTGACGGAGCAGTCTTGGGTCCCGCGCCGATCTGTCGCGGCAAAAAGAATGTAGCTCCAACCAGCGCGAGCGCCAATGCGAGCATTCCTCCAAAATGGCTTCCCGTTTTCATGCTTTTCCTTTCCCCCTGCCGAATCAATTGCGGCATCCTGAAATTTCCCTGGTGTTAAACCGGAGATGAAAAATATACACCCGTTTCGCTTCCATCGAGTGCGATTCTTTCTCAGAAAATGGCCTGTTTCGGATTGTGACCGAAGGCATCAACCAGAAAACGGAGTCTGTCAAACCGGGCTCCAGGGCAGTCCTCTTGCCCGTCGAGGACGCCTGCCTTAAGATCAGATTCGACTCTATTTTAGACAATCGAAAAGCACGGAATCCGTTCAATCACCGGGCAACGGCGAGCCGGACTGGAGAAAATGCGCCGATGGTCGGCGAGGGAAAATTTCGAAGGATGAAGGTTCCTGCCCGGCATGTTTACCGGCCTTTGTCCCGCAATGCCGGGCCCGTGGCAGGGGCGACACAGCTGTGGCGTGGGCGGCATTCCCGCCAGCTACCTACTACTCTTTCTGCCTTTGAAATTCGTAAGTGTTGGGAATCTGGTATTCGTACACGTCGCCCGTTTCCTTGCGAAGCTCGCTGATCCGGTTCAGAAGACTCTTCGCCAGTTCCGCGTGAGCCGGGTCATCATAAAGATTGTGCTGTTCGCCCGGATCATTCTGCAGGTCGTAGAGCTCAAATTCTTCAGGTTCCAGGAAATAATGAATCAGCTTGTAGCGCTCCGTGCGAACACCGCGGCTGGGCCTGACTTCCTCCTCGCCCGGATATTCAAAGTATTCGTAAAGCCAGTCTTTTCGCCAGGCCGACGGCGCGCCGCCTTTCATGAAGGGCACCAGACTCCTGCCCTGCATCCAATCAGGAACCTTCACGCCGGCCAGCTCCAGAATGGTCGGCGGCAGGTCAATGTTAAGAGCCATCTGCTCCGGAGCCGAGCCGGCCTGAATCCGCCGCGGATATCGCATCGCCATGGGCACACGAATCGAAGGTTCGTGCATGAAGCGCTTGTCGTAAAAACGCCACTCGCCGAGGAAAAACCCGTGATCGGCGCTCAGGATCATCGCCGTATCGTCCAAAATCCCTTTCTTCTCGAGCGCATGAAAAACCTTGCCGACATTCCCGTCATTGTTCACCACACCCGCCATGTGATCCTTGACCAGCTCTTCCAGGGAACGCGGATCATCGTCGCCGAGGACGGTCGTGCCGATTTTGTTGTTGGCGTCCTTAAAGGCCCGAGGCTTTCCGGGATAGCCCTTCAGGTCGTCGTCAAACGTGATGGGCTTGGGAATGGGAACACCGTTATACAAATCCAGCAGGCGGCGAGGCCTGTAAAAAGGAGCGTGAGGCGCGATGAACCAGAAGAAAAGGCAGAAGGGCTTGGCATGATCCTGATTCAGCCAATCCAGCGCATGCTCCGTCAGAATGTCATCCACGTATCCATCGTATTTTCGCTTGGACTGGACCTCTCCGTGTTTGCTTTCGATGATCACAGGATGGTAGTAATCCGCGCCGGCTGCCTCAACGCCAAAGAACAGGTCCCAGTTGCGTTTGCTCAAGTCATGAATGTGCGCCTTGCCGATGAAAGCGACTTCGTATCCCGCCTCGCGCAGCAGGTCCGCAATGGTGGGAATGTCGCGGGGGATGTCGCGCCGGCGATTGTCAATGGCGCCTGTTCCATGGGGATAAAGTCCCGTCAGGATGGAAGCTCGCGAAGGCAGGCAAAGCGCGTAGGTGACGAAAGCGTTGCGGAACGTCATGCCCTCCTGGAAAATGCGGTCCTGGTTCGGGGTCTTGATAATTTTGCTTCCCATGGCGCTCAGCCCGTTGCCGTCCCAACCCTCGATTTTGCTTGAGCTGAATTCATCCGCGCGCACTCCTTCACCCAGGAAGAATACGAAGTTGGGCCGCGGAGGCGGATCGGCTGCCGGCTCTCCCATGCCCGGCAACCCCTTCAACGCCGTCAAGCCGCCCAGCGCGCCCGCGCCCGCCTTCAGAAAATTCCTTCGACTCGTTCCAACTGCGTAGTCTTTTTCGTCCATTGATCCCTCCCGTTATCGGCCAGGCCCGCAATTCCGCTCCAGACTATCAGAGCGGGAATGATTTCGAAACAGGTGAACGTCACATTCAGATAAAAACAGGCGGGGGCCGTCAAGCCTTTCTGAATACTCTTCGAGCGAACATCCGCCTTGTTGATATACTGCACCCATCGTGGAAAACAGCGGCATCGGCGCAGAACTTCATTCGGACCTGCCTTCGGCTTTCCATATCATGACCAAGCCGTCGGGACCGATCTGCAACCTGGATTGCAAATACTGCTTCTACCTCGAAAAGGAAAATCTTTATCCCGGACAATCCGACTGGGCGATGGCGGACGACGTTCTGGAAAACTATGTCCGGCAATACATTGAGGCGCAGGATGTTCCCGCCGTCAGCTTCGCCTGGCAGGGCGGCGAGCCCACCATTCTTGGCGTCGATTATTTCCGCAAGGTTGTCGCGCTGCAGCAACGGTACTCAAACGGCAAACAAATTGAAAATGCCTTGCAGACAAACGGCGTCCTTCTCGATGATGCCTGGGGCGAATTCCTGGCTGAAAATCATTTTCTCGTCGGCCTCTCGATTGACGGCCCGCGCGAACTGCACGATTGCTATCGAGTGGACAAAGGCGGCCAGCCTACTTTCGACCGCGTTCTGCGCGGCCTCGGCTTTCTCAAAAAGCACGGCGTGGATTTCAACACGCTCACCGTTCTGCATCGCAAAAACTCTCAGCACCCGCTGAAGG
>JBJKPU010000029.1:0-4554 GCA_046706005.1 Terriglobia bacterium | reverse complement strand
GCATACGATAAAATGGGCCGTTTCGACGACTCCATCGAGGAATCGCGCAAGGTTCTGCAAATCGATCCCCGGAATGCCATTGCCACTGAAGGCATGGGCTTCACGAATTGGAAACTTGGGAAGTTTGATGAGGCGCTGGAATTCTTTCAGCAGGCCATCCGGATGAAGCCCGATTACGCGCTGGCCTACTGCAACATGGGAAGCATGCTCTGTCAGGCCGGTCGTTTTAATGAGGGGATGGAGGCAGCGCAGCAGCCGCTTAGCCTGGAGCCGAGTTCCGCTGGCGCGCACTGCGTGGCGGGCTTGGCGCTGGCCGGGCTCGGCAGGCGTGGCGAAGCAATTCAGGAATACAAAGCCGGCCTCGAAGTTGACGCGAACGACTTTGAGTGTCGCGCGAACCTTGCCGATACTCTTTTCGACGAAGGCCGGTACCACGACGCTCTTGAAGAAGCTGAGAAGGCGTTCAGGATCAAGCCCAGCGAGCCGGGGGTGAGATTTCTGCTGGGGGCTGCGAATGCGAAACTTGGGCACACCGCCTCCGCCTCTGAACATCTCGCCGTGCTGGAAACGGTGAGGCCTGATTACGCCGAAAAACTCAGGAAGCTGTTGGAGGAAGGAACTGGAAATTCTGCCGGAAATGTCTGAACACCTTTTCCCGACCGCGTAAGGACGTTGTGCCGCCCCTTCAGGGCTCAGCAATTCTTTTGTGTGAATTCAACCCAGGCCCCCGCGCCGGGGTCGGCGCGATTCAAAATTTCAAATTTGAGATTTCAGATTGCCGCAGCGGGCCGCGGCACGGCTGAAGCTGTGCCCTGACGCCATGCCAGAGACGGTGGATCGCACACGTGGCATGATGCGCCGCGCATCCGCCACCCGCGATGGGGTTACGGTGGTTGAGTTTCCAATGCGCTCATATTCGGGGCGTTATTTGTTGACGCGACTTATTCAGCACCTTAAGATGTTCGTGGAATCGGGCGCAACCCTCAAATCATTCCATGGACGGAGAATCGTTCTCCCATTACCGGATTCTCGAAAAGCTCGGCGCGGGCGGCATGGGCGAGGTGTATAAGGCCGAGGACACCACGCTCGGCCGGCTGGTGGCGCTGAAGTTTCTGCCTGAAGGCACGCAACGCGACGAGCAGGGGCTGGAACGCTTCAAGCGCGAGGCTCGCGCCGCCGCGGCGCTGAACCATCCCAACATCTGCACCATTCATGAAATCGGCGAGCACGACGGGCGGCCCTTCATCGCCATGGAACTGCTGGAAGGCGAAACGCTGAAGCAGCGGCTGACGCGCCCCGGACCCATGCCTCTGGACACGCTGCTCGATTGGGCGATTCAGATTGCCGACGCGCTGGACGCCGCGCACCAGAAAGGCATCACGCATCGGGACATCAAGCCCGCGAACATTTTTATCACCGCGCGCGGAACGCCAAAAATATTGGATTTTGGTTTGGCGAAAGTCACGACAGGAGCGCAGGCCGCTTCGCCTCAACATGGCGATGCCGCGACAATCGGCGCAACGGCCGGTCCTACGGTAGAAGCGGCGCTGACCAGTCCCGGCGTGGCCATGGGCACGGTTGCTTACATGTCGCCGGAACAGGCGCGCGGCGAACAGGTGGATGCGCGAACGGATCTATTCAGCTTCGGCGCCGTCCTGTACGAAATGGCCACGGGCCGGAAGGCCTTCAGCGGAAATACGACGGCGATCATTTTTGATTCCATCCTCAACCGCGATCCGATGCCGCCGTCGCGAATCAATCCGGAAATAACTCCTGACTTTGACCGCATCGTCGCCAAATGTCTGGAGAAAGACCGCGACCTTCGATGCCAGTCGGCGGCCGAGATTCGCGCCGACCTGAAGCGGCTGAAGCGCGATACGACTTCCGGCCGGTCGGCTGCAACGGCGGCGGTTCCGGCGGCTGCCGACCTGAAGGTTGGCGCTATGTCCAGCGCGGCGTCGCCGGCACAGCAAGACAGTTCCGATTCAAGAATCATTGCTGAAGTGGCGGGCCGGCATAAAAAAGGTCTGTTCGCCGTGCTTGCGGCGGCGGTTGTCGTGGCGGCTGCAGCCGTCTGGTTCTTTGCGCTCCGCCCAAAACCGATCAAGCCGGCGGAGACTTTCCGGGTGGGAAACATCGAGCGCGTCACCAATTTCGGCGACGTGCGGACGGCTGCCGTTTCGCCCGACGGCCGGTACATCGCTTATGTGCGGAACAAGGCGGGAGAACAGAGCATGTGGCTGCACCAGACGGCGACGGGCAGCGACGTCCAGATCCTTCCGCCGGCGGCGGTCGATTTCGAGGGGCTGACCTTTACGCCCGATGGAAACTTCATCTACTACGTCTCGCTGGCAAACGGCGCTCCCTCTCCTGACCTCTATCGCCTGGCTTCGCTGGGCGGAAACCCGAAGATGATCGTTCGTGACGTTAACGGCCGGGTTGCCGTTTCTCCCAACGGAAAGCAAATCGCCTTCGTGCGCCGAAACCCATCTACCCTCGGAACCAAACTGGTTGTGGCCGATTCTGAAGGGGGCGGGCAGCAAACCATCGCGTCCGGGAAGCTTCCCCAGGATGTCTTTTTTGCTGTTCCCGCCTGGTCTCCGGATGGGAAAGCGATTGCCCTTACGGCAGCGACCGCGGTCGGCGGCCTCAAGTATTCTGTCCTGGTGGTGACGCTTGCGGGCAAGATACAACAAGTCTGGGCGACCGGGGAGTTCTTCCTTCGTTCCGCGGTATGGCTGCCGGACGGCAGCGGGCTGATCGTCGCCGCTACGAACCAGGGCGAGAGTTTCCAATCGCAGCTCCTGCAGATTTCATATCCTTCCGGCGCCATGCGCCGGGTCACGCACGACCTGAATAACTACAGGTGGCCGACCCTGACGGCGGACGGGAAGGCGCTGAGCGTGGTTCAATTACAAATCGACTCAAACCTGTGGATTGCTCCCAAGGGCGATACAAGCCACCTGAAGCAGTTAACTTCCACCCCCCAGGGAACCGAAGGCACCTATTCCTTGATTTGGCCGCCCGGGGACAAGATTTTCTACACCTCGGCGGACAGCGGCCCAATCGGCGACTGGAGCATCAACACGGACGGCAGCCACCCGGTAAACATCACCAACCCCAAGGGGGCGAACGACGAAAATTTTTCCGTCTGCCGCACGGGGCAGTACCTAGTTTTCGATTCGGACCGCCAGGGCGGCGTGAATCTGTGGCGAATCAATCGCGACGGCACCGGCCTCACTCACCTGACTCACGGCAGCGATGACGAGCAGCCTTCCTGCTCTCCCGATGGCAAAACCATCGTTTTTGCATCGATTGTCCATGGCGTCTCGGAGCTTTGGCGGATACCTGTTCAAGGCGGGCAGGGCAAGAAAATATCAGACCAGCCCTGTATCACGTCCGCGATCTCCCCCGACGGCAAATGGATCGCCTGCGCAGTTACGGGAAGCAGTCACCCCAGTCTTGCGATGATTCCCTGGAGCGGCGGGCCCGCCGCCAGGAAGTTCCCGCTGCCCGAAAGCGGCCTGGACATCGGCGCCGGCTTCCACTTCCACTGGACTCCGGACAGCCGGGCCATTGGTTACCCCCGCACTGTGAAGGGCGTCACGAACATCTGGGAGCAGCCCATTTCCGGCGGCCCGCCAAAACAGGTAACGCACTTCACCATCGGCTTCATTCTTAATCTTGCCTGGTCGCCCAAAGGCGATCTGGTCCTCGCCCGCGCCAGCGTGTCAAGCGACGTGGTGCTGATCAGGAATTCTCAACAATGAGTGAAACGGTTTCCCATTACCGGATTATTGAAAAGCTCGGCGCGGGCGGCATGGGCGAGGTGTATAAGGCCGAGGACACGCGACTGAAGCGGCAGGTGGCGCTGAAATTTCTGCCGCCCGATCTTGCCGACGATCCGCAGGCGCTGGAGCGATTTGAGCGCGAAGCTCACGCCGCCGCGGCGCTGAATCATCCCAATATCTGCACCATTTACGATATCGGCGAGCACGACGGGCGGCCCTTCATCGCCATGGAACTACTCGAAGGCGAAACGCTGAAGCAGCGGCTGACGCGCCCGGGCCCCATGCCGCTGGACACGCTGCTCGAATGGGCCATCCAAATTGCCGACGCGCTGGACGCCGCCCACCAGAAAGGCATCACGCACCGCGACATCAAACCCGCCAACATTTTTATTACCGCGCGCGGAACGCCCAAGATTCTGGATTTCGGATTAGCGAAAGTGACGGCAGAGGCGCAGCACGCTGCGCCTCAACAAGGCGACGCCGCAACGATCGGCGCGACGGCCGGTCCCACGATCGAAGCGGCGCTCACCAGTCCCGGCGTGGCGATGGGCACGGTCGCGTACATGAGCCCGGAGCAGGCGCGCGGCGAACAAGTTGATGCGCGAACGGACTTGTTCAGCTTCGGCGCCGTTTTGTTCGAAATGGCCACAGGCCGCAAGGCTTTCAGCGGGAACACCACGGCGATCATATTTGATTCCATCCTCAACCGCGATCCGATGCCGCCGTCGCGAATCAATCCGGAAGTGACGCCTGACTTTGACCG
>JBJKPU010000028.1:0-106997 GCA_046706005.1 Terriglobia bacterium | reverse complement strand
TGCCCGAAGGACGATTGATGCGGTTCCCGGACGTGCATGGGAACAGGATCGTCTTCAGTTACGCCGGAGACTTGTGGCTGGTCTCGACCAAAGGCGGAGTGGCGCGCCGAATCACCACCAGCCCGGGCCTGGAACTTTTTCCCAAGTTCTCGCCCGATGGCAAATGGATCGCTTTCACGGCTCAGTATGACGGCAACTTCAACGTCTATGTGATTCCGAGCGAGGGTGGCCAGCCGCGCCAGTTGACCTTTCTCCCAGACATCGGCGACGTTCCGGAACGCATGGGTCCCAACAACGAAGTCATCAGTTGGTTTCCTGACAGCAAGCGGATTCTGTTTCTTTCCCGCCGCTCGACTTTCAATATCTGGTTCGGTCAGCTTTACAGCGTCGGCATTGACGGCGGTTTGCCCGTGAAATTTCCTTTGCCGAAGGGCGGCCTGACAACTTTCTCTCCCGATGGCACAAAGATTGTCTATAACCGCATCTTCCGCAATTTCCGAACCTGGAAGCGCTACACCGGCGGAATGGCGCAGGATTTGTGGCTCTACGACCTGAAGGCCAACACCATCGAGCAGCTCACGCATTATGACGGCACGGATACCTTCCCCATGTGGCACGGCGACACGATTTACTTCACTTCCGACCGCGGGCCGGATAAGCGGCTCAATCTTTACAGCTATAACCTGACTTCCAAAAAGATCGAACAGCTCACCCACTTCACCGATTTCGACGTCAATTGGCCCAGCCTGGGGCCGGAATCCATCGTGTTCGAAAATGGCGGATACCTTTATCACTTCGACCTGAAAACACAAAAGGCTGAAAAAGTGACCGTCGAACTGGCGGGCGATGAAGACCTGGCGCGCTCGCACTGGGAAAACGTCAGCAAGCTGATTACCAGCTTCGATCTCTCGCCGGACGGCAAGCGCGCTCTGTTTACTGCGCGTGGAGATGTCTTCACCGTGCCGGCCGAGCATGGCAGCATCCGCGATCTGACCCAGACCCCGGGCATCCGGGAACGGGATGCCGCCTGGTCTCCGAACGGCCGCTGGGTGGCCTATGTATCCGACCGGACCGGCGAGAACGAACTCTACATCCGGCCGCAGGAGCAATCAGGCAAGGAAATCCAGATCACGACCGGGAACAAGGTCTTCCTGCTGCCGCCCGTCTGGTCGCCCGACAGCACAAAACTGCTCTATGCCGATTCGACGCTGCACCTTTATTACGTGGACATCAACAAGAAAAAACCCGTTCTGATTGATCGCGGCGAATACGCCGATTTGACCGACTACGCCTGGTCGCCTGACAGCAAGTGGGTGGTTTACGCCAAGACCGCCAGCAACCAGTACGGCGGCATCTATCTTTATTCGCTTGCGGACAAGAAGATCTCGACCATCAGCACCAGCTTTACGAACAATTGGGACCCAGTGTTCGATCCGGGCGGCAAATACCTCTATTTCCTTTCCAACCGCAGTTACAACGAGGTAACGGGCGTTTTCGACACGGAATTTGCGAACCCCAAGGCGACCCAGATTTTTGCTGTCACCCTGCGGGCCGACCTGCCTTCCCCGTTCGCTCCGCGGAGCGACGAAGCGGCCATCGAAAATCCCAAATCTTCCAGCCTGGCCGAGCCCGAAAAGAAGAAAGAAGACAAGAATGAAGCGCTGAAGAATTTCAGCATCGATCTCGCAGGAATCGAAAACCGTGTGGTGTCACTGCCCGTTCCGCCCGGCAATTACCACGATCTTCAGGCCAACAAGGAGGACGTCTTCTACGTTTCCATGCCGACGATCGGACTTTCCGGCCCGCTGCCGGGGCAGAGTCCGGAAATCCATGTGTTTGACATGAAGAAACGAAAGGACAGCGTCCTGCTTTCCGGCGCTGGCAATTACACGCTTTCCTTTGACGGCAAAAAGCTGTTGTACTCGGCTCCCCACGCGCCGCTTCCGGGCTCCAATGAACTTTTTTCGCAAGGCGGCAAATCGCGTACCTATGGAATCGTGGACGCCAAGCCGCCCGAGGCCGAGCCCCTCAAGGTTGGCAAAGGCGAACTGAATCTGGCTGCCCTTCACATGCCCGTTGACCCGCGCAAGGAATGGAAGCAGATGTTTTACGAAGTCTGGCGGCAGGAGCGCGACTACTTCTTTGAGCCTTCCATGAACGGAGTGGACTGGGCTAAAATCCGCGATAAATATGCCGCGCTGCTTCCCTATGTCGCCGATCGTTACGACCTGACTTACATCATCGGCGAGATGATCGGTGAACTCGGCAACTCGCATTCCTACGTGGGCGGCGGTGATTATCCGAACCTGAAGCCCGTGAACGTGGGCCTGCTGGGAGCGGACTTTGAATTAGATCCGGCCCAAGGCCTGTACCGGTTCAAGAAGATCTATCCCGGGCAGAACTGGGACTCATCCGTGCGCTCTCCGCTCACCGAACCCGGAGTGAAGGTCAATGAAGGCGATTACCTGCTGGCCGTGAACGGCAAGGAGCTGCGGGCGCCTGAGAATCCGTACGAGCTGTTCGTCAACACGGCGGATCAGGACGTGACCCTGACGGTGAACAGCAAGCCGGCCACCGAGGGCGCGTGGGACGTCACGGTGAAACCCATCGGCAGTGAGTACAATCTCCGCGAACTCAATTGGATTGAAACCAACCGCGAAAAAGTCGAGAAAGCAACCGGTGGCAAGGTCGGTTACGTCTATCTGCCGAACATGGAGGACGACGGACTGAATGAATTCGTCCGCCAGTATTTCCCGCAGATTCGAAAACAGGGCATCATTTTCGACGTGCGTTACAACGGCGGCGGATTTGTGGACCAGATCATTCTGGAACACCTTCGCAGAATCCTGGTCGGAATGGAGGCGGCGCGCAACTTCAAGAGCGATACCATTCCGGAAAACACTTTCGACGGACCGATGGTCTGCATCACCAATCGCTATGCGGCCTCGGACGGCGACTACTTCACATATTTCTTCAGGAAGTACAAGCTCGGCCCGGTCATTGGCGAGCGGACCTGGGGCGGCGTGCGCGGCATTCGCGGCTACATCCCGCTGATGGACGGCGGCTACTTTACGCGGCCGGAGTTCTCACTTTACGGGCTCAACAGCCAATGGATCATTGAAAATCACGGCGTCCAGCCCGATATTGTCATCGACAATCGTCCCGACCTGGTCGTGAAAGGTCAGGATCCTCAACTTGAAAAGGCCATCCAGGTGGTGATGAAGGAAATCGAGGCGAATCCGAAAAAGCTGCCGCCGCGCCCGCCCGATCTACCGGCATATCCTTCGGGCCCAGCAAATTAGCGGGCTGGAGGCCCAGCCTGCCCACCGTCTGCAAAGCGTGGCCATCGCCTAAGGCCGGCCGACCGCGGCGGTTCACGCTGCAGCGTCAGTGTCCACCGAAAGTGCCGGTTCCGGTGTAAACGCGGTCAAACCCGTCAGCCTGTTCCTGGAGGTGCTTGTTCCACGGAACCCCGTTGCGCTCTGTCTGGACATGCAGCACCTCAGAAGGCGACATCTCGGTATAGGCCGCGCCAAGGTAGAAGAGGCTGGGATCGGGCTCCCCAATGTTCAGGCTCACAAGCTTGGTCTCTGATATGACCGTCCTCTTCCCATCTGGCTGGACCGTTTCGCCGCGAGCTTGGAGCACCACGCAGCCCAGGGCGGGGTCCCTCCACGAAGTTAACTGATTGGATCCCGTAAGCGGCCCCCGAACGATATCGACAGGGCGGTCGCCGACCGTCCCTTTCCCGAGGAAAGTATCATCGCCGTACGCACAGTTCCCCGGTGGACTCAGGAGCGCCGACCGCACCTGAGCCACCCTCACCGCCGAGGCGCGAGGCCAGGTTATCTTGGCGCGGAGGCTGTCCACAAGAGTGACCGCGGTCCCATCCGGAAGCGACAACGTCCTCGCCCCGTGCTCATATCGCGTCCCAGGGAAAAGATCCCCCGCGAGGACCATAGCGCCGTCGGACCGGCGCGCATCTGTCCGTCGCTCGAACAATTTGCCGGCGGGGTGCCCCGTGTAGCCATAACTTTCCGTCTTTACGGTGTATGGCGTCACAGCCACTGGCGCGCTCGCAGCCCGGTCCACGACGACTGACTGGGCGGCCAAGAAGCACACAACACCCAGCGCGGTCGCCACCGCCAGCGGCCACGCGCGTCTCAGAGTCCTCAACAAATCCCCGAAAATATGCTCTCGAAACATGGCTCGCCTCCCTTCTTGAAGCCGACCCACCTGACCGGCATAGCGTTCGGCCCGCCCATTGCTTATGCTAACCGTGCATGTCCTGTAACTATCTCAACGGCTCGGCCCATCAGTCCATCCTCACGCTAGCCAGGACACTCTCCCGGGCAATAACCATAGTACGAGAAGGTCGTGCACCCGTAGTACAAACAGTCCTGCCCGCCATTCGGGCCGCACTGGCCCATTCCCGCGCACTCATACTGGACGCACTCCTCGTCGTAGCCGCAGATGACGAGGTTCTGGCAGCTCGTCTCCTTGCCGATACCCGGGATGTAAGTGCACTGCGCCCGAGCACGGGCGGCGCCGGCGGCAATACCGACAGCGCAGGCTACAAGTACTACTGCTAATCTCGGACTACCTATGATCCTCGCCATCATATCTCACCTCCGCCCAGGCCAGATTGTTTATTCCTCTTTGACCTTCTCGGTCTCGGCAAGTGACGTTAGCCTAACCGGGGGGGGCTGTCAAGTGCTTTTTCGAGATCTTTAGCCTGTCCCTACGCCGGTCGGTCGGGCCTGCTGCAGGAGCGAACTTTACGAAATGTCGAGGTGAGAGTCGGCCACACCGTAATCGGAGGAGCCCAGTCCTGTTGACGCGGGCCAGACAATTGTATTCTCCACGCGGCAGGCTAGAACCGATAGCGAAGGTCACGCGGTTGGCACGAGGCATAGCCCTCAATCGACTATGGCGCAATGCGCAGCAGACGTCCCATTTCGAAACTAAGGTCGAAGGGATACGTATTGGGGTCGTAACGCGTGCTGCGACTGTAGCCGAACTTCGCCTCAAGAATATGGAACGAGCAGAAGCTACCCGCTCGTGAAGCTTCGTTATCTCGTGCCAGGTCTCCGCCGCCGATCGTCTCATGAGGCCCGCCGAAGAAACTTCCACTCCCGGCGGCAGTGAAATGCATTTATTTTGAGACCTGGGCCTGTTCGGTGGCCGTGGCCGCGTTGACCCTCGTCAAATAGGGAAACAGCGGGGTTACGTCAAACGGCATTTTGTCGCGGGGCGAAACGATGGCCACCTTTTGCGATTTTTCCAGGCGAACGTCGTCATTCCACGGATTCACTACGACGCGCGAACCAAGCGGCAGGGCCGCGATCTGGTCCAGATTCTTCGGTTCCAGCTGAGGTGCGCCCTGCATCAGTTGCGCCATGCGCAGCCGATGGTGACGGTCCATCAGCCGGTTGCCCAGGTGAGCGCCCAGAAGGCGGGGACGATTGTGCGCCGCCTTCGCCAGGGCTTCCAGGAACAACCCGGCCTGTCCTAGCTGATCCTTATAGGGCGAATTCCGAAGCAGCTCCATCGCCTTGATGGCCGCCGCTCTTTCTTCTTCCGGCGTCCGCTTGAGGTCCAGCCTTTGCAGCAGCTCGCTGTCCGGCATCATCATGCGGTCATCAAAGGCGTATTTGGTGTCAATATTCTGCCCCAGGACGATGTGACTGAGTTCCGGCGCCAGAACCATGGCCAGGCTTGCCTCATTGGGAAGGACGTCGATCAATCCCCGGCTGACCAGAATCGTATCGCCCACCGTGAGCGATTCCAGCGGATAGGTCAGGAGCACGCGGCAGTGAATGGGCGGAAGGCCGTCCAGATGATTGGTGACGATCAGGTTGTTGACCACCGTTTCCAGCACTTTGTCCACCGGGCCGGGAGGCGCCACCAGTCCGCCTTTCTGCAACCGCTGGATCACGTTTTCCGCCGCCTCCTGCATCCACATCTGCTTGCTGGAAAGCGGTGAATAATCACGCGGCCCGCTGGTTTCATCCTGCACCGTCTTGGGCGAATCCACCAGCACTTGGGTCAGCTGTTCATTGGAATTGCTGGCCTTCAGCTCATAGCCCCAGAAGCGCGTTTGCGACCTGTAACCAATGTGGGAAGCGCCAAAAGAGCCCAGGCTAGATTCCTCGCTGTAGATGTAAACCGGCAGCCAAAGGCCGGGCTTGACGTTCTCCCGCCAACTGTCAAAGTGCGTGTTGAAGGTCGCGCCCGAGCCGTAGGAGCCGTTGAATCGCACGATGTGATAGCCCTGGTCTTCCACCCAGATTCGGCCCACAAACGGATGCGCCTCCCGGGTCACGCGGGGGCGAACGTCAAAAACCAGGCAGCGCACATCACCCAGAAATTCCCGCCGGACGAACTCAAACTGATAATGCTGCAGGTCGAAGTTCTTCAGATCAACCGTCAAAGGATAGCCGAAATCCTCCGGGTGGAACTGCAAACTGACCAATCCCCTCAGCGGCTTCAATCGCAGCAAATCGGCCAGCGATGAGCCAAAGCCCCGCTGCGGCAACATGGATTCTTCCTCGATGCCGTTGGCCATTTTGAGCCAGCCCAAAAAATAAAAGTCATGCGTAACCTTGGGTGGGCCGTTTTTCTGCTTCTGGTCCTCCTGAATGTAGGTTTCAACGCGAGGCGTATACTTTTCCATCGTCTTGATCAGGGCGTGCTCCTGGGCGACGATCTGATTCAGGATTCGGGCGGCCGCGCCCGACTGCTGGGCCGGCGAAGAAGCCGCCCGCGCCGCGCCTGAACCGAGCGCCGTGACGAGCACCAAAACCGCCAAAAGTCGTGTCTTTCTTGTCATTCACTATCTCCCTTGCTTTTCAGTACGCGAGCTGAAATACGATATGAACCACTGCTTCGGAATCAACCGGCCGGCCATCGCGCCGCGCCGGTTTAAAGACAATCCCCTCCGCCGCCCGGACCGCGGCCTCATCCATTCCGTGGCCAAGGCCGCGAATCACATGCAGCACCTCGACGTGCCCTGAGGCCTGGAACACGGTGCTTAACAGGACTTCCCCTTCTATGTGCAGCTTTTTCGCCTCGGCGGGATAAACCGGGTCGGGTTTTGAAACTATCACTGCCGGAACAAACGCCGGCGTTCCCTGATTCTGATGATTCCTGCGAGCGTCCGTGCCGGTCTCCGCGTTTCCAAAACCGCTCGATGCGACCGGGCCGCGGCCATAACCATCCTCAGCCCGCCTGGCGATGCCGCTTCCAAATCCGGCGCTGGCGACCACTCCCTGGACGCCGTGGGCGCCTCCACTGCCGTTTCCCTTGCCGGGCCCCGTGGGCAGGTCAAATGAGCCGAGCTTCGCGACGTTCCCCTTGCTCCCGCCTTCCGCATGGCCGGGAAGCCCCTGGGGGTCGCCGAACCCGCCCGTCTGCACCTTTTCGATGGGCCGCCGTATCGTGGGCTTGGCTGTGCTTCCCGTGCTGAAGGCCGCCGGATGCACCACGGCCAGCTTGGGCAAGGGAGCAGGAGGCATCGGAGATGACTCGACTTTGGGAACTTTCGGCATTTCCATTCTGTGCTCGCGGATGACCGGGGCCTGCTCGCGCCTCGCGACATACCGGGGCACCTGAATCCTGGCCGGCGCAACGTGGAAAACGCGCCTTGGCAGGCGGACATGGACGGGTTTGGGCATCGGCTGAGGCTGGGCCGGGGGCGGAGCCACCAGCGGTATCATCACGGCGTCCTTGAGCAGCGGTTCGGTCGGCACCTGGGGCAGCACGGCCAGCATCCACAGAAAGGCCGCCACAAGGCATGCTTCCAGCAGGGGGCTGCACAGCAAGGCTCTTCGCCGCCGGCGACGCTCAGCCGCCGGAGCGGCAAGAAGTCCAAAAGTGGGGATCGGAAGATCGGCTTTTCGCAAGGAGGCCGAGCCGGTACGCAACTCGACCGGGAGGCCTAAATGTTCATTTGAAGAAACGCCTGTTCGGCCTTGACGACTCTTCGTCTGGAATTCCGACGACTGGGGTTGCAACCTAGGACCGCCTTCCCGCCTGGCGTGGCAGCCCCTCCTGACTGTGCTTAATATCACAATCCTCTAATACATGCAAGCTTGGCGTTCCATCACCCGGCCGCCGGAGCCGGTGGAAGCGCAAAGCCAACCCCTTCCATGGTCCGGCTTTAAGCGCAGCGTCCCTGAGAATTCTTCCACCGGCCGGAACTGCCATCGGCCGGGTCGCCCCGGAAATTCTCAGGTACGTAACCCGTGCGTTACTCCCCCTGGAACCGCTCACTTTTGGCGCGCAAGTCTGTTAAAGTCCCCTTGCAGTCTCTTGAGTTTCCGGTTAGAGTTCACGGAGCGAACGGGGGGCGTTCGACAAAACGTTCATGCCTGACGAAGCCTACGAACACGGGAAGGGCCTTGTTCATGCATGTGCCTGGCTGCGCTCGCCATTCCGCGCCGGGACGGCAAGACAGATCAATCTGAAGAGGATCAATGCAGCAGGCTGAAGTGAAGTCCGAAAGCATGCTGGCCCGCATTAGCCAGCAAATGGCAGCCCTGGAGCGGCGCGACTGGGAGCTTTGGATCATTGTCGCCGGCACGGGCGTCCTGATCGGGGCCGGATTCCTCGCGCTGACGTTCCCCTCCGCCTTCCTCCACGAAGGGAACATTCACATTAACGTCAGCGTTTCCCGCCAGTTGTTCCTGGGCTTTCTGGCGCTGCTGATCCTGCTGAACACCTACATCATCAACCGGCGCATCGAGCTTCGCAAGACGCGCGAACAGCTCATTTCCACCACGATGCAAAGCGAACTGGTCAGATTGCAGTCCTTTGTGGACCCTCTGACGGAGGTTTACAACCGGCGTTCGCTCGATGAACTTGCTCAGCGATATTTTTCCCACGCCCAGCGGGTTTCCAAACCGCTCAGCCTGATGGTGGTGGACATTGACCGCTTCAAAGAAGCCAATACGCGGTTCGGCCACCTGATGGGAGATTTCGTCCTGGCGGAAGTCTCAGCCATTCTCAAGGGCGCGGTCCGCGGCTCGGACGCGGTGGTGCGATACGGGGGCGACGAATTTCTGGTGATCCTTGCCGATTCGCCGATTTCGGGCGGCGAGATCGTCGTTAGCCGCATTACCCGGGTTCTTCAGGACTGGAATCGTGCCGGGCCCCTGCCCGGCTTCGACCTGACACTGAGCATCGGCATGGCCGAGTGGGCGGACAACAAGAGCCTGGACCAGCTACTGAACGAAGCCGACGAAAAAATGTACAACACCAAGATGGCTCGCAAAACCGCCAGTTGAAGAAGATGCCGTGTGTCCACGGCGTCAGGAGATTCAAGCTGGCTTGCCTTGAGTCGCGCGAGCACACCGGATCCCGGCCCTGCCTGGGCGAAATTCCATCCCACGACCACCGTCTTCGAAGAATAGCCGCGCCAGCCCCGCCTTCCCGCGCTTTAGCCCTAATCTGAGCTAGAATGTCTCCTGGCGATGCCATCCAAATCGGCCCAAAACCCGCAGGACCGGCTTCAGAAGCAGTCCCGCATCAGCGTCGAACGATACTTTGAGGTATCTCTCCTGCTGATGGTGGCGACAAGCTTCCTGACGCTGGCGACGACGGGCAAACTCGATTTGGTTGCCGTCATCCTGGTTTCGATTGCGCTGGGCGTAAGGCTTTGGGGTTATGCGGCGGAGCGGGACCTTCGGTTGTCCCCCCGAATGGTCACTCGCCTGGCGATTTTCTATATTTTCTTTTTCGCCATCGATTTCCTGATTCTTTCGACCGGCCCGACGATTCTGGACAGCCTGCTCGCGGCCACCGTGCATCTGGTGCTCTTTGCCACCGTCATTAAGGTCTTTTCCGCGCGCACGTACCGCGATTACGCGTATCTCGCCACGCTTTCCTTCATGATGATGCTGGCCAGCGCCATCCTGACTGTTTCAACCACCTTCCTGGCGCTTTTCACGTTGTACATGCTGTTCGCCATTTCGATGTTCATCTCCTATGAGATAAAGCGTTCCACGGAGGCTGCGGGCCGCGCGCCCGAAGGTCCATTCCCCATCCCGGCCCGCAACCGGAAGGCGCTTGAAAAATCGCTGCTGGGGATCACGGCGGGCCTGGCGGCGGCGATTGTAGTTCTGGCGGCGGGTCTCTTTTTTGTGATTCCCCGCTATCACACCGGATACCTGACGGGCGTGGGATTGCAGGGCCAGAACCTCACCGGCTTCTCAGAAAGCGTCAACCTGGGCGATGTGGGAAAGCTTCTGCGCTCGGGCGCCATCGTCATGCGCATCATGCCGCAGGGCGATCCCCGCGCTTTCCAGGGCATCAAATGGCGCGGCGTGGGGCTCGACAGCTTCGACGGCAAACACTGGTACAACGACAATACCGACGAGGAGATTTTTCCTCCCGTCTCCTACGGCCGCTTTGTCGTTCCCCGCGGTCCGGGATTCGACGCGCGGCCGCAAAAGCTTCTGCATTACCGGGTGATGCTGGGTGCGGTTTCAACCAACGTCCTTTTCGTGGCCGCGGTCCCGGAACAGATCTTCGGGCGCATTCATACGCTGGCGCTTGACCAGACGCGTTCCCTGCACGACCCCGGCCACGTGTTTTCGCCAATCCAATACGACGTGATTTCCCAGGTGGGCCTGCCTTCATCCGCGGAGCTGCGCCGCGCCCCGGACACTTACACGCGAGACATTCGCCTGCTCTATCTCCGCCTGCCTCACGATCTGGATCCAAGGGTCAAAGAGCTGGCCCGGCAAGTCACCGCCAAAGCGACCAACAATTATGACCGCGCTATGGCCATTAAGGACTACCTGCGAAACAACTTCGGCTACACGCTCAATCCCGCCGGAATCAACGCCAGGGACCCGGTTGGAAGTTTCCTGTTTACGGCCAAAAAGGGCTACTGCGAATATTTCGCCTCCGCCATGGCCATCATGCTCCGAACCGTCGGTGTTGCCTCCCGGCTGGTCAACGGCTTTCAGACCGGCACCTACAACCGTTTCGGCAAGGATTTCACCGTCCGCGCCCGCGACGCCCACAGCTGGGTTGAAGTCTATTTCCCAGGCTACGGATGGATTCCCTTCGATCCCACGCCGGCCGATCCGCACCCCGTGATTCCCTCCGAGTGGGATAATTACCTGGACGCCGCCAGCCTTTTCTGGAGCGAATGGGTCATCAATTACGATTTCTCCCATCAGGTGCTGCTGGCCCGCCGCTTCGAGCGGGAGTCGAGACAGATCCAGGGCGGAATGCAGCACCATTTCTGGAATTTCAAGCAGCACGGCATCCGGATGGCCTACCACGCGGAAGCCATCTTGATGTCGCACAAGCTTCTGGTCCTGCTTTTCATGGCGGCGGCCCTGGCGTTCCTGATCCTGACCGAAAGAGGATTTTCGCTTGCCGAGCTGCGCCTCCTCTGGGCGTGGCGTTTTGGCAAAAAGGACCGCTCGCTGAACCGGGAGGAGGCCACGCTCACCTACCTGCACTTGCTTTCCATCTTGAACCGGAAGGGCTATCGGCGGCCGCCTTCAGAAACGCCCCGGGAGTTCGCGCGCCGGCTGTCGCATTCGCCGCTGAGAACGCAAACCGAGGAGTTTACCCGGCTCTACAATGCCAGCCGATTCGGCGCGGCCGAAGTCCCCCTCCATCGCTTGCGCGATTTGCTGAGCGACATTCAGGGCGCGCGCCGCAAGCAGTGAGCGCGGCGGCGACATCCGCTAACCCCTTGACTTTATTAACTGATGTGGTACTATATAAGAACTGCACTTAGCCACCGGCACTTCGCCTGCCGGTGACAAGCTGCGAAAGGCTGAGCGCGGGTATAAGAAGCTGGAAAATCACCGCCTGTAGCGCCTTTACAGCAAGAACTAAAGCCTTTCCTGATAATGGTTTGGAGAACATGAAGAAAAAGAACGTGCGCCGATTACGACTGCCGCAAAACGCGCCGGAGCCGCTCCTGGAGCGGTCGCGAAGCACGTCAAGACCCTCAAAACACGCAAAATAAAACAATCTTTTTTTACGAACGAAGCCGTTAACTTATTGAAAACAAAGGCTTGCCTCTCAAAACGAAGCCGAACGAACCCGATTTACCCCGCGCCCCCGATGGCCGCCTCTACGCCGCCTGCCCGCCGTCAATCAGGAAAGTCTGCCCCGTAATGTAGCCGCCGTGCGTTGCCAGATAAACAGCCATGCCGGCGATATCCTCCGGCCGGCCTGCCTTGCGCAACGGCGTTGACCGAATCACACGGTCAATCACGGGGCTCGTCTTCTCGCCCGGAAACAGGATCGTCCCCGGCGCAATGCTGTTCACCTGAATGTGCGGCGCAAGCGCTTTGGCCAGGCAGCGCGTCAGCATGATGACTCCGGCTTTCGACGAGCAATAGTGCATGTAATCGGGCCAGGCTTTGAATCCTCCCAGCGACGACAGGTTGATAATGCGGCCGCGCTTCCGCCGCATCATCAGCTTGGCCGCCGCCTGCGCGCAGAAAAACGGGCCTTTGAGGTTTGCGCCCAGGATCACGTCCCAATGCTTTTCCGTTAGCTTGTCCCACTTGACGGGGAAAAACAGCGCCGCATTGTTCACCAGCACATCGAGCCGGCCAAAGCGGCGCTCGACACTGCGAAACATGGCCCGCACTTCGGCAGGCTTCGAGACGTCCGCGCGCAGCGCAACCGACTGCACTCCCAGCCGGGCGATTTCACGCGCCGTGGCGCGCGCCTCAGCCTTCGAGCTTCTGTAATTCACCACCACGTCCGCGCCGGCCCGGCCGAGAGCCAGCGCGATAGCGCGGCCGATGCGCCGTCCTGCGCCCGTGACCAGCGCGACTTGTCCCTGCAAAGGCTGTTCTTTCATCCGTGCCGACATTGATATCATGCGCCCGGGCATTTGGGTAGCCTGAATTACGCTTTCCTGTTTTGCGATTTAGGGTACAATTTCCGATTGAACGCTTTTCATGACTGAGGTTCTGATTTACTCAAAGCCCGGCTGTCATCTTTGCGATGTGGTCAAAGACCAGTTGGCACGATTACGCAAGCATCATCCGTTTCTGCTTCGCGAGATCAACATACTCGACGATCCCCGCGATTTTACCCGCTTCAAGGAGCAAATCCCGGTTGTCTTCATCGCCGGGCGGAAGGCATTCAAATTCACCCTCGACCCGGGGGAATTTCTGAAAAGGCTGAAGCGTGCGGAAAAAGACAGTGAAGCCGATGCAACTTGATGTGCTTTCGATTGCCGCGCACCGCGATGACACGGAACTGACCTGCGGCGGAACGGTCATCAAAATGGCGCAGGCGGGGTACCGTGTGGGCATCCTCGATCTTTCCGCCGGCGAGACCGGAACGCGCGGCAACGCGGCTTTGCGCGAGCGCGAAGCCACAAAGGCTTCCGCAATCATGGGCGTTGTGCACCGCGAAAACCTTCATCTGCCTGACGCGGGCATTGAGCACCGACGCGAATACACGCTGAAGATCGCGAAAAAGATACGCGAACTGCGCCCGCGAACCGTCATCCTTCCTTATTGGGAAGGCCGCCATCCGGATCATTACACGACAGGCCGCATCGGTTACGAGGCGTGCTTTTTTGCCGGCCTCGCCAAGCTGAAACTCGACGGCCAGGCTTTCCGCCCTCACAAGATCATTTACTCTTCGCTCTACGTTCCCGCCCTCCGTCCGACTTTCGTCGTGGACATCACGGCGCAATTCGAAAAAAAGCTGAGAGCCATTCTCGCCTATTCGTCGCAGTTCTCTCCGCGCAAGGATATGCGGAATCTTTTCCCCGCCCGCGCCGACCTGCGCGAACGCGTCGCTTCCCTCTCGCGCCACTTTGGATTGATGATCGGAGTTCGCTACGGCGAGCCGTTCGTGACCCGCGAAGTCGCCCAGGTGGACGACATCGTCAAGATGCCCGTCCGGTCGATTTAACATTCGGCGCGTGATCGGCAGCCGCCACTCAGCCGCCCTCCACAATCATCGTCGGGCTAGATCTGCTGTCTAATCCCGAATGCGATTCTTCCAGTGATGCCAGACAAACCAGGTCACGCCCGCCAGCCCCAGGATGAGAATCGCCAAGTCCATTCGATGGAAATAAACGCGCAACGAATCCCATCGCTGGCCCAGCCTGAAGCCGGCATAAGCCAGCACCCAGCACCAGGGCAAGGAACCGAGAAAGGTGTAAATGTTGAAGCGGAGAAAATTCATGCGGGAAACGCCGGCGGGCAGCGCAATAAAAGTGCGCACCACCGGCAGGAGGCGCGCAAAGAAAACCGCGCCGTCGCCCCACCTTGCAAACCAGCGGTCGGCAAGATCGAGATCGTGACGGGAAATCAGAATAAATTTGCCGTATTTTTCGATCAGCGGACGCCCGCCCACCGAGCCCACATAGTAAGCAACGATGGATCCGAGGTTGCATCCGATGGCGCCCGCCAGCGCGACTTTGAAAAGCGAAAAACGTCCGAGGGAAACCAGATAGCCCGAAAACGGCATGATGATTTCGGAAGGCAGGGGAATGCAGGCCGACTCAATGCCCATCAACAGGACGATCCCGGCATAGCCGGAACGGGAAATGAGGGCCACGATGGAATTCGCGAGAAAGCCGATCAGCGACGCGCCCATGAGGAAGCGTGAAAAGGTTCTGGACTGCGGCCCGCAGATGCGGGAATTTTCGATCCCATCCTGGTTGGGACCGGGCTAAAAGTTTTCGGACTCCTGCGCAAAACTGAATCCCGGCAACGAAGCGCCATCCGGCGATTTTGAAACCTTCACCCGGCGGACGTCTCCGGTGGCCCCGCCGGTTTTGCGCAGCATGGCGTAAGAAGAAAAGGCTTCTGAATAGACTTTAGTGACCAGCCAACTCTCACCCGTCTCATCGAGACGCCAGACCTGGCCGAGCTGAATCTTGGATACCGACACGGTCGCTTTCACCTCACTTTGTCAAACCCTGCTCTGTGCGGACGCGCTGCCGGTAATCTGCGCGGCGGTCCTGGCACGCTCAATGTACCCTGCTTGCAAAAACGAGTCAACCTGCGATAGGCGGCCGCCTTGAATATTCCGGGCGCCATGCAACCGCTTGAGGCCGGCCGCAATCGAAGGAAGTGTAAACGAAGGTTGGGTATAACCGGACGGAAACTTCAATTCACCGGGGCGTTTGCGAGTATAATTGAATCACCAAGCATGCAGTTGGCCAAACGTGAGGAGGTGTTCATGATAGGCCGAAAGCCGATCAGCGTGACCTTACTGGCCCTCTTATTGGGCGTTGCCGGAAGCGCCGCCGCCAAAAACAAGCAAGACGAAGTCCAGGACATCGGCAACCGAAAGGTCGCCCACTGGTCGCTGATTTCGCAGGAAAAGGAAATCGCGATTGGCAAGCAGTACGCGATGCAGATCGAGCGCGAGGCCAAGATCCTCAAGGACCCGGTGATCAATGAGTACGTCAACCGGATCGAGCAGAACATCGCCAGGAATTCCGACGCTAAAATTCCGATCACCATTAAGATCATCGACGATCCGACGATCAACGCCAGCACGCTTCCGGGCGGATTCATGTTCGTCAACACCGGGCTGCTGAAAGCCATGAACAACGAGGACGAACTGGCCGGCGTGCTCGCTCACGAGACGGCTCACGTCGCCTGCCGCCACTGGGCCAGCAGCATGACGAAACAGACCATTCTTCAGTACGCCATGATTCCCCTGATGTTCACGCCCATGTCCGCCGCGCTCTATTACGGCGTCATGGAAGCTTATATGAACGGCGTGCCTATCGCTTTCCTCAAGTTCAGCCGGTCGGATGAAGCGCAAGCCGACTTTCTCGGGCTGCAGTATATGTGGAAGGCGGGCTACGATCCGAACGGCCTGGTCCAGTCCTTTTCGGTAATTCTGCAGCAAGCGCGCAGCGATCCGGGCAGTGTGCCTTCGGTCTTTATGGACCATCCGCCCACCGGCGACCGCATCATCAAATGCGAGCAGGAGATCAAGAACCTGCTTCCCAAGCGCAAAGAGTATCTCGTCAACACCTCGGAATATAACGACATGAGAACGCGGCTCGCTATGGTCATGAACATGAATCGCCAGATGGCCAAGAACCAGAACGCTCCGACCCTGGAGAAGCGCGAGCCCGGGGCGAAAACTCCTCCCAAAGGCAGCAAGACCGAGGACAAACCGCCCGTTCTCGAGCGGCGAAACTAACCGCATTATTTCGCATGCAAAGAAAGGGAAAGGCAGCAGCGCGCACTCTGCCTTTCCCTTTCCTCCTCCTCCTCAAACCTGAACACCATCCTAAGTGAAATCGTTCTCCCGTAAAAAGCTTCGCGCGCTGTAGCCAACTGGGATTCCGTATGCGGCGCCCATTGGCGTCCAAATAAGGCGCAGAGGCAACTCGACCGCGCTCATGTGATTCGAAATTAATAGGACGCTTTCAGGCGCACCGGAACAGGTAGATGAAAAGAAATCGATACATTACGATTGGGCTGGCCCTCTTTCTCGGCGCAACCGCTTTGAATGCCCGAGGAAAAAGCAAAATTGACAATCCCAAGGACATCGGCCATCGGAAGGTTGCGGGATGGTCGCTGATCTCGATGAAAAGGGAAATCGCCATCGGCCGAAAATACGCAGCACAGATTGACAGCTCATCGAAGATTCTTAAAGATCCGGTTATCACAGAATACGTGAACCGGATTGAGCAGAATATTGCTGAGAATTCCGACGTCAGGGTTCCCGTCAGCGTAAAGATCATCGAAGACCCGACGGTGAACGCCATGACCCTGCCCGGCGGATTCATTTATGTCGACACCGGCCTGCTTAAGGCTCTCTCATCCGAGGACGAGCTGGCGGGCGTGCTGGCGCATGAAACAGGACATGTGGCGGCGCGTTCCTGGGCGAGTACGCAAACCAAACGGGAAATCCTGCAGTATGCCATGATCCCCCTCATGTTTACGCCGATGTCGGCGGCGCTCTACTACGGGGTTGAGGAAAGCTATATGAACGGCATTCCTATGGCTTTTCTGAAGTTCAGCCGCGACCAGGAAAAGAAAGCTGATTTCCTGGGAATCCAGTATATGTGGAAGGCAGGTTACGATCCTAACGGGCTCGTCGAAGCCTTCGGCAAAATCATGCAGGAATCGCGCAAAAATCCGGGAAGTGTCGCCTCGATTTTTATGGACCATCCGCCCACCGGCACCCGGATTATTGCCGCCGAGAAAGAAATCAAAAACCTTCTCCCGAAAAGGAAGCACTATCTGGTGAACACATCGGGCTATATCCAGATGAGGCAGCGGCTGGCCATGCTCATGGGCCAGCAGAATGAACTGGCCAAAAACGAGGACAAGAACTCGCCGACCCTCGAAAAACGTGAGCCCGGCGCGAAGGTTCCGCCCGGCAGCGAAACCAGTGACAAGCCGCCGGTGCTCGAACGGCGCAATTAGAATCTCAAGTGTCGCATGCAAGCCTCGGGAAAGATGGGACGGCAGGTACAGTCCGTCTTTCCCGAGTTTCCCGCCTTGCTTCCTTCAAAATTGAAATTTGTTAGGAAAGAGGGCTGCGAATGTTCCGGGCAGGAAACGCGGGCGCGCCGAAAGTTTGCTTGGGAATCAGTGTGGGAACCGCTTCAGGCCTGGGGCCGGACCGCGGGCGTGATGCCGCGCTTCCTCAGTTCGTCCTGATAATATTTCCGGAACAGAATTTCCCATTCTCCGCCGCCTTCGGGAATGGTTCTTTTCTGGGAGGCGATGCGCTGACGGATGGTTTCCTCAATCTGCTCCTCTTCTTTGAGAAGATCGTTGAGGATCTTCACAACTTCCTGCCGGATCGTGTTGGGCTCTTCAAAGATTTCAATTTCATCAACGGCTTCGATCGCCGAAACGATGCGGTGGGAAAGTTGAATCACTTTTTCGTATGAAAGTTTCATCGAATCCGATTCGCGCCCGTCAAAGCACGACCTTTCGTTCCCGGACAAGCTGACGCTTGATCGCCTTGAAAGCATCCTCATAGGTGGCGCCCAGTTGCTTCATCTGATCGCCATGGCTCTCGAGGATTTTGCGGACCTCATCGTTGATTTTGTCTTCGATGCTCAGCTCGTCGAGAATGACCTGGGACATCACCTCGTGCACGAAATCCGGCTGCTCGTATTGAATCAGGCCCTCTTTGCTCAGGCGCTTCATCAATTCCCTGGCGGTGTAAGTCACGTATTCTCGCTGCAGATGCATAGTGTGCACGGAGGGCCCGGTGTTGACGCCCGTGAAACAAGCAGTGTATATTTTGGAAGTCGCTAGTGTCAAGGATGGCGCGGACATATCAGGCCGGGCGGTTAGCTCAGTTGGTTAGAGCGTCTGCCTTACAAGCAGAAGGTCATCCGTTCGAGCCGGATACCGCCCACCATCATGACAACAGCGATCAACTTGTGATTTGAGGCCACTCGACAGGGTCCATTACCCGTCACCGCCATTCCGGGGACGTAGTTCAGCTGGTTAGAACGCATGCCTGTCACGCATGAGGCCGCGGGTTCGAGTCCCGTCGTCCCCGCCAGCATTTTGAATGAGTTGCGGTGCTGGCATTTCCTCTGAGGCCGTTTTTGTGACGTTCCGTGTGACGTAACCCCCCTCAGAAACCCCCTGTTTTTGACTCTCAGGCCGCGTTGTGGCGAGCGCGTCCAAAGCCCGCCGCTTCGCTTCCAAGCGGACGTGGGAATAGTGTTCCAGCATCTTTTGGCTGACGTGGCCCGCAATCGAGCGGATCACGGAATCACTGGCGGCTGTTTCAGCAAGCTCAGTGATGGCGTGATGCCGCAGGTCGTGGAATCTGAGCCGCGCCAAGCTCGGCATGGGCGGAATGCCTTTGCCCGCGTCTCCCTTCGCGGCGGCGGCCCGAATTGCCCGCCACGCGGAGCGCCAGCTAGTCATGGGCTTGGCCGGGTCGGGCTTGACGGTAGCGCGATTTTTGTTAATCTCCGGCCCCTGGCCTTCCCCGCTTGGGAACACGTACCAGTCCGGCGAGAGATTGTCTCCAAAGAACCCTTTGGCGCGTTCGCGCAATTCGAGCACAGCGGCCAGCGTGTCGGCATTCAGGGGAATCACACGCTCGCCCGCTTCGGTTTTGCTATGGCGAATCGTGAGAGTGCGGTCTATCAAGTCCACGTCGCGCCATTGGAGGCCCTTCAATTCACAGCCGCGCATCGTGGTATTGAGAGCCAGCGAAAGCGCAAGGCGGGCATTCACCCATTCGGGTTTGAGCTTGGCGGCACGAAGTAAGCGGAGTTTTTCGTCCGGCGCGAGCGCCCGCCCGATGTCCCGGCGTTCGGGTAGCGGTTTCAGGTCATCGGCGATAACATGAAGCCTCTTAGCCCGTTTGAGCAACCGGCGCATGAAGGCCACTTCCATGTTGACGGTTCGATTCGAGATTTCCGCCGCATCCCCGCGCAAGGGCTTTTGCTGCTTTCGCCAAATGATATATTCGCGCAGATTGTCCGCCGTGATGCGTTGAAGCGGAGTCTGGCCGAAATAGGCTTTCGGATTGCGCGAACGCTCTTGCTCGGTTCGGACGCTGTGCCGCGCGAGGCCGTGCTTACGCTCTTCCAGGTAGCGTCCGGCGGCCTCAGTGAATCCCAAGCGGGCAAAATTCAGGGTTGACGGCGCGAGCTTCCCGCCTTGCGCGTCCGCGATTTTCTCTTTTTCAAGGCGCTTCGCTTCCCGTCCGTCTTGCGTGTGAAGCGGGAGCCGGTAGCGTGTCCCGTTCACCATGAAGTCAGTCCAGTACCAATCACCACGTTTCCAAAGGCTCATCGTCGTTTCCCCTTTCCGTATTTCTTGCGCCCACCTTTCGCTCGCCATCTTGTTGAAGGCCAGCGTTTCCAATTCCGCGCCCACGCTTCGCGCTTGGCCTTACGCTTTCCCCACAAACCGCATTCTTTCGAGCAATACCTGTCAGAACTCCGCCTTGCCAAAAAGAACGGATGCTCGCACGTCGGCCTGCCGCACCTGCGCATTTTGGGCGCGATCTCAGCAGCCCGGCGAAGTGCTTCTAGAAAGCCGTCCGGCCTCAGCCCGATAATCAGGCGGGTGCGCTTCAGGTTGTGTTTACGAATGCGCTCGAACCGGCTGAAACGCGCCAGGTAGGGCCTCTCCCCGCGCATGGAGGGATCGTCCTGCGAAGCAACCGAGTAGGAACCGTACCAAGCAAAAGCTCTCGTCGTTATGTCTCTGCGCTCCCCAGCGGACTTGCCGCACCAAGCCCATTGCAGGTCTTGCAGCCATCGAAAAATCCGGCCCTCCAACGTTTTGCCGCGCGGTTGCAGTGGAAGCATTCCAGCAAGACGCTTGCGGCCCTGGAAATACTCCCCAGCCGCCTTGCACGCCCGCGCGTAGCCCCGCATCCACTCGTTCACCGCATCCCCCTCCAATCCTTGCAGCGACTCCCAACTGAAATTGGGACAGCCATAATTGGCGAAGCGCACCAGAAAGCGGTCGAGCGTGCTAGAACTCATCTTAATCGTAATGGCTTGACTCACAACGCAGAATATAACAACCTACACATACGCTGTCAAGAGATTTCATAGGTTTTTATTGGCAGCAATTGGAGGAACCCTATATGGAAAGTTCAACTCAACGGAGGGCCGAACCGCTAAAAGCGTTCGCGGCCAGTTTCGGCTTTTCTTACGACCTGGCGTTTCGAGCTGCAAAGGACGGACGGTTGAAGACAATCCGCTTTGGCAAGCGCCTTTTTGTGCCCGCATCGGAAATTGAGCGCGTGTCCCGCGAAGGGCTTGGGCCAGCACGCCCGAACGGAAACATCACGAGGGCGAAATGACGGCTGGCGCTGACAATCGGCTCCTGGAATGGGCGCTGAAATATGCCCGGCGCGGATGGCCAGTCTTCCCTTGCGAGCGACGCGGCAAAAAACCCTTGACCGAACACGGGCTGAAAGACGCGAGCGCGAGCGAAGAAACCATCCGTACTTGGTGGGCGCACTGGCCCGATGCGAACATCGGCCATCCGACCGGCGAGCAAGATGTCCTTGACGTGGACGGGCCGACCGGAGAGGGCGCATTAGCAGAGCTTGAGGCGAAGCATGGGAAGCTGCCCTCAACCCTGACTGCCAAGACCGGGAAGGGGCATCACTTGTATTTCACGGCGAACGGAACGCCACTCCGAAACAGCACCGGAAAACTTGGGCCGGGTTTGGACGTGCGCGGCAATGGCGGATATGTGATTCTCCCGCCGTCCGTTCACCCGAGCGGAGCGCGGTACGAGTGGACGGGCAAAGAACAAGTTGCCCCATTGCCGGCGTGGGTTGCCGCCCTGCTTTCGGAATCCGAACGGCCGCAAGCAAGCGAATCAAGCGCGGGAGAACAAATCCCCGAAGGCCAGCGTCACGCGCACTTGCTCAGGCTTGCCGGTAAGCTCCGCGCCGCCGGTTGCGATGAAAGGACGATCACGGCGGCTTTGCTGGCAGAGAACGCAAGCCGATGTGATCCGCCGAAGTCGGAAAACGAAGTCTGCGCACTTGCGCATGATGTCGCCTTGCGTTATAAAGTCGCCGCAAAAGCTGGGACTGTTAGTCCGTGGAGCGCAGTCGAGGGACTGGACACGTTTCTTGAAAGCGGAGAGGGCGGCGCGGATTTTCTCGACTCTGAAAAGCGAATTCTTGCGCGAGCGGCCATCACGGAGATTTTCTCCCCACGCGGCTTCGGAAAGAGTCTTTACGCGCTTTGGCTTGCGGTTCAACTCGCCTTGCGGGGCTTGCGCGTGCTTTACGTTGACCGCGATAATCCCCGGCACGTGGTGCGCGAGCGGCTGCGAGGTTTTGGGGCTACAGGGCAGCTCGCAAAACTGAAAGTAATCTCCCGCGAAAAATGCCCTCCACTTACGAACGCGGGCGCGTGGGCATTGTTTCCTTACGCGGAATATGACGTTGTAATCCTCGATTCCTTCGATTCGGCGGCTGAGGGCGTCGGCGAGCAAGACTCCGGCAAGCCGTCGCGGGCGATTGCGCCCTTGCTCGACATTGCCCGGCGCGAGAACGGCCCTGCCGTGATGATTCTTGGGAACACCGTCAGGACGGCGCGACATTCACGCGGCTCTGGCGTGATCGAAGACCGGGCTGACATCGTTTACGAAGTCCGAGACGCAACGGGTTTTCATTTCACGGGGGCATCGTGGTTTGAGGAATTGCCGATTGTAGGAGCGGAAGGCTGGGCCGGGAGAGCCGCAAGACGCAAGCAACGGGAGACATTCCGGCTCGCTTTCGTGGCGAGCAAATTTCGCATCGGACCCGAACCCGAACCCTTTGTTTTGGAAATTGACCTGACATCTGATCCCTGGACAGTGAGGGACGTTACTGACGATGTTGACGCGGAAGGCGCGGCGGCCCGCGAGCAAAAGGCGCAGGAAAAAGCGGAGACGCTCCAAAAAGCAGTTGACGTGCTGGTATGCGAAATTTCCCGCCGGAGCGAAGCAGGCGAATCGGCTATCCTGAAAAAACAGGCTGAGACTTTCTTGACAGCTCAACATTTCACGCAGAACGTTGCCCGCGAAGCCATCAAGTCTCAGGCTTTCGAGGTTGCCGAAATTGACGGGAAAGGACATCCGAAAGCCCTTCGGCTGGCAGTGAAAAATGGAGAGAGCAACCGAAATACCGCTACCACGGGAGCCGCACAAACAGCGGGCAGAAAAGATGCTGATTTCGGTTGCCCAGTATCCATGCGGCCAACCGAAATAGACCCATCTCAGACCGGCAAAAATGGCGGCTCTAAAGATTGCGGTATTTCGGTTGAACCTTCCCTTTTTTCACCCAGAGAAAACGAGCAACCCGAACCGCGAATCCCCTTTGCGGACGATAGCGAGGCCCTATGACGATAGACGTGCTCGAAGAGGTTCGCGCCCTTGGAGTCGAGGTGATCCCGCACGGGGACAAGCTGGTTATCCGTCCGGCCTCGAAAGTCCCGCCGGAACTAAAAGCGCGTCTGCGGGAACGCAAGGCCGAAGTGCTGGCCGCTTTGCGAGAGTCAACCGCACCGCGTCCGGCCACGTGCGCCGCGTCCTGCTACGAAGTCGAGCCGGGCCGGTGGATTCACCATCCTTGGGATGGATGCACAATTGTTGCCGTTCGCAAGGTGTGGATTCAGTGAACCCCACACAGCTTGATATGTTCGCGCCGGATGAGACGGCCCAGGCTGGCGAGCGAACCGACCCGGAGCCGGACTCGCCCGACAAACCAAAGCCCGGCGCGTTTTGGAACGGTAGAATTTGGGTGACAGACGATGATATCGGCTTCTAAACTTCGGCCCGAATGTTTGTAAGGTGAGCGCGTGAAAGCAAAGGCGAAAGGCAATTGAAACGAGTTTCAGAGACCGCCTCGTTAAGTCAGACCCAACCCGGCCCCGTCACTTCTCAGTTTGCTTTGCAGGCAAGCGCACGGGCGGCCCGCCAGAACGCCACAGCCAGCCGTAACCGGCAGCAACCAGCATCGGGCGCGAATCGGACGGCTTATCCGCATCCCCTTCTGGCCAGCCAAGCCACGGCGCATAAAGGCCCGTGAGCACCAGCGCCACAACGCCAAACAGAAAGCACGAGAGCGCATAGAGGTGCTCCTTGGTGTAGTCCAGGGGAAACACCTGGTCGGCATATTCCTGATATTCAAACTGTGCTTGTTGGCGGGTTTCCGGCCCGGTAATTATGCCTGCGTTCCTAAGCGCCTGGTCGGGGTCGAAGGGTTTAGTCGAGCTGCCCTCCCTAATCGCCGGGTTGGGGTCGAAAGGTTTTGTGGAACTGCCCTTCGTATTCCCCTCGCTGGCATGGCTCTCTTTCCCCGGCGGGACGATTTGAATTCCTGCGGACTTGACCCACGCGCTGAAGGGCACTGGCCCGTCGGGCTTCACGCCAGTTCGAGTAAACCCGATCACAAAGAGGGTCGAAAGGGTAACAACCGCAATCATGGCCCACTCAAGGATCAACCGCCCAAAGTCAACTCTTACCCGCACAATTCGCGGTTGCATATCAGTCCTCCTGTTTCAAGCCCAACTTGCACATGCCCGCATCATACCCCAACCGCAGGCGCGCGGCGTCGTTCTCCCGGTGCGCAAAAGCGGTCAGGAAATCGAAACCCTTTAATCAGTACTTATCAAAACGCATTAAGTATTTGCGCATCAGTACGTTACGACAAAACAGCGGCCATATTGCGCGGGAGTTTCCGTGAAAATGGTTACTCGCCTGTGTCAGACAGTCCTCGTGGCGATGCCCGGTTTTCACCCCTCCCGGCCGCCAGTAAAAACGTCGTCGCACCCTCACGGGGCACGCCAGATGACGTGGTGATCTTTGTCGTCCCCGAACATCACGATTGAGGCGGCGGAAGCTTCCCGCGTCTGGCCCGTCGTCGGCGTCACCGTGCTCGTGCTCCCCAAGTCCAATTGAAAGCCTTGGGCGTCTGTTAGCTTGATAAGTGGTTTGCCTAGCCTTGACGATCCGATGTTCACCCAAACGTGATGCGCGTCGCCCATCGTGACCGCCGGCCCCAGAGCGGGGTCTGAGCCTATAGTCGTCGTCGAGCCCCGCGAATCGGTAAGAACAAGAAAAGCTGCGCCCTGAACGGCGTCCATATCCACGGCCTGTTTCCCCTTCGAATCGAGCATGTAGAGGTCTCCTCCGTCCTGCGAGGCGGCCATATCTGCGCGCGTCCTTCCTTGCTGGTCGAGCATATCAAGCGCTACAAAGCCCCGTCCGCCAAGTCCCAACGTCGCGCGCGTCCTTCCCGAACCATCCAACACTTCAAATTCGTGCGCCGCGATCACTTCCGGCACGGGTTGTGCCGAGTAAACAGCGCCCAAAGCTGCTAGCACGATCACTACCACCGCCGCTAAACATTTCAGCCGCCTGTTATCGCGCTCCAACCGCTCAATCCGCCGCAGAAGCTCCGCATCCGTCATGGTTTTGACCTCCGTGAAGAAATGACCTGCGGGACGTTTCAGCGGGAGTGTATCATGCGCTGTTCAGCCGCGTGTCAAACACCGTCGCAAATGGAACGTGACTGCGGCGGCTCCCCCGCCGGTGGCCTGCCCACGCTGAAAGGTACTACGTTTTTGTGACGTAAATTGTGACGTAACCGCCCTGATTATACGTCACACGCTGACATCCGCTGGCATTGCGCGGCGAGGTTTGGTATGCTCTCAGAGGCGCATGAATACAGGCTGAAATGCAATTGCGGCTAATCATCGCTGTTATCACTTTGGGAACTGTCACGCATGAGGTCGCGGGTTCGAGTCCCGTCGTCCCCGCCAGCATTTCTAAGCAACAGGAAGTCTCCAACAATAAGGAAGGCCTGCACACGCGAGCGGTCCAGGCCCGAGCCAAGTCATTCACAATGAAAACATGGAATGGCTTCTCAAAGGCAAAGCGACACAAGGATTGCAGAAGCTAGAAGGTCTTCAAGCTCCGCCGCCGAGTTGCGAGAGGGCGAAGGCGTAAGCGCCGATCGAAACGGCTTCGCTTGTCCCAAGCACGGAGATGCCGACTGCTGTCCGCTGGAGCGGATCGTATTGAACCCGGCGCGAGGAGCCGGGGATTGTGAGTTCTCGCGTCTCTCCGCGCAGAAATGTCGCCTGTTCGTCAGGATCCTCGAAGTTGAATGCCCACTGAACCAGCCGCCGCAGCGAGCCGCCGTTGCCTTCAAAGTTTCCATTCATCGTGTTTATGATGGAGGGCAAGAACAATGGAGAAGCCCCGGAGATTCCTCCGCCGATCACGACCAGACCGTCCACAAGCGTCACCGCCTGCGCGAGCACGTCGCCGGCAACCTCTCCCATGCGGCGGAAGGCTTCAAGGGCCGCGGAACGATTCCCCTGCGCTTGTCCCATGCCGATCTCGAAAATAATCCGCGGTTCGGGAGCTTGGTCTTCGGGGATGCCGCATTGCTCGGAGTAAACCCGGCGAACAGCTCTGATTGAAGCGCCTTCTTCCGCATTGATTGAAGAATCGGCCTTGTTGCGCAGCAGCCAGACTTCACCTGCCATTGAGTTGTCGCCGATAAAGAGTTCGCCGTTGCGAACGATGCCGCCTCCCAGCCCGGTACCGAGCGTGAGCCCGATCAGGTTGTGAAAGCGCTTTGGACCGCCCGCCTTTTGCAGAAGCCCGTTCACGTAAGGCAGGAATCCGGCGATTGCCTCGCCGTAGGTGAACAGGTCACCGTCGTTGTTGATGAAGACCGGAATCCCAAACTTCTCCTGCAGCAGCGGCCCCAGCGGCACACCGCCCCGGAACGCCGGCAGGTTTCCGATGTTGCTGATGACGCCGGCGGGGTAATCGGCGGGTCCGGGAAAGGCAAAGCTGATGGCGGCGGGAGGCTCGGGAAGTTGCTTCTTCACGGTCTCGAATCCCGCGATGATGTTGCCCAGGCAGCGGTCCAGATTGTCGGGTTCGGTAGGAAGAGTGACGGGCCGGGCGACAGGCTGGTTGGCGCGAATCGCCGAAAACTTCAGGCCGGTGCCTCCGGCATCGAGCGTCATTACAATGCGGGAATCTTCACTGGTGTTGATCTTCATAGCCGGCTTCTACGATGATGCGGGACGGGTTTGCGCTGCTTCGCGGAAGTTCCGGACCGCAAGCCACGTGACGTAAAGTATGGCCACGAGCGGAACGACAAACGAAAGCTGCACGGAGTGCACAGCGTCCGCCACTAGTCCCATCAGCGGCGGCAGAAACGCCGCGCCAACAATCGCCGTGACCATCAGCCCCGAAAGGGCATTCGAGTGTTCCGGCATGTGATCGATGGCGATGGAAAAAATCAATGGGAAAACATTGGCAAACCCGAGCCCGGCGACGAAAAAGCTGACCACGGCAACGCTCTCATAGGGCAGAAACAGGCCGAGCAATCCGAGAATGGAAATTGCGGAGGTGATCAGGAGAAACGGCTTGGGCTTGATCCAATTCAGTACCACGCCGCCGGAAAATCGGCCTGTGGTCAAAGCGGCAAAGAATAGTCCGCTGCCCAGCAATCCCGTTTTTGCGATGTCAATGGCGAAGCGATCCTTCAGATAAAGCGGAATGCCCGAGCTCACACAAACTTCCGCCCCGACATAAAGGAAGATGCCCAGAACCATGATGGCCACATAGCTGTTCTTCAGCAGCGCCAGGCACGATCGGAACGTGGCGGTTTGCCGGGCCGATGACGGCGCGGCGGGCCCGCGGACGGAGAGGGTTAAAATTAAAGTGATAAAGATCGCGACGCTGAAAATTGGAAAGACCACGCGCCAACTCAGCCCAAACGCTCGCGCCGCCACAACCGGAATAATCGGCCCTGACATCGAACCAATCGCTTTCACGAATTGCGCCAGCGAAAGATTCCGCGAGTACTTCCCTTCCGCCGAAACATCCCTCATCATCGGATTCCCCGCCACCTGCAGGACGGTCGCGCCGGCGCCCAGGAGAAGAACCGCAAGCAGGAATAGCGTGAAGACCGAAAGGCCCGCCACCGTAGGGATCAGGACGCCACCAAGCATGATGCACAAACCCAGGATCAGCACGAATCGCTTGCCTTTCCGGTCCTGGTAAACGCCCAGCGGCACGGAGAGCACTCCAAACATGATGAAGCCGGTGAACGTAATCAACTCAGCGGTGAAATCGGAAAGATGAAATTGCTGCCGCGCCAGGCCGACAAACGGGCCCGCGGCATCGCCAAATCCCATGGCGAGAAAAGCAAGGAAGACTGGAACGGCACGGAAGTGGCCCGAGTTGGACCCTTGAGGAGCGGACAAAGCATCAGCCATCCATAACCTCCGAGCAGACTCGTTATCAACGGCTGGCAAGTATACGACACATCCCTCGCGCCGTGAACAATAAGAATCTAATTGAAGAATGAGAAAAAGCAGAACCTTTACGTTCGCGATGCAGCCTGTTATAACTTTCGGACGAGCCGAGCAGCGTTCACGCGTCAGCCTGCCGCTGCGGGAGGAAATCAATGCCGAGTTCACGACGTACGTTTCTGAAAACGACTCTTGCCGGTGCAAGTCTGGCGATAGATGACTTGCGCGGGATGGCGCTCAATCATGTTGCTTCACCAAATCCTTCCTCCGCCCCACAGGTAACCGGCCCGCAATCGGCCGCGGCAGCTTACACGCGCGGCATCGGCATCTATCCCGGCGACCCGGCCGAGTATTTCGGTCCGCTTCTCGTTCCCGATAATTCCACCTACCGCAACCTGGCGTTGCTGCGTCCGGCCTATCATTCAAGCAGCTACGATTACAATCTGACGGCCCAGCTTGTGACAGATGGAATCAAACACACTCATCTTCCGCGCTGGGTCGCAACCTCAGTAAGCTTTGAAGGCCCGCTTTCAAAAATCGAGCGCGAGTTCGCCCTGGACCACAACCCGACCAGCGTCACCGAACTTCGCGGGCCGCGACCGTGGCTGCAAATCGAATTGGGCGGCGGAGAAAGTGTTCCGGAAATCGACCGTATTGATTTGCTGGTTGTTGCGCCACCCCGCTCAAAACCCGAAGACCTCGGCTTTGTCATCTCGACTTCAAAAGACGGTCGCGAATGGCACAATGTCGGCAGCGTGACCGGACCGCAACCTGCTCCAATCGAAAGCTATCCGGTCGGATTTGCGCGGCCGGGCCAGCTTTTTGCGCCCTCAATTCAACTCACCGCGCCGTCGCGGAGCCGCTTTTATCGGGTTGAGTGCTCTGTCGCCAAAGCTCCGGCATTCGCTTTCGGAATGACCTGGCAAATCGGCGAAGTGGCCTTCTACAATCAGAAGCAAAGAGTCGAAGTGGGCGGGCCTTACGACTTCACCAGCGCCTGGATGAGCGCCGGTCTGGGCGAAGAATGGGTTTATGTTGATCTGGGGGCGCGTTGCGAATTCGACCGAGTGAAGCTTTATTGGATTGCTCGCGCCTCCGAAGCCACCCTTCAAGTTTCAGATGACGCCGCGAATTGGACTGATCTTCAACCGATCATCGGCGAATCAAGCCAAATGGATGACATCAAGCTGGCGCAGCCCGCTCATGGACGCTACGTTCGCGTGCTGATGAAACGTCCTACGTCACCTTACGGATATATCCTGAGCGAATTCGAAGTGTATGGCCGTGGCGGCTTTGCAGTTCACCCCAAACCGGCGATGCAAACCAGCGCGGACGGCCAAATCAATCTGGCGGGAAGCGGATGGCGCTTGCAGCGAGACTCGCTCGTCGAAGCTGGCGGCGAAGCGATCTCAAAGACGGGATTCAGTGACAAAGACTGGGTTCCCGCAACCGTCCCGGGAACAGCGCTTGTCTCGTATCTTAACGTCGGCGCAATTCCCGATCCGAATTACGGCGAAAATCAGTTGCAGATTTCAGACTCGTTCTTCTACGCGGATTTCTGGTACCGAAACGAGTTCACGATGCCCGCACTCGCCCGCGGCCAGCGCACTTGGTTGAATCTCGACGGCATCAACTGGAAGGCTGACGTTTTTGTTAACGGCGCGAAAGTGGGACGCATTGAGGGCGGCTTTATGCGTGGCCGGTTCGACGTGACTGACCATATAGTTCCTGGCCAGTCGATCGCTCTCGCCGTTCGCGTGGAAAAAAACGCCACGCCGGGCAGCGTCAAGCAGAAGACTTTCGAAACCACCGGCAAAAACGGCGGAGCACTGGGCGCGGACAATCCGACGTTTCACGCTTCGATCGGCTGGGACTGGATTCCCACGATCCGGGGAAGAAATACCGGAATCTGGGACGACGTTTATCTCACGACCACCGGTCCCGTGACGATTGAGAATCCTTTTGTCTCATCTAATCTTCCCTTGCCCGACACTTCCAGCGCTGATGTGACGATCGAACTTGAATTGGCTAATCACGATACGAAGCCCGTTCGCGGAATTCTGCGCGGAAGTATTGGCGATGTAAAATTTGAGCAGAGCGTGAGCCTTGACGCTTCGGCAAGGCAAACTCTGAAGCTCGATCCCTCGACTCATTCTCAATTGCGTCTCAAAAATCCAAAACTCTGGTGGCCGGCTGGTTACGGCGAGCCCAATTTATACGACGTCAAGCTCGAATTTGAAGAGTCGCACGGCAAAGTTTCCGACAGCAAATCATTCAAAACCGGAATCCGCCAGATGACTTATAAAATCGAAGACGGTGCCCTGAAAATCTGGATTAACGGCCGGCGCTTCATCGCCCGTGGCGGAAACTGGGGATTCAGCGAATCCATGCTGCGCTACGGGGGCCGCGAATTCGACGCCGCCGCGCGCTACCATCGCGAAATGAATTTCACCATGATTCGCAATTGGGTGGGCCAGATCGGTGGCGACGAATTTTATGAAGCCTGCGACCGCCACGGCATCATGGTTTGGCAGGACTTCTGGCTGGCGAATCCCTGGGACGGCCCCGATCCCAACGACGACCCAATGTTCGTGAGCAACACGCGCGATTTGATTCTGCGCATTCGCAATCACCCTTCCATCAGCCTCTACTGCGGGCGCAACGAAGGGTTTCCGCCGCCGCCGCTGGAAAAGGGAATCACGGAAGCCATTAAGGAACTGCATCCCGGAATCCAGTACATCCCGAGTTCCGCCGACGATACGGTCAGTGGCCACGGGCCTTACAGCGCCATGCCGCGCAGTTTCTACTTCAGCCGTCCCGACCGCAAGCTGCATAGCGAAATGGGCATGCCGAATATTCCGGTGATGGAAAGCGTGCGGCGGATGATACCTGCGAGCGACCTGTGGCCGCAGGGATTGGCCTGGGGACTTCACGACTTCACCCTCGAAGGCGCCCAACGCGGCAGTGGATTCCGCACCATCATCGAGGAGAATTACGGCGGCGCAAGCAGCGCGGAAGAATGGGTTTCACTGGCGCAAATCGTCAACTACGACGGCTATCGCGCCATGTTCGAGGCGCAGAGCAAGTACCGCATGGGTCTGCTGCTTTGGATGAGCCACCCGTGCTGGCCGTCGTTCGTTTGGCAGACGTACGATTATTATCTCGAGCCTTCAGCCGCGTACTTCGGCTGCAAGAAGGGCAGCGAACCTTTGCACATCCAGTGGAATCCCGTCAGTGAAAATGTCGAAGTTGTGAATTACAACGGGGGAAACGTCAGCGGGCTGACTGCGACCGCCGAGATTCTGAACATGGACGGCTCAAAGCAGTGGGAAAAATCCGTCACGATTGCGAGCAAGGAGGACAGCGTCACGAACTGCATCAAGACGCAGTATCCTTCGACGCTGACGCCCGTTCATTTTCTCCGGTTAACCCTGAGCGCGTCCGGAGAAAAGGCAGACCCGGCTACGGGCACAGGAATCATTTCAGAAAACTTCTATCTCCATGGGCTGGAGGAAGACAATTACCGGGCCATTCGGACGCTACCGAACGCAAAGCTGCAGGCCGCAACAACCCGCATCGGACCGGAACATGGCGTCTGGCAACTCTCGACACGGCTTCAGAACATTTCACAACAACCGGCCTTGATGGTCCGCGTAAGCGCCGTACGCGAGAAGACCGGCGACCGGATTTTGCCTGCAATTTACAACGACAACTACATTGCGATCATGCCCGGTGAAGAGCGCACGATAAAAACTGAGCTTCGTGTGGCCGACACCCGCGGAGAAGACCCGCGCATCGTGGTCACCGGTTTCAATCTGCGCGAATTGAGCGAAGCTTAGATTCCGTCAAAGGTGTGAGCGCAAGCGGAGCTGCCCACTTTCCATTGGGAATCTCAGGCATCCGGCCCTGACGGCGGTTCGCTGCCTGCGGCCGGCCCCGAGGGAATGTCAGTGGGCGCCGGGCAGAGCGTTTTTTGGAGGAGGTCGAGCATGTCAATCTGCCGCTGTAGCATTTGCCAAAGCTCATGCCACTGCTTGAAGCGCAGCGAGTCCAATTTGTCGTGTAGGTCCCGAATTTCGATTTCAGCCATCAGGTTCACTTCGTAATCATGCTGAGCTTCCATGCGGTCATGCGCCGCCTGCCGATTCTGACTCATCATAATAACGGGCGCCTGGATGGCGGCAAGCATAGACAGGAAGAGGTTGAGCAAAATGTACGGATAGGGGTCGAAAGGTCTATGGAGAATCAGGGGAATGGAATTGATGCCGACCCAGGTGAGCAGCACGCCGGCAAAAATGAAGATGAAAGTCCAGCTTCCGCCGAATTGCGCCACTTTGTCCGCCACGCGCTGACCGAAGGTCTGCTTATCCTCAAATTCCTTATCCACCGCATGTGAGATGCGTCCGCGGCGGGCAATCTTCGTAACCAGCTCCTTTTCCATCTCGCTGATTTTTCGCGATTCGGCTTCGAGATAGACCAGGAACTTCTTGGCGCGAAACTTCTCGCGGCATTTGTCGCAGACGCCGCGCTTCCCTTCCCAGGACGGGTTTTCCGACCTGATCAGTCCGACCAGTTCCTCGTCGAGTTTCTGCGGATTCACCAAATGCCGCGTGTCCACCGGTGCGCCGCAAACCGAACATGTCGCCTTCGCCATTGAATATCCTCCCGGCAACCCCTTGGCCGGAAATTCTAGCACACCGCTGTGTTCACGCAAGGGGTCCGGCCCGACGCGCGCCGGAGATTGATTCATCCATCGGTGCGGCTCGACCTGTGGTAGAATCCGCCAGAAAACCGATTCCACTGTGAGGAGTTTATGCCCAAGAACAAGCAGGCCGATAGGTCAGGCTCAATCCCTTCGGACGCCGCGCCGCTGGTGGCGGCGTCGCTCGCGGGAGTGATTTACCAGGCGCGGCTGACGAATCGTCAGATGAAGCTGAACATTCCGGAAGATGAAGTCGTTGCAGACGTCTTGCACATCTGGCGAAAGGTAATGGGAGAAATCGGCGGGAGCTAGCGGTAATTGCTGAGAGGCGCAGCCGATGTCATCATCGTGTGGCCGGGCGACTTGCCGCCGTCCGCGAGCGACTCGACAAAAGCGATCATGCGCGGGTCGCTCCAATTGGCTTCACCGATGATCTTCTCCGCCACGTGGCCCGTGCGATCGATAATGTAACTTTCCGGAAATTTGAAAGTCCCATACCGGGCTGCCAGCGCTCGGTTGGGATCCCGCCCGATAGGATAAGTTAGATGATAGTTGGCCACGAACTTGAGCAGCGCCGCCTGCTGCTCATCAACACTGACTCCAAGCACGACGACGCCTTTGTCCTTAAGCTGTCGCGCGAAGGATTCCAGGCTGGGAGTTTCATCCACGCAAGGCGGGCACCAAGTAGCCCAGAAATTCAAGACCACGACTTTGCCGCGGAAATCGCGCAAGTCGAGATTGCCGCTTTTGAGATTCGGAACTGTGAAGTCCGGAGCTGCTTCGCCGATTTGGACGGGACCGGAATTGCGGCGGCCCGCCACAAACCAGATTGCCGCCGCCAAAAGTGCTCCGAGAATCGCCCACTGCCAGGTTCTGATTTTGCTCATGGCACGAAGCTTAATTATAATTCTTTTTTGCAGTCAGGCGCGACAAGTCGAAGCGGAGGATGCTGCAGATCTTCCTCCTGGCCGGAGAATCTCTGCCAATGAACGCGGAGGCGGCAGGATGTGTCTCGGTTATCATTCCGGCGCGCAATGAGGAAATCAATATCGAGCGAGTGGTGCATTCCGTCGCGCAGCAGGAACGGGTTCGTGAAATCATTGTTGTGGACGATGGCTCGACGGACCGCACGGCCGAAATCCTAGAGAAGCTCGAGAGCAAGATTCCAATTTTGCGCGTTTTGCGGATTGAATCTCCTCCCAAGGGCTGGACGGGGAAGACCAACGCGGCGGCGGCGGGAGCCATAGCATCCACGGGCGATTGGCTGCTTTTTACTGACGCTGACACTTTTCACCTGCCGGGAAGTTTAGTGGCGCTTCTCGGCAAGGCGGAGACTCAGGGAGCCGACTTGCTTTCGATTTCACCCGGACAGGAAACGCCGACGTGGTGGGAAAGGGCAGTCATTCCACGGGTTTTCGTTCAATTGGCGCGATGGTATCCGTATGAAGAAGTATCGAATCCAGACTCACCGCGCGCCGCGGCAAACGGACAGTACATGCTGATCCGGCGTGCCGCCTACGAAAAGGCAGACGGATTCGCGAGTGTGCGCGGTGAAGTGCTGGAAGATGTAGCGTTCGCCCGCCGCATAAAGTCCCAGGGCGGCAAAATCGTGTTTCTGCCGGGAACGGACTGGGTGCGAACGCGAATGTACCGCCGGTTCGGCGAAATGTGGCAAGGCTGGACTAAGAACCTGTATCCACTCGCTGGAGAGAACCCCGGTCGGCTGTTTCTTGCAGCGGCAGATTGTGTGGCCGACATGATTCTCTTCGCCGCTGGACTCGGACTGATTGCGTGGGAACCCGAGCCACCGTTCGGAATCCTCGTCCTTCTAATGGGTTTGACGCTGTGGCTTGCCCCTGTTTTCCGGTCGCTGGCGTACGCCCGCGAAGTCGAGGCGATCGGCTACAATAAGAAAGAGACGGACTACTTCCCAGGTTCATGGCTTTTGGCCGCGCTCTTGTTGAATTCCTGGTGGGCGCATCGAGTGAGCCGTCGCATCGAATGGAAAGGTCGGAGCTATCCGGCAGACAGGTGAAAAAATGATTTATGTGACCCGGCGCGCGGAGTTTTCCGCCGCCCATTTCTACCACAACCCCGATTTAAGCGCTGAAGAGAACCGCCGCATCTTTGGCAAATGCAACAACCCCAACGGGCACGGCCACAATTACACGCTGGAGGTGACGCTGGCGGGCGACGTTGACTCAAGGACCGGGATGGTGCTCGATCTCAAGGACCTGAAAGCCATCATGGAGAAGGAAGTGCTCTCGGTAATGGACCACAAGTTCCTGAACAAGGAAGTTGCCGAATTCCAGAAGACGATACCCACCACGGAAAATATTGCCGTGGAGATCTGGCGGCGCCTCGCAACGAAACTTCCGCGTTTGCATCGAATCCGTCTGTACGAGACGGATGACCTCTACGTGGATTACTACGGCAAGTAATGGTTCACCTGACCCGGCGATACCGGTTTTCCGCTTCACACCGGCTGCACAATGCCGCCCTGAGCGCCGAGGAAAACGTCCGTCTCTATGGCAAATGCAATAATCCCTTTGGGCACGGACACAACTATGTTCTGGAGGTTACCGTGGCGGGGCCTGTCGATCCGGCTACGGGGATGGTGATGGGCATCGGGAAACTTGACCGCGCTGTTGAAGAGGAGATTCTCGACCGGTTCGACCACACAAACCTGAACCTGGACGTGGAAGATTTCTCCCGGCTAGTGCCCACGACCGAAAACCTGGGCGCGGAAATTTTCCGCCTTTTACAGTCCAGACTTGAAGGCGACAGCGCTATGTCTGCACGGCTTGAAAGAGTCCGGCTGGAGGAAACTCGCTCCAACTTTTTTGAAATCACACGGAATTAGGCGGCTTCCGAAGCCGCTGCTTGAAAAAGGCGAAACATGAAAAAGCAGAACCACGGCGAATCGATCGCTGATGAAGTGCGACGCGGGGATGCACTTGGACAGGCGGTCCGCACGGTCCTCCTGGAACTGGGCGAAGATCCATCGCGCGACGGCCTGCTGAAGAGCCCGGAGCGCGTCGCCGAGTCGCTCCGCTTCCTGACTCGCGGCTATCACGAAAATTTGAAAGAAATCCTGAACGGCGCGGTCTTCTCCGTCGCCTACGATGAGATGGTCATCGTCAAGGACATCGAAGTCTTCAGCCTGTGCGAACACCACCTGCTGCCGTTCTTCGGGCGCTGCCATGTGGCCTATTTACCCACGAACAAAGTCATCGGGCTGAGCAAAATTCCGCGCCTGGTGGATATGTTCGCGCGGCGACTTCAGATCCAGGAGCGCCTCACCACCCAGATCGCCGAGACCATCATGGAAGCGATCAACCCTCAGGGCGTGGGAGTGATTATTGAGGCGAAACACCTCTGCATGATCATGCGCGGCGTCGAAAAGCAGAATTCCATTGCCGTCACTTCTTCGATGCTGGGCGTTTTCCGCGACAGCGACCAGACGCGTTCGGAATTTCTCAGGTTGATTCGCGAGCGGGGATAAGAGTGGGCTTTAGCCTGCGGGATTCAGCTTCTTCGCTTTCGGCTTGCGGCGAGAAGCAAGTTCCTTCTCAATGTACGATTGAATGTTCGCCAGGTCTTCGTCCGAGATCTCCACAAACTGGACGCCGATGCCAGTGGCTTCAAGACGATAAGCCACCACACCCCGGGCTCGGGTAACCGCCTCGCGGGCGGGAAGGTTGAAGCGCACCTGAACCTGAGAACCGGGCGCCGGGCCCAGTTCGGTCTCTACGAATATTCCTCCCGGACTGATGTCTTTCACCCATCCGAGCGGCTGTTTCTTCCCGAACTCAACCTGAGCCACCAGGGGAATACGCGGCTGCTTGCGACGCGCGATCGTCCGCCGGTGAACCAGGCGCAAAAGCACCCGGCGCGCCGTTTGGCTTATCTTGATGAACTCCAAGCCAAATCCCACGCCAGGGATCACGTATCGGACCTTCGCCCTGGCGCGCAAGAAAGGAGTATTTCGCGTGGGCCGGAAAGAAAGGGTCAACTCCGCCCCAGGTCGCACGCCTTGATCCCCCACGACGAAAAGTCCACCCGCGCCAAGATTCCTCACCTGGGCGCTGAAATTCCGGCGGCCCAGAGAGATCTTGGCGCGAAAGTCCATATCCACTCGCGGAAACCTTCGTGTGTCAACAGGTCTTAGTGGCATGTTCTCAGCAAATTACAGGCCCATCACTTTCCAGCGAGATTCTAACACACGACTGCGCTACGGCCCACCACGAACTGTAGCGTCCGTCCACCACTGCCGGCACTCGCGCAACCCTATGATTTCTTTTGCGAAAAATCGCACCCTCGTGTTAATCTATTTTACGAGTACAAGGGAGATAATACGAGAAGCGAGGAGAGGTAGCGGATGCCGCTGACCCGAGAGTCAAAAACCAAGATTGTGGAAGGTTATCAGGTTCATTCCAAGGACACCGGGTCGCCGGAAGTGCAGATCGCTCTGCTCAGTGAGCGGATTTCGTACTTGACAGAGCATTTTCGAACTCACCGCAAAGATCACGCGTCCCGCCGCGGGCTTTTGCTCCTGGTAGGGCGGCGCAAGCGACTGCTTGAATACCTGCGACGCAATGACACCGCGCGGTATCAGCAAGTGATCGAAAAATTGGGTATCCGCAAGTAGCCCGGTGGTAGCCGAGAACCAAGGGAATCCCCAAAAACGAGTCGAACGACCTGAGCGCAATCCGCTTGCGCCCGCGTGCGAGCCCCTGCCTCCAGGCCTACGGATTTTCCGGAAGCCTGCCCTCCACTTCGTTTCCGGTCCGGAATGACATTCCAACAAAGAATTAGTGCAAGCATTCGAAAGCTGAAATTCTGCCTGCCGGCAAAACCCCTCTGTGCCGTCTCCGGGCAGGATTTTTTGGGCGTTGCACTGCGCATCGAGGAGGATGATTAAGTATGGAGCAAGTCAGCATTTCTTTGGGTTCAAACACTTTAACCATCGAAGTCGGGAAAGTCGCCAAGCAAGCCAACGGATCCGCGTTCGTTCGTTATGGCGATACGGTAGTTCTGGCCACCGCCTGCACGGCGGATCCCCGGCCCGGCATCGACTTCTTTCCCCTGACGGTGGATTATCGCGAATACAACTATGCGGCGGGAAAAATCCCGGGAGGCTTTTTCAAGCGCGAAGGGCGGCCGACGGAAAAGGAAATCCTGACCAGCCGCCTCACGGATCGCCCTCTGCGGCCCATGTTTCCGGAAGGTTTCCGGGATGAGACTCAGGTTATCGCCATGGTTCTTTCTGCCGACACGGAAAACAATCCCGACGTGCTGGGAGTGATCGGCGGAGCGGCGGCCCTTTATCTCTCCGATATTCCGTTTCCCACGCCCATCGCCGCAGTGCGAGTCGGCCTGGTGGAAGGCAAACTGGTCACAAATCCCTCCTACTCGGAAACCCGAGCCAGTCAACTGAACATGATCGTTGCCGGAAGTGAAGATGCAATCGTCATGGTCGAAGCCGCAGCCAAGGAAGTCTCCGAAGAAATGGTCAATGACGCCATCCAGTACGCCCACGCTGAGATTCGAAAAATCGTCGCGGCGGAAAAGGAACTGTTCAAGAAATTGGGCATCAAGAAGCGGGAATTCACGCCGCCTGAATCCGATTCTGCGATCGAGAAGGAAGTTCGGTCGAAAGTGGAATCCCAACTTCGCGAGGCGATGGACACCTCCAAGTTTCCCAAACTCGAAAGCCAGCGAAAAATCGAGGAACTCCGCAAAACGCTGGTTGAGAGCTATCCCGAGGAAGAAGAGGAAAAACGCCGCAAGGCAGGCCAGGCCTTTGACGCCCTGGAAGAAAAGATTTTCCGCACGGATGTCGTGGTGAAGCGGCAGCGGCCCGACCGGCGCGCCTTCGATCAGGTCCGGCCCATCTCCTGCGAAGTCGGCCTACTGCCCCGCACACACGGTTCGGCTCTGTTTACGCGCGGCGAGACGCAGGCGCTCGTCACCGCAACCCTGGGAACGGGCCAGGACCAGCAGCGGCTGGATGTTCTCGAAGGAGAATCCTACAAGCGCTTTATGCTTCATTACAACTTCCCTCCTTTCAGCGTGGGCGAAGTGGGATTTCTCCGGGGGCCCGGTCGGCGCGAAATCGGCCACGGCGCGCTCGCTGAAAGGGCATTGTTCTCCGTCGTTCCAGACGAAGACGCCTTCCCTTATACGATCCGCGTGGTTTCGGACATTTTGGAATCGAACGGCTCCTCCTCCATGGCAACGGTCTGCGGCGGATGCCTGGCGCTGATGGACGCCGGCGCGCCCATCAAGGCTCCCGTGGCGGGCATCGCCATGGGGTTGGTCAAGGAAGGCGATAAATATTCCATCCTCACTGACATCGCGGGCGCCGAAGACCACTACGGCGACATGGACTTCAAAGTGGCCGGAACCAAAGAAGGAATCACCGCGCTTCAGATGGACATCAAGGTCGCGGGGATTACGACGCAGATTATGGCGGAAGCCCTGGCGCAGGCTAAACAGGCGCGGCTCCATGTGCTCGGCAAAATGCTGGAAACCCTTGCCGAGCCTCGAACCAATATTTCCGCTCACGCTCCCCACATCTACACACTCCGCATCCATCGTGAAAAGATCGGCGAACTGATCGGCCCGGGCGGCAAGGTCATCCGCGGCATCGTCGAGCAGAGCGGCGCCAAGATTGACGTGGACGACGAAGGCAAGGTCAACGTGGCCGCCGTGGACGAGAAGTCAGCGAACAAGGCGATCAAGATGATCAAGGATCTGATGGAGGAAGCCGAACTCGGCAAGACTTATCTGGGCAAGGTCGTGCGCCTGGCGGACTTCGGCGCTTTCGTGGAAATCTTTCCCGGCACCGACGGCCTGCTCCATATCAGCGAAGTCGCCGAGCATCGCATTCGCGATATTCGCGACGAACTGAAGATCGGGGATCAACTCCTGGTGAAGGTCATCACGATTGACGGAAACAAAATCCGCCTCAGCCGCAAGGCTGTGCTTCGCGAGCAGCGATCCAAATCAGGCCAGCATCCGTCGTCGGAAGGCCACGAGTCGGAGCCCGAACACTCGCAGGAGAAACGGTAGCCTCGAACCTTGGGACGGCGGAGGCGCCCGCCATGGGTGCCTCCGCCACCCGCACAACCCTCGTTGCCCTTCCGCAGGAGATTTGCTGGTATCCAGCCAGGCTCGAAGAGCCGGAGTTTTTGCCAGAGCTTTCCAGAACAGGACTGCCGGCGCGCAAAGCGTCTGCGGTTGACGAGCTTGGCCAAGTCTTCTAGCATAGTGAGGAGCCAGTCCAGGTTTTAGCCGGCTGTGCAAGAATGCGCGCTGGCCAGCGGCAATCCGCGGGGGCGGGTGGCGCGCGGAGAAAGGTGGAAAAGTTGAGAGTTTCTGTGCGCTTTGATGACGACGTCGCGGTTGTGACGCTAAGCGGCAAATTTCTGGCAGGGGGCGACGGTCCCTTTCTGCGGCAGAAGGTCAAGGACTTGATCGGCGCAGGGGCGCGCAAACTGCTGATGGATTTCGCCGCCGTTCCCTACATCGATTCCACAGGTCTGGGCTTTCTGGCAGGCAGCCGGGAAACGGCGGAAACGGCCGGAGCCCGACTGGTGCTTGCAAACCTCAACCCGCACGTCCGAAAAGTGCTCGATGATGTGAAGCTTTCGCAGTTCTTTGATATTGCCACGAGCGAAACCGGCGGACTCGAGCGCCTGCGTCAAGGGCCGGCTCCCGCAAAATCCTCCGCCCGCAAAAGCTCGAAGCCGGAGAAGTCCGACAGTTCAACTGAGCGGACCTGAAGAGATCTTGATCCCTCGGAGAACCAGGCGTTCCTTGATGCGCAATTTTCTGCGCCGTAGCGTGGGCGCGTCAGTGTGGGTGGCAGCCGTATTACTGATTGCCGTTCCCGGCACGGCACGCGCTCAGGCCAGCGCGCGGCTGCTTCTTTCCTCCGGCAGTGCCGTTCCCGGAAATCCCGGATTCCTTTTCGGCCCGTTTTCAGATTTGGCAATGAACACTCACCGCCAGATCGTCTTTCTCTCCACCATTCAAAGCCCGCGAAACCAGCGAAATGTCATCGTCCGGTCCAGCGGCATCAGCTTTTCTGTTGCAGTCTTCCAGGGACTGGTTTCGCCGATCCAGGGAATGCTTTTCGATTCCTTCAGCGCACCCAGCCTCAATGCTTCCGGCGACATCGCTTTTACCGCCAAACTCGTGGGCCTGGATGCAGGAACGCCGCCCATGTCAGGAGTCTTTCGTCTTTCAGGCGAGTCCGTTCACCTCGTCACTGCCGCCGGCCAAAGCGTTGCCGGCGAGGCCGCGGCGCTCCAGCAGTTTTCAGCTCCTGTCATCGGATCGTCAGGAGCGGTCCTCTTTGCCGGACGCGCTTCCGGAATCGCGGCGGCAAGCGGCCTTTTTTTATGGACCCCGCAGGGAATCAGCCGGGTGGACTTCCCACCGGGATTTATGCTCTCACCAGGCGAGTTGCTCGTTCCCATATTCCAAAGCCAGGACGAATCCGTCTGGGCAGGGAGCAACACTCCGCCCGGTGGCGCCCTCGACCAATTTTTCCGGGCGGTGGCAGACAAGAGTTTTCAGCAATTGACGCCGCCCCCCGACACCTCAGCCACCGTGACGGTGCTAGGACCTGCGCCGGCTGAGAAACCCGCGCACTTGCTTCTAGTCGTTCTCGATGGAGAGAAAGCGGAAACTGCTGCGCTTGAAGGCGACCCGGCGCAACCCGTCCTGGGGAAAGCGTCTTCGGGCCCGGCGCTAGACCTGCCTCTGGCTGGAATTGAAGGCCAGGCGCCGGGCACGGTCAGCGGAAGTGTGATTTTCGCCGCCACGCCGCTGGCACACCCGGATGACCTTGGCCTCTACTGCTTTTGCAATGGCCAGGCAGTCCAAGAAACCTCTCCGCAGGATCTGCTGATTCTTGGCCCCGCCCCCCAAACCGTTCAATCCATGGCCGGCGACGGCCAGCACACCATCGGATTGATTGCACACGCCGCCTCCGCGCCCGGCTCGAATGCCATCTACGCCGTTTCCCTGCCGTAGCAGACTCAGCGACACGTGATTAATCTTCCGAGACGAATGGCGGAAAGCGCAGCGTCAAACCGTCAGCTTCCACGGCGCGCGGTAATCGCGCGTCAGGAATTTGCCCGCCTTGGCTCCGCCCGAAATCGGCTGCTGGTTTTGAACGTCCCAGACAATTCTTTCCTTGCTGCGAAGGGCGACATTCCCCAGCAGGCAGGCGCTAGTCGAGCGGTGACCGATCTCGATGTCGCTGATCGGCCGCTTCCTCGACTTTACGCAATCGAGAAAATTGCGAACGTGATCGGCGTGGGAATTGTTAACCGACCCCATTTTCATTTCCGGCATTCGGGCTTTCGTTGGATCGCCGTCCACTCCATGCTCCGGGTACACCTGGAAGCCGCTTCTGTCCAGGAACATGGTGCCGTCCGTGCCGTGGAATTCGATGCCATATCCCTTGCCGTACATCGAGTTGCCGTTGTCCCATCGATTTTCATAAACGCACACGAACTTCGGATTGTCGTATTCGTAAGTCACCTGCAGAGTGTCCGGCGTTTCAGCGTTGTCCTGAATGTAATACTTTCCGCCCTGGCCGGTAATAACGCTCGGTGCCTCAACCTTCATTGCCCACTGAACGATATCAATCAGGTGGACGCCCCAATCCGTCATGTACCCGCCCGCGTAATCCCAGAAATACCGGAACGTGGACCAGCGGAAACGGCCACCCGGAGGGTTGGGCCCAAAGCGGTTCCAGTTGAACTTCACCTTGGGCGCAGGACCCAGCCAAGTGTTCCAGTCAAGGTCCGACGGCGGGTCGGAATCCGGCGGGTCACCGATGCCCTGCGGATATTCATTTCCGTAATTCCACGTCCGCACAAAACTGACTTTGCCCAGCATTCCGTCCTGCACCAGTTCGACCGCCTTCTGAAAGTGAATTCCTGAACGCTGCTGAGTCCCCACCTGCACGACGCGATTGTACTTGCGGGCGGCCTCCACCATCACTTTGCCCTCATCGATCGTGTGGCTGATGGGCTTCTCCACGTAAACGTCTTTCCCCGCCTTGCAAGCTTCCGTCATCACCAGCGCGTGCCAGTGGTCAGGAGTGCCGCACACAATCACATCAATATCCTTGCGGTCGAGTACCTGGCGAAAATCCTTGTAGGTTTGGGCCTTGCCGACGGCCCTCTGGGCAGCCCTATCGAGATGCGGCTGATAGATGTCGCAGACGGCCACCACTTCAGCGTCCGGTTGGCGCATGAACGCTGTAAAGTCGCTGGTTCCCTGCTGGCCCGTTCCGATTGCGCCCACCCGCACCCGGTCGCTCGGCGGCACGGGCCTTGCGGCGCCGGCTTTTGCGAAAGCCAGTCCAGCGGCAACAGTCCCCGCTGTCGTTTTCTTGATAAAATCTCTCCGGTTGAATTCATCGTTCATATGACACTCCCCTCAAACAAAATCTATTTCCGCCCGTTTCTATCACACTCCGGCCCAAATGGAAATGGCCGAAGGTCTCGCCAGATTTCAATAGGGACATTTGTGCTCACGGCCCATCAGAAACCTGGCTCGTTTCCTTGGGCCAGGCCACCACGACGATCTTGCCGTCCGGCTCGCGCTCGAGTTCCGGAGCGTAAAGCCCGAGCAGTTTTCTTCGCCACCAAAGGCCCGCTTTCTGTCTCGTGGCGCTATCGGTGAACCAGTATTGCCAAATCACGGCACGGACTTCCAGCGGCGGCTTTTGCGGAAACGGGTTTCGCTTGAAAAGTTCGAGCACGGCGGGGTCGTTCTTCAGAAGCAATTCTTCGGTGCGCGGAACCCACATGTTCGATCTCCACTGGTCGAGCGAAGCAAACCATAAGTTCCATTCGAAGCGGGGCTGATAAGGAGCATAAATCCCCGGGGCCTCGTGCGGGTCCTGTGGCTTGTAACCGAAAGGATAAGCCTTCCAGTCCTTGCCGTCCTCCGAGCCCTGAAACTCAATCTCATACCTAGCCCTGGTCATCACCGCAAAGAGCCCGTATTGATTGGCAAATCGAAAAGGATCAAGAATCTCCGCGGGCATCATGGGCAGCGGCAAAGATGGCTCGACCATTCGCACGAGCAAAGCCGTGTCGGCATAGAAGATCCAGGTCAGGAAGAAAGCCGCGGGTATCAATCGGAGCAGCGGATGCTTTTTCAGCGCCACGGCCACTGACGCCGACAGCGCGGAAGGAAGAAGCCGGATACGGCGAAGCGGCGCAACCAGCCTTTGCGCCCAGCGTCGCAAACTCAGCGCCTCAAACACTCGATCGTCCAGAAGCAGGAATCCAAGGAAAAGCACCAGATAATTCAGAAAGGCGTAGTTGGCCGTAAGAATGATCCCGATCTGGAATGGGGTCAGAATCAGGAAACACGCGATTCGAAACCGCCTCGGCAGAAGAAAGAGCCAGCACACTCCAAGTTCAATGATCAGCGTGCCGAGCGCAGTGGCCGCCTGGAACCAATGCGGCCACTGCTGAACGTGCCATCCGATCCAGGTTGGCAGCGGACCGTTTTGATAATACTGGTCCATTGCTGTCAAATGCCGCCACTCGGGATCGTGACTGGCGAGCTTGGCGACGCCCGACTCGAAATAAATCCTAAGCCATTCCCACTGCAGCAGAAACAGGCTGGCGCGGGAGGGCGGACTCGATTCACCTAGCCCCGGCCGCCATCCCGCGGGAGCGAAAAACAGACTGATAAAACCGGCAGCCAGCAACATGCCGTCCGACTGATAGTTGGCAAAGTCACGCGCCGCCGCGATGAAGGAAAGAAAGGCAATCAAAGCGACGGCGATGGTGCCTCGCGGCCAGAAATTGAAAAAGAGCAGCACTGAAGCAATCATCCCCGCCCACACCAGAACGTCCATCGCCGTCGTGCCGCTGCCCAGCCAAAGCAGGGTGGGCGCAAACCAATACCGCTGCCATCCCGTGTTGCGGGCGAGAAAATCCAGATAGCTGCTAGCTGGCAGAATTCCACGCGGACCGATCAAGCCTTCTATCTGGAAAGCAAGAGAATAAAAAGCTGAAAAGAAAATCGCTCCAAGTGCGCGGAGGAAAAACCAACGCGGCCATAAGTGCGAAGTCTGCTTGCTCGATTCCGGTCCGAAGAGCAAGACAAAGACTTTCCTGATGATTGCAATCGCGGCATCGAATCGAGGCCTTGCCGCGACTGGCTCTTTGCTTTCTAGGAGGCTATCCATAGAGAGATATTACGCCCGGCCCGTCGTTTAAGGCATACTTGAAATGCACAACGAAGGAGGATGCGTGAATTCAAAAAGGGCCCAGGCGGTGATTCTGATTTTGGCCGGCATCGCTGCCATGACAGCACTCAAGCTGAATGCGCAAACCTCCTCACCGGGCGCACCGCATCGCCTTATATCGCTCAACGGCGACTGGCATTTTCTCGCCGACCCCGCCGGCTCGCTCACCATTCAGGACCTCGCGAACGCCCCGAACGTACGGCCGATTCGCGTGCCCTCATCATGGCAATTGCAGTTCGACGATTTGCAGAATTATTCCGGCGTCGCATGGTACTGGCGCTCGTTCGAGGCGCCGAGCCTCGCCGCTGATCAAGTGGCATTGCTCCATTTTGGGGCGGTGGACTACCGCGCCGAAGTTTTTGTGAATGGACACGAAATGGGCAGGCATGAGGGCGGTTATCTTCCTTTTGAATTTGACGTTACTTCCCTGCTCCGGACCGGCCAGAATCAGGTCGCGGTCCGAGTCACCGATCCCGGGCCCAGACATCCGGTCGAGGGAATCCAGTACGACGAGATTCAGCACGGCAAGCAAAACTGGTACATCGAAAACAGCGGCCTGTGGCAGGGCGTCGACGTCAGGATTCTCCCCCACATCCACTTCAGCGGCGTTCACATCACGGCGGGAATGGACGGCGTCTTCTCCATTCACGTTCAGGTCGAGAACGCTTTCACCGCCGGCAATCCTTCCGCAGCTGACACGGTTCATGGCGAAGTTCTGGCGCCGGACGGCAGGCTCGTCTGGCAATCCAATCTCACTCTCAAACCTAGACAAGGTGAGGCGGTTTTTTCTGGCACGACCCCGAAACCCGACCTTTGGAGCCCGGATCATCCTTCGCTCTATACGCTCCACCTTCAGCTCAGTTCGGGAGATTCGGAATCCTACCGTTTCGGCTTCCGAACCTTCGCGGCACGGGACGGCAAGTTCTATTTGAACGGGAAAATCATCTATCTGCGCGGCGCGCTGGACCAGGATTTTTTTCCTGACACCGGGTACGTTCCTCCATCGCTCGATTACCTGATTGCGGAAATGAAGAAGGCCAAAGCCCTGGGCCTGAACCTTCTCCGCTGTCACATTAAGATTCCCGATCCGCGCTACCTCGAAGCCGCGGACGAAACAGGGATGCTGATCTGGTACGAAATCCCGAATTGGGACAAGCTGACAGCCTATTCTGAGGCTCGCGCACTCGATACTTTGCGCGGCATGGCCGAGCGTGACTGGAATCATCCCTCTATTGTTCAGGTGAGCATCATCAATGAAAGTTGGGGTGCTAATCTGAAGGAGGCGGCCGACCGGACCTGGCTCAAGAGCACCTATGCGCAGGCAAAGAAAATCGTGCCATGGCTGGTCGATGACAACAGTCCCTGCTGCGACAACTTTCACATGGAAACCGATGTCGCGGATTTTCACAACTACAACGCAATTCCCGACCACTCCGCCGACTTTGACCGTTTTGTTTCCGATTTCGCCACCCGCCCTGGATGGATTTTCAGTCCTTACGGCGATGCCGCGCCCAAAGGCGACGAACCGCTGATCCTTTCGGAATTCGGTAATTGGGGACTGCCCGTCGTGCCCGAACCTCTCCCGTGGTGGTTTTCCAGGCCATTCAACGGCAATCAATTCACTTTGCCGGAAGGCTTTGAACAAAGATTCCGGGATTATGGCTACAACTCCCTTTTCCCCAGCCTGCGGGCACTCTCGGAGGCAACGGAATGGCACCAATTCCAGGCTTTGCGGTACGAAATCGGCAGCCTGCGAATGCATTCGCAAATTCAGGGCTACGTCATCACTGAGTTCTGCGACACCAATTGGGAATCGAACGGCCTTCTCGATGTGTGGCGGAATCCCAAGGTTTATTCTGCGGACCTGGCCGCCCTCCAGCGAGACGACCTGCTGATCCTGAGAGCCGGTCAGCGGAACTTCTACCCCGGCTCGCGGGTCATCGCGACGGTGTACCTTTCGGATTACAGTCCGACCGACCTCGCGGGAGCAACCGTGCAATGGGAGGTTGGCGGAACATCTCTGCACGGCAGCTTTGCGTTAACGGAGGTTTCTTCAGGAACTACTATGAAGGCCGGCCAGATTGAATTTACCGTGCCCGCGGTTTCAATTGCGGAGCACCAGGTTCTAAAAGCGAACCTTCTCCTGAATGGCAAGTCCATCGCGGAAAATTCTCTGGATCTCTATTTTTACCCCCAAGTAAGACCCGAGTTGCCTCCGCCGGTGTCCTTCCACGATCCGAAGGGTGCCCTGCGCCGGCTTGTGGCCGAGATGCGGGAACGCAGTTACCAGGAGCCGTCCGGCCAGGAAACGTATCCGGTTATGATTGCCTCTACTTTTGACCAGGCGGTGAAGCAAAAGCTGGAATCCGGCGGACGGGTTATTCTGCTGCCCGCCGCCAAGGAGGAACTTGCCCCGGGTGTCGAGGTGGTCCCGCGCAGTGGAGACCTGAGCGGCGACTGGATTTCTGATTTTCCCTGGGTCCGAAAGAAGAGTCCGCCATTCAAGGGAATCGGCTTCGACACGCTCCAGAGCTTCGAGTCGGAGGCGATCACGCCCGGAGCCGTGGTCAGTGGAATCCCCGCCAAGGACTTCGGCGATGTGCTGGCGGGCATGTTTTACGGCTGGCTCCGGGACAACGTGGCGACATTGGTTCAGGCGAGATACGGCAAGGGAAAACTGATCGTCTGCACTTTTTCACTGGCCTCGAGTTACGGCACCGACCCCTTTGCGACGACATTCCTCGACAGCCTGGTCAATTACGCGGCTTCGGGCTTCGAACCTCAATGGGAAATCCTCCCGTGACGCGAGCCGCGCCGGCTGCTTCGAGCGCCGCAGGTCTGGTACTTCGCTGATCCGGTCAGCATCATTCGGTACATCGCTGCGTCCCTGAAGACGGCTTTTACATAAACTCGTGTCCCGGGGAAAGGAATCGTCTCGATGAACTCATCCGAGGACTGCGAAGGAAATCTGGCCAGCCACGCGTCCGCTCGGCTGGGTCCGGCATTATAGGCTGCAAGTGCCGCCGCCAGATTGCCCTTGTACCGCCTCAGAAGTTCACGCAGATACATGCAACCGAGGCGAACGTTGAACGAAGGCTCATAAAGCTTTCGAATGATTCGCCGGGACCGACGGCTGGAGGCTGTACTGGGAAGAATCTGCATCAGGCCACGAGCGTCCGCAGGCGATGTGGCCCGGGGATAAAAGCCGGATTCCTGCCGGACCAACGCCATGACAAGATAAGGATCCAGCCGGTTTGCGGCTGCCCGTGCCCGCACGATCCTCCAATATGAGCGCGGATAGAGCAAATCCCAGATCCTCGCGGGGAGTTCGTCAAACCGGTAACGCTCGTATTCCGGCGAAACCTGCTTTGCGCGGCGTATGGCGAGATCAGGCCGGCCGGCTTCTGCATCAAGCTTGCTCAGATTGATGAGAAAACCAGTTGTCCGCCGTTCCCGCGAGGTAAAGCTGGAGGCCGTTTTTCGTGCCAAGTCATCCAGACCGAGCCTTTGGAGATCAAAGTAAGGAACAAGTAGTGCGGCGTCCGGAGCTGGATCGCAGGCACTGAGACTGGCGGCGTCACGACGGGGAAGAAGGTCTGCAAGCTTTCGAATGGAATTTGGATTCTGCTTGCCGTCCCTGCCTTTGTGCGCCCTCCCTTCGGCCGTGAGCCCGCGGAGACGCTTCTCCGCCTCCACTGCATAATAGTCGTGCACGAAGTTCTTTCGCAGCATGTCAAAGTATTCCCGAGCCCCGGTCCAGGCATCCGCCCGTTCCTCTATCCTTCCCAAAAAGTAGAGTGCGGCTGGAACCCGCGGCGAGTCAGGGTACCGTCTAATCAATTTTTGAAAATCAGTCCGCGCTGCGTCGGGCTGCCCCTGCAAATATTCGAGGAGTGGCGCGCCCCAGCTTCCCACGGCTCCTTCCGCCGTTCCCGGAAAATCGCTGGCGAGCGTGTGGAAGAAAGTCGTCGCCATTGCCAGATCCGGCTTATCCATGTAGTAGTCAGCGACAAGCCGAAGCGCCTGTGCATATTGCGAAGAGGCCGAATGCGTGGTTTCCATCTGCTTCAGCACGCTGGCGATGGAATTGTCGTCCTTCTTCCGAATGTATGACTCGGTCAGGACTTCAAGCCGTTCCGCGTCTGTCGCGGAAGATGCCGGAGTTGCCCGGATCAGTGTCTCGATGGCCTCATCCGCCTTCCCTGTCCGGTTCAGGCAACGCGCCCGTCCGATGTTCCACTGCCAGGCAAACGCGCTGTCCCGCCTTTCTTTCAACAACTGGCCGTATGCTTCAAGGGCTTCAGAGCAGTTTCCGGACTTGGCCAGCTTTTCCGCTCGTGCCGTTGCTATCCGGTCGGAAACGCGAGGGAACCTGGAGCCTAGGTTGACTTTCAGTTCGGCCAAGGCGTGCGCAGCCGCCCCGGCCTGGCTCGTGCCCGGGAATGCGTAATAAACTCCCTGATAAGCGGTTGCGGCGTCCAGAAGCCGACCGGCCTTCCGGTCTGCGCGCCCAAGGAGTAGCGCAAGATTTGGCTGTTCGCGAACGGCGGGAATTGCCGTCAAAACTCGGATCGCCTCCTCGGGCTTTTCCATCTTGAGATTGGCCCACGCAAGCAATTCTTCCGCGTCCTCGTAAGCCGTGGACTTTGGATACCGCTCGGAAAAAGACTGCAAAAGGTTCGCGGTCCGGGCAGGTGCGTTGCTTTTATAGGCAGCGGACGCAGAGTAGTAGGTCGCAAGGTCCGAGAACGGAAATCCCGTTTTCGCGGCCGAAACCAGGTTTTTTTCGGCGAGCGCGTATTCAGCCGCCTCGTATTCGCGGTAACCGAGCACGAAAAGCGCCCAGCCGCGATCCCTTTCAGAAATGCGCGAATGCGCGTAACGCAAGAGAGCTCGCCAGTTTCGTTTGTGTTTGGCGTTGCGAGCCAGAACAATCAGGCGGGACGGAAGCTTTGCCGTGGACGCGCAGGCGCACGAAGCGCCGGCAAGCAAGCACGCCGCCAGCACCCACGCGAAAAACGTTCGTAATGTCGCCGGGGAGAATCTGGTCACGCTGACGAGCCGGGATAATCGGAGCCAAGTGCTGACGGGTCGTTTTCCGCGAGCAGGCGGACTAGCTCCTCGTGGAAGTAGTCGAATTGCTTGCCGAGTGTGCTGCCGAACCGCCTTTCGTAGGTTTGACGGCTGCGGTCAATATCCGATTTCAGGCGGTGGTAAATATCCTTGTTCTTTCTGGCCTCGCCGACCTTCACCTTGTTGTACAACTCGATCTCAGACACCAGTAATTTTGCGAAGCGCTTGGCGTCTTTGTGAATCTTCTGGTCAGCCTCGGAAAGCTGATCGAGGCTGGGGGCGGCCGCCGCAGGCGGTTCAGCAGGCGCGGCCGCAGACGAGGGCTCGGGCACAGCCTCTGCTTCCACTTCCGGAGTCGCCTCGGCCTCGGGTTGTGGCTCGGGCGCAGCCTCGGCGGACTCGGGAGCAGGAGCTTCCATTGCGGGTTCGGGAGGCGCAACAGGCTCCGCGACTGCTGGCTCAGGCTCACTCGGTTGAGGTTCGGCTGCGGGAGCACTGGGCTCGACCACTTCGACGGGTTCAGCCGGTTCGGCGGGCTCCGCCGTTTCGCGCACGGGGGATTCGGTAGGCCTCGAGACGATTTCGCCCGAAAGCGCCATCAACCGATCAATCTGCGCACCAGCGAATTCCGTAAGAATCTTCAAGGCATCAACTGGAAGTGGCCCGCTTTCTGCCTTGGGATCACAATAGAAGATTGCGGTAACGGAACCTGCAGAACGGATGGGCAGTAACAGGATCTGTGAGTCCGATGAAGGCTTGAACGCATTCACCACATTCCGGTTTCGATGAAGGTCATTCACGGTCAAATCCACATGGCCGCCGATGTCATACACCCGGCGGAAGGGGTTGTCCTGATTGAGCGGAATGACCAGCGCACGCAGCGCCTTTCGGCTGATGCCGCCGTCAAAGCCTTTGGCGGAAAAACCCCAGGCCGCCTTCCCGCGAATGTCGAAGACAGCGCATCGCACGCCCATTTGATCGGCTTCTTCAGTGAGCGACTCGAAAACCTGCTCAGCGTCGGTGGCCGTGATCAGGTTGCGAACGGAGGAAAGCAGCTTTTCGAACGTAAGCCTTGCGCCCCCGGCCGGCAAACTGCCCGCCGTCAGGGAATCAAATTGCTCGCGCGCCATCTGCTCCATGCGGCTCTGCTGCCTTGAAAGAGCCCGGACGCTTTCCATGAGCTTCTGGATCTGGTCCGACTGGCTTCGCAGTTCCTGCTGGAGCCTTTCGCGCACCTGCTCGACTTGTTCCGGAGTCATTGCCTGTTCCAAATGGTCACCTTGTCACGGCGGATTATTCAACGAACCCGAACATTATCGTACCGTTTGTGGGGCGCATGTCAACTGCAATGTGGAGACTTTGTCGAACGGGAGGGAGTGACAAAAGTAAACAATCGGCGTGTTTAAATGACCCCTTGAGCGAACTATTTTTGGCATAAGCGGCTTATTTTCAGCGCAAATTCAATTTTTTGAGAAAACGTCCCGAACGTCCCAATCGTCCCATTTTTTTCTGATATGCTCGGAGCGGAGCGCTGTGTGCGACGAAATTACTCTACTTTGCAGCCGTCGCGCAGAGATTGGAAAGCGAAGTCTGCGCCGACGCCGCTCTGCGATATACTTTTTCAATATGACGCCAATTGCCGCCGCAGAACAAGAGGGGTTTGACGCCCGCCGCCTGGCCCGCATCGGGCCAAGAATGCAATCGTACGTGGTTTCCGGGAATTTCTACGGCATCACGACGCTGCTAGCGCGCCGCGGCCGGATCGTGCATTTCGAACACGCCGGCTTCCGCGACCAGGCGAAGCAGGTACCGCTCGACGCGTCGGCAATCTTCCGCATTTTCTCGATGACGAAGCCCATCGTTTGCACGGCGCTCATGACTCTCTACGAGGAGGCCCGGTTTCATCTCTTCGAACCAATCGCGAAGTATCTGCCCGCATTTGAGAAAGTCAAAGTGTGGAACGGTGAAGGCAGGCCTCTCGCCGATCCCGTCCGCCCGATTCTGGTTCGCGACTTGTTTACGCACACGTCCGGACTCACGTACAACTTTCAGGAAGATACCCCGGTCGGCGCCATGTACCAGGAATCCGGGCTTCTCAGAAATCCGGGGAGCTCGCTTGAATCCGTCGTCAATGAGCTGGCGCGCCTGCCGCTCGCCTTCCAGCCCGGCACGCGTTGGCATTACTGCATGTCGATTGACGTGCTCGCGCAGCTGATTCAGGTTCTCTCCGATCACCCGCTTCAGGACTTCCTGAAGGAGCGCATCTTTACTCCGCTCGGGATGGGCGATACCGGTTTTTCCGTGCCGGAGCAGAATCGCGCGCGCATCGCCGCAATGTACGGCCGGGCGGACATCGCTCTGCATTCATTCAGTGAAGCCATGAATGCCACACCCGGGCCGCTCGATGTGTCGAAGACCTATCCGGCCGATAACACCACCACCTGGGCACGGGGCGGCGCGGGCCTGTTTTCGACCGCCGCAGACTACCTGCGCTTCGCGCAAATGCTGCTCAACCGCGGCCAACTCGATGGCGAACGCATCATCAGCCCGGCCGTCGCCGATTTGATGCACACCAACCACCTTCCGGCAAGCCTGTTGCCTCTCAGCATCGCGGCCATCCCCTTTCCCGGCTACGGATTCGGCCTCGGCTCGCGAGTGCTGTTGAGTCCGGCGGAATCCGGCTTGCCCGGCTCCGCGGGCGAGTTTGGATGGGCGGGCGCCGCGAATACCTATTACTGGGTGGACCCGAAAACGGAATTGGTCGGAATCTTCATGACCCAGCACTTGTTTAATCTCGAGTTCCCGCGACAGGATTTTCAGGTGCTGGCGTATCAGGCGATGATCGGCTAGACGGCTGGTGAGTTGCCACCCGGGCACCGCCGCCCCGATTCGCTCGGAGCGACGGCATCTGTGAAATTCAGTCAGCGGTTGAATAGTGAGGAGCCAAGAATCCCTACCCGATTCTCCGGCTCACTTGTGTATGACGATTGCTCCTCCGCCGATGGCGGTTGTAGGTGTAGCGGTGTCTGTTTGGCCAAGCATGTTGTCGTAAACGACGCTTCCCGTTGCGTCGTCCCATATCTTTATGCGGAACGTGTCACTGCCGGCCCCTGCGCAGGTTCCCGTCACCTCCGCATCGCAGGCCGTCAGCAGGAAGCCGTAGTTGCCCGAGCCGTTGATGGTCCCCTGGCTCCCCTTGTACTGCGCCATGCCGCCGGCAACCACCAGCCACTGGTAGGTGCTGCTGTGGAAGTTCAGGCTGCCCGCCTGGAACTGAAACTGGGTGTCGCCGGTTGGCAAGGAAGCGCCTTTCTGATACCTGGAGACGAAGCCGAAATTCGCCTTGCCGGCCAAATCGGGCGTGCAAGAGCTGAGAAATCCCGTGCAGGCGCCAGCTGGGGAATTGATCCAGCCGCCGCCGGTCACGAACCCGGCGTTCGGGTTATAGACTACGGCATATTGGTAGGCGTAAGGATTGGAAGGCCCGTTCACGCCGTTGCCCTGCTCATCCACCGCCGACAGATCAATCGTATAAACGCCGTCCGCCGGGTAGGTGTAGCTGCAATTCACGGTGAAGGAAGGATTGGCGGCATTGTAGCTGCCCGTGCAGGGGCCGAACGTGCCGACGGAGCCCGAGGTCGCGGCGGTCACGGTGGGATTGCCTGACGTCGCATTGGCAACCGTCACCGTCGTGGCCGGCGTGCCCGTGGAAGTTGTCAGGCTGTTAGTCCCATCCCACAGGATGGTCAGAGTGTAGGTGTCCGAGCTGAAGCCGACATCCGTGAACGTGGCCGTGAGCGTGCTTACTGTCCCCATTGCCACAGGAGAAGAGATGTTCCCGGTCACGCTCGTGATCGAGGGTCCGGGGTCGTTGCCCTCGGGAATGACCAACTCAAAGGCGCCGATGTCGCAGTTCGCATCCTGTGGGCGCGGCACGCCGCGCTGATCGGTCGTAACCAGATTGCCGCTGGTATCCGTGCAGGCGGACGCGGGGATAATGTCCACGGCAGGGCTGCTTGCCGTGAGTGCGATTGTCTGAGTCGGCCCGCCGTTGCTTTGAAGGCCATTAGGGTCGAGCCCTGCTGCAGAACCATTGTTGTCGCTCGCTTGAGAAAGGTAGGCCGAGCAAGAACTGTCATCGGAGAGATTGTATCCCTGTGACGCCAGAGTTCCTGGCCCACCTGCCCAGGAAGACCCAACGTAGCAGTTCGAATTGCGAAGTTGCGGAATGGCGTAGGAGTTGGCCAGAATTGTGCTCCTCAGCACGAGACTCCCCCCAAGGCTTGCAACAGCCCCGCCGGCGTAGTTGTTGCTTCCGGTCCCGTTGCCGAAGAAGGTGCTGAAGGCAACCTCGGCCCTGGCGCTCACATTGCCTCCACCACTCGACAAACCGCCGCCGAACCCGCTATTGGATCGGTTCCCGTAAAAAGTGCTGTTGATGACGGTGAGGACGTCGACATTCGCAATGCCACCGCCCTCGTAGCCGGAAGTATTGCCTGAGATCGTGCTGTTGAGAACTTTCATAGTTCCTAGATTTGCAATACCGCCGCCAGGATAGGCGTTGTTGTTCCCTGAGATGGTGCTGTTGGTTATTATCACCGTACCTGTGCTTTGGATTCCGCCGCCCCAAAAGTGTGCAGAGTTCCCAGTTATCGTAGTCTCGTTGATGGTCGCGGAGCCCGTGTTGGCAATTGCACCTCCCTGATCCGAGTAACTTCCTGACAGCGTGCACTGGCCAAGCGTGAGGGAACCGTCGTTGTGGATTCCGCCGCCCTGGAGGGCAGCGTTGCCTGTGGATTCGCTGCTGCTGCTTCCGTTCTCGATGGCGATGCCCGTAATGGTAACGGTAGTCCCTGAGCTTATGTAAAGTACTTGAACGGCGTTGTTCCCGCTGATCGCCAGGTTAGCCGCTCCGGGACCGCTGATGGTCAGGCTGGTGGTGATTGAGAGTGTGCTGGCCAGCGAGATCGTGGCGGGGTAGGCCGGAAGGTTGAAGCTGATCGTGTCCCCCGAACTGGCACTGGCAATCGCCGCCCGCAAAGAGCCCGGACCGCTGTCAGCGGTGCTGGTCACAGTGATGGTAGCGCCCTTCAACGGCGCCGCAACTGCGAGCGCGACGAACACCGCCGCCAGCGCCGCGTTTCGGAATCGCAAGACACATTGCAGTTTGGTTTTCACAGAACTTCCGCAGTTGCGAGACATTTTTGTCCCCTCCTCAGCTGATTGAAAGTTTAGATCTCTATCGCTCCCCGACTTGCCCATCGCGGCCGGACGAACGGCCTGCGAAGTGGGCGCAGCTTAGAGCGGATGAAAATGTGACGCAATGCACAATCGGTGAAAATGAGGTGACTTCCGGGTGAGCGGGTTAACTATTGAGACATCAGGAGGTTAGAGGTTGGACTATTGACACACACTTAGCGGAAGAGTAGAATCCTGCGACTGTTTTCGACCCCCCTTTTATGGACACGGGTAGCGCGAAAGTCGTCGAAGTCGGCGAGTTCGAGCTGAACCTTCATACAGCAGAACTGCGCCGCAACGGAACCAGAACCCGGCTTGCTGAACAGCCATTCCAAATCCTCAGAACGCTCCTCGAACGTCCGGGAGAACTGGTGACGCGCGAGGACCTGCAAAGAAGACTTTGGCCCAACGGCACGTTTGTTGACTTCGAGCACAGCCTGAACACCGCCGTCAAAAAATTGCGGCAGGTTCTGGGCGACGATGCGGAAAAGCCCCGCTACATTGAAACCGTTCCGCGGCGCGGCTATCGGCTGGTTGCCGAGGTGAGGATCGCAGCTTCCGCGGCGTCGGGCAACGGAAATTCCGCGCTATCTGAAGCGAAGCCAGAATCAAATGCCGAGGCCGCTGCGCCTTCGAACGGGGACGCGATTCTGCCGCTTCCCGAAGCGCAAACCGCAATTTTTGCGGGACAGACCGCGCCCGCTGCCGGGATTCCGGAAAGACAGCGAGCGAAGGATAAGCCCGGCGCCGGAAGGCTCGCCCTGGCGGCGGGAGGCGTGATCATCATTGGGCTGGCCCTGGGGCTGATCTATTTCAAGTGGAGCGGGCGGGCGGGCGTGATGCGGCCTCCCAAAACCCTCCGTATGGTCCAATTGTCGAGCGATGGACAATTGAAGGCCGGCGAGGTCCTGGACGAGGGATCAAGGATCTTCTTTGAGGAGTATGTGAACGGAAAGTGGGAGGTCGCTTCCGTGTCCGTGCGCGGCGGAGAGACCAGGATTTTCCCCACGCCGCTTGAACATCAGTCGATTCAGGACATCAGCAGCGACGGCACGGAGATGCTGCTGATTTCAAGAGATGGGCCGGGCGGGCCGCCGCCCGCCACGAAGCGGCCGTATCACTTGTTTACGATGTCCACCGAAGGCGGCGAACTGCATCAGGTCGGGAGTTTCAACGCGCGCCAGGCGGCCTTCTCGCTCGACGGCGAGCAAATCGTCTATGCTTCGAATCAGGACCCCATGACGGACCTCTACGTCGTCAACCGAGACGGCACGGGGAATCATCTGGTTCTTCGAGCCCCGGGCGTTCCCATCAAGCCGCATTTCAGCCCCGACGGGTCAACAATCCGCTTTTCGCTGATGACACCAAAATCCTTCGAACACGCGCTGTGGGAAGTCCGCGCCGACGGCTCAGACGCGCATCAGGTTTTCCCCGGATGGCACAGCTACCCGCTGGAAGGATCCGGCAGTTGGAACCGGGACGGCAGTTACTTTTTGTTCGGCATCTGGGATAACAATTCGGACATGCTGTGCGTGGTTCCCGAAAAAGGCCGCGCGCTGAAGTGGCTGGGCCACCGAGCATATCCGCTTTCCACCGGCGTCATCGACCCGGTGGGCGATTATACGTTCAGCAATGAAAGCAACAGGATATTTCTGATTGGCGCGGAGCGCCACGCCAGGTTCATCCAACTTGATGCAAAGACGGGAGAATGGGCAAACTATCTGCCTGCGCTTTCGGGCGAGTCCGTGAGCTTGAACTCAAATGGAAAATGGGCTGCTTATGTGGACCCTTCCACACATAGCTTGTGGCGAGCGCGGACGGACGGCACGGACCGGCTTCGCTTGACGTTTCCTCCGGTGGTCGCCGCGCAGCCGGCCTGGTCGCCCACGGGGGCGAAAATTGCTTTTGAGGCGAAAGAACCGGGCAAGCCGCAGGGGGTTTATGTCGTCAACACCGAAGGCGGACTGATCCGGCGAATTGGCGGCGAGCATCAGAGAAACCGCTCGCCATCCTGGTCTCCCGACGGGACTCACCTTCTCTATACCGAGGGAGATGCGCGAACGGGCCCGCACTCGCTTCAAATATTCGACTTTGTAACCGGGAAAACGGAAACTGTCCCCGGAACACAAAATCTTCACGCCCCCGAGTGGTCCCCGGACGGTCGGTCGATCGCTGCGACCACCGGCGATGCGGCCAAGAGTAACGCCCGGCTTGCCATCTACAGCTTTGCGAGCCGAAAATGGTCATTCATCAACGTCCCGGTAGGCGAAGGTCCGATGTGGTCGCATGACGCGAAGAGCCTCTATTTTTGGGGCATGGTCAACGGCGGGTTCCGCTACTTCCGCGTGCGGCTCAGCGATCGCAAGGTCGAACGCATCCGCGAGAAGACGAATTGGACAGTGATTATCGGCGCGCTTGGACCGTGGTTCGGGCTATCGCGCCAGGATGAATTTGTCGCGCCGCGCGACAACAGTGTTTTCGAAATCTACGCCCTCGATTGGCAGGGTCCGTGATCTGAACCGAATGTCCCTCCACCCGCGGAATCACAAACACTAAAAGTCAACCAGCGATACCTTCCCTGCCCCGGACCGGAAAAATAATTTGTACATATACCTTGACACGTATATGCCTGTTAGAGTATATACGGTCCATGGAGTCCGTTTTTGAAATCATTGCCGAGCCGAACCGACGTGCCATTCTGAGCCTGCTGGTGCGGTCGGAGCAGTCGGTGGGGGAAATCGAGTGGCGGCTCGGAATGCCGCAGCCCGCCGTTTCCAAACACCTGCGCGTGCTGCGCGAGTCCGGATTTGTCGCGTCCACGGTGGACGCGCAGCGGCGACTTTACCGGCTGAGGCCCGAGCCGTTCCGGGAAGTGGAGGACTGGCTCGAACCGTTCCGCCGGTTCTGGTCCGCGCACGTGGACGCTCTGGAGCGGCACCTGGATCGCATGGAGCAATCCAAGCCGGCGACCAGGAAATCAGGAAGAAAGCTCAGCAGCCTCAACCGCAAACGCAATCGATAAAGGAGAAGTGAAATGAAAATCAAAATCACCAGTGTGCATGTGGACGATCAGGAAAAGGCTCTGCGCTTTTATACCGAAGTTCTTGGGTTTGTGAAGAAGAACGACTTCGGCCAGGGTTCGTACCGCTGGCTGACGGTGGCTTCGGCGGAGGAGCCTGAAGGCACGGAACTGCAACTGGCGCTCAACAACAATCCCGCGGCCAAAACGTATCAGCAGGCGATGTTCCAGCAGGGCCAACCGGCGGCGATGTTCTTTACCGACGATCTGCAGGCTGATTACGAGCGAATGAAAGCGAAAGGCGTCGAATTCACCGTGCCGCCCAAGGACGTGACTGCTTCCAAAATCGCCGTACTCAAGGACACTTGCGGCAATCTGGTTCAGATTACGCAACTGATGCGCTGGCAGGGATAATGATTCATCCGCAGGCTGACGGAAGGAGGAAAAAGTGACTGACAGCGGGCAGTATGAACCGGGTCCGGCGCGGCGGGTGGAAGTTCGAAAGGACGGCGAGAAATGGACGATGATTCTGACGCGCGAACTGCGCCACTCGCCGGAAAAAGTGTGGCAGGCGCTGACCGACCCGGCGCATCTCGCCGAGTGGGCTCCGTATGATTCGAACGCGAGCCTGGCGAAGGTGGGAACAGTGAAACTGACCTGGGCGGGAACGCAAAATGTGGTCGAAACTAAGGTGACGCGCGCGGAGGCGCCGCGATTGCTCGAATGCGGGGACATGCGATGGGAACTTGAATCGATCGGCGGCGGCACTCGGCTGACGCTGTGGCACAGCATCAATCGCCGCTACGTTACGTGGGGCGCGGCGGGCTGGCACATTTCGTTCGACGTGCTGGAAAACCTGCTGGGCGGAACTCCCATCGGACGCATCAGCGGCGGCGACTGGATGAAATCCGCCGCGTGGCAACGGCTGACCGCCGAGTACGCAAGGCAGTTCGGCGTCGAAACAGACAAGGGATGACACGGTAAACGGGCCGCACTGATCCGACGCCCAGCGCGGCGAACGGGCGTATGCTGACGATATGTTCGGAAGTCGATGGCGGAAACTCCGGCCGAATTCAGCAACACAGGAGAAGCCCATGAGCACGATTCAAGTGACCGCTCGGGGAGCGATTCATGAGGGCAAGCTCGAAGAATTCAAGGCGCTCGCCGCCGACTGCATGCGCACGGTTCGCGAAAAGGACCTGGGCACGACCCAGTACGATTGGTTTTTCAGCGAGGACAAAACGCAATGCGTGGTTCGGGAATCCTACAAAGACTCGAACGCGGTCCTGGCGCACATTGCCAATCTCGGACCCACGCTGGCAGCGCTGCTGAAAATCTGCGACTGGACTTTTGACGTTTACGGATCACCTTCTCCCGAACTGGTTAAGGCTTCGGAACGCCTGACAATCAAGATTTACTCGCCATTCCAGAGCCTGTCATAGATCGCCGCGCCGGCGAAAAGAGCCGTCGGCCGAGCGCAGGCGGAAGAATCAGTTTTCGTGATGCGGGGGCAGGTTTGCTGATAGACTCGGACGAGCGGCGGCGCGCCTGCCGGCAAGCCGCCGGAGGTGGCGATGGAAACGCTGATTCAGGACCTGCGATTCGGCTTGCGGCAATTGCGCAGGAGTCCCGCCTTCACAACCATCGCGATTGTCACGCTGGCGCTGGGGATCGGCGCGACCACGGCGATTTTTTCCGTGGTCAACACGGTTCTGCTGTCACCACTTCCCTATCCAGACAGCAACCGCCTCGTGCGCCTGGAGCTCAAGTTCCCTCGCGGAAGCCAAGCCAGCCTGGCCGTGCCGGAATTCATGGCCATGCGCAAGGCCACGCACGCGCTCCAGGACTTCTCTCTTTACAATTTCGGCAGCCAAGCGATCAATCTGACCGGCGGCGATCGCCCGGAGCAATTGAAGGGCGAGCACGTTTCAGCGAATTACTTTCGCCTGTTCGGCACGACCATGGCGCTGGGACGGCCGTTCACGCCCGAAGAAGACCGGCCCGCCGGACCGCAGCTGGCGGTAATCAGCTACGGGCTGTGGCGCGGACGTTTCGGCGGCGATCCGAAGATCGTGGGAAGAGCCATCGATCTGAGCGGGGAGTCGTACGTCATTACCGGAGTCGCCGGCCAGGCCTTCGAGCCGGACCCGCCGGTTGACGTTTGGATGCCGCTCCAGGCCGACCCTGCAAGCCAGGATGAGGCGCACTATCTCGTGGGCGCGGCCAAACTGAAGCCGGGAGCAACGCTGGCCCAGGCAAACGCGGAGTTGAAAGTGCTGGCGGGACCTTTCAAGCAGGCCGTTCCCGCTTCCCGCGTGATGGGGCCAAAACTCTCTTTCGGCGCCGAGTTGCTGCGCGATTCGGAAGTGTCCAACGTCAAATCAGCGCTGCTGATTCTGCTGGGCGCGGTGGGCTTTTTGCTGCTGATCGCGTGCGCCAATGTGGCGAACTTGCTGCTTTCGCGCGCCACGCTGCGCAAGCGGGAAATTGCCATTCGCGCCTCGGTCGGAGCAGGCCGCTGGCGCATCATCCGCCAGTTGCTGACGGAAAGCGTGCTGCTCTCTTCGGCGGGAGGAGCGCTGGGGCTGCTGCTGGGGATCATCGGCATGCGCGCCATGCTGGCAATCAATCCGGGCAATATCCCACGCGTCGGCGAGCACGGCGCGGCCGTCGGGCTGGACTGGCGCGTGCTGTCGTTTACACTGGCGGTCACGATCCTGTCCGGCGTTATTTTCGGACTGATCCCGGCGCTGACGGCTTCGCGCTCCGACCTTAATTCCACGCTCAAGGAAAGCGCCTCGCGTTCAGGATCGGGATTGCGCCAGAACAAGGCGCGGTCCGTGCTGGTGATGTCCGAAATGGCGCTGGCCCTGGTGCTGATGATCGGCGCGGCGCTGCTGATCCGGACTTTTTTCGCCATGGAATCCGTCGATCCCGGTTTCAACCCGCATCGCGTCCTGACCATGGACATGTCTATTGCGGGCAAGCGGTTCGAGAAGACAGCGCCGGTGGCGGAACTCGGGCGCGAGGCCGAGCGGCGCGTGGGCGCCATTCCGGGCGTTGAGGCTGTGAGTGATTCGGCCTGGCTGCCGCTGACCGGAGCGTACGACCTTCCCTTCGACCTCAAGGGACATCCGGGTTCCGAACCCGGCTCGAGCACGGGCGACGCGCTTTGGGCCTTCGTCTCGCCGGAGTATTTCAAGGCTTTCCAGATTCCGCTGCTGCGCGGCCGGGCGTTTACGGACCAGGATACGGCCTCAGCGCCGCGCGTGGCCATCATCAGTGACGCGATTGCACGGAAATACTGGAAGAACGGCAACCCAATCGGGCAGGAAATTCTGATTGGGAAAGGTGTTGGACCGGAATTCACCGAGGCGCCGCGCCAGATCGTGGGCGTGGTGGGCGACGTGAGAGACGCCGGCCTGAACCAGGATCCGCCTCCCACGATGTACGTTCCCGTGGCGCAGGTGAACGACGGCGTGATGGCATTGAGCAATAAGCTGGCGCCGCTGGTCTGGACGGTCAGGACCAAAGTTCCTCCCTTTACACTCAGCAAGCAGATTCAGGAGCAGCTTCGCGTCGCGAGCGGCGGGCTGCCGGTCGGGAATATCCGTTCCATGGACCAGATCGTGGCGCAATCCGCGGCGCGCGAGAACTTCAACACCGCGCTGCTTTCCATCTTTGCGGCCGTCGCGCTGCTGCTCGCGGCGATTGGAATCTACGGAGTGATTTCCTATTCCGTGGAGCAGCGGACACAGGAAATCGGAATTCGCATGGCACTGGGAGCAAGCCCCCGGGCCGTACGAAACATGATCGTCAGCCAGGGAATGCGCCTGGCGCTGGCCGGCATCGGCGTCGGCGTTGCGGGAGCCTTCGGGTTGACCCGCCTGATCAAGAGCATGCTTTTCGGCGTCACGGCGCACGATCCGCTGGTGTTCGTCTCGCTGGCAATTCTGCTGGCGGGAGTGGCGCTGCTCGCCACGTATCTGCCCGCCCGGCGAGCTACTCGCGTGGACCCCACTGTCGCCCTGCGCTACGAATAGGCCGGGCATTGGAAGCCGCTACCGGCTGCGGGCGGTTTACTTACCGATGGTCCGGTCCAGCATTTCACTGAACGCTCTCGCTGACGCGGGAACAAATCCGGCTTAATGATTGTTAAAGTAGGCGTAAATCGTCAGGCGGCGGTTCGGCGGTTTGCGCCTGGGCAGCTGCCGATGCGCGGACAGCCGGACTGGAGGCAACGGTAAAGCCCGCCGTGGCCTTAGTCGCGAAACTCTCTCCAGAACGCACACCTCGTCAATATCTACTTCGACTGAAGCCAGGGCGAGATTGTGCTCCAGAAGATGATGTTTGCTCCCAGGTAATTCTGTGCAAAATCGACAAACTCGTTTTTCGTAAACCTCTTGTTGGTGTTTGGGTTGATGTATGTCAGGGTCGGCTCCTGTACCGCCATAGCGACCAGGGGCAATTTTCCGCGATACTCGTGGAAGAATGGATATGAGTTTTTCATTTGGCCCCGCCGGTAGGGGACGACATCAGGTCCGCCGAGTCCAATGTGATGCGCGGCAGCGTCGGCGAACAGCCGCTCTATATAGTGACGGCTGTCGCCCCAGTCGCACGGGAAGAAATTGACGTACTGAACCACGTATGATTTGTGAAACACCGACCTCGCATAGTTCATGTTCTCAATTTCAGCGTCAAAATATTTTTGGCAAGTAAACCCACCGGGCGCATGATCGGGATCGATGTCGACCGCCGTCTCCGGAAGATTCACTCCATACACCTTCCCGTCGAATCGCTCAGCGAGAGCCTTGAGCAGTTGCTGGTAGCGGAAGCGCAAATGGGAGTTCCACTGCATAGCGACCCAGCCATGGCCTGGAGGCTTACCCTGCCCGGGATTATCAGACTGCGGCACCAGACCGCCACCATACACGGGATCTCTCTGGAGATAGAGAGGAATATTCCTGGCGCGAGGTTCGAAAAAGCGATCCTGGATTTGAATGAACAGCTTCTTGTGGAGTTTTTCAGTTATGGCGAGATCGTTTTCGATGTCCGAAAAGTCATAGGTTCCCTTGTGCGGCTCCAACTCCTTCCAGTTGTAAACCACTTGAACGCCTCCAATGTCCGGCCGGAGCAGCTCATTCATGATTGCGGAAAGATCCGTGGAACCTGTGTAGAGAAATGCTCGAGGGGGAACCGTGTCGTTCGCGTTTGCGGCCATCAGGAGCAAGGATAAAGACAGGATCGCTGTCGTTAATGTCAACTTCTTGTTCAGCACGAAGCGCTCTCCTTAGGTGGGCGTGGCTTCAAAATAATTCGACCTGGCGGCCGCCGGCGCTTTTCCGCGAGGCCGATGCGGCGCTGCGCCTACCGATGGTCCGGTCCAGAATTTCGCTGAAGGCTCTTGCCGAGGCGGGGCCGAAGCCGGCGTAATGATTGTTAAAGTAGGCGTAGATCGTCAGGCGGCGACTCAACAGTTTTTGCATGGCCGGCATCCACTCTTCCATTTCCCCGGCGCGATCAATCACGAGTTTGTTCCAGACCGTCGTGATTTCCTCGATGCGCTTGCGGTCGCCGAGAAAGCGAATGTAAGTGAAATCCGCGGTGACCGGATTGCCTGTCTGGAACAGCTCGCCCGGCCGCGGCATCCACGCATGATCCACCAGGGCGAGCGCCACACCGTGACTTCGCAGCACTGAATAGAGTTTTTCCGAAAGCCAATTCCTATTCCTGACTTCCACCACCCACTGGTGGTCCTTCGGCAGTTGCGCGATGAACGGCTCAAGACGTTCGAGGAAGAATCCTACGCCGCGGAATTTCTGCTTGTTGAAATAAGGAAACTGCAGCAGCAACGGGCCAAGCTTTTCACCCAGCAGGTCCATCACTTTGACGAATGCGGTGAGTTCTCGCTCGGCATCGAGAAGCATCTTTTCGTGCGTGATTGTTTGCGGCACCTTGGCCGTGAACGTAAAGCCCTGGGGGGTGCGCTCGCGCCACTGCTCAACGGTCCTGGCCGAAGGCGCGCGGTAAAACGTGCTGTCAATTTCGACCGTGCCGAATTCGCGCGCGTAAATTGACAGAAAATCCTGCGGTTTGGCCTTTGCGGGGTAAAAACTTCCCTGCCAGCCCTCGCCTGTCCAACTCGAAGTGCCTAGCCGAATCTGCCCGCCAGCCATGCTCAGGATTTTAGCATCAGACTGAAAACCGTAGCAGACTTCGGAGCTCAAACCGCGCCGACATCCTCTGCTTGACCAGCGCGGGCTACGACGGATGGGCGGGACGTTTGCCGATTTCGATGGCGCGATTGATGAACGCCCGCGCCTCAGGACTCATCTTGAAAGGCTGCATCTGCTCGCGGGCTTCGGCGGGCCAGTTGGCCTGATCGTTATAGAGCTTGCGCAAACCGGTCAGGATTTCCGAGTCGCCGCCCGTGAACTGCCAGACGAGCTTCATCCATCGCTCGGCGAGTTTGCCAGCCCGTTCTCCCGCGGGATCCTCATCGCGCGCCTCTTCGACCTCGCGAATCAGGACGCCCCACTGGTCGTTCCACTTCTTCTGCTTTTCGGGAGACCACAGCTTGCCGCGCTCGGCGAGTTTGGTTTGCGCCTCGTCACTGTAATACTTCATGGCCCACTCAGCTTTGTTGTTTTGCATTTGAATCACCTCGATGATTCTTCTGAACATTTCCCAATCGGGTTGATAGGATCGCCGCCGCTTTGGCGCGGCTTCGAGTGCCCGCTCAGCGGCCTGAATCGCCCGAACGGCGCGGTCCATGTGCCGCCGTTTCTGCTCGATCACCGTTCGCTGAAGCCGCAACGTGGCCAGCATTTCAGCCGCGAAACGGCGGTCACGCTGCAGCCTGGAACCCGGCGGTCCATCCATCCGGCGGAGAAGCTTTCGAATGTCCCGCAGCGAAAAGCCGATGAATTTGAGCGCGACAATCTGCTCCAGGCGCGCGAGGTCGGATTCCTGATACAGACGGTAACCCGCCGGCGTGCGTCCGCTGGGCTTCAGCAGTCCCAGACGGTCGTAATGGTGCAGGGCGCGCACCGTCACGCCGGCGCGCTTGCCGAACACGTGCGCCGTCAGTCCGCGTTCATTCATTTTCTCGACTCTCATCTCAGGCTCCGGCTGCGACGGATACAAACTGTTTCCGGCTCAGCCAAAATAGAAGTTAAGGTCTGACGTAACGTCAGGGTCAAGAAGAATATTACGTTTGTTTTCAATGGGGAGGTAAGAATTCCTAGGGGCCCGCGACCGGCTTTGCGAACGTGGCGAAATCTAGTGCCGCGCGCCAAGACAGTAGAGATGGTAAAATAGAAGTCGTAAGGGGGCGTTCCGGTTTCGACGGAAGCACTGGCGCTCAGAAGGCACGTCGGGGGTCCCACACCACCCGTAATCGGAGTGGGAAACGACAACTGCCAACACGCAGTTTGCTTACGCTGCCTAATTAAAGGTGGCGCGTCTCCTCCGCGAAGCCCGCAGCGCGGAGAGAGGCGTCGTTCAGCGGGCTGGCTCGCGGTTCGCCGCCTGAAAACTTCGAGCGAGATTTAACAGGCTAGCTGGCGGTCCGTTCTTGCCCGTTCCTGAGAACCGCCGGCGAAAGATGAAGTGAACCGGATAAGCGTGTAGTCTTCTGACTGTTAGGCTTTTCGGACGGGGGTTCGACTCCCCCCGCCTCCACCATTTGCTTTTGAATCTCCGCCCCGGCGTCTATCAAAACAGGCGAAATTGCCCAATTCGCAACTTTGCTGAGCTTTCGGCTTCAATTTTGACTCCCTTTTCGTAAGGGAAACTATCACCTGCTCTTGTCGGCCCCGAAGGAGCCGAAAAGCTCACTCTGGAAGTGGTAGGAATAGACCGGGCTCCTCATAAAATGTAGACCATCTTACTCCGAGTGGTACCCAATATCAGACAAGTCATCTGGCGTTGAGCTTCTCGGCAACTGCGCGGGCGATTTCGCCGGGTAGCACCGGCGCGTCGCGAATTAGCCGGTCATAGCTGCGCGCCCAAATGTGTCTATCGTCCCGCGCAGAAATGAGTTGGGCGGTTACGTGCAAGAAATCGCCATTTCGTCGCACCGCGCCTTCCAACACTCCTTCCACTTCGAGGTCGCGCGCAATCTGACGCAAAGGCAGATTGACTTTCTTGTATCCCATCACCGTAGTGCGTGAAATGACCTTCAGCGATCCGACCTGTGCGAGCTGCGTTATCAGTTCGTCATGAATCCCGTCTACCAAATAATCTTCCTGCGGGTCGCCTGTCAGATTCTCAAACGGAAGGACTGCAATCGATCTGATTTCATTGTTCACAGGTCCACTTGTAACCGGGCTGCGCAGGCTTCCGAGGTTCAGGACGAAAAGCAGCGCAATTGTACCGAGGGCTACCGCGGCCAGAGATATCGCCGCCCAATTCCTCCTCCTGCCGGGCGCAGCCTGGTCCCGGCCCGTCTGGTCAGGCTGCGTGCTTGGCTGCTCATCCAGGCCTGCAATGAACCGATAACCGCGGCGGGGAAGCGTTTCGATAAACCGGGGATTATCAGCTGAGTCTCCCAGCACTTCGCGAATCCGATTGATAGCGTTGTTCAGCCCATGATCAAAATCCACGAAGGTGTCGGCAGGCCACAGCTTGAGGCGCAATTGCTCGCGCGTGACCAGTTTTCCGGGACGTTCCAGTAGTAACAGGAGAATTCGAAAGGGTTGGTCCGGCAAACGGACTTTTCGTCCATTCCTGCGAATTTCCCCGCACGAAAGGTCAATTTCAAAGTTGGCAAAGCGAAGTGTATCGGACGGCTGTAAAGGCGTAGTTATACTCCACGCCCACCCTAGGTTAAGTATACCACTCCGTAGATGTCAAGGAAAGGTCAACAGATGTTGGCAGGTCTCCTCTAAACCAATTCTATTCAGACGATTACTAATGGACAAGGAAAGGACCGGGAAAGGAGACGCCAAGGATTGACTCCTTTTGTGCGTCCGCGCGAAAGTCTCTGCGCTTAGGCCGGAAACCCATTTAGCCCGGAAACCTGCAAATGATCAGGAGGTTGAGGATGAAACTAACTATTGGGGTCGCGGTCAGGGTCCTTGCAATCGTCGGATTCGTCTGGAGCTATGTTGCCTGTGGGGCCGGAACAGGGGGACTTCAACAAACAGCAGAACCCAACCCTTTGCCTTCACTGGTGTCGCTCGCGCCTTCATCGGCCACGGCGGGAGGCTCGGACTTTACGCTTGCGGTCACCGGCTCGGGTTTCATGGCGTCTTCCGTTGTGCGATGGAATGGGTCGAGCCGCTCCACCACCTTTTTGGACGCGACGCGCTTGAATGCCGCCATTAGCGCAGCCGATGTTGCAAGTGCCGGGACCGCCAGCGTCTCGATCTCGAATCCTTCACCCGGTGGAGGTGTCTCGTCCTCGGTCAATTTCACAATTGCCGAGAGGCCGACCATAGGAATTTCACCTGGTGCCGTCACTCTTGATCAAGGCGCGACGCAACAATTCGCCGCGACTGTCACGGGAATGAGTGACAGCAGCGTGAATTGGAGCATCCAGGAGGGGAATTCCGGCGGGGCGATTACGTCCACAGGCCTTTACCAGGCACCGGCCACCGCGGGAATGTTCCATGTCGCCGCCTCCAGCCAGGCGGATGCCAGCGTAACCGCAATAGTCACCGTGCAAGTCAACGAGATCCAAGTGACGCTCAACCCTCAAACGGCCGCGGTTGTCCTGGGGAAAACACGGCTTTTCACCGCCACCGTCCAGGGCACAAAACTTGACCAGGGCGTGATCTGGTCGGTTCAGGAAGGAACCGCAGGCGGCACCATCACCAATGGCGGCCTGTACACCGCACCAGTGACACTGGCGACTTATCACGTGCTGGCGACGAGTGCCGCGGACCCGGCGAAGACTGCAAGTGCCTCTGTGAATGTAGTTGAACACGGGTTCAGCTGGACGGGAAACATGTTTGTGCCGCGGAAATATCACACAGCCACGTTGCTTCAAAACGGGGACGTGCTGATTGCCGGTGGAACCTCTGCGACAGGCACTCAGGTTCTGGGGTCCGCGGAGATATATGAGCACTCCACGGGTACCTTCCGCAGAGTCGGCAGCATGTTCACTCAACGCGCCTACCACACGGCTACATTGCTGCCGAATGGGAAGGTTTTGATCGCCGGCGGATATGCGGACCTCTATATGGGCGAGATTCTTGCTTCTGCGGAACTGTACGACCCTGCCACTGAAACTTTTTCGCTTGCAGGGGAGATGACGGTTGTGCGCGCGAGTCACACGAGCACGCTTCTCCCAGATGGCAAGGTTCTTCTTGCAGGGGGGGAGAGTAACGCGCCTGACAATCTGTCTTCTTGGGTCGCTGATTCGGCCGAGACGTATGACCCCGCGACCGGCACCTTTACCTATACAGGCTCTATGGCGGAGAGCCGCTTTGCTCATACGGCGACGCTGCTCCAGGACGGGCGGATCTTTGTGGCTGGGGGAGCAAATGACTACGCCTTGTACTCGCTGTCTTCTACCGACGTATTCGACCCCACAGCGATCTCCTTCAACCCCACCGCACCCATGGGGCAGTCGCGCGCCGGGCACACTGCGACACTGTTGAAAGACGGGAGGGTCTTTCTTGTCGGTGGAGATCAGAGGGACGCCAGCGATGGCTTGTTATTCAGAATCAATTCAAATGCTGAGATTTTCGATCCCGGATCCAGCACCGTCTCTTCGCTGTTGCCGACCGATCCGAGATCGATTCACACAGCAACCCTGCTCCCTAGCGGCCAGGTTTTGCTCGTGGGAGGTTATACGGCCCTTGAACGAACCTACGAGATCTATTATCGCTACACTCTTCCGACGCCATCCGCAGAACTGTTCGATCCGGCCACTCAAGCGTTCCATTTCACAGGCGAGATGGCTGTGCCCCGTGCTGGTCACACAGCCACGCTGCTACAGGATGGCCGAGTGCTTGTTGCCGGAGGGTCGGGTGATGCAACTGCTGAGACATACAAGTGAGCCAGCATGGGATGCCGTGTTGCGGGGTTCGCAGGCGACGGAGTCCCGCGCCCCGGCGAAATCTGTTTCGATTGCATCTGGCGCTATGATGAGGTGCTGAAAATCATTCAGGTTCGCGACGTCCATTTTGACCCACCAGCGCCTGGCATGTTTTGGAGGCAAGGCGAGCAGACTCAGGACTAATGCCGAAGATTGCATCGGGATTCTTAAAGAGGACATGACCGCGAAGGCGGTCGCAACCTTCCTTTAGCCAGGCGCGCCAACTCACGGGCCATAGGATTATCCGGTCGTCGCCGACAACCGCGATCGTGTCATTCTTCTGAGACAACGAAACCGAATTTACCCACGACCTCGATTGGAACGATGCCAACTGTTGAGCCTCGGTGCTCGGCCCCCCCTCGGGAAGAGTCCACACCGAAGTGAATCCGTCAGGGGTTGCGGTGAACATCCTTTCTGATTTTCGGCCAATTGCAACCCAGGAGACAGACCCTCTACTGACTTGCGTGGGCTTCGCCATTTCCTTCCCTTTCATCGTCCAACATCGGACCATGCCGCCCAAATCTCCGGTGATGAACCCTCTGCCGTCCGGGCGAAAGGACAGCGTCGTTACCCCTCGGGATAAAGGGATAGAAATCTGGCCTGCTGAAGACCCATCCAGGTGCCAGAAGTGCAGCCTTAAACCTGAATCTTGTGGTTCTGTGGTGGCGAGCAGGTCATTCGTCGCGGTGAAGGCAATCTGCTCGCCGGCGCCGATCTTGACTGTGGCTCGTTGCCGTTTGGCGGTGGTATCCCACAATACGACATTCCCATTGCTGTGAACCACGGCGAGTGTTTTCCCGTCCGGACTGAACGCAAGTCGCGTCACTACCCACCCCGGGGAGCCCGCATCGCCGGAATCCGCCGGGAGGGTGCCGATGAGATTCCCTTTCGAGTCGAATAATTCCACTCGGCCGTCAGCCGTTCCCGTTGCGATCATCGAACCTTGTTGGTTTGTGGCGAGACGAGTCAGACCCTCCACCGAAGCACGCTTCATATAGCGGACGGAATCGCTTTCGGGATACCAGAACTCGAAATCCCCTGATTTCAATCCAGCAACCAGGGCGCCGCCTGAAAGGAAAGCGGCTCCGATTACTGAATCCCTGTTCTTCAAATTCCTTATCGTTATGCGTCGCGCGCCATCCAAATGAGTCACATCAATAAACCGGACGGCATCGTGTCCAACGGACACCAGGCGATTGCCGTCCGGAAGAAAGGCAAGGGAGTTGACGGACGCTTCGGATCCATGGAAGGAAGCTTCGAAGGCGCCGGTCTTGTCCAGAAATTGAATGACGCCGTCGGAAGATCCGGCGGCCACGATATTAGTGGTCGGGCTGAACGCGATCGCTTCCACCGGATTGGATAAATAGTAAGGCGTGATCGCGGCTTTCCCGTCCTCGTCCCAGATTCGCACCGATCCATCCCTTCCGCCGGCACCAATCAGCAGCTCATTGCTCCGGTCGGTGATAGCCAGCGAATAGATGGGATACCCGGATCCTGAGAACTTGCGCAACAAGGTGAGTTTGCCGGCTTCTAACCGCCAAAGGCGCACGGAGCCATCGTCTCCGCCGGACGCGATCAGGGTTTCGCCAGCCAGCCCACGCGCGGCATCGACAGCACTGAGCGAACCCGGGGCATGCGATGGTTCTCCCCCCATCAGGAGGCCCTTCACCGGTTGAGTGATCCTGGGGAAGAGAACGGGAAAGGCCTGAAGGCCGTCGTCGGCATGAACATGTGTCACTTGCTTCCCATCGAGCGTCCACACCTGCAGCATGCCATCGTCGTAACCGGCGACCAAATATTTGCCATCAGGGGTGAAGGCAACGGACATCGCCGGAGCAGCACCCCCGGCCGGCCCTTGTCCGAAGGAGCCCACGAGCGCCTTTCGCTGAAGGTCCCATACGCGGATATCCGGACCGCCGCTGGCGAGCAGATTGCCATCCGGGCTGAAAGCCAGGGGGCAAATGGGTTGAGTCCCTGCGCCCATCGCCACGTGAACCGCACGCGGCCCCGATCCGATCTCTACGTCTTGACGGTTCAGGAATTCCACATTCGCGTAGCCTTCACCACTCGCTCGGCAAACGGCGATCGTCATCCCATCAGGACTGACGGCTGCCCCAAGGAATGTGGAGGCCGTCGCTCCTTTTCCGGCCCGAGCGGGGATCTCGTTGGATTCGATGGCCTCCGAATAAGCCATGGACAAGGCCCGCTGGGCCTCGGGCAAAACGCTTTTTCTCAACTTCAGGCTTTCGCCGGTGACGTCAATCGCATTCAGCAGCCCCATGAGCGGGTTCATGAGAAGCCAGTTCTGCGCCACCGTGGACCCATATCGCAGGCTGGCAAGATGCTCCGCCTGCTCGGCGACCAGTTCCTGTTGCCTGGCACGAACATATAAAATGGAGGCTGCGGCGGCCAGAGCCACGATCACGATGAGGACAATCCTGCGGAGAAGTTTTGCACGATGGCGCCTTCGCTGTTCCTGAAAATGCCGCTGCTGGCTTGCCTCCACCAGTTTCTTTTCCTGCGGCTTCAGGTCGCGCATTCCGCTGAGACCCCGCTGGACTACGGAAAGCGAGGCCTCGTTCAAAGAGTTCTCCACGCTTCCATCCCAGTCGGCCGTGCGGCCTTCCACCACACGGCGGGCGCGCTGTCCAACCTTGTCCGATTGGTCGAACCGTTGCCGGACCAGGGGCGCCAGCGTGTCGTGGCTCAGGCGCGTCGCGTTCTCTCCCGAATCCGAAGACGAATCGGAAAGCAGGAAAAGCCGCGCCATGGATTGGAGCAACTCCGGCACGGCTGCGGCGCAGTGTGCGTACGAGGCCAGCAGTTCGCGTCGCGACCGCTGTTTGGAAGTGAGCAGCGGGGTCGTGTGGTACGCCAGGATGTCCATCGCCAGACCGGAGTCGGCCTCCTGCGGGTGAACCTTGCCAAATTCCACGAGTTGCTGGTCAAGGAAATCACCAAAGGCAACACCGTCATTGCGAAGTTCGCGATAGAGATCCCGCGACATGACCGGAGCATGGGCGTTCGCGGCAGTCGCTTTCCGCCACATTTTGGTCAGGAGGATCTGCAGGGTGGGCGCAATGGGCGAGTCGCGATCGGCCAGCAAATCCTGGGCAATAGCTTCCGGCAATGACGGTTCGATTTGCAGTTTGTAAAAATCCCGCAGCCGCCGCGTTTGGCAAAGCCCGTTGACGACCTCAAGAATGGCGTCGTGGTCCAGACCCTCCAGAAACACTTTCCCGTAGTTGAGGCCCGCCTGCTCCACCTGCTTCTGGATCTCAGGAAACCACTCCTTGCGGAAGGAGAGCACAAGGCGCCCTCGCGGCGCCTGGCTGGGAACGGAGAACGTCTGCTTCAGCGCCGCCATGAACTCATCCAGGTCATTGGGCGCATCGGCGCGGGGCAACGTAAAAACTTCTTCAATCTGATCGAAAAGCACAATCAACGGCTTCCCTGCTCTTTGCTCCGCCGCCTTCCACGAATCCGCCAATCCTGAGGACCGCGGACGAGCGCCGCTTTCCACCGCGGCATCCTCTTTCGGCGGCGCCAGCGCATCTTCCATCGCCGCCAACAGGCTCTTCTGGTGGTCTCTGCGAAGATAAAGTACCTGGTTGTACCATCGGAGACGCGGCACCAGGCCCGCGTCAAGAACCGATGACTTTCCCACTCCGGACTGCCCAAAGAGCAAGGTCAGCGGCGGAGCATCGTCGGCGGTCAGGCGATCGTAAAGCTGCCGAATCTCCCGGTTCCGGCCGAAGAAAACTTCAGAATCTTTGTCGGTAAAGCGAGCCAGATAGCGGTAGGGGTCCGAAGGCAGCGGTTGGACCGGCAATCCCGGCAAACCAAAGCAAGGATCGGGCAGCGGCAACAGTTTGCCTGCCTTCTGCAGCACCGACTGAATCGGGCAGGCGTAAAGCGTCCCCGCCACGGTCTGAGCGTCTTTCATCAGCGCAAAGCGCAACAGACCTACCAGGGCCCCTTGCACCAAGACCGGGGCACCTGAAAATCCCTTCACCGGCTCCCCTTGCCCCGCCGCCGCCTCGCGACTGTAGAGCTGAAAAACAGGGTTACCCTCCAGCGTGGCCAGAGGGTTGGACACCTCGCCGATATTGACCATGCCGTCGCGGGGATTCGCGTCCGGGAACCCGAAAGTTTCCCAAGGTCCGCCGGCCTCCCGCAATTCCGCCAGAGGCACCGGACGGATCGCAGGTGGGATTTCGCAACGCAACAACACCCAGTCCGCGTTCCGGTCAAAGTAGCTTTCGAGAATCGTGGCCTTGGTGGTTTGCGTGGGGAAGGTGAGAAGGATCTCGCCCGGATATGGGGAAAGCAACTCCCGGGCGCGATCCGCAACCACGTGCAACGCCGTCAGCACGACACCGTCCGCGACCAGAGTCCCGGTCCCGCGGCTGATGCTCCGACCGGCCTGCATCACATCAATTCGAGCGATTCCTTCCCGGATTCGCGGTTTCATTTTTGAATGTAGCTCGTCAAAACAAGAAGATTCATGACAGAAGATTGATGATCGTGGTCACGCTGAACGGAACCGATTCCAGCCACCGACCGACGATGGCGTGGCACAAAAGGCAAATTACTTCTTTACCTGGCCCGCCGACTGGCCCACGGCAACCTCGCCATCATAGTCACAGAGGTCCGCCCTCACGATCCGATCCGCGGCGTCGAGGTCCAGCCGAATATAAGTCGGCTTGAAACGAATCCAGCGGTCCAGCATGCCGGTGGCGATGGCCTGGACAATTTCCTGGAGCCTGGTCATCGCCGCAGCCGGCTCGCCGGAAACGATCTCCGGCGGTAGTTGCATCAGGTCTGCCCAGGTGCCGGAATTGAGATAGAAGCAACCCGGCCTCTTCAACTCGATATGCTTGGCGAGGTGCGTGTGACCGAAAATCACATAGCGGAACCCGCCATCGATCAACTCGTTTGCCGCATTCAAATATCCGGGCGCCGTTTCAAAGTCTCGGTCGAAGCTGCGGTCCGGCTGAAGGGCCCGAAGCGCCTTGAGCAACGCCGGCAGCCGGCGGCTCACATCCTGATCGTCGTGAGCGGTGAACAGGCTGGCCATGCCCAGAGTCCGGTCGATGATGTTGGCGGTAGAAATGTCGCTGCCAATATCGGCTGATGGCTCCGCGCCTGCGGGAGCGAGCGATTGGAGAAACTGGTCCGTGTCGCCACCGACGACGCTCTTAAGCGTCTCGCGCAACGCCGCATCTTCGCCGTCCGATTGCGAGGCATCTGACAAACCCGTCTCCGAGTAGGTGCTGATGTCCGACCCAAACGAGGCGTCGCTGGAATCAGCGGAAGCAATGTCACTGCCGATGGAAGGCAGAGCCGCATTGTCTTTCTCCACGCCGTGCTGACGTGCCTGAATGGCCAACTTGGCGACAGTCGCCAGAATCTGACGGTAGCCCGGCTCAAGAGCCAGCAGGATCGGAACGGCGACATCGTTCTCCGGTTTCAGGAGGTCAATAAATTTATAATCTTCCTTGATTTCGTTGATCACCCAGGCGACCATCTTGCTGCCTGCCGGAGGGTCGAACGCGTACTCTTTGGGAATCGTTTGCCGCCGCGACATCAATGAGGAAATGCGCCGAAGGGCATCGTAATTGACCACATTCCAACTGTCGTAGCGATTGCCGTGTTCGATCAAGGCCTCGCCAACGGCGTAGGCTTCGCCGTTCGAGATGAATTCGTAATCGTGGTGGGCCTGGACTCGAAGAATCTCCCTGAGCTTGCGCCGAACCGGCGGCAGAGCGAGCTCCGTGTCGTGATTGCCTGTCAGGACAACCAGCCGGTGACCTTTGTCGAGCAGGTTGCCCAGGGCATCGAAGAAGGGACGATCCCGATCGGCGATGGCTTCCAACTTGGCGCATGCGGTTTGGCTGTCCAGCGTGAACGGAACCCAGTAGGGCGGGGCCGCTTCACGTTCGGCAAGAAAATCCACCATGTCGCCGTTGATGATCAGCTCGATCTTTGGGCTGCCCGTGGAATTCTGCGCGAGAGCGTTGACGAACGCGGAGAGTTCGGGGACGTGCGTGCAGATTCGAAACCCTCTGCTGTTTCGCGAAGTTGTTTGGCCGTAGACGCCACCCAAGTGCAAGTCCGAAATAACGAAGACGTTACGGACAATCGTGTCAGCCACTGCCCCCCCTGGCACAGCCTGAATTTCCGACTCTGTGAGGAAGGCATCGTATCATGAAATTTGTTGCGTTAAGCATGTTTCATCTCGCTGTCCGGGCATCATTGAGTGTGTTCCCCGCCTACCGCGGATCAATTACGCGGACGTCTGAAAGGAGCACGCGAAGCGGATTTCTTTCGCCTGTTGAGATCAATCGGCGAGAAATCTCAAGAAATTTCTTGACTTCCAGAAGTTGACTTACAATAATCCGCTCATTCAGGGAGAATACTAATGATAAGTTTTTGTCGCCGCAAGTGGTTGGGGCTATTGAGTTTTCTTTGACGTTTGAGGGCGGTTGTTGATGCTTCAGTATCAAAAGTTCTTTATGACCGGAGGCAATCGGCCTGAATCCCGTCCTGATGAGCGCAAAGGTTTTCGCTGGAGAGCACTAAATGGCACAAGTTTGGAATAATGCCGAATTAGATGAAATGCGCAAGGTTGGCGATCCCCTCGCCGATCATGTCGTCGGCTTACTCTTCGAGACTTCCGGAGTTTACGCCGTGAACGACCTGATGAAAACCTTGATTCAAAACGACTATCCAACTCCGGAGCAACTGCCGGCGCAATTGGAGGAATATCTTAAAGAAACCAGCCAGATTGCGCATCTGGAGTCTCGGTACGCGGAGCAAGGCCAGCGCTTGTTTGAAAGAGCGGGCCCCGAGATTCTGATTGTATTGCTCTGCTACTCGTTGCCGGCGTGCTACGCGGACCGGAAAGGCGTCCAGGTTCTCTATCGCACCGGCTACTTGAATAATCGTGCCAATCGTCGCGTGTTTGAAACCGCTCGGATGGTGATGGGTGTCTTGACGCCAGGGGGACTTGACCCCACGGGCCGCGGCGTCCGAGCCGCGCAGAAGGTTCGTTTGATGCATGCCGCTATCCGGTGGCTGATTCTCAATAATCCTGAGGTCCCTTGGGACCAGGAACTCGGATTTCCCATCAATCAGGAAGATCTTGCCGTTACATTGCTGACTTTCAGCCATGTCATCATTGACGGGTTGGGCCGGTTGGGCCTGCGCACGACGCCGCTCGAGCAGGAAGCCTATCTGGAAACATGGAAGGTCATCGGCCGCATCATGGGAATTCAAGAAGCGTTAATTCCGGAGGACACGGCCGCGGCCAAGACTCTGTACGAAACCATCCTGGAGCGCCAGGCGCAGCCTTCCCCTGAAGGGAAGGCCATGGTCCATGCGCTGTTGGATACGGTCAACAAGTACGGGATTCCTGGCGCTGCCCTGATGCGACATTTTCTCCCGGCCGAAATGGCAGACGGCTTTGAAATTCCTAAGCACCGATTTGAGGATTGGTTGGTAAAGAGCGCGAGCGACTTCAGAAAACAACTGGAGCCGATTGCGGGACAGTTGGATCGCAGTTTCTGGCTTACTAGAAAATTCAGCCTGTTGTTGATCCAGGGCCTGGTTTCTGCCGAGATCGTCGCCAATCGGGCTCCGTTCGTGATCCCGACCAACCTCAATTACGAGTGGCACCGCGCCCACCGGCCGAGCCTCTGGCAACAGTTGAGCAGATAGCATAGAGTTTCGCCCCGCTCCCTTCCTGATAGCTATGAATGAAGTTGAGCTTACTCGCGCAAAGCTGAAGGCCCTTGAGCCTTATGTTCCGATGCTCGTGCGGGAGCGTGTGGCGCACGATCCCATGCTGCTCACGGATCCGGTTATCGAGCATTTTCCGGCCGCCGTACTCTTCGCGGACATTTCCGGATTTACCGGCCTGGCTGAACAACTAAACCAGCGCGGCGCCGTCGGGGCGGAGCAGCTTAAAAGTGTCCTGGACGCATGCTTCGGAGAACTGGTCGACGTCGTGGGCGCTTTTGCGGGTGATGTGATCAAGTTTCCGGGAGACGGCGCCCTGGTGCTGTGGCGCGTTAATCCGGGCGGAGACCTGGCGCAGGCAGTGCGTCTGGCCTCAAAGTGCGCGCTGGTGATTCTGGACAGGCTCGATGGCCGGAAGGTCATCGAGGAAATTCGTCTGCGGCTCCGGGTGGCGATCGGGGCGGGCTCCGCGTACGCAGCCTGTTTAGGCGGCGCGCAAGGCCGCTGGGAGATGGTGGTGGGCGGTGAAGCCGTCGCGCAGATTGCGAGCGCGGTGCAAGAAGCAAAACCAGGCGAGGTCGTCTGTTCGCCGCAAGCCTGGACGCACCTCGAAGCGCGTACCGCCCGATCGGCCGGGCATGGTTGCCGCATCCTGCGCGAGATTGAGCCCTCTTCGCCGCCGCCCTTCCATGAACCGCCCCGCCTGGAACCCGAGGCCGCTGCGGCCCTACGCCAATTCATTCCTCGCACCATTCAGACCCGGATTGATGCGGGTCAGGCCGATTGGCTCGCAGAGTTCCGTTCTGTAACCCTCGTCTTCATCAACGTGCGCCCGCCACGAGATAGCTCGGAGGGAGCGTTGGAGGCGCTCCAGAAGGTTGCCCTGGCCGTGCAAAAGGCCGTGTACCACTTCGGGGGCGGCGTCAACGAAATCCTGGAAGATGACAAAGGGCTGACGCTTGTGGCGGCCTGGGGACAGTCGCTTTCGACGCACGACGACGACGACGCGCGAGCCTGCCAAGCGGCTATGCGCGTTCAGCAGGACCTTCACCAGATGAAGGTGGAAAGCGGTATCGGCATCGCCTCGGGCACAGCCTTCGTGGGCACGCGGGGCGGCCCGATGCGGTCGGAATACGCCGTCATCGGCGATTCAGTCATCGTGGCGGCCCGCCTGATGAGTGCCGCGCCCAATACCCTGCTTTGCGATGCGGTCACTCGAGCGCGCGCGCGCCGCCACTTGGTCTTCGAGAGTCTCCCGCCGGTTCGCCTCAAAGGGAAGGCCGACCCGGTTCCAGTCTTCCGGCCACTGGGACCCAAGCAACGCATGGCACCAGGGCGTCAGCCTATGTTCGGCCGGAAGCAGGAGCAATTGCAGCTGAGCCTGCGTCTGGACGCCCTTGCACACCAGGGCGAGGGAGGTGTGGTTGTCATCAGCGGAGATGCAGGAATTGGTAAGTCACGCATGGTCGCCGACCTCCTTGAGCAAACTCACGCTCTGGCGGTCCGCAGCGTGGTCGGGACAGGCGACGATCTGCAACGTTCCTCCCCGTACTATGCGTGGCGAGGAATCCTCGACTCACTCCTGAGATTGGAGCGCCTGGATCAAGAGGCGCGCCGAGGCCGAGTTCTGGAACTGATTCAGTCGGCGCCGCACCGCGAGGCGGCGCCTTTGTTGAACGGTGTCCTGGCGATCGATCTCCCCGAGAATGAAACCAGCAGCAGGCTCACGGCGCAAGCTCGCGCCGAGCGCACCCGGGAGGTGTTAGTCCAGATTCTTTCGACGGCGCTTCACGACAGCCGCACCCTGATCGTCTTGGAAGATGCTCACTGGCTCGATTCAGCCTCTTGGGCGCTGGCCGAGGCCATTCACCAAGCCATCCCAAGGTTGTTGCTGGTGATTGTCACTCGCCCGCTCAGTACAGAGCAGACACCTCCGGAGATGCGCGCCCTTGCCGAAGATCCCAAGACCGTCAAGATGACCTTTAAGACCCTGGAACCTGGAGAGGCCCTGGAACTGCTGAGTTACCGGCTGGACGCGGACTCACTCCCGGAATCCGTGGCGCAATTGATTCAAGCAAAAGCTGAAGGCCACCCTCTCTTCCTTGAGCAGCTCGCCGTCACACTGCGAGACAAAGGGGTGATCCGGATCACCGATGGCGAGTGTATTCTGGCCGGGGATCCCTCCAGTTTGTCTTCCACTCGATTCCCGGAAACAATCCAGGCGGTCATCCGCGGACGCATCGACAGCTTGACGCCGGAACAGCAGCTCACTTTGAAAGTCGCAAGTGTCTTGGGACCGGTCTCGCACGTTCGAGAGCTGGAACAGATCCACCCGATTCGCTCGGACGCAGCGACCCTCAAAAAGCATCTTGACGTGGCTGTTGAGCTGGATCTGTTGTGTCCCGCAGAGGAAATGGGATCTTACCGCTTCAAACATGCCATCACCCGAGAGGTCGCCTATGGCATGCTTTCGTTCGCACAAAGGCAACAACTCCATCGCGTCGTGGCCGAATGGCTGGAAGGAAGCCGCGCGACCAAGATTTCAGAAATCTATCCTTTGCTGGCGCACCACTGGACCCAGGCCAACGACACCGTGAAGGCTTTGGACTTTCTTGAGAAAGCAGGGAATGCGGCGATCGCGGCATTTGCCAACCGGGAGGCGGTCAATTTCTTCAAACGCGCCATTGCCATCGCCGAATCGGAATCAAATGCACTGTCCAGAGGCAAGATCATTCTTCGACTCAGTTGCTGGCATCGGCAAATCGGTGAGGCCCTCTGGGAGTTGGGCGATTTGCAGGAGAGCCTCAGCCAAACCAAGAAAAGTCTGGAACTTCTTGGCCGCCCGATTCCGGAATCCACATCGGGCAAGCTGCGGGTAATGGTCGCGCAGACCGGAGTGCAAGCCGCGCACCTCATTCTGCCCAACGCCTTTGTTGAACGGGATCCCCATCGCCGAGCATGCCTTGCCGAGGCAGCGGAAGCGGCCAGCCGGCTTGCGTGGATCAATACTACCGGGCGGGATAGCTTGGGGCTGATCGCCGCGAGCCTGGCCTCAGTCAACTGGGCCCAAAGAGCAGCACGGCAAAGCGTGATTCCGCTGGCCATTCTGGGCTATTCCCTTGGGGCGTTGAAATTGAAGGGACGGGCGACCAAGTGTTTCGAAATGTCTCGTACGAACGCGCTTGCACTAAAACAATTTCATCAGCTTGGGCTGTGTGTTGTGATGGAGGCGCAGGCTCTGATCGGCCGCGGTCAACTGCCCCGTTGCGCGGAGCTTCTCGAGGAAACCTTCAAGACCGTGCAAAGCACGGGGGACCGTGAGATCCAGGCGGTCCTGGCCAACTCGCTGGGGATCGTCGCCGGACACCAGGGCCATTTTGAGGAAGCTCTGAAGCGGGCCTTATTCTACCTGGATATGACCGCCAAAGAGGCTTCCTCTTTCGGAAAACCATTCGCCTACTATCAAGCAGCCTTCGCCCTTTCCATGATGTCGCGAGCAAGCGAAGCAAGCACAAGCTTTGACGAATACCGGAGAAAGGCCGAAGAAGTGGCAGATTCGGGCGGCCAATTGGCACCTCTTTTTTTCTCGGCATTGGAAGCCGCCGTTTGCCTTCGCATGAAAGAGTGGAAGCGGGCCGAGGAAGCTGCCGACCGTGCTTCGGCCCGCCCGATGAGCGCCGCGCTACCACCCTCGTGGAATCCCGGTTTCATATTTGAAACTTATCTAGGACTGTGGGAGCATTACTCCGCAAGACACGGCGGCGACGTAAGGAGGATCGCGCAATCGGCTCACCGCATCGCTCGATCCTTCCGCCTCTGGTCCTGGATGTATCCTGTGCATCAGGCGCGATATCTGCACGGGCAGGGTCAACTCTTCTGGCTTCGAGGTCGGCGCGCTAAAGCGATGAAGGCCTGGCAGCGGGGTCTGGAGCTTGCGGAAGCCCTCGGCCTTACTTTCGACGAAGGCCTTTGTCATTACCAGATTGCGCGAAGGAGTCCGACTGATTCCCTCGAGGGAAGTCAGCACGCCGAGAAGGCTCGTGAGATCTTTTCCCGATGCAAGACTCCGGATTACCTCGACCAAGTTGAGTCCTTGCCGGGAGGCCTTCAAGGGGTGGTAAAACAATGAGGCGAGTCATCTCCTCAAAGCCGGGCTTCTTTCGATGGGGAGGATTTGCGACAGTCTGGGCTCTCGCGGCTGTGGCGCCGCTGGCGATTGGGGCTCAGTGGGGTTCGATTGAAGGGCGCGTGGTCAATCTGCACACGGGCAAAAAGCCGATGCTTGCCGTTCGTGTTGTGATCGATTCGCTTGGCAAAGTGTCCCTCACCGATGCGGATGGCCGTTTCAGGTTTCAGCATATTCCTGCCGGGACTTATTCTTTAACTCTCAGCCAGGGAAACAGCGCCGCGAAAAAGGGCGACGTCCGGGTGACTTCTGGCGGCTCTACTCAAGTGGAAATCAGTGTGGATTGGCCCCCAGCCGCCGTTTTCTCCGTGACTGTCTCGGCAGTTTCCAGGCGCCCGGAGAGAATCGTGGATGCTCCCGCAGCCGTTGACGTCCTGAGCTCGAAGGTAATCGAGAGCGAGGCGGCGAGCGGCCAATTGCCTCGCCTGCTGGCCGACCAACCCGGAGTCGAGCTGGCTCAGAGCGGACTCTATGATTTCAATCTGAATAGCCGGGGCTTTAACGGGGCCACGAATCGCCGCGTGCTCACCACCATCGACGGCCGCGATCCTTCCAGCCCCGAGGTCCTGGGGTATCAACAGTGGGCCGCCATCCCATTCGCGTTGGATAAATTGAAGAAAGTCGAATTCGTGCGCGGTCCTGGCGCCGCCCTCTACGGAGCGGGAGCTTACAATGGCGTGCTCTACCTCAAAACAAAATCCGCCTGGGAAAGCCTGGGTGGAGAAGCTCGAATCACCGGAGGCGATTTGAGGACCGGCCGCTCCGATGTTCGGGAAGCGTTTCATCTGGGTAAGCGTTGGGCTTTCGAAGTGAACGGCGGATATCAACAAAGCGGGGACTTCACCCAGTCACGCGTGAACAGTGTCGAATACCGGCCCAGCTTGCTGCAGAAAGAGGTAGTGGCACCACCGCTCGATACTCTCAAGATCGCGTATGGAAGCGCAGAGGTGGATCGATCATTCGGTGAGGCCGATACGCTTACCTTCGAGTTCGGTAATGCCAACATCAGCGGCAACACCAGCGTGACTCCGGTGGGACGATTCCAAGCGGGCACCACAAACCGCCCCTTCGGGCGGGTGAACTTCAGCATGCCCGGGTGGAACTTCCTCGGATTCTATACCGGCGTGGATACTAACTATAATCTCGGATTGGGCTCCGGCGCCGTTTCCTATGATGACGGCTATAACAGCGGACTTGAAGTGCAGCGAAATAGTTATTTCCACAATGGCCTCGGACAGCTGGTCCTGGGTGCGTCTTACGGACGCGACAAAGTAAACTCACTCAATCCTCAAGGCGTCGAAACGATTTTCGATCAGGCTCGTGCCAGCGATCGCGGGGCAGTTTTCGGGCAGGCAAGCTACAACTTCACTCCGAAGCTGGAAGGGGTCGGGTCGATCCGGTGGGACCGCGCAACGCTCTACAGTTCGCAATTTTCACCCCGAATCGCATTGGTTTACTCCCCCAGGCCCGATCAGGCATTCCGAGTTACCTTTAACGACGCCTTTGAGAGCCCGAGCATGTCGGAGTTTTTTCTGCAGACGCCTGTCGCTCCGCCCCTCGATTTGTCACAGCTCGAGCAGTCTCTAGCTCCCTTCCTGGGGGGCACGCCGCTGCATTTCAGCAGCATTCCGCTCCTTGCTGTGGGCAATGAAGATTTGAAAGTAGAAAGAGTCCGGAGCCTGGAAGCGGGGTACAACCTGGTCCGGGGCTCATTTTCAGGCAGTGTCAGTATCTATCGCAGTTGGTTGTCCGATTTCACCACCAACCTGCTCCCTGCTACCGGAACCAGCCTGGGACGCCTGAACCCGGCGTATGGTCCATATGTGCCGCCCGCCGCGCTGTCGCCACAAGCCTCGGCCGCTGTCCTCGCGGCTCTTCAGGCCGCCTTGCCGGCCTCGCTTTTCGCTTCCCTCTCACGGGCTCCGGACGGATCGCCGGAATTCGTGCTGCTGACCTTCGGGAACTTCGGCGACGCCGACACGGACGGCGTTGAGGCAGCCTTGAAGTACGCCCTCAACAGCCAGTGGCTAGTGCAGGCGAACTATTCATACTTCGGCTTCAAGATCAAGTCGTCGGCGCCGGAGAACCCGCTCGTGCCGAATGCTCCCGCGCACGAGGCCAATGCCGGAATTTCCTACGTAAACAAGCGTTTCGACGCCTCCGCCCGTTACCGCTGGGTTAACGGTTTCCAATGGACTTCCGGAATTTATTCGGGGCCGGTGCCCTCTTACTCCGTGGTGGACGCGAATGCTAACTACCGGATCAATCGTCGATGGGGTCTTGGCATTGACGCAGCAAACCTTCTGAATAACCAGCATTATGAAATGTTCGGCGGTGATATCTTGAAGCGACGCATCCTCGGCTATATCGAGTTCCACTGGTAGGCATTCAATTGAACGCATTTGACTGAGGAGGTTTTATGGCCCCCATCGCGACGAGCCTTTGGCAAACCATCATGTATGGAAAGCGCCTGTGCGGAGGTGTGGCATATCCTTCTTTCACAACCGTGATGCAGCGGCTTGACCAAATCCAGCATATGTTCGGGGTTCCGCCCTGGCTTCTGCTCTCGATCGGCGCCATCATGTTCGGCAGTTGGACGGCCTGCTACGCTGCCATCATCGTCCGCTGCTTTAAGGAAAAGGCTTATGGAGTTCCTATCCTTACCGGCTGTCTCTGTATTTCCTGGGAAGCTATTTATACTTTCAATTTCGCGGGGATGGTTTCCATACCTCTCAACCTTGGCAATGCTTTCTGGCTGATTCCGGATTCCCTGGTCTTGCTTCAGATCTTTCTTTACGGGAAGAAAATGCAAACGGACCCCTGGATCCGGAAACATTTTTATACAATTGTAACGGCAACGTTGGCAGCGAGCGCCTTCGGACTCTATGAATTCATTCGCTATTACAACGACATCTTTGGCGTTTCTTCTTCGTGGGTCATCGATGTGATGATCAGTGGCATGTTCATAGGTTTGTTTTTCCGCCGACCTGACCTGAAAGGCATTCCCTACTCTGCGACTTGGTTCAAATTGTTCGGGAATGTGGGGGGAGCGCTGTTCTGTTACTTCTGGTGGCCGGCGCAGTTCCAAGACGGCAAGCTGACCGCTTGCTGGGCGAATCGCGAGGTGGTCACCATCCACGCGCCCACCTCGTTCGTTTTCGTCAATTTCCTGTATTTGCTGGTGCCGGTCCTGGACATTATCCTGATCTATTTGGTGTGGAAACGACGGAAGGAACTCAGAAATGCAACCCCTGCGCCGACGGACGCGCGGTGAGCCGATCAATCTCGCCGCGGCTTCAGCTTTTGGGCAGGCCCAGTAAGGTGGTGAGCCGCGCGAATCGAGCCTCGGAACGCAGGCTATCGAAACGAGGGTCTACACCGATCCAAATTAATAGTCTCGACCGCTGTTCGACGGCCTCGTCCAGGCAGTCGAATACCTCGTCTTTGCTGCCAAATCCCAAATGTACAAAGGCAAAGCAGAGCGGCGAGACGTAGGTGCGGCGGGCCATTTTCCCTATTTCCTCCAGGATTTTGCGCACCTCTGTCGTTTGCGACATTAATCCGTAGCAGTGCCCGAGTTCTGCCCAAATCATTGCATTTTTACCGGCGGAAAGTTCGATCGCCCTTCGAAATTCTTCCACGGCCTCGTCGAACAGCCCCTTCTCCTCCAAGGCGCGTGCCAGGCTCCAATGAGCGTGATAAAAACCCGCCTCGATCTCCAGTGACTTTTCAAACTCTCGGATCGCGTCGTCGTATTGCCTATTTCTATAAAAGCAGCCGCCGAGGGCGGTTCGATTTATCAGAGAGAGGGGATCGAGTTCCTGCGCTTGGTGAATTTCCTGAATGGCGTCGTCCAACCGACCCATGGGTGTCAGATAGTCCAACCCATAATGGAAATGGATTGCCGCGAGTCCGGGACCGAGTTCCAAGGCACGCAGGAATCGTGCTTCAGCTTCCGGCCAGCACCATTCATATCCTCCTTGAACCAGCGCCAGCGCGCAATGAGCCGTCGCCAGCGTGTCATCAATCTCGAGCGCTCTCTCTGCAGCCTTTTTGGCCTTGGGAATGACTTCGCTCGCCGGACTGAGCTCGTACCAGCCTCGGAGCAAATGACAATCGGCTAAACCAACTTGCGTCAAAGCATGTTCAGGCGCAATGGCCGCAGCTTGTTCGAAATATGCGAGGGCCTTGGCTAGAGCCTCTGGCGTCTGCTGGCAATAGGAGTACCGGCCCCTAAGATAAAGCTCATGGGCTTCGAAGTTTTCCGTGTTCGGCTTGAGTCCGGAGTAGCGCGATGTTGTCGCAAATTTGGGCTTCAAGTTGGTCAAAATTGATCGGACAACTTCATCCTGAACCGCGAAGATATCCTGCAGGTTCCGGTCGAATCGCTCAGACCATAGGGAACTCCCTTCCATTGCATCCGCGAGTTGCGCAGTGATGCGGATTCGATTACCAGCCTTCCGAACGCTTCCGTCCAGAACCGTTTGCACTCCCAGCTTCTGGCCGATTTCACGAAGATCCATCCGCTTATGCTTAAGCAGGAAAGTCGAATTCCGGGCAAGTACGCGCAATCCCGGAACCCGGGCCAGCGCGTTAATGAGCTCTTCCGTCAGTCCGTCGCTGAAATATTCGTTTTCGGGATCGGCGCTCAAGTTCGCGAAGGGCAGCACTGCAATGGACGGTATCGCCTCCGCGGTCGTGCGGGTAGCGCCCAGCCGCATCTCCTGCAGAGCGGCCTTCACCTCCTTCATTTGCTGGAATCGCAGAGCCGGATCCATCTGGAGGCATCTCATTACGATTCGATCGATCTCCGGAGACACTTCGGGCGCGACGGATCCCAGCCATCGTACGACTTCCTTTGGAATTCCCGGCTCCCCGGATGCGACGACCCCTTTTTGAGCCGGAAAGCAAGCGACGAGAAATTCATAGAGCATGACGCCAAACGAAAAAATATCGCTCCTTTGGTCAACCTCTCCACCTCGTGCTTGCTCAGGCGACATGTACCCGACAGTGCCCATCACCGCTCCGGCCTTTGTGAATTGCGCGAGGTCCAGAGTCCCCGTTTCAGCATCCTGTGATTCCGTTAGTGCCTTGTGGGCCGCAGGACCGGCCAGTTTGGCGATGCCGAAGTCCAGGATTTTTGCTTGTCCGCGGCGCGTAACGAATATGTTTGCAGGTTTGATGTCGCAGTGGATGATGCCTTGGGCGTGTGCCACATCAAGGGCGTCGGCGATTTGAACCGATAGCTCAAGTAGCCTGTCGAACGGCACCTTACTCCCGGATCGAGAGTCCATGTCCGGTGCGAGTTTCGCCTTTGCCAGCATATCGAGCAGTGTCGTACCGTCTAAAAGCTCCATGGCGAGAAACATCTGCCCATCCGCTTCCTCGATCTCATAGATTGTGCAAATGTTGGGATGGTTTAGGGCCGAGGCGGCACGCGCCTCGCGCTGGAAGCGCGCCAGGGCGACCGGGTCGGCCGCCAGACTTGAAGGAAGGAACTTCAGCGCCACGTGGCGGAGGAGTTTGATATCCTCCGCTTTGTAAACAACTCCCATGCCGCCAGCGCCCAGTTTCCCGATCAGCCGATAGTGAGAGAGGGTGGTGCCGGGTTTCAGTCTGGGGTTTTCCGAGCTTCCTCCGCCTGCAGGATGTGGCGGCCAAGGGTCCGCATTGGTGATTCGAGCGCCATCGGCTAGGCCAGCAGTAGGTTTTTCCGCGAAACCTTCAACTTCGGTATCCTTCGCCAGCGCCGATTCCACCTCATGACGCAAATCCTCGTCGCCTGCACACTCCTCCTCCAGGAATGCTGCTCGTTGGCTCTTTTCTAGCTCCAAAGCCGCATGATAGAGCTCCGTCAGACGTTTCAACCGTTCTGACTTCATCGTCCTTTCTTTCGCTCAACTGTTATAAGAGAAGCGGTAACGCCAGTGTCACAGCAGTTTGAGTGGCAACCGGCCGGCGGCCTTAGCGGCATGAACTCACGATAGAACTGAAGGAGCGGCTGTTGCCTCACTTCAACGAAAGCCCCGTCCCGCCCCATCCTAGAAAACCTTGGCCCGCCGAGCAGAACAGTCGCATCTCCAGGTGGGAATTTCGAACCAATCCGGGGTTATCGTCTGAATTCGGCCCAGCCCGTATATGCCGCAGGAAATGATAGCCGTTAATTGCTCGACCCATGCGGAACTCCCACGAAGATTGTCTGGAGTTTAACACTCCATCCAGGGCAAATCAATGTCGGTTAGGGCTTGTCTTTCCAGCCCGTGGCCGATTATCCGTCGGAGGAGCGAAGGCGCCTCTCTGCAACTCCCCCGGCGCGCCGGCATCCTTGAGAATTAGTTGGGAATTGTCAGGTGTGAGGCCAAACCAAAGGCCATAGACGCCCGTTAATTGTAAACCCCTCAGCTTTGCGACTTGCTCAAGTTTCCCGCTGTCCACCGCGATCCGCCCGATGATGCCCTCACTTTGGTTTAGAAAATAGACGTACTGACTGTCGGCGGACCAACAGGGGTAGGCGAGACTTGCTTTGGCCAGATCCGACCAATCCCGAGTTTCAAAATCAAATATTCGAACGCCGCTTGAATCCGAACGTAGAGCGATAAGATATCGTCCATTCGGCGACCAGCGGGGAGAGAATAATCCGGCGGAGGCTGGCAGGGTGGTGATTTGCCGTGTCTTAACGTCGAGAATGTGAATTGCGGTGGACCCTGGATTGGCAACGCCGCCAAATGCCAGCCGGTTGCCTTTCGGCGACCACGAGGGGTCGGCCTGATTACCACTCACATTCGGCATGAGTTCGTGTGGCGCCCCCCCTCCAGGCAACACCACGTAGATGCGCGAAGGCCGGCCGGGCTGCGACTGGTCGCAAAACACAATTTCCTTACCGTCGGGCGACCATTGGGGCAGCATGGCGTACATCTGCGGAGAACTGAGTTGGAGCTTGTTGCTGCCGTCAAGCTTGCTTCGCCAAAGGATGCCGCCGGGAAAGGTCACATAAGCAACCCACTGGCCGTCTTTCGAGAAGGAAACGTCCTGCGCGGAAATGCCGCCGAGGTAGGATACGAAGGTCTTGGCCTTGGCGTCGTATCCCTCGAGTTCGCCGCGTTTGGTGTCCAGCGCTTCTCGTAACAACTTCTGCGCTTCTGCGTAGTGGCCTTCATGCGACAGATCGTTCGCCAAGCGGGTCATCGATGCGACCGTTTGCGGGTGCGTCGGTCCAAGGACACGGCGCTTAATGTCCAGCGTTTCCCGTCCCAACTTCACCGCTTCGGCGTAGCGGCCTTCTCTCGATAAAAGCATCGCCAAGTTGGTCATGGACTTTAGCGTTTCCGGGTGCTCCGGCCCCAGGACGCGGCGCTGCATCTCGAGCAGTTCACGACGCATCTTCTCCGATTCGGCGTAGTGACCTAGATCCATCAGACAAAGCGCCAGGTTGTTCATCGAATTCAGTGTGTCCGGATCCTCCGGCCCCAGGATACGGCGGCGGAGGTCGAGCGTTTTCTGATTCAACTTCTCCGCTTCGGCGTATTGGTGTTCGTTCCACAGAGTATTCGCCAAGTTGTTCATCGAGTTTATTGTGTCCGGATTCTCCGGCCCCAAAACGCGGCGCTGGAGGTCAAGCGTTTCTCGTTCCAACTTCTCCGCTTCGGCGTAGCGGCCCCACTCGTCCAGATCGACCGCCAGGATGTTCATCGCCTTTAGAGTTTCGTGTTGGTCCGGCCCCAGGACACGACGGGAGGTTTCGAGAGTTTCACGACTCAACTTCGCCGCTTCCGCGAAACGGCCTTCCCGCCATAACGTCCCAGCCAAGTCGTTCATCGAATCCAGAGTCTCGGGATTTTCCGCCCCGAGGACCCTCCGGCGAATTTCCAGGGAGCGCTCCAAGAGCGGCTGTGCTTGGGCGTAGAGTCCGAGGTCCCTGTACACGTTCCCCATAACCTGCATCATCTGCGCCAGAGCTTGCGGATCTTTCGCGAGGCTAACGCCAATCTTCTCTGAGGCTTTGTCGAGAATCTCGCGGGCGGTAATGGTTTTGCCGAGCGATTCGCTCGGGTCCGATACTTTGAACATGTTGGTCATGAAATCCGTGATGCGGGTGGCACGATCCCGCTCACGGTTTGCGCGGTCGCGTTCGAGCCGGGTGCGGCGCAACTGAATGCCCTGCATCACCACGAAGGCTGCGAGAAGCATCACCAGCCCCGCCGCGGCGGCTACGCCGATGCGGTGGCGTCGCACGTATTTTTGCAGGCGATATGCTCTGCTGGCCGGGCGGGCCACCACCGGCTCATGATCGAGATATCGCGCCAGGTCGGCGGCCAGGCCCGAGGGCGTCGAGTAGCGCCGGGCCCGGTCCTTTTCCAGCGCTTTCATGGTGATCCAGTCCAAATCACCGTGGAGCAGGCTCACGAGCTGTCTGGGTTGCACGCCCCGATTTTCCGCATTGGCCGAGGACGACTTCCTCTCGATTCCGATTCTTGTGCTCGGACGCGGCGGCTCAACTTCACGGACCAGTCGGAGCACTTCATGCATGCCTTTCTTCAGATCAAACGGCAATGAGCCGGTCAGCAGAATATAGAGCACGACGCCAAGCGAATAAACGTCCGTGCGAGTGTCCACATCTTGCGCGCTGGAATCCGCCTGCTCCGGACTCATATATCCGGGGGTGCCCACAAAAAGCCCAACCCGCGTTAGCGCCTTTCTGCCGTCAATCGGCGGCGTTGTTGCTTTGGCCAGTCCGAAGTCGATGATGCGGGGCACCGGTTTGCCATCCAGGTCCACCACCAGGATGTTCGCCGGCTTCAGGTCGCGATGGATGATGGCTTTCAGATGGGCGTGCTGAACTGCTTCGCACACTTTGATGAAGATTTCCAGCCGTTCAGGAATCTTCAAACGTTTCTCGTCGCAATAATCGGTGATGGGAACGCCCTGCACGTACTCCATCACAAAGTACGGCTGGCCGTCGGGAGTCGAACCGGCGTCAAATACCTTAGCAATCGAGGGATGGTCCATGATGGCCAGCGATTGCCGCTCCGCCTCAAAGCGCTTGAGCACCTCTTCGTCGTACATACCGGCCTTGACAAGCTTCAATGCCACCTGGCGCCGCACCGGCTGAGTCTGCTCCGCCAGCCACACCCGTCCCATGCCGCCTTCGCCGAGCTTTTGCAGCAGCTGGTAGGATCCAATAAACTTCGGTTCTATAAACGTGGATCCTGCGGAGGGCGAGGATGAAGCTGAACCTGACGCATCGAGAGTCGCAGCGGCGGGAAGCTTGGGCACTGCCTCATCACCGGGGCCGGCCCGTTCCCTTGCCAGACCTTTGGCCGCAACCTCCATTGCGGGCAATTCAAGGAAACCGTCGTCCTTCTCGTATTGCGCCAGCAGAGATTCCACAGCCCGGCAAAGGGATTCATCCCCGCCGCAGGCCCGTTGCAGAAAGGCAGCCCTCGCGCTCTCTTTCTCCTTCAGCGCGGCATAGCATAAGCTCTCGATTTTCTGCCAACGCTCAGGCTCCATTCAGGCTTTCTCCGCTCAACTCCAGGCGCAGCCAACTCTTGGCCATTTTCCAGTCACGCATCACGGTGTCACTGGAAACCTTCAGGACCTCAGCCGTTTCCTCCAGATTGAGGCCGCCGAAAAAGCGCAGTTCCACCACCCGGCTCTTGCGTGGATCGACCTTGGCCAAAGAGTTCAGCGCGTCATCAAGAGCGGCAAAATCCAGGTCCGGCGTTTCCGCCGCGTCCAAGGCCTCGTCAAGGTGAACCGCAGGGGTTCTTCCGCCCCGTTTCAGGGCCTGGCGGGAACGGGCCCAATCCGCCAGAATCCGCCGCATCGCCTGGGCGCAGACGGCAAAAAAATGAATTCGGTTTTGAAAGTTGGTATGTGAGGCATCCACCAGCCGAAGGTAAGCCTCATTCACCAGTGCCGTGGTCTGGAGGGTATGGCCGGGCGCCTCGCGAGCCATGTAGTACCTCGCCATGCGATGCAGCTCGTCGTAAACGATGGGCATGAGTTTATCGAGCGCACTCTCGTCTCCATCGTTCCAAGCCTGCAGAAGTTGCGAAACTTCGCTGGCGGACGCCCCTGTCATGGAAGCCCCTTGGCTTGCTTGCCTAGGGTAACACATTAATTCTAAACCTGTTGAATTAATTTCTGTCAAGGCATGGAGGGGGTTCGTTCGCGTACTGGGCAAAGTCCACAAGAATATCTTTCTCGCGCTTGCGGTTTTTTGTCCGCCGTTTCCGCTATGCCTAGTAGAACCGGGGATCGGGCTAGCTCTGAAGCGGAACAAAATTGTAATTGGATCTCCGAACTTTACGACAAACAAGGAGAACAGTGATGGCAGATAAGAGATTGATTAGTCATTACACGAGACGAATTACGATGGTCGCGGGCCTGGTCGCCGGCCTGCTGTTCGCTGTGCTGGCTGCTCCGCGTGGCGCCCAAGCCATCCAAAAGCTTAGTCCGTACTACAACATCAGCAAAGAAGTCACACTCACCGGCACGGTGTTGAGTGTGCTAAGAGCGCCCTCGAAACGAATGATTGGGAGCCCGCACATTCTGCTTTCAACCTCTTCCGGCGAAGTGGACGCAAGTTTGGGGCGATGGGGCTTGCAAGGCAAAGGTGCTCTTTCAGTCACTCCGGGACAGAAGGTTGAGGTGACCGGAGTCATGAAGACGCTTCTGGGCAACCCCGTCTTCGTGGTCCGCACTGCCACCGTACAAGGCCACATCTATCAACTCCGCAATGTTTACGGGATTCCCGTTTCACCGCAGTCGCGCCAGCGCGCGCTGCGGAATTCCACCCAAAAAGGAGAGTCACAATGAACCGAAAAATCCAAAGCGCCATCCTCGCAATTGTGACCTGCCTGGCCGTGAGTTTCCTTAGCAATTGCGGCAGTTCCGGATCGAACACGCCGCCGCCTCCCCCTACGATAGCCATCTCGGCGACGAGCGGACAGGGACAAAGTGCGGCGGTTGCCACAGCTTTTGCCAGCCCGCTGGTCGCGACGGTAACGTCGAACGGCTCGCCCTCGAGTGGCGTGGCCGTAACCTTTACCGCTCCCGCTTCGGGAGCCAGCGGGACGTTCGCCGGCGGCGCCGCCACCGACAGTGAGACGACGAATTCCAGCGGCGTGGCAACTTCGAAGGCCTTCAGCGCGAATACAACAATCGGCAGCTACAGCGTAACCGCCACGACTTCGGGAGCGTCCGGAAGCGCCAGCTTCAGTCTGACCAACACTTCCGGAGCAGCGGCAGACCTCGCCGCCACCAGCGGAGGCGGGCAGAGCGCAACGGCCGGGGCGGCCTTTGCCAACCCGCTTGTCGCCACGGTTACCGATAGTCACGGCAACGGCGTTAGCGGGATTTCTGTGACTTTCACGGCTCCGGCGACGGGCGCCAGCGGCGTGTTCGCCAATGCCACCGCTACCGAAACCGACACCACCGATTCGAGCGGCAAGGCAACTTCATCGGTCTTCACCGCCAACTCGACGATCGGTGGGCCCTACAACGTCACGGCCAGTTCGGCAGGCTTGACGCCGGCGTCCGTCAACTTCAGTCTGACGAACACAGTTGCTCCGAACACCTTCACCTTCTATTTGGATGGGTTCGAAGCTGCTAATGCCAACAATGGAAATCTAACGTGTAATTACGTCCTCGCCGGATCGGTGCGAATTGATGCCAGCGGCGCCGTCCTCGGCGGTGAACAAGACTATAACGACGGTTGCGGAATTACCTCGCCGCAGCCTTCCGGCGACTCCATCACCGGCGGCTCGCTGGCGGTAAGCAGTACCACCGGCCAGGGAACACTCATCCTCGTCACCAACAACTCAAAAGTGGGCAAAGCCGGAACTGAAACCTTCGCCGTCCAGTTTGCCAACTCCAAACACGCGCTCATCATGCAATTTGATGGGACGGCAACCTCCAGCGGAAGCATGGACCTGCAAGCCAACCTGCAGACCTCGGGTGCGCCCAACGGGAATTTTGCCTACACAATTTCGGGCGCGGACAGTGCCGGTAATCCCTTCGCGACCGGTGGCGTATTCACGATTACGGGTACAAGCGTGGCTGGAACCACCGACACAAATGACAATGGGACGGTAACGCTCAAGCAGGCGTTCACCGGAACGCTTTCAGCGGCTGATGCCTTCGGGCGGGGGACACTCACGATCACCGGCAGCAGCAATCTGACTAACTATTACATCGTGGGTCCGGAAGCGATGCGCCTGATTCAGGTGAATCCGACCGCCAACTCTGTCGGCTCCGCATTCGGTCAGGGCGCCGGCGGCTTCACGAACACATCACTTGGCGCCTCTGTGTTGGCCATGGCGGGCAACCCGTATTCCAACGATAACGTCACCCTGGCCCAGTTTTCTACCAGCAATCAGTCCTCCAGCACCGCCAACTTCGCGGGGGTGGGTGACGACGCATCGCTTTTCAGCGGTGAATCAAGCACGTCGGCCGCGGCGATTTCAGGCACCTATTCCATTGCCAGCAATGGTTACGGAAACCTGAACGTGACCAGCGCAAACCTGGGACAGGTCGCCAAGATACAGGTCTATATGACCGATCCCCTTCTCAACCTCAACGACCCGAATAACCCGACTGGCGGAGGAGGCGCGCTGGTTCTCGAAGTGGACTCGAACCCACCTTTCGCCGGCACTACGGGAGTAATCGTTCCACAAACGGACACGGCACCCGCCAGCTTCACAGGCAAGTACGCAATTGGAGCGCAGAATAGCAATATCCTCTCAGGCGGCCAGCTCGAGTTCGACATGATCGCGCAAGGGACGGTTGCTGGCGGCGTTCTGAGTGCAACTGGAGACGTCAGCGACCCGCTTCAAACCTTGTTCACCGGGACCGGGCTTTACGCCGGTTCTACCTTCAGCGGAACTCCGCCCCCGGACGGCACCAATCCCGGGCGGTATTCGTTCTTCACTCTCGCGGCTGTGATCAACAAGGTATCGGGAACCTTCAATGTGGTGATATATCAAGCCAGCGGTGGACAACTGTTCTGGATTGAGAATGATGGTAACTCAATATGGTCCGGATGCCTGGAGCAGCAGGGTTCACTGACTGGACTACCATAGGTCGCAATTCCCGGGGCGAGGCCGGGAATATCCGGCTTCGCCCTGATTTTTCATTTCCACTCGTGGCGCACTTCGGTGCGCCACTTTTTTGTGTCCTGGCTATGTAGATGGCATAAGTAACTTAGCAGTGCCTAGATTAAGCTTGTTCACCTGGCCTGCCCGGGTTTTGGTACCACTCGGAGTAATCGGCCCGGGGCTTTTGTACCGCTTCTAGCGCCGCCTGAATGCGTTCCAGAGTTTCCGCCATGGTCGGATTGGCGCGCGGGCGGTTTTCGATCGCGCCATGTCTACTTCTCTTCCCTGCCGGCCGCGCTGCCTCCGATAAATCCTTCCTGCTCGAGGTGAATAAAGATTTCCTGCGCGGCTTCTTCCGGCTCCATTTCGCCCGTATCGATCGTCACGGTCGCATCGTCCGGCGGCTCGTACGGATCGCTGATGCCCGTAAACTGTTTCACGATCCCCGCCCGCGCCTTGGCGTAGAGCCCCTTGCGATCCCGGGCTTCGCAGGTTTCAAGCGGAGTGGAAAGGTGAACCAGCACAAATCCGCCATGCGGCTGAACCATCGCCCGCACCTCTTTCCGCACGCTGTCATAGGGAGCGATGGGCGCACATATCGCGATGCCGCCGTTCTTGGTGATTTCCGAGGCGACAAATCCGATGCGCCTGATGTTGATGTCGCGATGCTCCTTGGAAAAGCCCAGCTCCGAAGACAAATGTCTGCGCACGACGTCCCCATCGAGCAGCGTCACCGGCCGGCCGCCCATTTCCAGGAATTTGACACGCAGGATGTTCGCCAGCGTAGATTTTCCCGAGCCGGAAAGCCCGGTGAAGAAAACCGTAAAGCCCTGAAGGTGCCGCGGCGGATAGCTTTTCTGCAACTCTTTCGCCACTTCAGGAAAAGTGAACCAGGCTGGCAGCTCGCTCCCTTCGGAAAGCCGCCGTCGAAGCTGCGTTCCGGAAATATTCAAAACGCGCGCTCCCTTCGGCACTTCGTCTTCCGGAACGTAGCGGTCCTCGTCCTCCAGATAGCTCAGCATTCGGAACGGAACCATCGTGACGCCCAATTCCTTCTCGTGCGTTTTCAGCGCCTCCTGGGCGTCATAGGGACCGTAAAAGGGCTTCCCGTCTTTGTCATTCCCCGGCCCGGCGTGGTCGCGGCCGACAATCAAATGTGTGCAGCCGTAATTCTTGCGGATAATCGCGTGCCACAGAGCTTCCCGCGGCCCGCCCATGCGCATCGCCAGCGGAAGCAACGACAGCCGCACGGCATCCAGAGGATACTTGGGCAGCAGTTCCTGGTAGCACCGGACACGCACGTAATACTCCACGTCGCCCGGCTTGGTCAATCCGACGGAAGGATGGATCAGCAGGCTGGCGCCGGCTTCTTTCGCGGCTCTCAGCGTCAGTTCGTAATGGGCACGATGCATGGGATTGCGCGTCTGAAAAGCAACCACTTTCGGCCAGCCCATTTTTGTAAACTCAGCGCGCAGCTCGGCGGGAGTTAGGCGCAGCGGGCGAAAATCATAATGAGTCGGAAGCCGCACTCCCTCCAGCCGGCCGCCCACGTACCACGGATTCGATTTCTTCAGCAGATACGCCACGCCGGGATGGTACGCATCACTGGTTCCGAAAACCGCCTTTGCCTCGGCTTCCCGGTCCGGCTGCCAGACGTCCTCGACGTTCAGCACGGCGAGCATGGATCCTTCATGATCTCTCAGCGCCACGCGCGCGCCCGATCCCAGCTTTTTCGCAAACCCCTCCGTCACGTCGAGCGTGACCGGGATCGGCCAGAGCGCACCGGCCTCGAGGCGCATGCCGGAACATACGCCCTCGTAGTCATCGCGCTTCATGAATCCCTGGAGTGGCGAAAAACCGCCGTTCAGCAGCAGTTCCAGATCGCAAAGTTGCCGCTGGTTCAGGTCCCACGACGGCCAGTCGCGCGAATGCTCCTTCAGTTCGGTGGCCCGCTTGCCCTCCGCCACCAGATTGACAAGCGTCCCGCCATGCGCCGGGATCAGATGCGTGCCAGTGTTCATCTTTCCTCCGCTGAGTGACTCGGAATCGGGCAATCGAATTCCCCGGCTCATTCCCTTCCGGTTCCGGGTTCATCGGCATTCGGTGAGCCGGTGACCAGAGACGGCCCTTCCGAAAAATTGCCGCTTCGAATGGGCTGGAAGAAGTTTCAGGATTTCCTGAGTCTGAATAAACTATTACCGTTTGCAGCCGGAGCGGATTCACACCGCACGGCCACGATTTAGCAATCTAGCATCTCCGCGCACTTCAGAGCAAGGAGCCGGGCCTATAGCGCCGCATGATTTTTCCCTTTACGCAATCGGGAGACGTTCCTATCATGGGCGCGTGACACGGCTCAGGCTTCGGGCCGGCAAAGATTTTCCAGCGAAGATTGCTTTTCAAGGTTCAACATGGCTCGAACCGCCTGCGTCGTCCTTCCAACTTACAATGAAGCCGCCAATGCGAGCGAACTGGTTCCTCTCGTGTTCGCTCAGGCTGAGAAGATGCCGGGGTTTGACCTGCACGTTCTCGTGGTTGATGACAAATCCCCGGACGGCACGGGCGAAGTTGTCCGCAAACTGATGCAGCGCCGACCCAACCTGCATTTGATCTGCGGAGAGAAAAAGGGGCTGGGCGACGCCTATCAGCGCGGCTTCGCCTTTGCTCTGGGCGATCTTCAGGCCGATATCGTTTTCCAAATGGATTCCGACTTCCAGCACGACCCGGCGCTGCTTCCCCGCTTCGCGGCTCTCATCGAAGAAGGCTTCACGCTGGTGATCGGCTCCCGATTCGTGCCCGGCGGCTCGACTCCCGATTTCGGATTCATTCGCAGGTCCCTCAGCACCACAGCGGCGCGGCTAATTCATGCCGCCGGCGGCATTCCCCGCATCAGGGATTGCACTTCGGGCTACCGCTGCATCAGCGGCGACCTGCTGAGACAATGCGACCTTTCGGGCCTTTCCACGCGCGGCTATTCCTTCCAGTCGTCGCTGCTCTGCGAATTGTTCTGGCGCGGCGCGAAGGTCGTCGAAATTCCGATCACCTTCAGCCCGCGCAAGCAAGGCCGCTCTAAGCTGACCTTCAAGGATCAGCGGGAATTCGCTTTCAACCTACTTCGCATCCGAAAAAGAAGGAAACAACTCGGCCAGCGGTGATCCCGCAACGATCAGTCCGTCAAGGTTGTCGCGGATTCCGAATGTCAATCCGCTGAAGTGGCGAGCCTGCGGCGATGGATGGATTGCGGGCACAGGGTCAGAGGCCCACTCGCCGAACCAGATTCTGGAAGCGAGGGTCTGAGCGGAGGCTGTCATACATCGGATCGACCTTCAGCCCGAGCATTCCCCAGTCATGCTCTTCATAGGCCGCGCGCATTACGGGAAGTGCCACAATTAATGATGTGCTTTGAAGTCGGACGGAGAAAGAGTACACTCCCACGTCAGAGAGTCGCCTATCGACAAGGCGCCCGCAGGGCGCGGTTGAACGCACCCTTACCGGCGCGGTGCCGGATTCGGGCGGAAGGATCTGAGACCTGGAGCAATCAGATCGCCGGCATGGGGCGAGGTTCGCTCCGCTCCTCGTGCCGGCAGTCGTGCATTTTTCGAAAGGAGACGATCTGCCATGGGAGAAGGAGACGAAGGTGCAAAGGGATCGGCGGAACTTCACAGGAACCTTTGGGGTGTTCGAGCAAAGGACTGGGCCGAGGTGCAGGAAAGCACGGTCCTTCCGCTCTATCAGGAGGTACTGAGCAAGACGGGCATTGGAAACGGAACGAGATTGCTCGACATGGGTTGCGGCGCAGGCATGTTTTGCAACTTGGCGGCAGAACGCGGAAGCCGCGTTTCCGGAATTGACGCGGCTCCGGCGCTGATTGACATCGCCAAAAGCAGAACTCCTCACGGCCGCTTTGAGGTGGGCAATATGGAGTCGCTGCCTTTCGCCGAAGCGGCCTTCGATGTTGTGACGGGGTTCAACTCAATCCAGCATGTCGGAAGTCCCGTCACCGCGCTGCGCGAAGCACGGCGGGTTGCCGCGCGCGACGCGCGTTTTGTCATGGCAGTCTGGGGTATGCCGCAGCATTGCCAGGCTGCACTGTACGTTTCGGCGCTCATGAAACTGCTTCCGCCGCCGCCGCCGGGAACACCGGGGCTGTTTGATCTTTCCGAGGAGACCGCGCTCCGGCAATTGCTTTCCGAAGCGGGGTTGACACCAACCGAAATCAACAGCGTTGATTGTCCGTGGAAATACAAAGATGCGGAGACGGCGTTACGAGGGCTGTTGTCCGCGGGCCCGGCCATCATGGCAATCGAGACATTCGGCGAGGCCCGCGTGCGCGACGCCGTTCTGGCCGCCATCGAACCCTTCAAACGCGATTCAGGCGACTACCGGCTGGAGAATAGGTTCACATACGTCGTGGCCCGGGCCTGATGAGCCGTGCCGGCACAGAGGTGCCAATATCAATACCCGCGCGCTCCGGAAGGCCCGCCGGAAAAGATAGGTTGGCATTCGTCCTCGAAGGTTACGCAGAAAGGCTGACCTTCATGGATGAAGGGGAATTTGCGCACAACCTGCTTCGCATCCGGAATAGAGGGAAGAGCCCGAATCGAACTTCTTAAACCAGGCCCAGAGCCACTCCAACTCACTCGCCGAGGCCACCTTCGCGCCCAGGCGGCCGCGACGTGATTGTGAAAATCAAGTCCACGCGGCAGAGCCCCGCCTGCCCCTCCCAGTGCGTGAGGACGAATCGGCGGAGCTCCAACCGCGTTATGCCTGATGTTGCTAGGGATTGGTTATCTTAATCGAGAAATCCACGTAATAGAGGCCCATGGGCGTTACGGTGACGCACGTGGAGCAGGTCTCATACAGCTCGCCGACGGCAGTGGGATACTGGTTGGTCGAGCCATCGCTCGCATATGTCCCTGTTTCACCCGGCGATTGGTAATATCCGAACTGTCCCGGCGTGATCGTCCAGTCCGTGCAGGGGGTTCCAGGCGAGTCCGTGCAGTCCACCTGGGCCCAGGTAGTCCCGCTCCATGAGCTCGGGTTCATCTTGAGAAAGTACAGGGTTCCCAGGTTTCCGCCCGAAATGAACTTTATGCTCAAGGCACACTGAATCGATTGCCCACCCGTTATGTTGCCCACGCTGGTGGACCCGTTTTCGCTGTTGGCCGCGCAACTGGTCCCGATGCCCGCAGGTGAGCTTACGAACCCGTACTGGTCCGGCGCCGATGGATCGGGCAAGGTCGGCGCCGGTGACTGGTTCGGAACCGGCTGCCCCAAACTCACTTCCACTGCCCGCTCCGTGGAAGTCGGGCTGATGGATATTCCCCAGTCGCAACTGCCTGCATTGATTTCGGAAAGGACGGTGTCGCTACTGGAGTATTTTATCCATACGTACGGCCCGTTGCCGTCGCTCAAAAGCTGGAATGGAGGCACATCTGTTGGCAGGCCCAGAATGTTGCTTGTGACATTGTAGGTCTTGCCACTTTTTCCGCTGCAGTTCGTGCCGCCCCCCTGGCTATTGCGGCCGCCATGGCCCTTTGCCCAGGCTGGCATGGCCAGGGCCACGCCCACAATCGCGCACAAGCCAATCGCTTTTCTGAATGAGAATGCCTTTTTCATTTTCCTACTCCTTCTGATTTGAATTGATTTTCAGAAGCGCTCGCGCCCACAGGCCTGCCCGCGCCTTCTGCCTTGCCTTTCGTTTCCTGACTAATTGAAATGCAAGCTCTTGCCCGACGTTCAACGTCCAAACCCGACGCTTGGCGTTGTCAATTCACTTCAAGAAAAACAAAAAGGCCGCCGCCCCGATTCGCTCGGAGCGACGGCCTCTGAGAAATTCAGTCAGCCGATGAAGAACAGTTAAGAGTTCATAGTTGACAGTTGAGAGTTAAAGGACCAAGGAGGAGTACTGCCTCGCTCTCGACTTTCAACCTTCGACTCTTGACTGCTCTTCATGCAAACTTCACTTTCTTCTTGGTGACTTCCGCCAGGACGGGCACGCCGTCCTGGATTTTCAAGCATTCGATTTCACCGTGGCGAAGTTCCTGGCAATAGCGGACAAAAGCCATCCAGGAAGGGTGGAGCGAACCGTTCGAATGTCCGTTGCCGGGCCTTTCGTGGTCATCTGCCTTCGTCGGCGGCTTTGTGATTCCGTTTCCATTCACCATGGTTCGACGCCCTCACCCGCAAAGCCGGCTCTCAATCCCACGGCTTGCACATTGCTACGGCAATGTGATCACACCCGAGAAGCTCACATAGTAGAACCCCAGCGACGCGCCGGTCATATGGTTGACCAGATCGCCGATGGCCGAGGTCTGTAGCGTATAGACATTCGTCGCGTGCTGCCCGGTTGTCGGATCCACGCCAGGCGTGACCGTCCAGCTATCGCACTGGCCCGAATTCGCATCCGTGCAAGTTATCTGCGTCCAGGTGGCGCCTGGATACAGTCTCGGATTTGTCCGGAGCGAATAACTGATCCCTCCGTAAGTGAAACCCACGTGTAAGTCGCACTGAATCGATGTGTTGGCGGTGGTCATGTTGCCGACACTCGTCGCGGTATCAATAGTTGAGCCATTTGCGGGGTTTTGGGCGCAGAAAGTCATGACCCTTGCGGGGATATTCACCGGCGATCCGTCCGTGGGCCAACCGGGTGGGAGTGTCGGCGCCGGCGTTTGCCCAGGTACCGGGTAAAGGAGACTTAGTTCCACGGTGCGCGACTTCGAGCTGGTCAAATTCAGTTGCCAGTCGCAGCTAACACCCTGAATCTCGGATATGGCCTCGTCTTTTTTATTGATCTTGTAGGCCAAGTATTTGCTGTTCCCGTCATTCTGAAGCTGGAACGTGGGTGAGGCATTGTCATAGATGTAGCTTGTGACGTTGAAGGTGGCTCCGCCCGTGCCGCTGCAACTCGTCTTAGGGGAGTTGCTCGATTGTGTCACCGAGAACAATCCTGTGCCTTTGCCGCTGCGGCCATTGATGTTGGACACCATGATGTCGTAACTGCCGACGTAGGCCGTGCTGGAAACCGTAATGTTCGCGGTAATCTGAGAGCTGCTGTTGACGACGGTTGAATTGACCGTTACGCCGCCGGGATTGGTGGTTCCCGACTCGAACCACTGAGCCTTGGCGCCTTTCACCGCATCAAATCCGCTGCCGCCCACGATCACGTTCAGGGTTACCGTCCCTTGCACCGCCGTGTTCGGATTGGCGGATGTGACCGTTACTTCCGACTTCGGGCCTTTGGCCACGAGGGGCACCGACATGCCTGCCCACAAGAAAATGGCAATAGAAAAGAATAGGCTTGCACACACGCGGATGGTTCGTCGCATTGGGTCCCCTCCCGGCACGGTCCTATACGAACCTGAGTTGATCTACCCGAAACTTTCGCTTGCCGTCATCCTATCACTCTTACACGGATGGGTTTCGGCCTTTTCCGCCCTAATTCTTCGCCCCCATCAGGACGAAAGGCGCCCAGAAATACGGCCGGCTACGCAATCCGCCCGAGCGGATGAACTCCAACTGGGCCTCTCTGAGAGCGGTGGCCTCGCTTGACTGGCGGAGCGCCCGATAGAAATGGGTCATGAATTCGGAGGTCGCCAGGTCATTCACTTGCCACAGGGTTGCGAGCACCGAGGAACTTCCAGCTGTCATGAAGGCTCGCGTTAAGCCCACAAAATCGTCGCCGGGCGGAAATTCCGAAAAATAGCCGGAGCCGAGCGCGGTTTTGCAGGCGCTGAGAGTCACCAGGCGCGCGTTCAGGTGCAGGCGAAGGATGTCGTGAACCTCCAGCCGGCCGTCGTCCCGGCTGACCGGCTCAAGTTGCACGCCTGAAAACATGGGGTTGAGCTTATCGAAGAATCCATGCGCGGCGAGGTGAATGATTTCAAAGCGCCCGGCTCGCTGCTCAAAAGCGTCCTTCGTAGCGCTCGATCCTTGCAGCACAAGACTCTGCTTCGGATAAAGCTCGGCAACGTCTTGCACTTCCTGCCGCGCGTATTGCAATCCTGACTCGGCGGGGGCGAGCGCGAGCAGTGTGCCTTGCGGATCCCGCCTGGTCCCGCCATAAACCAATGCGGTCGCGGCCGGCAGGTAGGCAATCTGGTAATCCTGGACGAGATAACGAGATCCGCCGGGCGCCGGCAGCGGCAGGGCCGCAAACGGCAGGTAATAGAGGACTGAATTGGGAACCAAGTACAACCTCGTGATTCCCGCCAGCCAACCGTGTTTTGCAATCGGCTCGATCAGGAGGTTCGCGAGGCTTTCCGCCGGCAGGCGCCAATCCCGGCTTTGAGGATTCGTGACCAAATCGCGGAACAGCTCTACCTTGGCTCGAAGGTTTGCAGCATTGACGGAAGTGGTTGTGACATGCAGTCCATTCCGCCGGAGGATGAAGATGGTCACGCCGTCCTCGCCCACTAGATACTCGATTAGGGCGGTGCCGGCTGGCAATCGGGATTGGACCGCACTCAACGGAGGGACCAGCCAGCCATTCATGGCAGCGGCCCGGGGATGAGCGCTTCGCAGGTCATCGAGCCTGGACTGATATTCGCGCTCGGCCTCCTGGAGCTGGCTGGAGACAGACTCGACGGCTTGTCTCGAGCCGGGCGAGTCAGGCTCGGCTTTTCTCTGGTCGAGGGCGCGCTGAAGTTGATTGATCCGGTGCCGGAGAGTTTCCGAGTCCTTGAAGGCGGCGGGCGGAAGCGACTCGTGAATGATGTCGAGGTAACTCAGCGCCCGCAATTTCTCGGAGTAGAAAAACGCTTCGCCGTCCTTGCCCATTTTGAGCAGCAAGTGAACCAGCGCCAGGTAAACCTGATATTTGTCCTGAATATATCCTGATTGAAAGCGCTCCTCGCGCAGCCGGCTGCGCACGCTCTCAATAATCCGGACCGCCCGGCGATAAGCGTCGAGCGCTTCCTGGTCGCGCTTCAGAGCTTCGAGCACCTGGCCTTTGCCATAAGCCAGCCGCCAGCTCATGTCCGTATCTTCCGACTCGCGCGCGATGGTTTCCCCGGCCTCATATTGCGAAAGCGCCTGCTGCCGACGTCCCGCGCGGCGGTTCAATTCCGCCAGGCGATATTGGGCCTGCGCTTCAACCGGCGCAGCGTGGGTCGAGCGGCCGATTTCGAGAGCCTGGCCGGCTTTAACCGCCGCTTCGTCGAAATGTCCCTTGTCCTGCAGAGTGCGGGCGAGCTGCAGAAGGCTCGAAGCCATCAAGGCCTGGTCTTTCGCTTTCGACGCCCAGGAGTAGGCCTGCTGATCAAGCGCCTCCGCCTGGTCAAAATGCTTACCCCGCCATTCCAGGTCGCCCAGCGCGATCAGGTTGATTGTGACTCCACGCGGGGAACCGAGCGTGCGTGCAATGCTGATTGCGCGGTGAAAATCCGATTCCGCCGTTGCCGTATCACCCAGCAAAGCGTGCAGCGAGCCATCGTCGTTCAAAGCTTCCGTCAATTCCTGCCTGCTTCCCGACTTCTCGTAAGCCTGAATCGCCCGGCCATACTCTTTTCGCGCGGCGTCGTAATCGCCCAACTCCACGAGGGCCAGGCCTTTTCCACTGTGGGCGTCGGCCTCTATCTTTTTCAATCCTATCTGGCGGGTCAGGACGAGCGTCCGGTCGAACTCGCGAATCGCCCGCTCCGGCTCGCCGAGGCCGAGTCGGCACAACCCGAGATTGATCAGGTCTTCACTCAGATTGGGCTTGAGCTTTCGCTTCTCATCCAGTTCGCGCGCCTGCGTGTAGTACTTGAGCGCTTCCTTATATTGGCCGAGAAGCTCATTATCTCCGCCCAGATTGCCCAGGACATCGCCTTCACCGCGTTCAAAATTCGCCGTCCGGTCCGCTTCCAGCGCCTGATGGAAAAGGCTGAGCGAATGGGCATAGTTTCCCTGTTCATCGAAAACGAGGCCGAGATTATTGAGGGCCGCGCCTTCAAGTTCGTAGTAGTGGAGCGCTCGGGCGGTCTCCAATGCCTTATCGAGGCGCAGGATAGCTTCGGCATAATTGCCCATATGCCAGTAAACCAGCCCGAAAATATTGAGAGTTTTGGCCGCTTCCCCGCGGTCGCCGAGCTGCCTTTTCAGCGTCAAGGCTTGATTAAGAAAAGTGAGAGCCTTGGAGTAGTCAGCAAGCTCCTCGTAACAATAGCCGATATAACCCAGCGTCACCGCCTCACCTTGGCGGTCGTGCACGGCTCGAAATTGCGGAAGAGCTTGCTCGAACAAAGGCAGCGCAGCGCGCGGACCTTCAGAAAATGCAACCTTACGCCCGCGTTCCAGAAGGTCGTTGGCGGCATGCCTTTGAGCAGCGGCTGTGGCGCACAGCGCAAGTAGAAATGCCACAGCCATCCACGCTCGACCCTTGCGGCCCGGCATCCACTGATCCATGGAAGGCCCTTATTGAAGATTTCCCGCCGTCAAGGGGGCGGCTCTGGATCGAACTGATTTCCCGTCCTCAAAGTAGGCGCGAATCCAAACGAAATACTTTTGGCCAGCTGCCAAATGCACATCGGTCGGCAGCTTGGCTGACGTCGCGTGCGATGACCCCTGCCAGACAAGGTCACCCGAACCGGTCACAACGCTGATCTTATATCGCCGCGCCCCCGGTACAGGGTTCCAGCGAAATGCCGTGCCTTGCGTGGGAACGATTGTCCCCGGAGCCGGGGAAATCAGCTCCGGCGAGGAGGCGGCGTTACTTTCCCCGCGCACGGCAGCCGGGATATTGGGTCCTTGCGTTTGAGTTCCTTGCCGCGGGGTGTAAACCGCAATGATGGAAACCAGGACAAGGCAGACTGCGGCCGCAGCGGCCCATCGCCATGGCGAATGGGCGGCGACACGCCCGCCCGGGCTTGCAAGCTTCCTGGCGCGAGTCAGCCACGCTTCCGGAACCGGCTGTTGAGATTCCTCATGCGCGCGCACCGCGAATGCCGCCTGTTCGCGGCAATAGGAGCACCGCTCGAGGTGAGGTTCGATTCGCTTTCGTTCCTGGATTGCTACTTTCCCTTCGGCGAAGGCGGCGAGGTCTGATTCGCTGAGACAGCCCCAGCCGCGCTGAGATTTTCGAGGCTTCTCTTTGAGAATCCGCTTCAGCCTGCTTTCAAAAGTGCCGGGCATCTTTCAACCTCGCTTCTTTTCCTATCTACTTACACGGATAGCAAGCCTGCTTTTCCGGGACTGCTTCACCAGGCGGCAAGCTGTTTTCGCAGCTTGTTCAGAATGTCGCCAATTCGCCGATCCACGGTTTGCGCGTCTTTTAGATTCACTAGACGGGCGACCTCCGACAAGGTCAATTCCTGCTCGAAACGAAGTTTCAGCAGAAGTCTTTCCTCCACTTCAAGCTTCATCAAAGCGCTTTCAAGCGCCGATTCCTGTTCCTTTGCAACCGCGAGAGCTTCCGGGTCACGGGCAGGGTCGGCAATCTGTTTGCCGGATTCTTCCTGCTCGCTCTCGATCGCCTCGACCCTCGGACGGCGCGACTGGAGCAGCCAGAGTTGCCTTGGCGTCAGCGCCTGCCGGATGCGGCTTAAGCTATCTTCCACTCCGGTCATCGTCAGTCCGGCGTGGCGGCCGGCAAGGCGAAAACAGCAGTCCTGCGCGGAGAGATTCTGGTGATAGACCGCCTTGAAAATCTCCTGGTCGAGCGGCGCGAGGCGAGCGATGGTCTGGAAAATCTGCTGCCGTCCGAATTCCTTGCGATGCCAGTCCAGGCAGAGATTTCTCACTACGACTCGAAGCCAGGTGCTGAAGCGGGCAGGTCCTCGCGGGTTGAACCTGCGCATGCGCCGAAACTGATTTTGACAAAGCTTTTCGCAGACGAAGAGGAAGCAATCGCCTGCGAGATCCTGATCCTGCTCAAACGACTGAATGACATCGTAAATCAGAGGGGCATAATCCGTGAGAAACTGGCCCCACGCTTCCGGCGAGTCTTGCGACGCAAGCCGCTGAAGCAGTTGAGCAATCCCTGGATTATTATCCGGAGGGTTGGTCACAGTTTGCTCTGAGTCTTACCTGGAGAACTCCAAGCGTATTGGGCAGCAGCAAAGCTATCATAAACCATCAGGATTCGCGAGCTTACCTGAAAGAATCATAGGCTGAATACCTTCAGCCGCATGACTCAGCCGAGAAAAGTGACCCCGAATGGCAAAAAGTGTCAGTGTGCCAGAATGTTACAACAGGCATGTTTTTTCCAAAGGCAAAGTGGCAAAAAATTAATCTATTATATTGAAAATAAATCACTTAAAAAATAATTTCGCGAACGTCCCGAACGTCCCAATCGTCTCATTTTTGCGTGATATGCTCGGGGCGGACGCCGTTCAATCTGCCGGTCGCAGCCGGGAATCAAGCAGCGCTGAAGACTTCTCTTGACTCACCATAGGCTGCAAGAGTAGGCTACCTCGTCCGTTCCGATAACAGTTGAGTCAATAGCAGCTGTCAGGAGGCCCACCATGAGGCAGAAATCTTTCTCGTTTGCGAGATGGATCGCGGTGACGTGTGCAGTTTTGAGTTTGATTGTTTTGGGTTTGGGGCGGAATGCGATGGCGGCGCAGAAATCATCAACGGCGACAAATGCAAGCGCAAAGGTGAGTGTGCAGCAACTGGTGCCGCAATTGATCAAGTTTTCAGGAACCTTGACGGATTTAGCCGGCAAACCGATCTCAGGTCCGGTGGACGTGACGTTTTCACTTTATTCGCAGGAGTCGGGCGGGACGCCGCTGTGGTATGAATCGCAGACGGTCAATGCCAATGACGCGGGCGAGTACACGACCCTGCTGGGCGCGATGACCGCGACGGGTGTGCCCATGGATCTGTTTACTTCCGGCCAGGCGC
>JBJKPU010000027.1:0-39289 GCA_046706005.1 Terriglobia bacterium | reverse complement strand
ACGGCTTTAAAGCACGGAAATGGTGGTTACGGAAATCTTCAAATCGATTCAGGGCGAGTCGACTTATGCCGGCCTTCCCTGCGTCTTCGTGAGGTTGACGGGCTGCAACCTGCGCTGCCATTGGTGCGACACTGCCTATGCCTTTTACGGTGGCCGCAAGATGGCCCCGGAGGAAGTCCATTCCCGGATCGAGCAACTCGGGGGCAGATTAGTCGAGTTTACCGGCGGCGAACCTCTTTTGCAGGAACGTGAGATCATTCCGCTCTCGCAACGGCTCCTGGACGAGGGATACCGCATCCTGATTGAAACCAGCGGGGAGCGTTATGTGGGAGGGCTTCCGAGAGCGGTGGTCAAGGTTATTGACGTCAAGTGCCCGGCAAGCGGTGAAAGCGGCAAGTTCTGCCTTGAAAATCTTGCCGAACTCGAGCCCAAGGATCAGGTTAAGTTCGTGATTCAGGATGAAGGCGATTACCGGTTCGCGCGGGACTTCACCGAGAAGCACCAACTCGGCAGCCGCGTCGGGGAAGTGATTTTTTCTCCCGTGTATGGCGATCTCCCGCCCCGCCGGCTTGCCGAGTGGATTCTCCGCGACGGGCTTCAGGTTAGGCTCGGACTCCAGATTCACAAGTTCATCTGGGATCCGGAAACGCGCGGGGTCTGACAAGCAGAAACTGGAAACTCTAAACCACGGCTTGCCCACGGCGAAACAGGGGTGGTTCGTGGCGCCAGACGCAAGCGGAAAGTCATGAGCGTTAAAACGACAGATCCTTTGGCCGTCGTACTCGCGAGCGGCGGATTGGACAGTTGCGTGACCGCCGCCATCGCCGCCCAGGACTACCGGCTGGCGATGCTGCACGTGGCTTATGGCCAGCGGACCGAACGGCGCGAACTGGAAGCCTTCAACGCCCTGGCGGATTACTATCGGGCCGAAACACGAATGGTCTGCCGGCTGGAGCATCTCAAACAAATCGGCGGCTCCAGCCTGACTGATGCGTCCATTCCGGTCTCCGAGGCCGACCTTGACCGCGAAGGAATTCCGACCAGTTACGTTCCCTTTCGGAACGCGCATTTTCTTTCCATCGCAGTTTCCTGGGGCGAAGTGTTGGGAGCACAGAAAATCTTCATTGGAGCCGTCGAGGAGGACAGCTCCGGCTATCCTGACTGCCGGCCGGAATACTACGACGCCTTCAACCGCGTCATCCGCGCCGGAACCAAGCCGGAAACACGGCTCGAAATCGTGACTCCGGTGATTCACATGCGAAAGAGCGAGATTATCCGCCGTGGAATCGAACTGCGTGCGCCATTTCATCTTACCTGGTCGTGCTATCAGTCCGAAGAGCGCGCCTGCGGCGTGTGCGACAGTTGCGCTTTGCGGCTGAGAGCCTTCGAGGAAGCGGGAGTCGATGATCCGATTCCGTATGCTTTGAGGCCCTCCTACGGCCGCACGGTGGCTCCACAGCAAGAGAGTTGAGTCTGATTCAGAATAAAGCTAAAATATTTCAAAAAGGAAGAGAAGATGTGCTGAGGAGGCAATGATGAGAATTACCAGGTTCTTGCGTCCGCTGACATTCGCGGCGGCAATAGTATGTTTGGGAGTTCCGGGAATGCTTTGGGCACAGACCGGCGGAATGACAGGCAAAGTGACATTGAAAGACGGCCAACCATGCGCCAAGTGTATAATCCAGATTGACCGCCTGGACGTCAATTCAACCTATCATGTCAAGACCAACAAAAAAGGGAGTTATGTTTACATAGGACTTCCTCTTGGCAATTACAAAGTCACGCTGAAGGATCCCCAGGGAAATGTTCTGTATTTTATCAACAACGTACACCTCCAGATGGGCGACCCAACGGTCCAGAACTTCGACATTCCCAAGCTGGAGAAGGAGGACGCTCAGGCCCATCCGGAAGCGGCAAAGAAGTCGGAGGAGCAGACGAAAGAAGAGAAGCAGTACCAGGGTTTGAAGCAGTACTTCGAGCAGGGCAATCAGGCCTTTTCGCAAAAAGATTATGCGGCGGCCATCGAAGCCTTCCAAAAGGCTTTGCCTCTTGCCAACCCGAAGAATCAGCCCATCGTCCTGGGACGGATAGCGGAGAGTTACGACAAAACGCACCAGTACAGCCAGGCAGTCGCGACTTATCAGAAGGTGCTTACGCTGACGCCCGACGATGCGAAAACCTATAACAATCTGGGTTCGGTGTACGCCGAAATGAACAAACAGGATGATGCTTTGCAGGCTTTCCAGAAGGCAGCCACTCTCGACCCCACTCACGCCGGAACCTATTATTTTAACCTCGGGGCCATCATGTACAACCAGGGGAAGATGGACGAAGCCGGCGAAGCTTTCAAGAAGGCCATCGCCGCCGATCCCAAGAACGCCAACGCTTATTATTACGAGGGACAAGCCTTGTTGGGAAAGGCGACCATGTCCAAGGATGGCAAAATCCAGGCGCTGCCGGGGACCGTCGAGGCCTTCCAGAAGAGTCTTGAACTCGACCCCAACGGTCCGAACGCCGCCGCGGCCAAGCAAATGATTCAGACGCTCACCGGAAAAGTCGAGACGCAATACAAGCGCAAGAAGGGCAGGAATTAATAAGGTCGCTTGGGGCGCGGCCGCGCGTCTGTGCCGCGCCTTGAGCTTGCCCTTTCCAGAGGCGGGGATCGCGACGTGGCTCGGCCATCATCCATTCTCCTGGCACTTCTCTTGTTGGTGATTCCTCTCCGCGCAGACACCATCTATCAGACGAGTCCCGAGGGCCGCGAGAGCGTGGTTCAGCGCGATGCCATCGTCACTCACCAGGATTCGAATATCCTCGTTTACAAGCATTTTGACCTGCCCGACCATCGCGTCGAACGAGTCCGCCTGAATCAGGGAAGCCTTCCCTATTCCGTCGTGTCCTCCAGCGCCGCGAACCGCAAAGGCATCATCGAACTCTGGAAGCGCTTCGGTTACACAGCCGAAGTCACTGACCTTGCGGGCAAAACCACTCAGGTCTTCGACGCCTACATTGATTACTATCCTCCTCACGGCGTGGGCTCGCTGCTTGAAGCGATCCCGGCCGTCACAGTGTTCCCTCTCCAGCTGCAGAGCGGCGGAGCCGATGCTGTTGACTTCTCCAAGATCGCGACCGTGCAAATCGAGCACGGCCACATTCGCCTTACCCTGAATGACGGCCGGGTCGAGCAGGGCACGTACCTGATGCCCACCAACAAGCCTGCTGAAGCGCGCTTTCTGGGCATCACCAGCAACTACAATCCTGAAAGTCCTGAGGTCTTTGACTTCTCAATGCCCATCACTCAGATCAAGAAGATCAAGTTTCAGTGAGGGATTGTAAAAATTACACAGTGTGCCAAAAAGTCACAAACGGCGTGTTTTTTGGGCCCAAAATTCAAAAATTAAATAATCTAACTTCTTTATAATCAATACTTACATAAAACATTGCGGCTTCGTCCCAAACGTCCCAATCGTCTCATTTTTATATGCTAGCCTGATGGCGGGCAGTCGTGTGCCTGGCGCGGCGCCTGCGGCGCGCAGACATCAAAAAAGGCGATGTGTGCGCCACCCACGAACCGCGAACCAAAAGCAAAAGCAGATTCCTCTCCCGCTTCGCGGGATCGGAAAGACATGCGAGGGGGTCGGAATGACAGGTGGTCACGGCCGTGCGCCCCTATGGACGCCACGCGGTTGCTCTGCCGCTGCTTGCTGTTGCCGCGCGCGGTGTTTACCTTGACTCAGACTAAGCACACGAGTAGGCTACATTAGTCCTTTCTAATATAAGGGTGATTCAAAAATAAAAATCTGGAGGGCCGAACATGGGGCGGAATTCTCTGTCTTTTACGAGATGGATTGTCGTGACGTGCGCAGTTTTGGGTTTGATCGTTTTGGGTTTGGGACGGAATGCAGTAGCGGCGCAAAATTCATCAACAACACCGGCGGCGGCGAGTACCAGTCAGACGCTGGTTCCGCAATTGATCAAGTTTTCAGGAACTCTGACCGACCTGGCCGGGAAAGCGATCTCTGGTCCGGTGGACGTGACCTTCTCACTTTATTCCGAGGAATCAGGTGGAACACCGCTCTGGTATGAATCGCAGACGGTGAATGCGAATGCCGCGGGCGAGTACACAACCCTGCTGGGCGCGATGACGGCGACCGGCGTGCCGATGGACTTATTCACTTCCGGCCAGGCTCGCTGGCTGGGTGTTGCCGTGCGCGGATTGCCCGAGCAATCGAGAATTCTGCTGGTGAGCGTGCCGTACGCGATGACTTCCGGCAACGCGGAAATGCTGGGCGGGAAGCCGGCGGCGGATTATCTGCTGGCTTCGCAGAGCGGAACGAGTTCGACAACGACGGCGGTGGTCGGTACGAGTTCAACTTCAACGACCAGCGGGCGGACGGCGAAGCAGGCAACGACGGCGAGTCCGCAGAGCATCACGACGGGCCCGACGGCGAACTACATTGCCGGTTGGGAATCGGACGGCAGCACGCTGGGCGCTTCAAACATTTATCAGGACCCGACGACGAATGACATCGGCATCGGAACCACCGCGCCTCTGGCCAGCGCCGAAATCGCGGGACCTCTGAGCACCACGACGCCAGAGACGGTGCTGGATCTGTCGCGCAACTACAACACGGGAGTCGCTTATCTTTCCGCAGCGTCATTCCTGCTGTCGAACCCGCACGTGGGGACCAACAATTCGAGACTCGACATCGCGCTCCGGAACGCCAACAGCAACCACGACGCGCTGCCGGATACGACGGTGATGTCGCTGGTCAGCAACGGCAACGTGGGAATCGGCACGACGAGCCCGGCGTCCCAGCTTGAGGTTGCCAGCGCAGGCGGCGCGAATGGAACTTCCATTGCCGTCGCCGATCAGGTGGACGGGACTTCGAAATATGGTTACGCGCAAGAGGCCTACAAGTTGAGCAATCCAGCGTTCAACGCGGGCGCGGGCAAGGTGGTTTTTTCGTTTGGCGCGGAAGGCGACTTGTCGAACGCGGGCGCAGTGACGAACAGCGACTTTTACATTTTCGATCCGGCGGGAACGGGCAATTACGAAGCCGTCTTCCAGGGCAATGGAACGGCAGGCGGAGGAAAGATCGCGCTGGGAACGAACATCACCGACGCGGGCACCCTGTCGGGCGCGGGCCTGACGATTGATTCATCAGGGAACGTCAACGTCGCGGGCACGCTGACGGCGACTAAGTTCTTCGGCGACGGCTCCGGTCTGACCAACGTCGGCGGGTCAAGCACCGTCATCACCGGTTCGACGGGCACACTGAGCAGTTCCGGCAGCTCCGGCACGTTCTCGGTCACCAATTCCGGAACCGGCGACCTGATTGACGCCTACAACGCTTCCAGCTCGACGACGCCGGTCTTCAGCGTCGGCAACGGCGGCAACATGACGGCAACTTCATTCAACGGCGCGCTGCTGAACGGGTCAGGGAATTCGATCCTCGGCACAGGGAGCGACAACACAGTTGCCGGGGGCAGCGGCAATGCCGCCGGCGCAAGTTCCACTGCCAATAGCTACGCCATGGTCGCCGGTGGCTCTGGCAACACTGCCAGCGGTAGCTACAGCCTTGCCGCCGGTTGCCTCGCGGACGCAGCCAACGACGGCGCGTTTGTCTGGAGCGGTTATAACGGCAGCGCCTGCACGCTCGTCAAGTCCGCAGCCGCCGGCCAATTCATTATTTTCGCGCCCGGCAACGTCGGCATCGACACGGACAAGCCCGGCAGGAAGCTCACCGTGAACGGCGGGGTGTCGGCAACCAAATTCTTCGGCAACGGCTCCGGGCTGACGAATTTGCCGGCGAGCGCTCTTTCAGGCACGGATTCGCACGCCGTGAACTTCACCAATACATCGAACTCCTTCACCGGCTCGTTCACCGGCGCCCTTAGCGGGACCGCGGCCAACTCGGCGGAGCTGGGCGGAGTGGCCCCAAGCGGCTACATCCTGGACACGACCTCACCGCAGGCCGCCAACCTGAACGTCACGGGCTCCGGGACCTTTGGCCAAAGCGTGAAGACGACCGAACTCCTTGGTGGCAACGGGACACAGAACGCCAACGACACCCTCTATCTGGGCACTGGAGCGATGGCCAATTTCTTCCTCGACAGGTCGGCTACCGGCGGGCAAATCGTTGTTGGCTACAACACGCCCAAAGGAACCAGCTCCATTGGCCTCTTGCAGGTTTACAACAACAGGACCGACCGCAAACTGCTGTTTGAGGTCCAAAGCGCCGGAAGCTCCAGTGGCGCGAACGCCGTGCTGGTTCCAGGCGCTCTGAGCTTGACTCCTGATTTGACAGATGCGACCGGAACGACCACGTGTGGGAGTACCACCGCGTGTGTCAGCGCAAACGTGTTGGGGGGCTACGGGGCGGGGACCACGGCAACGGGAGCCGACACGATCACGTCCGGCGTGGTCGGCGGCACGATTGCCGGAGGCGGGGGAACGCTGGCAGGTCTTAGCAAAGCGAACCAGGTCACAGACGACTGGGGAACTGTCGGCGGGGGCTTCGGGAACATCGCGGGTAACGCCAACGGGTCGGTTAATGACGCTATAGGCGCCACGGTCTCCGGGGGCTGGGGCAACCTCGCCAGCGGCTACGGAGCCACGGTCGGCGGGGGCTACCTCGACTACGCCTACGGTTCGTACGCGATGATCCCCGGGGGCTTCAACAACACAGCCAGCGGTTACGCGAGCTTTGCGGCCGGCTGTGAAGCCAACGCGGCCAAAACCGGCTCGTTCGTCTGGAGCGGGTACGCCGGCACAGCCTGCACGAATGTTGCGTCCACGGCCAACGGCCAGTTCGTCGCGTTCGCGCCCGGCGGCTTTAACCTCGAAACTGGTTCCGGTACCGGCTGCAGCATTGCCGCCGGCGGAGGCGCCTGGAGCTGCACCAGCAACCGCAACGCCAAGGCCAACTTCGCGCCCGTGAACGAGTCGCAGTTGCTGGCCAGCCTAAACCGTATTCCCATTACCTCGTGGAATTACAAAACCCAAGAGCCTTCGATCCGCCACCTGGGGCCGATGGCACAGGACTTTTACAAAGCCTTCCGGCTCGGAAAGAGCAACAAGCAAATCGGATTGCTGGACGAAGGCGGCGTGGCGCTGGCGGGCGTGCAGGCGCTCTACCGGCTGAGCCTGGCGAAGGACAAGAAAATCGCCCAGCTTCGGGAGCAGACGATCGCACTTGCCGCTCAGAACCAAAAGCTGGTCCTGGCGGGCAAAGTGAAGAAGGCGAAGCTTGCCAAACTTGCCCGGCAGAATCGCAAGCTGGCAAGCGAGGTTGCTCAATTGCAGAAGGAAGCCTCGGCGGTTGAAGCGCTGGAAGCGCGGCTCAGTCGCGATGAAGCGCAGAACAAAGCCACGCGCACGAAACTGGCTCACGTAATTCAGAAGGAAAAGAAGAATTCGCGCACTGAGCTGGCGCGCGTGCAGTTCTGAGAAGCCGGCGCAGTTACAATCGGCCGATGATGAGGGACTGGCGCAGACATTTGATTTTTAATGCCTGCGATCCCGCGAGGGACGGGGTTTGGGGCGCCCCTTCAGGGCTGAGAAATTATTTTCGCTGCGGTCAACCCAGGCCGCTGGCCTGGGCTCTGTTGGCTCGCCCCTTCGGGGCTGAAGATCTTCGGCCCGGGGCGGGCGGACGCACGGCATTGCAGGCGCGGCCCCTCACCCGTCCCGCGTTGCATTCCAACGTCTCCCTGAAAAGACGAGAGTGGAATTTATTTTCTGGAGTCCGGGCGGCGAGCTGTTGTATTGATTGAACGGAGGAATTCAATGGACGACGGATTCATGAAACATTCCGAGGCGATTGGACGCAACCGCTTTTCCCGGCGGCGGCTGCTGCAGGCGATGGGGACGCTGGCGGTGGCGCCGGGAGCGGCATTGGCGGCGGCGAAATCGCAAAAGGGCTGGATGGAACCACGCCCGAAGCTTCCGTTCAAGCCGACGGGCTGGAGGACGGTCCTGCTGGATCATCTCTCCTGCAAGGCGGAAGATCACGAGAAGGAAGCGGCTTTCTACAACGAGCTGATGAACTGGCCGGTGCGGAGCAACGACGACGGCGAGGCCGTGCTGGACATCGGCGACTGGGGCGGCATCGTGATTCGCGGCGGATATGAAGTTTCGGCGGCGGAGAAGGCCGCCTCCCGCGCGCAATACCAACGCGCGGCGGCAGCGGCGCACAGCAAGGGCCTCACGATGGGGCCCTACGTCGAGCGGCACACTGTCTTTGACGGCTTCTGCTGGGGCATCGAACCGTGGAATGCGAGCCGGGTGGAAGCGGCGCTTGAGGCGCGCGGACTCAATCCGGTTCGGGACAATCGCGGAAAGGATTTTGAGAGCTTTCACGTAAAAGACCCGGACGGGTTTGACGTTCAGATCAGCAACGGCAACCGGCACAACCGGCGCACCACGCCGGCGCGCGGCAAAGTGCCGGAGCTGCCGCACTTTGGGCAGACGGACTGGAAAACGGTGTGGCTGGACCATATTTCCTACGAGTGCACGGACTACCGGAGGACCGCGGCGTTCTATGAGGCGCTGCTCGGATGGCAGCCGCTTTACGGCTACGGCACGATTCCGCTGCACGTGCTATCCGACCAGATTCTGGTGCACATCGGCGGCTTCGGCGACGCGATTATCCGCAACCTTTTCGGCGGCGGCCGGGGCTCGTTCGTGGATCACATTTCGTTCGGCATCGAACCCTTCCACACCGAGGCCGTGAAATCCGCCCTGGAAAAGCGCGGACTGCCGGCGGCCGAGGATTCAGGCGGGCTGGGAGCGATGGACAAATCGCCGTACAAAAGCTTCCACACTCGGACGCACGACGGCTTCGACCTGCAAATCGCCAACGCCAATCCGCGGAACCGCGGGTCGGAACCCGTGTTCAAGTCGGAATATCCGGTGTGAGCGGGCGCGCGGAGTTTCGCAGGTGGAAACTCTGCGGCACGTTGCGGAAATGTTCAATCAAGAACCGCAGACTTTGAACCGCGCAAAGTCTGCGCTACCAAATTCCTTGCATTTCGTCCGGGCACGCGATTAGATTTGCGATGCGCGCGCGGAATTGTGCGGCGCGAACGGCGGCGAGATCGCAGACACTCGAAAACCGTGTCTGCGCCACCCGACATGGTTAAGGGCGTTCAACTCGAGAATGGGAAATACGGCCTGCGCGCGGTGGCAACGTCGGCGTGGTCCGACGAGATTACGGACCTTTTATTGCGACGCGGCGTTGAGGAACTAGAGCTTAACAACGCGAAGGGATGGAGAGGGGACAACGTTTCCTTCCTTGCAAAGCTGCCCCGTTTGGAGGCGCTGACCATCATAGATCTCAATATCCGGAGCGTAGCGCCGATTCATTTCCTGTCCGAGCTTCGAGCGCTCGAGGTAATCACCTACTGCCGGACTGAGCTACGGTTCTCAACCTTCCCGCGACTGGAGGAGTGTGCGTTGGGGTGGCGGCCCAAAGCAAGCTCCCTTTTTGGCTGTGCAACGCTCAAAAAGCTCTTTGTTGACGGGTATGACGGGAAGAGCGCTGATCCGTTCGGGAAGCTCTTCGGCCTTGAGTCGCTGGCAATCCTGAACTCCCCGCTTGTGGATGTACGCGGTCTCGCCTCTCTCGGGAATTTGCGATCACTGCGCCTGGCGAATTTGAGGCGGCTGTCATCGCTTGCGGGTATAGAGCGGTTAAGACGCCTCGAAGAACTGGAAATCCACACGTGTCGGAGCATCGGCTCGATCGATGAGATCGGTGCCCTGTCGCAGCTTCGAGCGCTCAACCTCAGCAATGACGGCGGTATCAGCTCGCTAAAACCTTTAGAAAAACTGATGAAGTTGGAGTCAATCCTGTTCTATGAGTCCACGAACATTCTGGACGGCGACCTCTCCCCCCTGCTGGACGGGAAGCACCTGGCCCGCGTTTCCTTCCAGAACCGGCGGCACTATTCCCACCGGCGGGAGGACTTCGGCGCTGCGTATAGCCGGTGACTTACGGCCGGCAATAATCGGCCCCTGAATCCTGAGTTGGTGGTGGCCCCGACCTAAATTCCTTGCATTTCGTCCGGGCACGCGATTAGATTTGCGATGCGCGCGCGGAATCGTGCGGCGCGCACGGCAATCGCATGTCTGAAAATCATCCGACCGAAATCGCATCCACCAAACAGGCGTTCTGGGGTGCGAATTCCTACGCCGTGTTCGCCTGCTTTCTGGGCTGGACGCTGGACGCCTTCGACTTTTTCGTCGTCGTCTTTCTGATTGACGTGCTGGCGGCGCGTTTCCACGTCACCAAAACCGACATCATCTGGACGCTGACGGCCACGCTTGCCATGCGGCCGTTGGGAGCGTTTCTGTTCGGACTGCTGGCGGACCGTTACGGCCGGCGCATGGTTCTGATCGCGAACGTGGCGTTCTTTACCACCGTGGAAGCGCTTTGCGGATTCGCGCCTACGTTCACGGCCTTCATCGTTCTGCGAGCCCTTTACGGCGTCGGCATGGGCGGCGAGTGGGGCGTGGGAGCGTCGCTGGCGATGGAAGTTGCGCCGCGGCGCTGGCGAGGCATTCTTTCCGGCGTTCTGCAGAGCGGCTATTCCGTGGGATATCTGCTGGCGGCCGTGGCGGCAAGATTCATCCTTCCGGCGTGGGGCTGGCGATGGATGTTCTGGGTGGGAGCCGTCATCGCCGCGGTGGTGTTCTTCATTCGCAAGGGCATTCCGGAATCGCAGGCGTGGATGGAACATCGCGAAACGAGCGTGGGCGCCATTCTGAAAACCGTCGGCCGGCACTGGAAAGTTTTTCTCTACCTGACGGCGATGATGACGCTGATGATGTTTCTTTCGCACGGCACGCAGGACCTCTATCCCGATTTCCTCAAGAGCGCGCACGGCGTTTCCGCCGCCGGCGTTTCCGACCTGGCCGTCCTTTACAACATCGGCGCGATTCTCGGCGCCGTTATCTTCGGCCATCTTTCGGAACGCATCGGCCGGCGCCGGAGCATGATGATGGCGCTGGCGCTTTCGCTCGTGGTCATTCCGCTGTGGTCGTTTGGCGGCACGGTTGCCGCGCTGGCCGTGGGCGCTTTTCTGATGCAGGTGGGAGTGCAGGGCGCGTGGGGCGTGATTCCCGCTCACCTGAACGAGCTTTCGCCCGACGCGGTTCGAGGACTTCTGCCCGGCCTCGCGTACCAACTGGGAATTCTGTTTGCCGCGCCCACCAACACCATTGAATACGCGCTGCGCGATCGCGTGGGTTACGAATGGGCGATGGCGGGATTCGAGCTGGCCGTCATTCTGATCGGCGCGCTGATCATCGCGCTGGGCAGCGAAAAACGCGGCAAGGATTTCCACGGCCCGCGCGCGGCGGCGTAGAGCCTTCCGCCTGCCTGCAAAATCCTACCTGCTTGCCTGCTGCACGTTGGCGCTGCGCGCGAGAATGGCGAACTCGGCCACGGGATGATGAACGTCCTTGAGCAGAAAATAATTCTGGTGGAGGTAACTCTCAATCAGCGGGAAGCGCGCGCGGCGGGGATTGGCGTTGGGCCAGATGCCGAAAAAAGTGGCGGGCGGAAATTCAAAATAGACAACGTAATCGGGCGGATGAGCCTGGAGTTCCGCGAGAACTCTCTGCTCGTCCTCCGTCGTCATCATGCCGGGCTGGAGAAAATCGTAGGACGCGGGATTTTCAGTCCGCGTGAGAAAATAGACAACCGGAAGATAAGGATAGACGTAGAGGCTCGCGCCCGCGGGAATGGAATCGTCGAGCGCCGCGATGAGCGCCTGATCCTGCGGGACGGCGCGAATGGTTCCCACGCGAGTCTTCATGCTCGGCTCGCGCGTCAGGCCGGAAATGGAAACGCCGAAAGCCACAAGCGCCACGGCGAGAAACGCAAATCCGATTCCCATGCGCAGCCGGCCGGCCGCGATTCGCTCCAGAAAAATTGCGGCGAGAACGTAGAAAACCGGCGCGACGAACATCAACTGGTCCGCCGACCAGCGCGGATAAGTGGAAAGCAGCATGGCGGCGGAGGAGATCATCAGAAGCAGCAGCAGCCGAAGCCGGCTTTCCTCCGGCCCGCCGCCCTTGCGCGTGATCCAGAGCCAGGCGGCATAAACCACCACGGGCAACGCCACCGGCGCGAGAACCAGAACGAAATCGAGCAGGCGAATCAGAAGCGCCGCGCCGTGCGCGCCGGCCAGAATTCCCGCCAAACCTTCGCCGTGCGGAACCAGACCGTAGCCATAATAAACATGGTTCGGACCGGCATAATGCGCGGCGGTCCAGAGCATGTCGCGCATCATGGGAACCAGCGCGTGATGCAGAGCGAGCGCGGCTTCGGCGGGAATCGAGCACACGAACACTCCGACGGCGAGCGACAGGGTATGCTTTCTCAATTCTCGGATTGTAAGAGTCCAGAAGCCGAAAGCGAAAACCAGCAGCAACAGCGACGGCGTGCACCAGGCCGCAGCCGCCGCGAAAAATCCCGCCGCAAGAAAATCAAAACCACTCAGCCGCCGCGTGCCGCGGAAGGCGAAGGCAATCGCGGCCATGGCCAGCGCGCCCGAATCCCAGCGATGATTGGCATAGAGGCGGAAGGAGAGTCCGGTTTCGCAGGCGAAGAAAACGAACGCCGCAGCGAGCGCCATCCGGCGGCGCTCCACAAGTTGCGCGACCAGCCAGTAAACCAGCGCCGTGATGAGCGCGATATCGAAAATCATCACGGCGCGCCCGGCGGCGAGCGACACTCCGAAAATTTTCATGGCTGCGGCTTCCAGCCAGAAACTGCCCGGTCCGGTGAGCGCGAAGAAATCGCGATAAGGAACCTGGCCGTGGAGAATCCGCACGCCGCCCTGAAGATAGATTCCTTCATCGAGGCCGAGCACAAACAGATTGCCCGCCATCAGCCACAGGAGCGCGGCGGCGGCGACGAAGACGGCAAGGGTGAGCGGCCATTCGCGCCGCGAGCCGGATTGAGCGGCGGCGGATTGCGCGGAAGCTTCCATGTCCAGAAAGTCTAAAGGATTTTGCGGCGCTTGCGCAGCCTTTTGCGCGATGGCGGAGAAAATGATTCAGGGAACGTGAGCGAGTTGCTACTTTGAAAGACTGGCGGAGGCCTGATGCGCGCGACTGAGAACGATGTGCAACTGCTGCACGGAAGGTTTCTGAACGTTGAGCGTTATCTGCGTGGACTTGTAACCGGGCGCGTCAATTTGCAGCTTGTATTTGCCCATTGGAAGCTGAAACGGTCCCAGTTCGTTGGCGGTTCCGACGTAAGTTCCGTCGAGCGTGACGCGCGCGTTATCGGGAGTGGTGGAAAGCAGCAGCGCGCCCACGGAATCCCAGGCGTAGCCGGCGGAGGGATTGTAACCATCCTGCCGCGGATCGACGCCGGCGTTCTGGCCGGCCCACCAGTCGGGAGGAAGATACGAACCGGCCCGCGGAAGCGGAAAGTAAGCCGGTGAGGAATAGCCTCCGTAGTAGCCGCCGAAGTAAGTGCCTCCGGCGAAGTTGTAACCGGGCGCGCTGCGAAAGGCCAGCTGGTGGCCTCGGGCAAAAGCGGACGGCGCCGCCTGGACCAGAATGAGGGCCAGGATCGCAACGCCCGATTTCCATCGAGGCCTTCCCGCCATTCGCTTCGTCTCCCGTTGGCTGACAATTGGGTACACTCGAATCATAGCACCGTGAAAATCGCATTTCCAGCGGCCAGCGCAGAGAAGTTGTCGGGGGTTGACGCGGGCGGCGAAGGAACGGCTGAACGGCGACAATCTTGACAGAAAATCAAACAGCACGATAAAATTGATGGTTTACAATTCTCCCAGGATTGGATTAAGAAGGCCATGGATAAGAGAAGGGCCGAAGCATACAAGAAGCGTCTGCTGGAGAAGCGCACGGAACTGCAGCGCATGGTCTCCAAGTCCGAACAGGACGGCCGCGAAGCCGACGAAGAGATTACGCAGGATCTAGCGGACAAAGCCTCCAATTCCTACACCAAAGAATTTCTGTTTTCCCAGAGCGACGACAACCGGCGCATCCTGCAGCTTATCACTGAAGCGCTGGGCCGGGTTGAAAACGGCCATTACGGCGAGTGCGTCGCCTGCAACCAGGAAGTCCAGCAAAAGCGTCTCGACGCCGTTCCCTGGGCTCGTCATTGCATCGAGTGCCAGGAAAAGCAGGAGCAAGGGCTGCTTTAACCGGCGCGCGGGCGCAAAGCGAGGTCCGCCTTCCCGGAAGCTACTATTTCCCATCGGCGCCTGCCCAAGTTTTTCCAACTACTTTCTCAAAGTCTGCTTTCCGTCATTCTGCCCGGCGAGTGCTCCCTGTGCGGCCGTGATGCCAACGAATGGAGCGGTCTCGGCGTGTGCCGCGATTGCTGGCGCAGCCTGGAACCGTGGGCGGGCGGCGTCTGCGCCGATTGCGGCTTGCCGCTCGTGGCCGAACCTGTGACGGATTCCGCCGCGGAGTTGTGCGGCGATTGCCGGCTCGAGCCTCCGGCATTCGACACGGCGCGGACTTTCGGAATTTACAACGGCACGCTGCGGCAACTGATCCTGCGAATGAAATTCAGCCGGCGCGAGCGGCTGGGCGAACGCCTGGGCGAGCGGCTGGCGGGCGTCTGGATTGGGAACGCGGCCTTCACTTCCCTGGAAAATCCGCTGCTGCTGCCGGTCCCGCTGCATCGTTCGCGGGAGCGCGAGCGCGGATTTAATCAGTCGCTGGCCATCGCGCGAGGATTGAGGCGCGGATTGCGGCGCGCGCACGCGGGCGACGTCCGGCCGGCGATTTCCGGGCGGCTGATTCGCGTGCGTCCGACGACGCCGCAGACTGGATTGAGCCCGGCGGAGCGCAGGGAAAACGTGAAGGGCGCATTCGCGGTGGCCGATCCCGCTCGAGCCAGGGGCCGCGACGTGGTGTTGATTGACGACGTGATGACCACGGGCGCCACGCTCGCCGCCTGCGCCGCGGCGCTGAAGTCGGCGGGGGCGCGAAAAGTTCTGGCGATGGCGGTGGCGCGAGCCACGCCGCAATTTCCCGATCTGCACGACGGCAGCTTCGCCGCTCAGGTTGACGGCAGGGCCGGCGAATGGACATAATTGGCTTTGAATGAATCAAGCCGTTTGGATTGAGAGAAAATCATGGCGGAGGAAGAAGGAAGATTGCTTCAGTCGCCGGTTCTGGTGCTGAACGCCACCTATGAACCGATCAACGTGACCGGCGCGCGCCGAGCCCTGGTTCTGGTTCTGAAGGGCGTCGCCACCACGGAGGAAGAAGACGGCGCCTTCATCCATTCCGCACGGCTGGCTTTTCGCATTCCTTCCGTCATCCGGCTGACCGCGTTCCGCCACATCCCGCACCAGACGCGAGCCCTTTCGCGCAAAAACATTCTGATTCGCGACCGCTATACGTGCCAGTTCTGCGGACGCACATTGCCCGCCGGGGAACTGACGCTTGACCACATCATCCCGCGCTCGCGCGGCGGCCACACCGACTGGGATAATCTCGTCGCCTGCTGCCATCGCTGCAATAATCTGAAAGGCGATCGCCTGCCGGAAGAGGCGGGAGTTAAACTGAAGCGCCCGCCGCGGCCCTTCACCATCCACACCAGCCGCCAGATTATGCGCATGGTCGGCCGCTCCGACGAACGCTGGCGGAAATATCTTTTCTTTTAGGGAATCGTCTTCAGCCGACGCATCCGCCGGGGAGCGCTCGGCGCGCCCGGCCGCCAGGATCGTCACACAGAAGAAGATCGGGAGGGCAAAGCCCTCCCCTACATTCGGGTCCGGACGGTCGCGCCCCTCGGCGGCCTCAATCAGAATTTCCAGTCGGTGGTCATGGCGAAGGCGTTGCCGCGCAGCGGGCCGATGATCTGCGCCGAATTGTAATGCGTGTAGCTGACGCCGAGCGTCAGGTTGCGGTTGATCTTGAAGCTGAACGAAGGCGTGATGGTGCCGGAACGGGTGATGGCGGTTCCGTGGTCGGTCTGCTGGAAGCCGATTCCGCCGGAAATGTCGTAGCTGACGGGGCCGTACAGCCGTCCGTAAATGCGGCCGGTGGCCATCTGATTCTGATAGAAGGCGGGATGGAAAAAGCCGAACTGAATGGGCTCGCGGCTCTTGGAGAAGCCGTAGAAAGTGCCGCGATAACCGGCGTCGGCGGAAATCAGAGTGCGATGGAAAATGACGCGGTTGAAGTTGACCTCGGCGCCGTTCCCCCAGTCGTCGCGGGCGGAAGGAGTTTCCGTGACTTTGCCGAGCGCGCAGAGCAGCGAAGTGGGCGTGGCGTTGATCAGGAAAGGAGTCATCTGAGTGGTGCCGTCGGAAAGCGTGACCACCGGGCAGGACTGCCCGCCGAGCGGCTGCAACGGATTGGGCGCGGCGTAGAAAAGCGGCCAGACCTGCGCGACCGGCCCCGCCGTGCCGCTGACGGTGGCGTTCATAAGCTGAGTGGGATTGGTGAAAGCAAAGCCGTAAGAGGCGACGGACGCGCCCAGGGAAAGCTTGGCGTGGAAAAAGTCCACGCGCAACTGGGTGCGCGGAGTGATGACGACATTCAGCGCGGCGTCATAACGGGTCTGGAACAAATGTTCGTTCATCGCCACGGGCGTTGGGAAATAGACGGCGGGCGAATGATTCCAGTCGAGATCGATGGAAAAGTTATTGGAAAGCGTCAGGGTGGCGCCGACCGAGCCCAGAGGCTGAACGTTCGAGCCGTGGAACGCCTGGGAAACCGGCAACGGCTGCGCCGCCTGCACTCCCGGCGTGCCGCCGATTCCGATTTGCGTCAGGATGGAAGGCCCGAAGCGATTGACGAGATTCGCCAGGTCGCCGTTCAGGCTGTAAGCCTGGGTGAAGGTGGACGGGCCGAAACGCGCCAGGCCGAACCCTCCGCGAATGGTCAAAAGCTTGGAGGCGCGCCAGGAATGGCGCGAGATGAACATCCAGGGCGCGACGGCGCAGGAACGGTCGCCGGGCTGAAGGACGTTCTGGATTTCGAGCGAATTGACGCTGCAAAGCGGCAGCGTGCGGCTTTGCGTGGGCAGCGACGAAAACGTGAAGAACGAAGCGACGTGCGGGATGAGCGACATTCCAATCGTCGTGCCGAAGTCCTGGTAGCTCAGGTCCTCGCCGTAACGTCCGGGAAAAACATCCTGCGGGAAAATCTGCTTTGACTGTCCGGTTTGCGGATTGGTGAAGCCGAGCGCGGGCAGAATCACCTGGCCGGGCGGCGCCACTTCACGCGCGAAGGAAGCGACAGTGTGGATAGTGATGGCTTCCTCCTGGTGCAGGCGGGTGCGAAGGTTCTGAACTTCCGGATTGGCCGGGCTGATCTGCGCGGCGCGGTTGAGCCACTGGTGAGTCTGCTTGCGATGGCCGCGGGCATGCTCGATGTTGGCCATCAGCATGAGCGTGTCAAAGTTCTTGGGCTGCTCGACCGCCGCCTGCGAGCCGGCCGTCGCCGCCGAGTCCAGCCGCCCCTGGCGGTAATCAATCGTGGCTTTGCCGGCCAGAGCGACGGGATCCTTGGGATTGTTCTTGAGCAGCACTTCATAGTTGTGGAGAGAATTCTGAAGCTGGCCCTGGCTGAAATCCAACTGGGCGATCTCCAGCCGCGCCGCATGATTCTGCGGATCCTGGGTCAGGAGCGAGGCCAGAGTGTTTTTGGCCGCGGGATATTCCTTCAGGCGGGCTTGCAGCCGGGCAATATCCAGCATGTAACCGGTGTTCGTCGGGTCGGCGGCCAGCAGCTTCTGATAAGTTCCCAGCGCTTGCGGATACTGGCCCGCCCAATTCTGCACCTGCGCCACGCGGTCGAGGATTTTGGGATCGTCGGGATCGGATTGCAGCACCTCGTGATAAAGGTTGAGGGAAGCCAGGTACTGGCCGTCGAGGCTGAGCAGGCGCGCCAGCTCCAACTGCGAATCGCGGTCGCCGGGATAGAGCGCCAGAACGCGGCGATAGCCCTGGATGGCGGCGGGCGCGTTGTTGAGCTCGGTATTGACGTAGGCCAGGCCCTTCATGGCGTCGCGATCGTCGGGATAACTGGCCAGCCGTTTTTCGTAGAATTTTTTCCACTCTTGCGGCGGAGCGTCCGCCGAAGGACGCAGAGACGCCCAGCGGGCCTGCTCTTCCGCCGCCTCGATTTCACGCAGCTCCCGAGCATTCTGCGCATCGCCGGGCTTCTGCTGCTCGAGCGACTCGAAGATGGAGTGGGCTTCCTGAAAATCATTCTGGTAGAAAAGAATGTAGGCCTTGCCCTGAAGCGCGTCGTAATTCCTGGGAGCCTGCTTGAGCGCCTGATTGAAAGATTCCAGCGCCTGATCGTACTGGCCGGTTGAGGCGAGCGCCTCACCCAGACCCACCTGGCCGTCCAGATTGTGCGGATTGATTTTCAGAAGCCGGCGGAAAACCGTCACGGCCTGCGGAGTCTGGCGGGCGCGGAGCATCGTGTCGCCCAGCTCGTAAAGCGCGCCTTCAGCCTTGGGGTGCGAGCGAAGGTAGTCCTGATAACGGTCAATGGCTTCGGTGTAATTCTGGCAGAGCGTCAGGGAGCGCGCCAGCGCCAGCTCGACATCCGGATCGTCCTGGGAAAGCTGGAGAGCCTGATGGCCGAAGGCAATGCTCTGCTCGCAATGCTGCGGGTTGGCGTTGAAGGACATCAAGGCCTTCAGCGCGTCGAGATCCTTGGGATTTTTCGCGAGCTTCTCGCGGTAATAGGCCATGATCTTGGAAGTGTCGCCGGCCTTCTTGGCCGCCAGAAAAGCCTTTTGCTCCGCTTCCTTCTGAGCTTCGGCCAGGCCGCGGGAAACTTCCTGGTCGTGCGGGTATCGCCGGTGAACGTCCTTGAAAAGGGGCAGCGCCTCGTCGGGGTGGCTCTGCCACATCAGGACAAAGGCTTTGCCGGACTCAGCTTCGGCGTTGTGAGGCTCATGGCTGAGCACGCGCTCGTAAAGGGCAAGGCTCTGGTCAAGCTGGCCCTGCCAGGAGAGCAGTTGTGCCATCCCCACCAGCGCCGGAATGTAATTGGGATTGGTGGAAAGAACGATCTGGTACTGGTCGGCGGCGCGGGCGTAATCCTTGCTCCAGGCGTAAAGCCGCCCCAGGTTGGAGCGGGCCAGCAAATCGCCGGGATTACGCTGGAGATAAGCGCTGTAAGCGGATTCAGCCTTGTCGGATTCTTTCGCCGCATCGTAGGCTTCGGCAACGCGCTTCCAGGCTTCGGCGGGCGCGTCGGGCATTTCCGCCATCTTCTGCGCCACCGCCGCCGCTTCATCGTAACGCTTCAACGACATGTAGCACTGGTTCAGCCGGTCCGCCACGTCCGAGGCCTTGGGATTCACACGCAGGGCGCGCGCGTAATAAACAGCCGCCTGGGCATAGCCGCGGCGGCCGCTCGCGAAATAACAGTAGGCGAGGTCCTTGAGAATGTCGAAGTCGTTGGGGAAAGACGGCAGAGCCTGCAGATAATATTTCCGCGCATCCTGATAGTCGCCCTGAGCATAGAGCGTGTGGGCGCGCTGGAGAATTTCGAGGGGAGGAAGAGCCTGTTGTTTGACGGCCGCTTTCGACTGCGAGTAGAGCTGTGCCGGAGCCAGCATCAGCAGCAGGGCCAGCGCCGCCGCTGCTTCCCGCAACCGGGAGCGGGCGCCGGAGCGCGAAGCTCCCGAGGCATTGATTTGTCCCGTGGGCTCCATGGGGGGGAGTGTCCTGTGATTCATAGACCCTCTCATTCGTTCCAGCATTTCGTTTTCACTCGAATCTATTCAGTCTCAGCGCGCTTCAGATAACCGGCAACCTCGGCGTTCGAAGGATCCATTTGCAGAACCTTTCGAAACATCTGCGCGGCGGCCTTGTTGTTCTGCAGCGCCAGATAGGCCAGACCCTGTCCAACCAGCACGCCTTCATCATCCGGGCGGGTGGCCAGAACCTGGTCAAAATCCCTTTGCGCCATCACCGGCTGGCCCTGCCGGAGAAAACAGTAGCCCATGCCCTCAAGGTTTCTGGGATTTTTGGGATCGACGGAAAGTCCTTCCTGAAAGTCACTGGCGGCCTCGGTAATCATCCCCAGGCGGTAATGAGCCCAGCCGCGCAGGTTGGCGACGTCGGCGTCCTTGACGGTAATCGGCTGAAGCTCCTCAATCACTTTGGCAAACTCATCCTGGGTGAACAGTTCGCGCGCCTTAGCCAGGCGCGTGACGAGATCCCAATACTCTTTCCTGCTGCCCCGCGGCGTCCAGTAGCTGGCGGGCACGCCGGCGGCCAGCAGGGCGTCGCGCACGTGCATCACGCGATGCTTTCCCAGGTAACAGTGGACGTAAGCCGGACCGTCGAGCGTCCTGAGAAACTGCACGGCCTTCTTTTCCTCCGCCACGTAATTCTTGAAAACCTTGCGGTCGAAAATGCTGGCCATGGGAAAATCCTTGAAGACCAGCCCCAGTTGATTCGCCTCCTTCTGTTCGCGCGCCAGCAGTTCCTTCTCGTAGGGCAGCCGCGGATCGAGCAGGCTCACCACATATTTGCCGCCCTCCCGCTTGAATCGCCGGAGCTGCTTCTCCTGGGGATACGGCCCGAAAGTAATCTTGGTTACGCGCTGAGGGAAAGCCGCTTCCGCCCATCTTACAAAAACGCTACCCGGACTGATCAGAACCAGATAAGCGGCGCCTGCACCGAGGGCCAGAAGCACCAGGAGCAGGGGAATCAAAACTCGCGCGCGGAAAATCTTCATGGTCATGCTGAGCTATCGGCTGAACCGGACTCAGGGTTTAGCCGGATGCCCCGTGGAGTTCCTCCCTTTGTGCGCGGTCGCCGAGGCCGCCCGGGACGGCTTCGCGGGCTGATTCTGCGGCGGAGGCACCGTCGGGAGCGCCAGGAGCGCTTTGCGCAGGATGTCGTAAGAGCTTTTGACTCTTAGAGAATACCGCGGCTGGCTCCACTTTGCCCACAGAAATCTCCGGATCTCGCCCTGAGGAAGCGACGCCGGACCCGACAGCGCCGGCAGCGAATCGGCCACGGGGTGGCCCTGCTCCATGATGGGTCGCAACTCGGCCGATTGCAACGGGCGATAGGAAAACGCCACGATGTCGAAGCCCGGGGTTTCCGTGGTGTCCACCGTGCCGTCCTTCTGGAGCCCGGCAAAGACCAGGGCCTTGGCGGGATCGGTGACACCGAGCAGCGCCCAGGGAATTCGAATGCTGATGGTATTGTTCTCGATGTTGGCGTGCCATTCCGCCAGCGGGTCGAAGTCCTTGGAAGCGGGATTGAGCGTTCCATAGCGAAGAATCCCGCGGTCGTAGCGCTCCGGCGGATAGTAAGTGCCGTCGCGCGCAAAACGCCGCCGGTTGGGCTCGATGATCTGGCTTTCAAAAGTCCCATTGTCGGTGAGTTCCGGCTTCCAGCCCAGCTTCTGGGCCAGCAGCGTCTCCGCCGGAATGCCTTCCACGGGAGCCAGGTGATAGGGGTTGTAGGAGGAAGCAATCCAGATGTGGCTGGCCTCGGGCCCGCCAATCTGGATGGCGTAGGTCATTCCGTCGCTGAAGTGCACGGGAGCGATGTAAGGCAGATACTTCAGGCCGGCGTGGCCGGGATCGGTGCCGATGCCGATCAGGTAGTTGACTTCATTCCAGTCGGGATGGCCAGCGCCGCCGACATCGAGTTTTCCGACATCCAGACGAAGATAGAGAAAACCCTCGTCGGCGCCAGCGTAAAGCGCCTTCAGTTGGCGCGCCGGATCCCAGCGGTCGCCCAGCGGATGGTACAGGCCGGGCTTGTTCTTCTGGTAGAGAGGCGGCGTGCCGGACCAGGCGGCGGGATTGCCTTGCAGAAGATGGGTTGAGCGGTCGTGCGGGTCGGCGGCCAGCAGGCCGTAATATTCCGAGGGATCCATGAAGTTGGTCCACAGCGGCTTGTCCTCTTCCGGCGTTTCGTAATTGCGGGTAATCCAGGAGCGCCGGAACCACTCGTCCAGCCATTCGAAGACGGTCCCTCCCGCCGCGCCCGAGTCATAAACGTTGCGGGTAAAGCGCGCCAGCAAATCGCCCTGCTGCTCGGGAGTTTTGCCGCCCTCATTGAAGCCCGCAGGACTGAAATGGCCGATGCCCAGGCTGCTGGGAATTCCGTAATCACTGATGACCAGCGGGATGCCGCGCGTGTGCGCCTTGAGATCCTCCAGATAGCCGAGGAACGGATCGCGGCCCTGGCTGTCCTCGACGGCCAGATAGCCGGGATCGTGAATCATGAAGTCGGGATAGAACGGAGAAACGTTGTAATCCGCAAAGTAACCCGCCGCCAGCTTTGCCTGAGCGCGGATCTGGATGGGATCGACGGTCATGCTGTCATCGTCGTCATAGGGGCCGGGCGGAGTGCGAAATCGCTCGCCGAGCGACCGGCGAATGGCCATCTCCTGCTCCATGGTGCTTTCGGTGGGATGGTGAATCGGATCGAGCGTGGGCCAGTTCAGGAAAGCCACCGGATGCTGCCAGTTGTATTTCCCTTCGTCGTAATCCTCGAGCTGATTCGCCATCTGCGCCAGAAAAATTTCCGTGGGCGTGCCGGAGGGAACGGTGACGTAAGAGCCCTGATAGGTGTGCATGTCCGGATGGGCATGGTCGTTCTCCTCCACCACGTGAGAAAGCCAGGTATTCCCGATCACAAATCCGACCGTCCAGGTGGAAACATCGTTCGTATAGAGTCCGCCGGAATGCAGGTGGTTGGAAGGCACATCGCCCTGACCGTGAATCACGTCCACGGCGTCGTTAATTTCCTTGCTGCAACTGTGGAAGTAATCCGCTTCAAACAAGTCGTTAGAGACGGGCGGCTCAGGGAAAGGCACTCCCTGCAGAAGCCAGAGCGGCGATTGGGGATGGTTGGCGTTGTATTCGTAAAGCGCGCTGTAAAACGCGGGCGGAAGAATGGTCATCAGCCGGATGGTATTGACGCCCAGGCCGCTGATCTGGCGGAGCCAGCCGGCGTAAACATCCGGGTTGGAGACGGAGCTGGCGGGAAATTCGCCGGGCAGGGCGGCATTCAGATCGATCCCTGTCAGATAAACGGGCTTCCAGGAACCGTTGTCCAGCCGTGAAAAATGGTCGCCCTCGACGCGCGTCGTGTAGGTGAGCTGTTTGGGCTTCACCAGCGGAGCGAATTCGATATTGGCCACCGCGCCCGTGTTCGTGGAGTTATAGAGCTGCTTGAGATTCTTCAGCGCCAGGGGATCGTTCTTTCGAAGCGACAGGACCTGCTTGAATTCGCGCGCCGCCTCCAGGTTGTGGCCCGACTCGCGGTAGAGCGCTCCCCAGGCCAGGTGGACGTCGGCGGTGTTCATGCCCTTGTGCCGCAAAATCCCGAGAAGGCTGGCGGCCATGGCGTAATGCTTCAGCGCAATTTCCGTGTAGGCGTAGCCGAGAATCGTGTCGGTCGCTTCCGGCGCCAGGCGGTGCGCCCGCTGGAAGTTCGGTTCCGCATCCTGCGGACGGCTCAGCTTGAGCTGATCCCAGCCCATCAGCGTCAGGATGGCCGTGTCATTGGGATCGATGGTGTACGCCTGCCGCAGCAAGCCAAGCGACTTGGTGTAGTTATCGTCCTTGTACTCGTTCACGGCCGCCGTGTAGATGGGGCCGGTGACGGGCTTGATCCAGAATTCCCAGAAGTAGATCATCACGAAGATGATCAGCAGGGAGAGCCCGATTCTGTTCCACAGCATTGACATGTTTATTGTCCGGTCGGTTCGGCTCCGACGTGCGTCACCTTCTCCCACTTCTTGGCGCCGCTCAGGAAGCGAATCACGCCCTCAAACCGGAAGTAAAGCACCATCTGGCGGTATCCGATGTTTTCCAGGATGGCGTAAAACAGCAGGGTCGCCAGCTCCTTGACGGAGGGGTAGCGGCGATACGTCAGCTCCTCGAGAAGAACGGCGCCCACCGACAGAAATCCTCCGTAAGCAAGGCTCACCAGGACGAACAGCAAGTACAGCGTCGGCGGGACCATGTCAAACATGATCGCCAGCGGGACCATGAAATAACCCAGAAATTCCGCCGCCGCGCCCAGAGCCTCCACGTAAAGATGAAAGGGGAAGCTCAATTCGCCAATCATGCCATACCGGCGGTTGAAGAGCATCTCGGAGTGCTTCCAGAGCGTCTGGCAAAGTCCCAACTGCCAGCGGCGGCGCTGCTTCTGGAGCATGCTGACGGAAGCCGGGCATTCCGTCCAGCAGACGGGATCGGAGGTGAAACACATCTTGATCCGGCGTCCGTGGCGGACGGCCCAGTGGTGAAGCTGCACCACCAGATCCATGTCCTCGGTGACCGTATCGTGCTCGAAGGCGCCGGTATCAATGACGGTTTCGCGGTGAAAGATGGCGAAGGCGCCGGACACAATCAGCGTGCCGCCCAGCACATCCCATCCCGTGCGGCCGAACAGGAAACTTCTTAAATATTCCACCACCTGGAACCGCTCCAGGCGGCCTTTCGGCAAACCGACGCTGACGACCTGTCCGTTTTCCACGCGGCAGCCGTTCAGGATGCGCACAATGCCGCCGCTGGCGACGGTGTTGATCGGCGAGCGGATAATGGGCCGCATCAGCCGCAGCAGGGCATCCTTCTCCAGAATGGAATCGGAATCGAGCGTGCAGAAGTAAGGCGAGCGCGCCATGTTGATCCCCACGTTCAGAGCGTCCGGCTTGCCGCCGTTCTCCTTGCTGATGACCATCAGGTTCGGAATCTCAGGGTTCATATAAAAACCCAGAACCGGCTTGGTGGGGATGCGCGGCCGGTAAATCAGATCCATTTTAATCAGGTGGAAATGTTCGATCAGGCGCTGCAGCGAGTGATCGGTTGAGCCGTCGTCCACCACCAGGACTTCCACGTCGGGATAATCGGTCCGGAGGATGGAGCTGGTCGTCGTGGTAATGATTTCCTGCTCGTTCCACGCCGGAATAATGACGGTGACGGGCGGAGTGACGGGGGATTCGCGGATTTCATCCAGTCCCTGATAGGCCAGCCGGCGGTTGTGGAGCCAGACCCAGCCCAGAGAGACGATCATCAGCAGCGTATAAACGCCGTTGGCGGCAAAGAAATACGCCACAATGACCACATTGAACATGTTCATGGCGTGAATGAAGATTTGCCGCCACTCGCCCATTTAATTCGCCCCCGATGATGTTGGTGATGATGAAGGAAGGTTTGCGACGACCACCTCCTGCGCCAGGTGCCGCAGCTGGTCGTCAGGCTCGTCGGTCGCCAGATGCTGAATCCAGCTCTGGATCTGGAGGTCGCGCGAGTCCTTGAAAGTTTCAAAGATTTTCGTGCGCATCGCGATGTCGGACTCGCTCAGCATGATGTTGATCATGTAACTCGTCTTGCCCATTCCGGCAAGCTGCCGGACAACCTCGCCGGACTGCTCATCGTGTTCTTCCGAGTACTGATTCAGGATTCCGGTCAAGAGTCCCGCCCGCTGAATTTCGTCCGCGATCTGCTCGCGGCTGTACTGGTCGTTGGTGGAAAGAAAATGCGCCGTCATTTCATTGATTCCGATGGTTCCGAACGCCCGCAAAGCGCGCACCGCCGCTTCCCGCACCCGCCATTGAGGATCGGAAAGCGCATGGGCGATCTGAGTGGCGTGTGGGAGATACTTCCGCTTGCTGAGGGCGCGAAGAGCATGAAGCCGCACAAACCACGCCCCGTCCTGAAGCAGGCTCAACAGGACCGGAGCGGACCGGGGATCGGGGAGATAGGAAATGACCGGAGCGGTTCGCGCCCGGACGTCGGGGTTTTCGTCAAAAGGAAGCTGGGCCAGAAACATCTCGCTCAGTTCCGCGCCGAACGAATCGCGAGGAAGCTGGTAGGCTTCATCCCCGCGGGATTCCCGTTCCGTCATCTCGCGCACGATGTCGGTGGTGAGAAAGCGAATGCGCCGGTTGGGATGGATCAGGGACGGACCCAGTTTACGGGCGCTCGAAAGCGGAAAGCTGACCAGCGCCGTCTTGAGAGATCGCAGGGACAAAGCGCTGTCCTTCAATTCGACCACGGCGTGAAGGCGCTTCACCAGCGGCTCGAAGCTTGCCGGCTCGCCGATCGCCGCCAGCGCCCGGGAAGCGACCGACTGCAGATCAGGATGACTGTCATCGAGCGCGTTGACCAGCAAAGGCCAGCTATCCCGGTGCCGGATAATGCCCAGATTCTCCGCGCTCTTGGCGCGAATCAGAAAACGCAGTTTCCCGACGCGCTCAAGGATCGCTTCGGGCCGCGCCACGGCCTCCCGCACGGAAGCCACATCCACGATTCCCTTCAGTCGCCGCTGCCAGGCTTCCACCAGGCCCAGATCTTCGCAGAGCCTCCTCAGAATAGGGATTTCGCCGGCAGCGGGCTTTTTCTCCAAACAAAGGCGTTCCAGCAGAAAGAGACGGTCCACGCCGCTGATCTGCTTCAGCTTCTCGACCCCCTCGGCATAATCCTCCTTGCCGGAAAGGATGCCCCGGATGACGGGAGAGTATTCGGTCCGCAGCGCGTCAATCTTGCGAAAGTACTTTTCTCTACGCTGACGGCGGGTGATGGTCAGACCAATAATCAGGAGATTCGCCAGGACGACGACAATCAGGATCGTAAAGGCAACTTCGGTGATGTGTTCGATCAGGAACGGCATCGATATCCCAGCCCGGTTGAAGATTCATTGACCCGAAGGTTTTCCGCCACGGAATACCCTTGCCCTTCTGATCAGACCCCGGCTTACCGCCTCAAGCCGCGGATGGCCGTATTCCCGTGCCTCTGAGAAAACAGGCCCCCATTCTCAGTGTCATGACTTCAGTCCTGTTGGGCCCGCTCGGTGAGGTCGCCGGCCGACTCCGACGCCCAAGGCAAGGGCAGCATTCTAGGAGGTGCTACCTCTGCTGTCAAGTAACAAGCAGTAAGTAAGGGCCGGTAGCGACTGGGTCACAGGCCATTGATACTGCATTTCTTAACGCGCGCTAATCTTCGGGCCGCAGGGATCAACCCCCTCCCCCGGCGGACGCCGTCTGCCCTCAGCGGCGGAGCGGCAAACCCGCCTTCTGCCATCCGGCCAGCCCTTCCTGGTAAACCTTGACCTGGTCCGAGGGAAATCCTTCCGAAAGCAGGATTCGGCCGGCGGCGCGGCTGGCCGCGCAGATGTCTCCCGTGGCGTGCCCGCTTTCATAGAGCACGATGGTCTTATCGCGAGGAAGCTTTTTCGCTTCCTGCTCGAACTGATCGATGGGAACGTCCTTCGCCCCGGCGATGTGGTCCGTCCTGAATTCGGCGGACTTGCGCACGTCCACGAAAAGGGTCTGCGAGCCCTGCGCGAACAATTTGTGAGCCTCTGAAGTACCGATCAGGGTCGGCTGCTTCATCTTGGCTTCATCGGCGCTGCAGCCCGTCTCGCCGCCGCTGATCTTGGTGAAGACGTTCGAACTCGATTGCCCCAGCATGGACGCACTCTCGGGCGGCGGAGCCGGGCTCGAAGCAGTGGCCTGAGCTTTCTTCGGCGGAAGCGCTTTTGCTTCGCTCGCGGGCTTCGGCTTGCTTGCGGCGGCCTCGGGCTGCGAAGGAGGGCCTAGTTCCGCAAGTTGCTGATCGATCAGGCTGGAGAAGCGGTCGAAACTCATCACGCCCGAAACCATTTCATGGCCGATAAAGAAAGTCGGGATGCGATCCACGTTGAGGTCTTTGCCGTCCTGCTCATCACGCTTCACGATGCCGGCCGCTTCACCGCTGTCCAGGCAATAGTTGAACTTGACCTGGTCAAGTCCCAGGTCCGCTGCATATTTGTGCAGAGCGGAAACCGTCAAATCCGTCTGATGCTTGAAAAGAAAGTCCACGGCCTGCCAGAATTTTCCCTGCTGCGCCGCGCACTCGCTGGCTTCGGCGGCCTTTTCCGCGTAAGGATGAACGGAATTCAGCGGAAACTGGCGGAAGGCAAAACGAACTCGGTCCGCGTATTTCACGCGGATTTCCTTGGCCGTCTTTTCCTCCTCGCCGCAGTAAGGGCACTCGAAATCGCCGAACTCAACCACGGTCAGGCGTGCGTCGGGATTGCCGAAGAAATGCGTGTCAGGCCGCACCAGGTGGGCCGCGATCTTCGCGGCGGGCGGCGGCGTGGGCGGCGGCGGAGCGGCATCGCTGCGGGTCAGGTACACGAACGATGGGATGCCCACAGCAAAGGCCGCCAGCAGCAGCGCCAGATTGTTTCCCAGGATTGGCTTGAGCCGTGGACGCTCGGCCGCGCGCGGCGTCTTGAAAGCTTCAAGAATCGCCAGCGCCAGAATCAGAGTGATTGTAATCGCGGAAACCAGGCACCAGGCGCACCAGGCGTGCAGCACCAGGCCCTCAACGCCCGTCAAATAGGCTGAAACCAGAAAACCCGCGGCGGCAATGAACGCCAGCAGTCCTCGTGCCGCGCCCGCCAATCCCCCGGACAAAAACGGATAGATGAAAGCAAGAATGGCGAGCGCTCCATACATCGCCACGCCGTACGCGGGCGTCGGATAACCGAAAAAATGAGCGTAACTGCTGGCGCGCACCACGTCGCAGCCTCCGCCGACACAAACCATCGGACGCGAGCTGGAAGTGTACGCCCACAGCAAATAGAGCGAATCAAAGAGGCCCAGCAACGAGAGCGCAAAAAGCAACAGCTTTCGCATGGATTCCAATTGTACACGATGCGCCGCGCAAGCTGAAGGCTGCCAACCGCCCCGAGGCGGCGGGCGCACCCGGGCCGCCGACTGCAGGATGTGAAGCCTGCAAACGCCGGGTGGCCTACTCCCCTGCCATTTTCCTGGCTAAATCGAGAAGGACTTTCTGGTCGCGGTGGGAGAGCCGCGGCATCAGTTCGCGGAGCCGGAGGAAGAAACGTGCGTCTTCCTCCTGCTCCGGAGTGTGGGTGGTTTGTAGCGGGGTTTGAGGAGACGCAAAAACTGACGGGAACAGGGCGTCACTTTCCTGCTGAAAAAACGTGACAATGGAAACGCCCAGCGCGGCGGCAAATCTTTCCAGGGTTTCGAGGGACGGGACGGTGTGGCCGTTCTCGACCCGGGAAATATAGCATCTCAAAAGCCCGGCCCGTTCCTCGATGTCGCCCTGCGACATCCGCTTGGCCCGACGCAATTCGCGGATTCGCGTTCCGATTCCCAAAGGTGTTGATTTCTCTTCAACCATTCTCTTCTCTCTCTATTAGTTTGGCCCGCACCCATAGACTCGCGCATCGCGCGCGAAGCCGCAACGGCACAGCAGTACTAGTACTTGCGGGGCAGGCCCGTAAAGACGCCTCGGTGGGCGTTTCACTGCGGACGAGATCGCCCCAGCGGAATGTCACTTCGCAGGTTGAGGAATGGCGGACTCACGGCATGATTGGTACGCCGTGGCTGCGGCTGTTGGCGGGTTTGCGCTGCTGTCTTACGAAAAAATCATGGCGAGCAGGGCCATGCGGACGTAGAGGCCGTTCTGGGCCTGGCGGAAGTAAGCGGCGCGCGGGTCGGAATCCACTTCCATGGAAATCTCATCCAGGCGCGGCAGCGGGTGCATGATAATCGCGTCGGAGCGCATTCGCTTCAGTGTCTCTTTGTCCAGAACATAAATGCCGCGGCAGGATTCGTAATCGGCGATGCGGTCGCCGAAGCGCTCGCGCTGGATGCGCGTCTGATAGACGACGCGAACCTGAGGAAGAACGTTCTCGAGCGAAGTCTCCTCCGAAAACCAGATGCCCTGCCGGCGGAGGTAATCGAGGATGTCTTCCTTCATTTTCAGCAGCGGCGGGGCGACGAAGTACATCTTGACGTCCCGGTATTTCGAAAGCAGGTAAGCAAGCGAGCGCACCGTGCGCCCCTGCGCCAGGTCTCCGACCAGAGCGATGGAGAGGCCGTCGAGCGTGCCGATTTCCTTCCGGATGGTGTAGAGATCGAGCAGCGCCTGCGTGGGGTGCTGGCCCGCGCCGTCGCCGGCGTTGATGATGGGAACGCTGGAAACGGCCGCGGCCCGCTTGGCCGCGCCCACTTCGTAATGCCGAAGCACGATCACATCCGCATAACCGTTTATGATGCGGATGGTGTCTTCCAGCGTTTCGCCCTTCGCCACGGATGAAAACTTCGCCGCGTTCTCCGTGGTGATCACGTGTCCGCCCAGCCGGCGCATGGCCGCTTCAAAGGAAAATCGGGTGCGCGTGGAAGGCTCATAAAAGAGCGTCGCCATCAGGCGGCCGTCGTGAGTGTGAATTCCGCCCTGGGCGACGGCATTTTCCATTTCAGCGCTGATTTCGAACAGCCGGCTCAGCGTGGGCAGGTCGAACTGCTGAGCCTCCAGAATGTGATGCAGCTTCATGGTGTCTTTCCGCTCCGCGCTCGCGCCGTCCGGCCGCAGCCGGACAGAAAACTCGGGCGCTCGTTTTGAAGAGATGAACTCCGTTCGCAAGATACTCCCAAGGACTTTGGCAAGTCAATGAAAGTTGCGCATCCTGGCCCGAGGCTGGCGGGGGAGCAGCGGATCCGCTCAAAAGCGCTAACGGAGATGGCCGGTTCTTCCGATAGAGAAAGAAGAGAGCGATGGGGAAAGCCGGACCGGCGGGTCAATGCCCGCCGGATCCTACTTGGAGCAATTATATGAATGAGGCAGACAACAAACCACGGGTTCTGGTTGTGGATGATGAAGCGGCGGTCTGGGAAATGGTGGGCGAGAAGCTGGGCCGAAGCGGGTTCGAATGGCGGGGCTGCTCGAACGCCGAGGAAGCGCTGGCGTGGCTGGCTCGCGAGCACTTTGACGCGCTGATTTCCGATCTGAAGATGCCCGGCATGTCGGGACTGGATCTGCTGAAGGCGGCGGTGGAAAAGCATCCCTGCCTGGCTTTCCTGATGGCCACCGGCGAGGACGACGTTCGCGTGGGCGTGGAGGCGATGAAGGAAGGCGCGGACGATTACCTGGTGAAGCCTTTCCGTCTGGACCACGTGATTGGAAACGTCCAGCGGGCGCTGGAGAAAAAGCGGCTGCAGATGGAAATCGAGAATTACCGCAAGAATCTGGAGGAAATCGTGGAGCAGCGGACGCTGCAGCTCCAGACGGCCATGCGGCGCATCGAGGCCACCTACGACGACACGCTGGAAGCGCTGGGCGCCGCGCTCGACCTTCGCGATACGGAAACCGCGGGCCATTCCCGGCGCGTCAGCCTCTACTGCCTGGAAATCGCGCGCGCCATGGGATGCACCAGCGAACAGTTGAAAACGATTATCCGCGGAGCGTATCTGCACGACATCGGCAAAATCGGCATTCCGGATTCCATCCTGCTGAAGGAAGGCAAACTGACGCTGGAAGAACGGGCCATCATGCAGACGCACGCCCGCATCGGATACGAACTGGTGTGCCGCGTTCCGTTTCTGGCGGCGGCGTCGGAAATTGTGCTGGCGCACCAGGAACGCTACGACGGCACGGGCTATCCGCAGGGGCTGATGGGCGAGGAAATTCCGCTGGGTGCGAGAATTTTTTCCGTCGCCGACACGCTGGACGCCATGACTTCCGACCGCCCTTACCGCAAGGCGCTCTCCTTCGCCGTCGCCAGGGAGGAAATCTCCCGGCAGTCGGGCCGCCAGTTCGATCCGGACATTGTCCGCATCTTCCTTTCGCTTCCGGAGGAATCGTGGATGAAGATTCGCGCCGACGTCTCACGATTCCGCATCGCCGTCATCTCTCCCGCGCTGACCGCAAGTCCGCGCGAAGCGGCGCGGGGGCGCGCGACGAACTAGCCGGCGGCGGCGGAACTTCCCGCCCGCTTGCGGCAGTTCGGCTGCTTCCACAGGCTCCGCCCGCGAATCCATCTGGCTTTTTCACTTGCATCTGATATGATTCGCTGGTAAACAAGCCCTCGCGGTTTTGCCGGCGGGCAGGCGGAGGAAAAGGAGATCTATGGCGCTGCGGATCATGGCGGTCGATGACGAACCGGAAGTGCTGCGGGCGATTAAAGCCGTGGTCGAGCCGATGGGAGTGGAAATCCTCACGCTCACGGACAGCCGCGAGGCGCTTCGCCGCCTGGGCAAGGAAAGGTACGACGGTTTCCTGGTTGATTCGCTGATGCCCGCCGTGGACGGGTTTGAGCTGGCGCGCGCTATCCGCTCCGCCACCAGCAGCGCCTCGGCGCCCATCGTCATGATGGCGAATCTGGATGATGTGGAAACCATGCGCAAGGCGTTCCGCGCCGGCATTTCCGTTCTTCTGACCAAACCTCTGAGCCAGGAGCGCCTGGCCGGACTGGTGCGCGTGCTTCGCGGTCCCATGCTGACCGAGAAGCGCCGGCGCGCCCGGCTTCCTTTGCGCACGTCTGTGGAGGGCAAGGTGGGCGGAAAAATGTTCAAGGCGGAAAGCATCAACGTCGGCGAAGGCGGCATCCTGATGGAGTCCTCGCGCGACCTGGAAATCGGCGAGGAAGTGGACCTGGAGTTCGGTGTGCCGGGCGCTTCCTCCGTGCTGAAGCCGCGGGGCAAAGTCATCCGCAGGGAATCTGGAGGTCGCGCCGCCCTGGTCTTCATTCAGTTTGCGGCCCCTGAGCTGGAAGCCATGCGGAAGTACATCAGCGGCGAAGTGAAGGATTAGGCTCACTCCAGCAGCAGACCCTTTCCTCCCTCCGCGCCAGGCAAGCGAACATTGACATCCACGGCCCCCGGCGGCTACCATGACGCCGTAAGGCTATAGAGTCTTCCGGCAAAGTGCGATGAGCGATTCAACATCAGAAGGGGCGGCAGTCCCCGCTGGCTCGCCGCAGGCAGGCGGCACGCCCCCGGCGGGCGCGGGTGAGACCGCGCGCGTTCTCCTGGACGTGATGTCCGCCCTGGTCGAGGAGCGGGACCTCGACGTTCTCCTCCAGAAAATCACCCAAAAAGCCACGGAAGTGATGGGCGCGGACCGCTCAACCCTGTTCCTGGTGGACCAGGACCGGGGAGAATTGTGGTCCAAGGTCGCCGAGGGCGAGGCCGCCAATGTCATCCGGGTTCCGCTGGGCAGGGGCATTGTAGGCTACGTCGCCTCGACGGGCGAGCCGCTCAATATCCGGGACGCCTATCGCGACGCGCGGTTCAATCAGGATGTGGACCGGAGGACGGGATACCGCACCCGCACCATTCTCGCCATGCCGGTGAAGAACCGCGAGGGGAAGATCCTGGGCGCTCTCCAGGTTCTGAACAAGCACAACGGAACTTTTGAATCGGAAGATGAGGAACTGCTGGAGGCCTTCGCCTCGCAGGCCGCGGTCGCCATCCAGAACGCGCTGCTGGATCAGCAACTTCGCCATCAGGTGCAAACTTCGGAAATTCTTCTGAACGTCATGCGCTCCGTGGCGTCGGAACTCGAAATTGACCAGTTACTACAGAAGATCGTGGCCAAAACCTCCGAGGCCATGAACGCCGACCGCTGCACGCTTTTCCTGATTGACCGGAAGACGGGGGATTTGTGGTCCAAGGTGGCGCAGGGGCCGAACCTGGCGGAAATCCGCGTGCCGCGCGGCATGGGCATCGCGGGCCACGTGGCGCTGACCGGCGAGACGGTCAATATCCGCGACGCTTACAGCGATCCGCGCTTCAATCCGGATGTGGACCGCCGCACCGGTTACCGCACCCGCAACATCCTCTGCATGCCGCTGATGAAAGAGTCGGGAGAAATTGCGGGCGTCATGCAGGTGCTCAACAAAGCCGAAGGGCCGTTCGAGCACGAGGACGAGCAACTGCTGGGCGCGCTGGGTTCGCAGGCCGTCATCGCGCTGGAAAATGCGCGGTTGTTCGAAGAAGTGCGCTTCATGAAGAATTACAACGAGAGCATCCTGCGCACCATGGAAACCGGCGTGGTCACGCTCGATCCCGACGGCCGCATCGCTTACGCCAATGGCGCCGGGCTGCGCATTTTCAGCGGCCAGCCGGAAATCACCCCCGGGGAATCGCTGGAAGGATTCTTTTGCGAAGACTTGAATCCCGAGCTCACCAAGGGAATCGGCGGAGCGGTGCGCTCCGGAGAAGCCTTCACCGCCTATGAACTGCAATTCCGGCGCGGGGAAGACACGCTGAACATCCACCTTCATGCGCTTCCGCTCGCGGACAGCAAGGGCGCCTCGCTGGGCGTGGTCGTGATCGCGGACGACATCACGCAGGAACAGCGGCTGATGAGCACTCTCTGCCGTTACGTCACCCGCCAGATTGCCGAGCAGGTCCTGCGCGACCGCAGCAAGCTGAAGCTGGGCGGAAACCGGTCTGTGGTGACGGTGCTGTTTTCTGACATCCGCAGCTTTACCACCATCAGTGAGCAGTCCACGGCGGAAGAAATCGTCACCATGCTGAACGAATATTTCGGCCGCATGATTGACCCCATCTTCCGCTATGAAGGCACGCTCGACAAGTTTATCGGCGACGCCATCATGGCGGTCTTTGGAGCCCCGGTCAGCGGCGAGGATGACGCCGTTCGCGCCGTCAAGGCCGCGCTGGCGATGCGGCAGGCGCTCAAGGAATACAATCGCGAGCGCGTGGCCGCCGGCTTGGCTCCCATCGAAAATGGAATCGGGATTACCTGCGGCGAGGCGATTTCCGGAAACATCGGCTCCGAGCAGCGGATGGATTACACCGTCATCGGCGATACCGTGAACGTGGCCTCGCGCCTGGAAGGTCTGACCAAGAATTATCCCTGCAAGATTCTGATCAACGAATCGGTTTACGAGCAGGTCCGCGACAAGATTCCCTGCGTTGACCTGGGCTTTGTCCAGGTGAAAGGCAAGGGCGGCGACGTGCACATCTACGGCGTGCAGGAACCCGAGCCCTGAATCCGGTCCGCTGCGCTCCGGCCGCTCGCCCGTTGATTCCCGCTTCCGCTGTCAGTTATTACGATAGCCCACGATTTCGGCGACGCAGTCCTTCAGAATCCTGCCCTTGCGGTCCGAATCCCTGGAAATTTTGCTGGCGTCCTGGACATTTTGGATGACGATCCGGTATTGCTGGTAATCGCACTCTTCGGGCAGCAGCAGCCAGTCGCTGTCATAAATTTCGCCGATGCGAATTTTCCTGGAGTCCGCTTCCACTTCCGCGTCGAGCACGCGTCCCACAATCCGGCCGTTCTGGTAGATGGCATCCGCCTCGCGTGAAGCGGAGCCCGATGCCGGTGCGCCGGCCGTTCCTTCAGAAATTGGTTTCGTTTCGCTCATACCTCATTATACCTTTCGGAAAAGTTCGGCGAACCCCGTCCGCGCGGATTTCTGATTCAGGCGGCGGGCGATTTGCGCGCTTCAACGCTTGAACAGGGCGACCAATTCGCCTTCCGCCAGGATGTGGCCGCGCATGGCCTTCACCACGTCCTGCTTGCTCGCGCCGGGCGCGAGATTCAGCGTGACGTCGAGCGCGTAGAGCTTGAAATGATAATGATGAGCATTTCCCGGCGGCGGACACGGCCCGCCGTAACCGAAGTCGCCGAAATCGTTTTTGCCCTGCAGTCCGCCTCCGGCGATTTTCGGTTGTTTGGGAACGGCTTCCGGCATTTTGCGCAAACTTGCCGGCAGGTTGTAAGCCACCCAGTGGACCCAGGTCCCGCCCGGAGCATCGGGGTCGTCCGTAATCAGTGCCAGGCTTTTCGCGCCCTCGGGCGGCGCGCTCCAATCGAGCGGCGGGGAAACATTTTCAGCCGAGCAGGTGTACTTGGCGGGAATTTCGCTTCCGGCCTGGAACGCGGGGCTCGAAACTCGCAGCGAACCCGCCTGCGCCGCCTGGAGTTCCCCGGTGCGATTTCCTCCGCCGCTGCACGATGCAAGCAGGAAAACCAGTAGGACCGGAATGCCCGCCGCTGCCCGCCTGAGCGCTGCGGACCGCCCGGCTTGCGAGAAACGGAATGAACTCGAGTGAGATTTTGTTCGGCCGCCGTTGCCCGCCATAACTTCCCTCCGCTGGTTCACCGATTGCCGCGAGCATGGCGCATCCGTCAGATGACCAGCTCCGGCACTTCCATTTCGCCCCGCTGAAACGCCGCCACAAATGCATTGACGACTTTCGGATCGAAATCAGTGCCCGCGCCCTTGATGATAATCTCCTTCGCCTCAAAGGGCGAGATGGCCTTGCGATAGGGGCGGTCGCTGGTGAGAGCGTCAAAAACGTCGGCGACGGTGATGACCCGGGCCTCGATGGGAATCTGGTTTCCGCTCACGGGATGATAGCCCGTTCCGTCGAACTTGTCGTGATGGGCCAGGATGATGGGAATCACGCGCCGCAGCGATCCGCCCACGGGCTCCAGAGCCTTGGCGCCGATATCGATGTGGCTCTGCATGTGCTCGTATTCCTCCGGCGTCAGCTTTGCGGCCTTGTACAAAATCTGGCGGCTGATATCGAGTTTGCCGATGTCATGGAGCATGGCCGCGGCGCGCACGTCCTCGATCCTCTCCGCGTCCAGTCCCATCTCTTCGGCGATTTTTGCGGAATAGATCGAGACGCGATAGGAATGGTTCTGGGTGTATTTATCCTTGGAAATGAACTGGCGCAGGATCAGCAGAATCCCGTGATAGGTTTCGCGCAGTTCGCGGAAGTGAGCTTCCTTGCGCTCGTACAGCGTGCCCATCATGTACCCGACGACAATCAGGATGCCGCCCCACGCCGCGACGTCAAACCAGCGCTGGCCGGCGACCACGTCCCGGCCTTTTTCCGCAAGCAGAGTGTGATTGATCTGCATCAGAACGGCGACAATCAGGATGCTGGCCAGGGCGGTGAGCGTGGCGTGCTTTCGCCCGTAGAAATAAGCCGAGATCAGGGTGGGAATCATATAAAGGCCCAGGATCATATGGCTGGAGGAAACCAGAAAATTCAGCAGCGCCGCCACCGCAAAGATGGTCAGCAGCAGCCAAAGTTCCTTGTTGACTTGCTCGACGCGCCGCAGAAGTTCTGAAGGCATACCCCTCTCTCGAAGGCCTGGTTCAATCCCGGTGGTGAAGCAACTCCCCGCAAGGACGCCTGGCGGAAAGACGCCTTGAGTGCTGAATCTTATTCATAAAACTGCGGCGGCGCAACCCGCTCCCTCGAAGCGCGGCCGCAGCGTTTGGAACCGGGTCGCGCCCACGGCCGGTGTCGTGTACACTCGGTCGAGCCGTATGATACCTGAGATCGTTCGCCGCTTCATCACATCCGCCCTGCTGTGGTGCACCTTCGTCTCTCTCTATCTTCTGGTGGTGGGAGTGCTCGGGCTGGGTGTGTGGTTCACCTCGGAAAGCTGGCTGGAAAAGTACCGGCACCAGGCTACCTGGTGGACGATGGTCATTGAATCCGCGAGGGTCATTCTGCTGACCCTCGCCCTGGTTTTCGTCGTGGCGCTTCCGCTCTCCCAGCTCATCGGGCGGTGGGGAAAATCGGCCTCCTGGAGAGATGAAAGGCGGTCCGGCTCGAAGGAACGTCCGATTCGCAAATCAGGCTGAAGCGCCGGAAGGCAGCGTCATTCCCTTCAAGTTCACCTGCAAAAGCGAAAATGCCCCGCCGTCTTCAGCAGACGGAAGGGCATTGGATTCGCTTTGGAGCTGTTGCAGCTCCCTTACTCGTTCTTCTTGATGACGCGCAGCGACGGAGTGGATCTCTGCTCCAGCACGTGCGAGTCGGTGGCGTTATACGGATAGTACGGTGTTGAGCGTTTGTTGTCCGGCAGCAGGACAATGTCCACGCGCCGGTTGTGGGCCAGGCGAACCGTCATCCAGTGGCGGATGTTCGAAGGCGCCTCCGGATTCTTCGCTTCCAGTTCCTTCACCTCGGCGGTGCTCAGTTCCTGAGTCTCGCCGAAGGCCTGGACGGTGACAGCGTCAGCCGGCACGCCCTGCGAAACCAGGTAAGCCTTCACGATTTCGCCGCGCCGCTCGGAGAGCAACTGGTTGTAATGCTTCGGGCCGCGGCGGTCGGCGTGGGCTTCCAGCCGCAGACCGGCGTTCGCATTGTCGTTGTGATAGGCGATGAAAGTTTGCGCCAGCTTGTTGAGAGCGTCCTTCTGGCTGGCCAGCAAGCCGTCATCATGATGAGCGTGAGTCGGCCAGTTCGTCGGGAAGAAGACGCTGGAGAGCGCCACTTCATGATGGGCCGCCTCAATCAGGCCGGTGATGTGCAGAGTCGCGGTTTGCGTAGCCGACCCGCCGCAGGCGTTCGAGGCGGTCAGCGTGTAAGTTTCAGTCTCATCCACCGGCCCCGGGGTCGTCTGCTTCGGTGTAGGCGTAATCGTCTTGCTGCCGTTCGCATCCACCGTGCCCAGCGGATCAATCGAAACCGTTGTGGCATTCGAAGTGGACCACGTCAGCGTAGCTGAACCCTGTTCGACGACCTTGTCGCCCACCTTGTGATAGCGAACTTCGGAAGGCTCCATGGTCAGCGAGGCCTGGATGGCCTTGTCCACGTCCACCGTGGCGCTTTGCTTCACCACTCCGCCCGGACCGGAGGCCGTGAAGTCGTAGGTCGTCGTTTCCTTGGGCGAAACCGTCTGGTTGCCCGAGGCATCCACCTTTCCGATTCCACTGATTTCCGTGTCCACGGCGTCAGAGGAAGACCACGTCAATTGCGTAGAGTCACCGCACTTGATGCTTGTCTGGCTGGCCGACAACGATCCCTTGACCGGCGCCACGGCTACCGTGGTGCTCCTCCATCCGGCTTTGAACCGCGGAAGCGATGATTCCTTTGCAGACCACGGCTTGGTCGTCGTCGAGCCGTTGTTCTTGACGTTAACGATGGTGAGCTCGTTCGGCTTGACATCAACATCACCCGACCAGACGGTCGTGCCCCACCAGGTGATCGTCATGTGCTGGGTGCCCGGAGGCATCACCAGTTGCTCGGTTCCCGTCAGAAACTCATGGTCGAATTCATCCGCATTGCCCACAAAGTAATCAGGAGTCTTTCCATTCATGAGCACGGCGGCATGCGGCGGCGCGCCTTTGATCTCGATTGCGCCAAACGGCGCCGACACCGGTCCGCCCTCCGCCTGAAGCGAAACGTCCAGGTTCGTCACCTTTCCAGCGTCCAGAGTGACTTTTTGCGTGGATGTTTTGAAACCATAATTGTGCACAGAAACCGTGTGTTCTCCCGGCGACAGCCAGATCGTACACAGATGCGACTGGGTGCAGCTCTGCTCTTTCAATGCTGCTCCGTCTACAAAAATATATGCTTGCGCCGGATGAACCTTGATTCGAAGCTTTCCCTGATCGTTACTTGGAAAAGCCGGGCTAACAGAGCCCGCGAGCAGCAAGACCGCGAGTCCTGCCACAATGGATAAAGAGCGTCGCGGATTCATTCAACACACCTCCCTCAGACTTTTGCCGGTACCCACCCTTACTCAGC
>JBJKPU010000026.1:0-3325 GCA_046706005.1 Terriglobia bacterium | reverse complement strand
GCGTGAGCAATCACTTCTTGCTAACTGGTCGAAAGAAGACTCACGAACTGCCAACAGCGCTCCGGCCTGGATTCGTCAGCTTGTCCTGGCTGCCGATCAGTTCATCGTCCGCCGCAGCCTGCCCGGCGGCGCGGCCACGCACTCGATCATCGCCGGCTATCACTGGTTCAGCGATTGGGGCCGCGACGCAATGGTCTCTCTACCGGGACTCGCACTTGCAACGGGCCGTGCCGACATCGCGCGCTCGCTGTTGGAAGCCTTCGGCGGATACATCAGCGGCGGGATGTTGCCCAATTTTTTCCCGGAGGCCGGACAGTCGCCGCACTACAACACGGTTGACGCAGCACTCTGGTTCGTCGCGGCTTTGCGGGAATATTTCGCCACAACCTCCGACCGGGAAGTGCTGGTCAAGCTGCTACCCGGCGTGGCGGAAATTATTACCGCATACACCAAAGGGACGCGATTCAACATTCACGTGGATGCTTCCGACGGCCTGCTCTATGCGGGCGAGCCGGGAGTGCAATTGACCTGGATGGACGCAAAAGTCGGCGGCTGGGTAGTGACGCCGCGAATCGGAAAGCCGGTGGAAGTGAATGCCCTGTGGCTGAACGCGCTCACTACCATGGCGGAATTTTGCCGGACCGTGGGCAAGCCAGCGGACGATTATGAACGGCAGGCCGCGCGCGTTCGGGAGAGTTTCGGGAAATTCTGGAATGCCCCGGCGGGATCTTGTTACGACGTGATTGACGGTCCGGGCGGCGACGAGTCGAGTTTTCGTTCCAATCAGATTTTCTCGGTCTCGCTGCCGGAGAGCCCGCTCACTGTCGATCAGCAGCGGGCTGTTGTAGACGCCTGCGCCAGCCGGCTTTTGACCTCACACGGTTTGCGCAGCCTCGCATCGGATGATCCGCACTACGTTGGCGTTTATGGCGGTCCGCAGCGGGATCGCGACGGCGCCTACCATCAGGGAACGGTTTGGGGCTGGCTTCTGGGTCCTTTCGCTCTTGCGCACTATCGTGTTCACGGTGACGCTCGCCTGGCACTTTCCTTCCTTGAACCGATGCGCCATCACCTTCAGGCCGCGGGCCTTGGAACGGCGAGCGAAATTTTTGACGGCGATGCTCCTTTCACGCCGCGCGGATGCGTCGCGCAGGCATGGACCGTGGCGGAAACACTTCGCGCCTGGACTTTCCTCTCGAAAGCCAAGTGACATGTTCCGGAAATAAACGATTCGCCTGCAGACCGGTTGCGGCAGCGCTATTCGGCGGGAGAAAAAGAATCAGCCAGCCCGACGCGTCGCAGCAGCTTTTTATAGCGCGAGTCCGAGCGGATGGAATCCAGCCGAGGATCAACTTTGAGCAGGATCATGCACTCCGACCGGCCGTGGTAAGCGTTATTCAGCCAATCGAAGCCGCGGTTAGCCTGCCCCAGCAGGACGTAGCCGGCGCCGATTTCATAAGCGCAGGAATACTGTTCCACACGCTGCTTCTCGACGGCCTTGAGCGCGGCTCTGGCTTCCGCTTTTCGTCCGGCCAGAGCGTAAACATTGGCTCGAAATGACGCGATCAGAGATCCGCCGTCATATTTTGAAGCCAAGTCAGCGTGCTTGAGGGCTTGTGCCGCGTCGCCCTGCTTCGCGTAGGCCATTCCCAAAAAAGCCTGCGCGAAGGCGTTATTTGGTTCCGCGGCAATCGCCGACTCGCCAAATCGGATAGCGAGCGGATAGTTGCGGGAAAAGAACGCCCAAAAGACGGTGTCACCCAGAATTTCAGCGGAGCGCGGGGCCAGGTCGCGCGCCCGCTGCATTTCCAAAAGGCAATCGCGGAAGTTTCCTGTGGTGCCGTAGTAGCTGGCCAGCACATCCCGGCCGTAGGCGTCGTTGGGATTCAGGGCCAGCGCCATTTTCGCTTCGCGTTCCGCCGCCTGCCAGTCCCATTCGTAATAGTAATAGACGCTTCCCAGCGCCACGTGAGCCTGGGAAAGATTGGGATTAAGTTCCAGAGCTTTCAGGGCCGCGAATTTGGCCTGCGGCATGGCTTCGGGCGGCGCCCAATAGAAAACGCCCAGCTCGACATAACTTTCGGCGACGCCCGCGTAAGCCTCGGCGTACGTTGGATCGCGCGCGATGGCCTTCTGGTAATCGGCGATCGCTTCCTTCAAGTCGTTTTCCGTGTTCTGCTCGTAATGGAACAATCCCTGCAGATAAAGGTCATGAGCTTCGGGGTCGAGAGGCCGCGCACCGGCGAACGGTGACGCGGCGCGGGACGCGAGATGGATTTTGACGCGCTCGGCGATGTCCACGGCGATATCGCGCTGCAGGCTCAAAACGTCGCGCAGGTCGCGCTCATAGGTATTGGTCCAGATCACCTGGTCCGAAGGAGCGCGGATCAACTGGGCCGTGATGCGCACGCGGTTTCCAGAGCGCAGGACGGAGCCTTCAATGACGGCGTCCACGTGAAGTTCGCGGGCGATTTCGGGGATGGATTTGCGGCTGCCCTCGTACTGCCGCACGGACGTATGGGCGATCACCCGCAACTCCCGGGCCTGAGCAAGCTGGGAAGTCAATTCTTCGGTCATGCCGTCGGCAAAATATTCCTGCGACGTGTCACCGGAAAGATTTTCAAGCGGCAGAATGGCGATGGAGCGGGCGGGCGTCAACACCGCGCCGCCGGACCGCGAAGCTCGAAGGCCAAACCAGGAAACGAACGCGATGGCGAGGCATCCCAGCACCCCTGCCAACAAAAGATTGCGTCGAAGTTGCGGCCGCGGTTCCTGCGATGCGATTTCTAGTGATCCATCCTTCGGGTCCGGAGTGACTTCGAGCGGACCGACAAAACGGTAGCCTTTTCCCACGACCGTTTCCAGGAATTCAGGATTATCCGGGTCGTCGTTCAAGGCCTGGCGAAGCTTGCGCACGATGCTGTTGATGTTGCGGTCGGCATCGACAAAGACGTCGCTGCTCCAGAGCCGCGCCGCGATCTCATCGCGAGTGACCAGTTGTCCCTTGCGCTCCGCCAGAAGAATCAGCAGTTCCATCGGCTGGCGCTCCAGACGGACGGGTGAGCCGCCATCAAGAAGCTGATAGCGGGATAGATCCAGCCGGAAACGGCCCGGCGCTTGTGAATTCGGGGGAAGCATTCCTACCCTTGGCCGACACTATAACGGCTTTTTCTTTCGCAAACAAGCGGCGGGATTTCAGGGGTGATGTCAAGCTGCTTGTGTAAAAAGATGGAGGGTGCGGTTTTTCCATTGAGACTTCTCATTCATTCCGTTGAAGATGGCATAGATGATTCGGTCGACGCTCTGGACGTTGACGAAGCAGACC
>JBJKPU010000025.1:0-4478 GCA_046706005.1 Terriglobia bacterium | reverse complement strand
AGGGCCTGAAGCTGAATCCGAACTCAGCGATGGGCCAGTACGAGCTGGCAAGAGCCTATTGGAGCCAAAACCGCTGGCAGGATGCTGCGCCGCACGCGCGCAGAGCCGTCGAGCTGAACCCGAATCTGGCCCAAGCTCACGTAGTTATGGGGAACGTCATGTTGCGGGAGAGGAACGGGCTGGGTGCATTGAAAGAATTCAAGGAATATCTGCGGCTCGCTCCCAAGGGCGATATGGCAGAGCCGGTTCGGAACATCATCGGCAGGCTTGAAAAGGCTCTGGGTGTGTCCCACTGAAGTGCGTTCCCGCTCCGCGCCGACTCCAGCCGCCGTGTAAAACTTTCCTCTGCAATCAGTCGTACTGCTCAAAGCTGAACGATTTTGGGTCGTAGCCCATCAGCTTCAATTCCTGAACAACATCCCGCACCATCCGGCGCAGGCCGCAGAGATAGGTGTGGAGTCCCTTTTTGTCGCGCAAGTGTTTTGCCACGTGCTGCTGGACGTAGCCGGTGTGGCCGCGCCAGCCCCGATGCGGACGGCTGAGCGTAGGGATAAAGTGGAAGCCGGGATTTTCCGCGGCGAGCTTTTCAAATTCCTCACGATAGAGAATGTCGGGCTCGTCGCGCACACCGAAAATAAGCCAGCTTTCTGCGCTGCGCGAGCGCTGGTAGAGCTGCTGGAGCATGGCCCGGATGGGGGCGATTCCGGTGCCCGTGGCGATAAACGCCGAAACCGGATCGGGCGGTTCGCGGAGCGCGAAAAAGCCGAAGGGCCCGGTGAATCGGACGCTGTCGCCCGGCTTGAGCGCGAACAGCCATGAAGAAACCTTGCCGGCGGGCAGCATGTTGAGGCAGAGGTCGAAAGAGTTGTCGTCGCGCGGAGCGGAGGCAATCGAGTAGGGCCGGCGCTCGCGTTCGCCGTCCACGTTCAAGTCGAGAGAAATGAACTGGCCGGGGCGAAAGTTGAAGCGGCTGCCGTTAGCGACCTCGAATTCGAAGTGCTTGGTGCGCTGATTGGTGAAGCGCACACTCCGGAGCCTCGCCTCGTTCGGAATCTGGCTCACCGTTCCGCCTCGGGTTGGCTCATCGCTTCGCGGACGCGGCCGGTGATGATGGAGGCCATCAACGGATGGGCGTCCAGGGAAGCTCCGGCTAGAATTTCTACCCGCGGATGCTTCTTTCTCTGCTCGGCGAGCAGCGCCGGCAGGTCGCGGCGCATGTGCAGGCCGAGAGTGAGAAAATACGGAATGACAACGACCCGGTTGAATCCGGCCTGGACAATGTTGTCCAAAGTTGTCTCAAGGCTGGGTTTGAAGGGATCCAGGAAGGCCGCGCGAACCTCAGGGAACGGACCGGCTTCCTGAACTTTGCGCGCAAGATCGAACACGGCCTTGTTCGCGGCTTCCACGCTGCTGCCGTGGGCAAAGATAACCACCGCCGCCGCCTTTTCTTCTGCATCCATGGAAATTCCATTCTAACCGACCCCCGGCGGCGCGGCAAGAAACGCTTTCCCAAAGCGGACTCGGAGACTGGCTCTCCAGGTGCGTGGGAGTGGTCATTCGTACGGTTGCCATCGCGTGTCGAGCGGGGTTTTGGAATCGTGTGTCGCGGAAAGAAATGGTGGTATAATTTTTCGAGAGGCGATACCTACAAAGGTAACGGGGGGAACTACGTATGCCTGGCAGCAGACTTGGCTTTCATTTCCACCTGCTCAGTGTGGCATCCTTGATCTTCGCGGTTTTGTTTTCCGTCACGCCCTCGATCGCTCAGGGCGGGGCCATGTCAGCGCCTGCGGGGATTGGTGGCTCGACGTTGGGCTTTGTCAATCCCATGTCACCCCTGGACTACTCGCAGTTGGATTATGCCGTCGCGGGCAGAGTGATGGACATGGCGGGGAACGTGATTCGAGGCGCCTTGGTGCAGGTCAGTCCATTTCCGGTCGGGGCCGGGCAGTATCGGGTCTTCAAGACCGACCCCAAGGGGGAATTCGAGACCTCTTACTCCTTGAGCCGGGAGTATTCCTACGACTTCAAGGTGTGGCTGACAATCAGGAAAAAGGGCTATGAGACGGCGCATGAGTTGATTGATTGTGCCGCTTACCCAAGGCCCGTTCGGTGGCCCATCACGCTGATGGCCGAGGAAGAGAAATCAACTTTGTTGTCGCGGCAGGATGTGATTTCCCGCCTTTTACCGTCGCTGAAATCGCTCGGCCCGGCTGACGGCCTCTCGGCCAAGAGCGCAAAGGATTATGCCAAGGGCGTCCAGGAATTGTTCGACAAAGGTCACCTTGAAGGCGGGCTGATCGATTTTACCAATGTGGTCAAGCGTAACCCGGACTGCGCAAAATGCAAAACCATGCTGGCGCTGGCTGAGCTCCATACGGGAAACTGGGAAGACGCGGCGCGGAACACCAATGCTGCCGTTCAATGGAGCGTGAAGAACGAAAAGGGCAGAAGTCCGGAAGCGCTGGTGCTTGGCGGCATGATGGAAGCCTGGCAGGACCATCTGAAGAGCGCGGAGAATTACCTGGCGTGGGCGGACAAGTTCGACCCCAAAAACCCTTTCGTTCTCCAGGAATTAGGGCGTGTCGAGTTGCAACTCGGCGAATTTGACACGGCTGACCAATATCTGTCGAAAGCCCTTGCGGCCGGCGCCAGCGAGGAAGCCCGCTTTTTGCGGGTTCAGGCGTTGCTCGGAGAACACCGGCCCGACGCGGCTAAGGCGGATTTGACTCGCTACCTGAACGGGCGGCGAGTGGAGGACATGCCGGTTCCGGTTCGGCAGGTTTGGTTCAAAATCCAAAATGAAGAGAAGATCAAGGCCCTTTACGCCCAGGAGCAGAAAGCCAAGAAGAAGCACAGCACGTCTACCTATGCTTTCGGCCTTGAATTGCCATCCGGTCTGCTCGATGGGCTTGAGCCCGCTAAAAGCCAGGACGATCTGAAATCAATTCTGACGGCGGTCGGAAAGAACGTCGCTACCCTCTTTCGAGATTTTCAGAATTCAACTTCGGTGGAGGATATTCATCAGGAAAAGGTCGGCCACGACGGCAGGATTCTGGGATCGACCAACGAAAAGTTTCGCTATTTGTGTCTGCTGCCTTCCGATCCCAGCGTGCCGGGTTTTACCGAATACCGCGAAGGTGTCGATACGGCCCGGAGATCCATCGGCGGCCTGAAAGATGGCTACATGTTGACCTCAGGTTTTGCATCGGCCGCACTGATCTTCTTCCCGCCCTTCCAGCCGGGAGCAGAGTTTCGTCTTCTTGGAAAACAGAAGGTCGATGGCCGCGAAACATATGTGATTGCCTTCGCCCAGCAACCCATGAAGACCGAGCTGGTGGGGAATTTTAGCAACGGCCGCGTCACGGTGCCAACCTTCGAAAAAGGCGTAGCCTGGATCGACATAGGGAACGACCAGATTATCCGCCTACACACTGAATTGCTGAAGCCGTTGCCTGACGTCAAGCTGCAGAAGGAAGCCACGCAAATTGAATATCAAGATGTGCAGTTCAAAAAATTGGATCGGGGATTCTGGCTACCCAAACAGGTCACGGTAACGATTGATTGGAACGGCAAGACGCTTCGCAATGTGCATCAGTACTCGGACTTCAGAGCCTTTAACGTCGGCACGAACGAGAAGATCGCCGCGCCGAAGAAGCCTCCGGTGGCGGAAGACGGGAATTCCGCCCAACCCAACCCGCCGGCGCGGCACTGACGCGCGACGAACTTGCTTGACAAAGCTGAAAATTAGCCTATACTGAGAAATTGCTCTGACAGGAGAATACCTGCAAGAGTGAACGGCCGAAGAGGCCGCGAAATGCCCCCATGCGGGCTCCGGGCGTCCAGCCCGGGAAAATTGTTCTTTGACAATTGAGTTGAGCAAGCCACGTCAAAACAAGCACATTGTTCTCACGAACGATGTGCGACGCTGAGCGACACGCTCTGCCTTGACGGCAAGAGGCAGGGCGCGGATCTTCCCCGGCTTGTCCGGGGAAGGACTCCAAATCTTACGCATCGCCCGGCGGACGCTCCGCAAGGAGGGTTCGTGCAGGACGATGCGAGCCAAGCTTCAAACGAGAGTTTGATCCTGGCTCAGAATCAACGCTGGCGGCGTGCCTAACACATGCAAGTCGAACGAGAAAGCGGGGGCAACTCCGCAAGTAAAGTGGCGTACGGGTGAGTAACACGTAGCTAACCTACCTTTCAGTGGGGGATAACCTGGGGAAACTCGGGCTAATACCGCATAACGTCCCGGGAACATAAGCTTCTGGGATCAAAGGCCCGCAAGGGTCGCTGGTTGAGGGGGCTGCGGCCGATTAGCTAGTTGGTGAGGTAACGGCCCACCAAGGCAATGATCGGTAGCCGGCCTGAGAGGGCGCACGGTCACACTGGCACTGAAACACGGGCCAGACTCCTACGGGAGGCAGCAGTGGGGAATTTTGCACAATGCCCGAAAGGGTGATGCAGCAACGCCGCGT
>JBJKPU010000024.1:0-46911 GCA_046706005.1 Terriglobia bacterium | reverse complement strand
ACCAGGAGGCCGAAGGCGCCCTGGAGAGTATCGTGCAGAAGTACCCCAGCTTCACGAACGCTCACGTTCTGCTTGCGGAAGCCTATTTTCACCTGCATAAGACGAAGGAAGGCATGAAGGAAAGAGCGATCGCTTCCGCTCTCCAGGAGGCTGACCACGCGCACCTGGAAGCCGAAGGCAGGCGCCTCAAATGGTTATCCGGGGGCAAAGCTGAGAATCAAACGGCCGGGAACCAATGAAGCCACGGCTGCCGGGGCCACGTAAGGATGAAGCTGAGGCCGCAATTCGCCGCTAGAATTCAATTCGCATTGATTATCTCAGTCTGCTGCACGGTGGGGAGTTCTACATTGGCCCTTGCCCGCCCCGCGCCCGCGCAGGATACCGCTGCTTCGAAGAGCAGCCAGCCGGAGAATTTCGAAGCTGCCGAAAAGGAATACGAACAGCAAACGAAAATGGACCCGCAATCGGCCAAGGCTTGGAGCAATCTCGGCGCCGTGCGGGCCATGCACGGCAACTGCTCCGCTGCCATGCCGGCACTGACCCGAGCCCGCACGCTCGACCCCAGCCTTTTCGTCCCCTGGTACTTCAGCGGCTATTGCCATCTGGCGCGTCATCAGGGCCTGAAAGCGTTTGAGGAGCTCAAGCGAGCGACCCATCTCAACCCAAAGGATCCCCAGGCGTGGTATCTTGAGGCCCAGTCGGCAGCTGACTCGAATCAGTTGGGATTGTCCCTGGCAGCGGTTGCGCGCTCCCTGGCTCTCGATTCCAAGAGTCCGGAGAGCTATTATCTGGCCGCACAAGCCGCGCTGGGAATCGCCAAACGTCAATACAATTACGTTGTGGATCACCAGCCCAGTCCGTTCGCAATGCGTTTGAGGGCAGAGCGAAACGCTGGGCAGGGAGTCTGGATGGCCGCGGCGGCCGATTATCAGAAGGCCCTTGAGCTTTCCCCCGACGCACCGGATATCGCTTTCGGCCTGGGAACCGTTTATCTGGAAAAAGGCGACTTTGCCGAAGCGGAAAAAGAATTTCGTCAATGTCTGGAAAAGGTTCCCGATTCCTCCTGGGTGAAGCTTCGTATCGCTTTGGCGCTGGCCGCGCAGTCGAAAAAAAATGAGGCCGATGAGATTCTGAAGGATGTTGACCCATCCAAATTGGCGTCTCCTTCCGAATGGCAGGACTTCATTGCCGCTGAGTATCTGTTGGGTAAGACGAAGACGGCAGAGGATTCACTGGGCCGGGCGGAAGCTTTGTTCCCTGATTTCCCGGAGTGGCCGGATTGGAGCGAGCGCCTGAAGTCAGAGGCGGGTGCAGTGCCTGGGCACTTTTCTTTCGAATTCGAACAAGCCGGGACGATTGCGCTTCCTGTGAATTTCCTGCTGTCGAGCCGTCTCCAGTCAGGCAATTTCGTGCGGCTGATCTTTCCGGATGCCGCCCGGTTTGAATCATTCCGAAAGGCCTTTCTGGGCGAGGACGCCGCCGCCGCCGCCCGGCTGATGCCGACAATCCGCGAGGAGCCTGCCGATTCCGCGCGGGCTTTTGTGACAGGCGAGATTCTTCAGCGGCTCGGGCTCGTTTTTTTCGAGCGGCTTGAGATGGATTATCCCGATTCGCAGCCGGCCATGGTCCTGGAGGCGCAGAAATATTCGGCCCACGGCGATCAGGCGAAGGCCATTGAGGTATACAAGACCCTGCTCCACAATTACGGACCTTCTCCGGACATTCTGCGAAACCTTGCCAGCGTCTACTGGAAGCAGCATCAATGGACCGAGGCGTTGCCGGCTCTCGAGCAACTCGCCAAAATCGATCCGTATGACCCGACAACCTTTATTAATCTGGGACGCATCTATTTTTTCCAGCAGAACTTGAAAGAAGCGGAAAAATATTTCCGTATGGCGATGCGTATTCAGCCCGACATGTATGAGGCGCATTTCGGTCTTGGCCAGGTCTTCCAGCGGATGGGAGAGCCGAAGAACGCCATCCCCGAGCTTAAAATGGCGGAGCGCGCCCAACCTCTCAATCCGCGACCGCATTATTTCTTGTCACAGGTTTATCGGATGGCGGGCGAAAAGAATCTGGCGGCGCAAGAGATGGCCAGCTTCCAGCGGCTTCAGGCTCAATCCAGCTCCGAAGGAACGGAACAGGGCGGTGGGCTGGTTCCGATTGATTAGACAAAAGACCAATTTTCGGCGAGAGATGGCCTTCGAATCGAGGCGAGGAGTGCGGCGCGCGGCGGCGTGGATCGTCGCGGCTTTCGCCTGCCTGCTGCTTGCTTCGGGCCAGTCTGCGAGCGCCCAGTCGCGCCCTAGCCAACCCGCGACAGAAAAGAAAACTGAGTTCGATCGCATCTCCGAACAGGCTTCAAAAGCCCGCAATGCGAACGATTTGCCAAAGGCGATCGACCTGTACCAGAAGGCTCTCAAGCTGAACTCACGCTGGAAAGAAGGCTGGTGGTACCTGGGAACGCTTTATTACGACGGCAACCAGTACTCCGAGGGCGTTGATGCTTTTAAGAACCTGGTTGAACTCGACCGGAGCTTGGGGACCGCGTGGGCCATGCTTGGCCTGTGCGAGTTTGGGGCGGGCGATGCCAACATGAAAGAGGGCCATCAAAAAGAGGCCATGGGTGATTATGCAAACTCGTTTATTCATCTCAACCAGGGAATTCAAAAAGGATTAGCGAATAACCAGGACCTCTATGGGGTGACCCATTACCACCTGGCGCTTCTGGAAATCATGCACGGAGATTTCGACTCGGCCTCCAGTGAACTGTCACATTTGGCGGAAGGGGCAGTATCGAATCAGGTCAGGTTTGCTCTGGGGTTGACGCTTCTCCGGGTTCCCCTGCTCCCTAGCCAGGTGGATCCGACTAAGGATGCCGTGATCGATAAGGCGGGCGAAGCCGGAGAATTGATGGCGCAGAAAGATTACAACGACGCGGAGGAAGTCTTTAAGCAACTGATCCAGGACTTTCCCAATACGCCCTATGCTCATTACGCGTACGGCACGTTGCTTTCCATGTTGGCGCAACCCGATAAGGCGGCGGAGGAGTTCAAAGAGGAGATCAAGATTAACTCGGGCAGTCCCTGGCCTTACATCCAACTTGCCAACGTTGACCTGCGCCTCAATCAATATCAGGAAGCTTTGGCGAATTCCCGTAAGGGGCTGAAGTTGCTGCCGGGTTCGCCCGTTACGCATTACCTGGTGGGGCGCTCCTTGTTAGCCGTCGGCCAGGTCCACGCCGCGGTCCTGGAGTTGACGAACGCCAAGAATCTCGCCCCGTCTGTCGCGGAAATCCGGTTCAATCTGGCCATGGCGCTGGAGCGGGATCATCAGCCGAAAGCCGCGGCGCGTGAGCGTGCGGCATTCCAGCGTCTGGAGGCAGCCATCCAGCAGCAACGCCGCCTCGTCCCGACCCCGGATAATTCTACCGGGGCATCCGGATTGCCAGGAACGGCGGGCTCTGATCAGGCGAAGGCCCCGCCGGAGAATTCACCTCAGTGAAAACCTAGTCCGGCGGCAAGCGCCTTGCCGCTGATGTCGGGCTCGAAACAGATTTACATTCTTGAAATGTGAGGTCGAGGAAGGAATGCGTGGCACGACAAGCAAAAAGGGAGCTTCACGCTCTCGACGCAGATTTTTGAAAACGATCGGCATCGGCGGTCTCGCAGCGTACGGTCTGTCGGGAAGCATTGTGCGCATTGTCGCCGGGTCGGCGGCCCCGCCGGACCCTACGCCTCCAGACGGACTGCCTGCCTTTGAGATCGTTCCCGACAAGGCCAGCGGGCTGGTCTTTGTCCACGAAAGCGGACGATCGCCTGAATTCTACCTTCCGGAAACTTTGGGTGGGGGCGGCGGGTTTATCGATTACGATAACGACGGCTGGCTGGATATTTATCAGGTGAACAGCGGCAAATGTGATTTCTACGATCCCAAGCCTCCGTTGCGGAACGCGCTTTTCCATAACAATCGCGATGGCACGTTTACCGATATCACCGAAAAGGCCGGAGTGGCCGCCGGAGGCTACGGCCTGGGCGTGGCCGCGGGCGACTATGACGGAGACGGATTCCAAGATCTGTTTGTCTCCCAATATCCCCGTTCGATCCTCTACCACAACAATGGTGATGGCACATTCACGGACGTCACCGAAAAGGCCGGAGTCGCCTCGCCGGGATTCACTTCGAGCGCCGTGTGGTTTGACTACGACAATGACGGCCGGCTCGACCTCTTCGTTTGCCGCTCCGTGCAGTTCAGCAAGGCGATCAACCAGTACTGCGGAAATCGCACCACCGGCGACCGCGCCTACTGCATCCCCAGTGTTTACAATCCCATGCCCAGCTATCTGTTTCACAACAACGGCGACGGAACGTTCACGGATGTGAGCGAGAAATGTGGCATTTCGGCTTCTCACGGTATTGCCTGGGGCGTCGTGGCCACGGACATCAACAAGGATGGGCTGATGGACCTGTTCGTTTCCAACGATACCGTGGCGAACTTCCTCTTCGCGAATCGAGGCAATGGAAAATTCGAAGAGATCGGCCTTCAGTCCGGCACAGGCTACAGCGCCGACGGCAGAGCCCGTTCCGGAATGGGAGTGGATTCGGCCGATTACGATCAGGACGGCAAGATGGACCTTTTCCTGACCGACGTGGACGAGGAATTGTTCTCGCTTTACCACAACAACGGGGACGAGACGTTCAACGACGAGTCCGTTTCGAATGGCATCGGCATGACGGTGCGATTCATGAGCGGATGGGGTGTGAAGTTCCTTGATTATGACAATGACGGGAACGAGGACATTTTCATTGTTGCCGGACATCCGGACAACAAAGTGCAGGAACGCTACGCGATGGTGCAATGGGCGGAGCGCCCGTTGCTGTGGCGCAACATGGAGACCGGCAACTATCGGCACACTTACAAGGATGCTGGCCCAGACAGCGGGCCTGTGTTCCAACAGAAGTTTCCGGGCAGGGGACTGGCCATCGGCGATTTCAATAATGATGGTGCCGTGGACGTGCTGATGATGATGAACCAGGGCGCTCCCGTTCTGCTTCGAAACAATGTCGGCAAGCTCAATCATTGGCTGGGGATTCTGCTGAAAGGCAAGACCGCCAATCCCGACGCCATCGGCGCCGACGTGACGTGGCAGGCGGGCGACTTGAAACGGCACAAATTCAAAGTCGGCGGCGGCGGCTATCTTTCCAGCCATGACCAGCGGTTGGTCTTGGGCATCGGTCAGCGCAAGAAGATTGATTGGATTGAAGTCAAATGGCCGCTGCCCTCAAAACGCGTGGACCGCTTCACCAATCTCCCCATTGACCGTTACATTACAATCGTCGAAGGCGAGGGAATCAAATCCTGACGATGCTGCGCGCCCCTCTTCACCGCGAGAGGTAGCGAACAACCTCAAGTTGATTGTCCTTCGATTCTCAGAACGCCCGCCGGCGCAGCCGGAGGTCCTCGTCTGCTTTGAGCCTGGCTATCACACCCCACCTCCCACGAGGCCGGCATGTCTATTTACAATTGTGAAAGGTCTTTGCCAAAGCGCCAGCGCGGTTGCATTCGGTGCGGGCTGGTGCTAGATTTCTCTCATCGGGTGACGTGAGTTCGAACGAAGGTCAGACAATCAGGGGGTGAATCATGGGAAGGAGTCCATGTTCGCTTCGCCGGGCAGTCATCTGGTGTCCAGTCTTCCTCTGTTTGACGCTGCCGTGTTTCGCCCAACGGGCTAAGACGCTCTACGGAAAAATTGAAGCGCAGGACGGCGGAGCGATTGGGAAGGCGGTGAAGGTCACTCTCCAGCCGCAGGACGGCGGCCCGGTGATGACGAGCTCCGTGGATTCGGACGGAAACTTCGTGTTCGGCGGACTCTGGGCTCATGTCTTCAAGCTTACGGTGATGGCGGACGGCTATCAGACCTACCGCAGGGCCGAGGACCTCAGTGACAGTCTTCTGATTGATTATCATGTTCTCGTTTTCATGTCACCCTTGAGCCGGCGCAAGATCAATCCCGCCGCCGAGCCCTCGCTGACCGACATGGCCGCCCCCAAAAAGGCCCGGCAGGAATTTGAAAGGGCGAGACTCGACTGGCAGAAGCACAAGCCCAAGAGCGAAAGGAAGCACCTGGAAAATGCGGTTAACGATTACCCTTGCTACGCCCGGGCGCGAACTGTGCTGGCGGCACTCGATCGCAAGGAGAAACGATTTTCCAGCGCCGAGGCGAATTACAGGCAAGCCATCAAGTGCGACGGCACCTTCCTGCGCGCTCCTCACGGGCTCGCCAGCCTTTACCTGGCGGAAAACAAGCCGGCCGAAGGTGAAGCTGTTCTCCTCAAGTCGCTGCGCATAGCGCCCAACGATTGGGTAGGCCTCTATGAGTTGGGCGCTGTCCATTTCGCGATGAGAAAATATTCCGCGGCGGTGCGCGATTTTGAGGCGGCGAAGTCCTTCCATGCACAGATGCCGCCTTCGTTTCACGTCCGCCTGGCCGACGCCTACCTGAAGACCAGCCAAATTGACAAGGCTCTGGCGGAAATTAACACGTATTTGCGCCTCAGTCCCGAAGGGCCTTACGCCGAAGACGCTAAGAAAATGGCGGCGGATTTGAAAGAACACGGTGCAACCGAAGCCATGCCACCCGCAGCGAATCATCCTTGAAGAAAAAATAAACTCCTGCGCAGAGCGTCCAATGGCAAAGCCCGGCGCCGATCACGGAAGGACCGGGCGGCTCAGGGAGGATACGGTGCGCCGGCGCGCACCACGCGGATGTCGTGGTCGGTGAATTTCATGTGGCCGCCGGGAAGGGTGTAGCGAGGCATGTGACACGTTACGCAATCGTGGGTGCCGACCGGGCAGGCCGGGCCGGGATGGTTTGCTAGCTTCCGCGCGCCTTTTTCCTGATGGCACGCCAGGCATCTGGAGTCATAAAACGCCGCCTTTTCCACCACGGTCTTGTGCGGATCATGGCATGCCAGACATTCAATGCGCGGGTCCGTGGGGCTCCAGCACGCGCTTTTCTCGAGCCGGTAGGGCTGGAACCGCACGTTCTGGATATCCAGGATTTGCATTTGAACCACCTGGTCCCATGTTCGATGGCACGAGCCGCAGAAGTCATCCAGTTGGAAGGGCTGAAGCTTGGCCGGGTTGAAAATCGCCGCAGCCGCGGCCGCAGGCTTGCCCTGCTGGAGCGCGGCCACGTGCTGCGCTCCCGGTCCGTGGCAGGCCTCGCATCTCACGCCGGGGACGGAGTTCTTGGGCTGGAATACGCCGCCCACAACCGAGCCGGTGGTGTGACAGGCGATGCAGAGTTGACCGACAGACTCAGGCAATCGGTCCCCGAAGGCCTCTTTGAGGGTCTTGGCTGGGGTCATCGGATCGAGCGGAGTAACCCCAAGTCCCTTTACGTCGGTGAAGTAGCTCACTCGGCCCTGGTAGTAAGCGCCGTCAAGCCACATGATGTAGGACTGGCCGCCCCTCGGCATTCCAAAGGCCCAGAGGACGGGAGTGGAGATTGTCTGTTTCCCGTCGGTCACAGAGTAAATGCTTTTGCCGCCTTTGCTGGAAATCAGATAGTGGTAGGGGCCGAGCTTAAACGTGAGGTGCGGATACTTGCGAAAAACCTCGGTATCCGCCGGCAGCATGCCTGCTTGCGACATGGGTGTTTTCGTGTAAGTCTCGGCTTCCTTGACATGGCAGGTGGCGCAGACTTTATCGCCTACGTACTTTGCACCGGCAGGCGGCCCCAGCGGCGGATTCCAGTTCTTTCCAACATTGCTTTGAGCGTGCCCCGCCGCTGAAGCAAGCAAAACTATCGCGCCCAACACCGCAACCTGGTTCGCGAGCCTCCGCGCTGACACTCCCCCAACCTCGTCCGGCAATGAATTCATGATGTTCTCGCGGTTTGTTCCAGGCGCCGATTCTACTTTCTCGCTCGGGACGGCGGCTGAGGAGTGAGAAAAAAGAGGCTACCACTTACCCAGCGGGACTCGCACCGAGCCGATTCTACCCGTAGAGGGATCGCGGACCACCAATACCAGCGTCTCCGCCCCATCAACGAGGTCTACCCACTTTGCCACCTTCAGGCCCGCTTGCTTCAGCCGGGGCACCCCGCCTGGCGCGACGCGCAATTTCATGTCGTAGCCACCTGTGTGAAGGGCTGTGCCCAGGGCGTTCAGCTGAACCAGAGCCACCGACAGGTCCGCGTTGCCGCCTCCCTGGAAAGACATGCTATCCGCGTCCATATCGATTCCCAGGAGCACCTTACCGGAGGGAACATGGACGAACTTCAGAATCGAGATCCTTAGACCTATGGCCGTGGAATCGAGCGGGTCGAAGATGGCCCGATTGAGAGCGGCGCTTTCCTGGACTTCATTGTGGGAAGTCTCCCGGGTTGCGAAATATCCCCGGCGGTACCGCAGATGAACACCGGGCCTGTCCACTTTCACGGTGAGCGTGTGGTATTTGCCGTTCCAGTTGATGTTCTGTGGGTAAAAGCCGATCGTATAGTTGGCGTCCGAGTCGTCCACGGCGGCTTGCATAACTCGGGCCAGGTCATTCGTATTCATAAAGGCTTGGCCGCCGGTGTTGCTCGCGAGCTCCTGCATCACGCCTTGCGTGGAGTAGAAACCATTCCAATCCATTGCACCGGGCGCGGCAGTGGTCAGCCCGCGCGCATCAACCGGATAAACCGCCAAATCGGCATTGTTCAAGGCTCTGTACGCCTGTTCGAGCTGAGGCATAAAGTGAATTTGATCGCGCGTGTCACCCGGCTGGCGAGGAGAGTCGAGACCAATTTGAATCGGAAAGCTGCTGGAAACCCAAATCAGGTTTTTTCGTCCCGGAAACTGCGCCAGATAATTCGCGATGGCAGTCAGCGCTTCCAGTGTTCGCTGGACCCGGTCAATGGCGAAGAAAGAGCCCGTATGCTCCTGGAATTGCAACATGACCTGTGCCATCTGCGCCTTATCGGCTGCCTCGCCCGCCGCCGCCGCCGAAGCGGCTAGAGACGGGTTTGCCGCGACAGCCGCGGCGCGGGCCGCCGCTCCGCTTGGACCGGCAGATGCAATGATATTCTCAAGGGAAGTTTGATACTGTTGGAAGGTCCCGCCGGCGTAGGTGCCCCCATTCAGATTATACGTGGCTGCGTCGATGATGCCCGCCGGCGTAGCCGGGGCAGATGCTTCGACTTCCTTTGGGCTGGTAGCCTTTGCCCCTTTAAGGGCGGCCAGCAGGATCTTAGGATTGCTGGTAAAGTTCTGCAGGAGAAAGAGGCGGCTGCCGAGCAGCATGATGGCAACGTGGTCCTGCGGTTTGACCTTTTCAAGAAATTGGACGACTTGTGTTCGCGCCCACACCTGATCCGAAAATTTGGTGTTCAGGCCGTCAAGCAGAACCACGGTGATGCTGGGCGGAGCGCCCTCAACTCGATTTGCATATACATTGGGCGGCAAGGGCTTTGGGGTTGCCGGCGTCAGGGAAAGCTCGGAAAAGACATCGATGGGGACTTCTTTGCCGTTGTCGTAAAGCTTGAAATCTCCCTTCGTCAGATTCTTGATAGGATGGCCATGAGAATCCCGGGTGACCACATTGACTTCAATCAGGCGCGTCTCGACCTGGATAACAGCCTTGTTCTTTGCCGCGCGGCTTATCCGATCATTGAGTACTAGCCCAACTGTCGCTAGGAGAACGAATAGTAAGACCGTCCTGGCCTTCATTCTCGGTGGCCTCCTTCCGTCCTTGCAACGCTCCAACATCGCCAGGCGTTTAACAATTTTACAATTATAATCCCGGAATGCCGGAGCTCGGACTACAAATTCCCGGCCAATAACTTTCGACGCATGGCGCGTTTATCGGGTTACCCGGCTCCTTAGGGGACCGACAGCCGTTCGCGGGCCAATGCCTTCGCAAGTCGGGTCGCATGCATTCAGGTCCTAAAGCTAATGCTCGCTAAGCGTGATACGAGAAGCCTTTGGCAACCTGACTGAACGGCGGCCCACATGGCTAGGGTCTAATGAAATCTAGGCCAAACTGCGAAACTTCGAAGGGCTTCTGATGCAAATGCGCCTCTAACGAGGGTATTCGTATGCAATTACTGAATAAGGAGTTCGTTGGTACGCCTGGAGGGATTCGAACCCCCGACCTGTTGCTCCGGAGGCAACCGCTCTATCCATCTGAGCTACAGGCGCACGCTGGCTTAAGTGTACTTCGCGCTCCGGACGCGGTCAAGACGGCCAGCGCCCCGGGAGCTGAGTTAGCCTGATATACTTGCAGGAACGCTGGGCAGGCGCGGCAAGATCAGGATCTGCCACAGGAGCATCACGGCCGATGTCGCGAAAGCAAATCGTGATTGCCGCGGCGGCGGCGATCCTTGTATCGATTCTGGGCGCAATGATCGCCTACCGGCGCGGAGCGGAAAGGAGGCTGCGGCCGGCCTTTTCTTCTTCCAGGCAGAGAGAGGACGACGGAGACCTTCCTGCGCCTTCCGGATGCGTGGATATTCGTTCGGCCGCCGACCACACAGGCGAAAATGGCTGTGTTTCCGGCCGTGTCCTTCGCGTTTATACTTCACGCTCCGGCACCACGTTTCTGGATTTTTGCCAGGATTATCGCTCGTGTCCGTTTTCGACCGTCATCTTTTCTTCCGACCGCAACAACTTCGGAAACCTTGGCGCGCTCGAAGGGAAGAAGGTTGATGTTTTGGGAGAAATCGTCACCTCTGGAGGGCGGGCTGATATCTTGATTCACGGCCCGGATCAGATTCGTGCCAGCCGCTGAACGGAGGCCCAAAAGAACGCATCGCGGCACCAGAGCCGCCAGGATTTGGAGCGGCTGCGCGCTGGCGATTTTATTGGCAGCGTCGCCAACGATGGCGCTTGCCCGGCAGGCGCAATCGGGAACGGCGCCGGCAGGCGCGGGCAAGCCTGCAAACTCCAACCCGTCCATGGCAGGCGGAGCAGGACCGAGCGGTGATTCGGGCCCAGCCCAAAGCTTTTTGGCAGAAATGAATGTTGCCGAATCGGAACTCGCCTCGGGTCAGTACAAAAAAGCGATTGAGACTTCGCGCCGGGCGATCGATCTTGCGTCTTCCGACCGGCAGAAGGCGCTCGCGCGGGCAACGCTGGGCCGGGCGCTCTTAGCGTCCGGAGATTCGGACCAGGCCGAGAATGAATTCAAGCGTGCCCTCGCACTCGATCCCGCCTGCGGCGAAGCCGACTGGGCGCTGGGGCGAATCCGCCTGACTCAGAACAAGAAGGCCGACGCGGAGCAATATTTCCGGGCGGCGATCCGGGTTTCGCCGGATTTTGAGCCCGCTTACGTGGCGCTGGCGGAAGTCCTGTCGAATTCGGGGCGGGCCGCGGAGGCTCGAAACTTGCTTGAGAAGGCGGTCGGGCTTGAGCCGGCGGATTTTCATGCGCAGTTCGACCTGGCCAGGCTGCTTGAAGGCTCGGGCCGAGTGGCGCGCGCCCAGGATATGTTCCGACAGATCGTGGCCGATCACCCGGATTTTCTGCCTGCCCGCGAAGCCATGGGGCTCTATCTATTGAGGACTGGGAACAGCGCCGCCGCCCAGAAGCAGGCCGAAGCAATGCTCACTGTAAATCCGCAATCGGCTTCCGGCCATCGCGTGATGGCGCTGGCCCTTTGGAAGCAGGGCAACACGGATGGCGCGCTTGCGGAGTGCGCCCAGGCGTTGGCCGACGAGCCGGATTCCGCTTCCATGCTTGCGCTTCAAGCCATCGGGTACTGGACTGAAAAGCAGAAACGGGCGGCGCAGAATTCCTTTCGCGAGGCTTTTAGACTGGATCCGCGCGTGGGTTCGGCGGATGAATTCTGCCGCCTGATCATTTGCGGAGCGAACGACATTTCCTCGGTCTCTGAATTCCTGCGCAAGAACCGCGGCGCGCTCATTCCGCCCCAGACCCCTCCCGCTGATTTCTGACACCGGCCCGCCGCGGCGCTGGCGTCCCGCTGCCGGCTATGATAGGATGCGCGTACTCAATCAGGTCGGAAGCAGGCAGGCCTGCCGGCGGGGTGCGGTATGGGGATGAATCTTATCATCGTTGAGAAGAGCCTGGGCGATGTCCTGGTGCTGGACCTGCGCGGAAGGCTCGTGCTGGGGCATGAGACTGAAGCCCTGCGAAAGAAATTCGGCGAAGCGCTTGAGGCCGATAGTCTGAAGATACTTGTGGACCTTGGCGAGGTAACTTATATCGACAGCTCCGGCCTTTCCACGCTGGTGGCCGGATTTGTCTCCGCGCGAAAGCACGGAGGAGAACTTAAGCTTCTTCACCTGACGCGCCGCATCCGCGACCTGATGCAAATCACCCGCCTCAGCACCGTCTTCCAGGTGTTCGATTCACAGCCGGAAGCGGTCGCTTCCTTTGCAGCCCCGGCTTCTCCCGCAAGCGCCTGAGCCAAAATGCCTTACTAAAAGTGATTCTGCGGTCAAAGGCCGAGAGAGGCCCGAGTCACGTCGCGGGAGAATTGAGGAGTTTCTGAGCCGCTTCTCGTAGCGAGAAGCGGCTCAGGATGGAATTGGTGTTGCTGCGATTCAGTTCACGGCGACATTCACGGTGGTTGTTGCGACCAGTGTGCCGCTTGTGCCCGTGACGGTAATCTGATAGGGGCCTGTCGGCGTCTTGGGACCGGCGCTTACTGTCAGGGTGGAAGTCGCCGACCCGTTGGAAGACACGGTGACAGGGTTGACGCTGAAGCTTGCCCGGCCCTGTGGCATGGATCCGCTTGCTGTCAGGGAAACACTGCCGCTGAATCCGGAAGAATTCACCGTGATTGTGAAACTCGCCGAGCCCTTGGGTGAGATGCTGGCGGTGGTTGGTGAAGCTGACAGCGAGAAACTGCCGGTCACCGGAGCGTTGACGGTCAGTGGGACTGTGGTCGAACTTGTCAGGCTGGAGTCACTTGAATCCGTGCCTGTGACACTCAAGTTGTACGATCCGGCTTGCGCCGAAGACGTCCCGGTGATGTTCAGGGTTACGGACTGCGGGCTCGTTGAATTTATTGTCACGGAGGACGCGCTCAGTTGACAGCTTGCGTTGGTCGGGCAGCCGGTGACGTTGATCGAGCCGAAACTTACGGTTCCCGTATATGCATTGGCTGGAGTCACTGTTATCTGTGTGCTTGTGGTCTGCCCCTGAGTGACGGTCAAGCTCGAAGGACTCGCCGAAACCGAGAAGCTTGGTGAAGAAGACGACGAGCCGCCGGCGAAGCCCGTAAGGCCACGGATGGTGCCGATGCCGCTGGCATAATCCCAGTCGGGACCGGCGGAATAGCTTCCGGCTGAGCCGGAGGTGACGTCGTAAAAAGGACTTGAGTAGGAATTCTTTCCGCCGTTGGAAGCGGTGTTGTAGTTACTGTAAAGACTTTCCGCCGTGCTGTTGGCATTACTTCCGCCATCCCAGCCGCCATTGAACGCACCCGAGGAATTGGCGATTCCGGCAAGCGAGGGCGAGGACACGCTCGTTCCGCCGAAGACCATCCAATTCACGTACCCTTGGCATGAAGTGCTGTCGAATACGGAGACACCGGAGTAAGGATCAGCGTCAAACGAGATGTCGGGCGTTCCCCTGTAACCTTTCCCTGAGTTCCACACGGTGGAGACAACTTGCTGGTAAAGCGGCGCAGGTACGTATTTGCTCGGCCCGCCGCCTGCACCGCTCCAGACGGTCTCACCGGTGAAATTTCCATTGGAGTCGCGACTCACGTGGGTTCCGCCCGCCGAAATGACATTCGCTGAAACCGAAGGCCAGATCTGCGTGCCTCCGGTGTCGCCGCTGGAAGCGAAATAGGTTACTTTAGGCGTGTTGAAGTAAGTCGGGTCGTAGCTTGACTCGGTCGAGAACTCGCCGCCACCCCAACTCATTGAGACCTGGCCACCGCCGCCGTTGGCAACGAGGGTGTTTGCAACTTGAATGGCTTTCAGCAGGTTATTGTTGCTGTTTGAAGCGGCCTCCACAAGGATGATTTTGGCATTGGGCGCCATAGCGTGGGCCCATTCGATATCAAGAGCCTCTTCCTGTGCCCAGCCGCAATTAGCGCGGGGCTGGGAGCCGCTGGCGTAAACCACGTTAAAGACTTTGTTCGACGCGCTCTGGTTGATGCAATTGCTTGTTTCTTTCGGCAAGCCAAACTGGGACGAAAAAGTGTTGAAGTCACTGCAGGCCGTCGGATAGTCATACGCGTCCACAATGGCGATCACGTTTGAACCGCCGCTCGCTAAGTTGTAGCTGCCAGAGCTGAGCGGGCATCCCGAAACACTCCCGGCCCATGTCCCGTAAACGCAGGAGAGCGACTGCGGCGTCTCTCCGCTAGGTGACGAGGTCTGCGGCGATGGCTTGCCGCCCTTGTCCGGGACGAAAATCAGGAAATTCGTGTGCGCGCGAACGCCAATATCTTCCGGCCGTTGAGTGTTTGACTCGGGCACAACCACGAATCCCGGCCGATGATTTTGCTGCGCGAACGCCGATAATGCCCCGCACGTCGCGATTACCGCCACTGCCGCCAAATAACTAACCCATTTCTTCATGACTCGCCTCCAAATCGGGCTGCAACGCCCGGCCCACACCACTTCTTAAGTTGCGCCAATCTGGAAAACCATTTCCAGCTTGCCGTCAAACGTTCCAAAATTGAGATCCGCAATAAGTCCCGACCCCAAAAGTCGCTCGAACAGAATCATCCTCTTGATGAAGCCCTCTTATCTGTCGGCGACCAAAGCAACTCTTAAGAGCATAAGGCAACTTGCCGCCGAAGTCCAACCGTCAGTTTGGGAGTGATTCTCAGGTAATTTCCTCTGGATTACAATAGTACGAAAGTCCTATTCCCCAATGATTTTTGCCAAGGGCGGAACATAGGCAGACTGGAATGGTTCTCTTGCCGCATCGCTGGCATGGGCGGTCCGACATAATTGTCTATGCCCTGTTACACCTTTATTTTGTGGTGGTTAAGGGCCTACTCGCCCTTGGCTGGGATGTCTCGGTTCCAGCTACAAACCGGGCTTTAAAGGCGGTAGGTTGGCCTTTCGAAGCAGTTCGTTCAGCTTTGGCAGGTCGCCGGTCTTGATGCCGCTCCAGGCGGAGAGCAGAGATTCCAAGGTTGTCCGGTCCCGGCTGAATGCAGTCAGGGCGTCTGCCGTAGGCGCGGCATCGGCGCTCTCGACATTGTATTGCAGCCTGCCCAGGCTTGTGGTCAGATGGCGAAGGCTGGGGACGTCGCTAGCTGGTCCAAATTCTCCCGAATAATCCGCGTCCTCGTTCCGCTCGGGACCTATTATAGCCAGTAGTTTTCTCTCAATTTCATGGATCGAGTCCGCGATATCTTCGTGTCGTTTCGCTTCCGGCGAGATTGCGGCGAGCTCTTTTCTTAAGGTTTCGGCGTCCTTAAGAGCCAGGCCTGCCTTTTCGCGCGCCGCAACGATTTGCATCGCGGTTTGGAATTGTCTCTCGAGATCGGCCTGGGTGACCTTGACGCGCGGATCCATCACCACGGTCAGTGGTTGCGATTGCGTCTTTCCATTCACCATAAGTTTGACGGTGTAATGGCCGGGCGGAGCCCACAAGCCTGATTTGGCCCATTCGTCGAATCCAGCGGGAGTGGGCGGCTCAGGATAGAGCAAGTTCCAGACAAACCTGTGCATTCCGGGCTCTGCAGAAAGCGGCTGCTCGGGATGAATCCAGAAAGCCGGGTAGGAAAGTTTGGCAGGGTTGATTGCCTGGGGCGTTTCGGCGCTCGAGTAGCGTTTTACCAACTTTCCCTGTGCATCGTCGATTTCGAGTGCCACCGGACCTGTGGGCTTCGACTTCAGGTAATAATCAAGAATTGCCCCGTTTGGAGGATTCTCGCCCGTCGGTTCCTCGGGCGGCAGCGGCGTCCCTTCATCCGTTGAGCCGGAGCGAATGCGATAAGTCTTCTGCGGTTTGAATAAGAATGCATCGGACGCGGCGACCTCGCTGTCAATTTGCCGCAACGGCGTGACGTCATCCAGAATCCAGATTGAGCGGCCGTGCGTTCCGGCAATCAAATCGTTCCCGTGAATGATCAGATCGCGAACCGAAGAAACGGGAAGATTCAGTTGCAGCGATTGCCAGTTGTCGCCGTCGTCGAAGGAAACAAAAACTCCTCTTTCCGTTCCCGCATAAAGCAGGCCTTTGCGTTCGGGATCCTCGCGGACGACGCGCACAAAGTCGCCGTTCGGAATGCCGCGGCTCACTTCCTGCCAGGTTTTTCCTCCATCGTGCGTGCGGTAAATGTACGGCCGGAAGTCGTCGAGGCGATGTCGGTCCACGGCGGCGTACGCCGTGTTCACGTCAAAATGGGAAGCGTCCATCAGGCTGACTTTGCTCCAGGGCGTGAGGGCTGGCGGCGTGACGTTTTGCCAGGATTTTCCACCGTCGCGGGTGATCTGGATCAGTCCGTCGTCCGTGCCGGCCCAGATCGTATTCTTGTCGAGGGGCGAAGGCGCAATGGTATAGATCACCCCTCGCCGACCGTTGCCCGTTGTGTCGGCTGCGGTTGTGGGGTCAAGGTTCGGCGGAACGCCGGGATTTTCGCGCGTCAAATCCGGACTGATGATTTGCCAACTCGAGCCGCCGTCGCGCGTTACAAACATCACCTGGCTGCCGAAATAAAGCGCGTGGGAATCGGCAGGTGAAAAGACGAGCGGCAGCGTCCACGTCGATCGAAAAACCCCGCGATGTGCCAGCGTAGGAGGGATCTGCTGGTCATCGCCTGTTTCCAGGTTGAATTTGTCCGCTTCCGTCCCTTCCGTCCCGCCAAAAATCACATTGGGGTCGAGCGGGTCGGGCGCGATGTACTCGCTTTCACCGCCCGGCTCCATCGGCCGCCAACTGAAGGAATTGATTCCCTTGTACTGCGTTCGACTGGGAATAGCCACCGCTCCTGAATCCTGCTGAGCTGCGTAAATCCAGTATGGGAAGCGATTGTCTGTGATGATGTGGTAAAGCTGCGCCGTGGGCTGGTTGTACCAGCTCGACCAGGTCTTTCCGCCGTTCACGGAAACAACAGCGCCCTGATCGCTGGCCACGATCATTCGTGAGGGGTTGTTGGGTTCGATCCAAAGCAGGTGATAATCGTCGCCGCCGGGAGCGCCTTTGAAAGCGGTGAAAGTCTTTCCTCCGTTCTCCGAGCGGTAAGTGGAAGTATTGCAGACGTAGACGAAATCGGGATTCTTGGGATCCGCTGTGACGCCGCCAAAGTACCAGCCGCGTCCCCAAATGCGCCGGTCGTTGTCCATCAATTTCCAGGTTTCGCCCGCATCGTCGGAGCGATAAAGGCCACCCTGCCGCGCATCCACAATCAGGTAGACGCGGTTCGGATTAGCGGGCGGGACGGAAATGCCGATGCGGCCGAGCCCTTCGGATGGCAGCCCGTGGCCTGTCAAATGGCGCCAGGTATCCCCGCCATCGGTTGTTTTATAAAGGCCGGAGCCAGGGCCGTTGGAGGGCGGATAAACGTTCCAGGGCGGGCGGCGCGTTTGCCACAGTGAGGCGTAAATCACGCGCGAATTTCCAGGCTGGAAAGCCAGATCAATGGCGCCGGTGTTTTCATCCTTGTACAAAATCTTTTGCCACGTGCGGCCGCCGTCGGTGGAGCGAAACACGCCGCGCTCCTTGTTGGGTCCATAAGCGTGGCCGAGCGCCGCCACATAAACCCGGTTGGGGTCGTGGGGATCGACCAGGACGCATCCGATTTGCTCGGTGTCGTCGAGGCCGATATGCGTCCAGGTGCGGCCGGCATCGGTTGATTTGTACATGCCGTTGCCATAAGAAATGTCGGAGCGCATGTCGGCTTCGCCCGTTCCCACATAGATGACGTTGGGATCGGAAGGCGCGATGGCGAGTGCGCCGATGGAAGCGATGGACTCGCCGTCGAAAATCGGGTTCCATGTGCGGCCGGCATCGGTGGTTTTCCAGACGCCGCCATCCACTGAGCCGAAATAGAAAACGTCGGGCTGCCCGGGCACTCCTGAGGCGGCAAGAGCGCGGCCGGCTCGAAATGGACCCACGATCCTCCAGCGCATTCCGGAATAGAGCGCGGAATCAAATTCCTGAGCGTGCACAGCCACGGCTCCGAATCCGGCAAGGAGGAAGGCCGCGGCGAAAAAGACTGACCAGGAAAATGGATGATGCTTATTCGGTTTCAAGCTTCGGCTCCTCATATTCAGATGCAACAATTGGTAAGTTGCCCAGTATAAGTCAACCGGCTGGGTTTGGTGGAAGTATCGGACGTGGTCCTTGCACGTAACGATTATGGCATGACCAGGGAAATCGGCGGCTGGTTCCGAAAGGTCGGCTTTCGTTCGGTCAAAAGCTGCGAGCTTCTGATGTGGCGGGCCTGGGGCGACTCGAACGCCCGACCCTCTGCTTAGAAGATGTTAGTCGGCAATGTAGCGCGGTTGAAAAGACGGTCGAAAGTATGATCGCTGTCGCGTAACGAGATTGACTGAGATGTGCTGCCGTATAGATTTCATGCCCTTGTAGCGAAGGTCGGCCTCGTGACCTGTGCCCTTCTTTCGCCGCGGGCATATTGCGGCCGTGGACGGCGGTGTTTGGTTTTGTTGTGCACCGGAATGTGCACCACATTTCCTGCCCCACGGGTGGTGCAAACGCGCCGTGCCAAGGGGGATTACCATGGCGCTCCAGAGTTTCGCCAGCATGATTGCTGGCCGGGTTCTGATTCTCATATGAGAGCGTGAAGGTGGGGCCAAGAAAGCAGACGGTTGCAGGTGTTACGATCCTGATCTGGCAGGCTGAGGACATGGAGCGGATTCGGAAATATAGAGAAGTACATTATCGAGAGGGGCGTGAGCGTAAGCCCGGAAAGAAAAGCGGCCAACGCTGAAGCGCTCACTTCAATGCTGGCCAAACCACACCCAACCTAGCTAGGAGGTTGAATATGGCTGCACCGAAGAATATTTCACCGACTTTTTCTACACAACCAGGCCGCATCCGAGTGGTAATATACGCCAGGGTCAGGATCGCGGATAACGGGCAAGACCCCGCTATGCAGACTCGCGAACTCGAAGAATACCGTCAGCGCCGTGGCTGGGAGCTTGCTGCTTGAATTCCTCGATTGTCGAATCGAGCAAACCGTTAAAAACAGTCGGCGCTTCCAGCATAACGAAATGGCCCACCCCCCGCACTATCTTGGCATTCGAGTAGGGCGGGTACCGTTTATTGATCTCTTCCGCGGTGGGCTGCAAATCGGAATTGATGAATACGAGAGGAGCCCGGACTTTCTGGAGCGCCCGTATCAGGCAGTTGTCGATGTTGCCCCAAAACGCTAGCTCCCCGTCAACCTCAGTGGCTGCCCCCAGGCCGACTCCAGGCGGGCGGGCCGACATGTGTGCTATTACCCATTCTACGAGCTTCGGATCTGACTTTGACGTGAAGATCGTTCTCACCCAGGCACTCATTGCTTCAGGGAAATTGTTCCGAAAAGGAGCAATGAACTCCTCCATTTCCTTTTGAGTGTGCGTTTCTTCCAGATTGTAAAACTGGTCTACTGTCACCAGGCCCATGACCTGCCCCGGCATCCTGGGTGCAGCCTTCAGTATGACCGTGCCGCCCATTGAATGGCCGATCAGAACGACCTGCTTCACGCCGAGTTTCGCGACGACCGCCGCAACATCCTCTCCGAACGCATCCATCGTCCAGGCTATCCGGTTGAGACCGGACTCGCCGTGGCCTGCGAGGTCGATGGCCACCACTCGGTGTTTCCTGGCAAAGTAAGGAAGTTGTTCGCGCCAATAGCTCCGGTCACAACACCATCCATGGATAAAGATAAGCGCCGGTTCGCCTTTGCCTCTGCACTCATACCTTATTTGAACTCCATCGGCGGAGAAAGCCGTTCCGACTTCGACTTCCGGCTCATCTGTCTGTCCGGCATTCTTGCTCATTAGAGGTTTATATTTGCTTCTCATAGTGAGCCCTCCATAAACTCTCGAGTCATTTTTTCAATTTTGGCACGGGTGGAATCACCGGCAGGGTGGGAATCGAGGCGGGATCGATCTTAAATCTTCTGTCATACCTGGCGGGATTCGTAATATCCTCACTTTCGGTAGACCGCCACGTAAAATTACAAGTGCCGCATCGATAGACTTCCCAGGCATTATCGACAGGCGCCTTCACCAACAGTTCCGCAGCGTTGGAATCGCATCTCGGGCAGATCATGTTATCGGTCCTTTCTTATGGCTTCTTTCAAATAATCCCGCCAGAACTCCGTCTTTTCAGGTGCCTCCAGAAGTTCTGCCTCTCTCCACGCATCCGGAGCGACCGGGGTGGTGGCGTCGATAATCACCTTGGTCTGCATGCCGGCCGGTTCGGATGATGGATCGAGCGGCATGCCCGGGGCATTCGGGATAGGCACAACGTCCTTGGAGGGCCGGACCCGTGTCGTCATGGCCCACATCACCTGCGGAAGATTGAAGGGATCAACAAATTCGTCAACGATGATGACGAACTTTGAATAAGGCATGCCGTGAGGAGTTGACAAAAGTCTCATGGCGACGGCCTTGCCGTATCCGCCAAACCTGGATCTTGTGGAAACGATGACCCCGATTCCATGGGTATACATTGCATTCACGGCGACGACCTCAGGGAAGTCCTTCTTGATCTGCCTGTAGAGAGGCAGGCTGGTGTTCAATGCAAGCAGATAGTCGATCTCCGTCCAGGGAATTCCCAGATAAAGGTTTTCGAAGATTGGATTCGTGCGATGAGTGATCGTGTGGATCTTGATCTCGCACTGCAGCCTGGCGCCTGAATAGCTGCCAGGGAATTCGCCGAATGGGCCCTCGATTTTTCGCACTCTGGGCAAGATATTTCCCTCAAGGACCACCTCGCATCTTGCTGGGATGTCCAGGTCGCCGGTCTCACTCTTGACAAGCTCGATGGGAGCCCCCTTCAGGGCGCCTGCAAATTCGTATTCAGACTGCGCGTACTCAATGGGTGTGCTGGCCACGAAATTGACCACAGGGTCGTTCCCGATGCATATCGCCACGGGCAGTGGCTCATTCCTTTCCTCTGCCTTCCTCAGATGAATCGCTATGTCATGGAAAGGGAGGGCTTGAATTCCTACAAGGTCCTTCCCTTTGACTTGAATCCTGTAGATGCCGGCATTTTCCTTGTTAAAATCGTCGGGATCTTCAAGATCCTTGGAGACAACGACGCCTTTGGAAATGAAGAAACCTCCGTCAAATTTGTTGACCCTGAAGAGGGGAAGGATATCGAAAAGGTTGATGTCCTCTTTGATTTTATTCTCTTTGGCTGGCGCATCTTTCTCCGCTACCCACACAGGCTTCACCGGGTAATCGTTCCACAGCCTGTCCAGCGCAAAGAACTGTTCCTTGATCGATGTGTCCTTTGGCAAGTTCAGCATGAGGGCGTGATTCTGCCACGATCCCTGCACATTCAATACCAGGCTGCTCTTGTAACCTTTGATCTTTTCAATAAGAACAGCCGGTCCCTTTTCCAGGTCGGGTGCCGCCCGGCCTATGGCGCTCAAGTCAGGTTCCGGCATCACTGGACCTTTGATCCGTACGAGTTGGTTTTCCTGTTCCAAAAGCGACAAGAACTCCCTCAAATCCCTGTAGCGCATGACCATCTCCTGTGAGGATCCCTCTGTCCCGAGGTTCAGAGCATCGCCTCCGGAGGATTTGGCACAAGTCAACCGAACTTGCCAAATCCAAGCTCAATTCGGGCTTTTAAGTTCAGGCCTGCTGTCTTGTGATGCACCAGGGTCAAGATCTTTAATTTCGGTTCTCACCATATCCATATCATAGGCAGGAGATCACGCCGTGATAGGTGTCACCCGGGTTTGTGACAGCGCACCTCAGCCATTAAAGGCGGGCCTTGTATTCTGTTGATTACACTTTCCTTGATCGAGGGTCAGCAACTACAACGCTTCAGCAAAATCAGCCAAGGCGGCATTGAACTTCCGCGGCTGTTCGTAGAAGAGAATGTGCCCGGCATCCTCGAATGGAACGAACCTTCCTTGCGGGATCTGGCTGGCAATGGCTTTGCCCATGGCGATACCGTCGCGGAAGACACCTGAGTCAGCTCCAAAGACAATGACCGGCAGTTTGATAGTCGGCAGTGATTTGGCGTAATCACTCATCAGGAAATCGGAGTAAACCGCTTCCGCAATCCATGTGGGTGTCTTCAGCATCTCTGCGACCACCCAATCCATGTCGGCTTCTGAAGGTTTTTGCTTGAACATTCTGGTGGTGAATGCCATGGCAAACTTCCTGGGATTGGCTGTGAGATCAGCAAACGTTGCATTCATACCGTCATAGTTGTAGTTCCTCAGTACGTGGCTGTTCCAAGCGGCCGGGCTGAACGGAAAAGGAGAAGTATCCACGAGGCCGAGCGCCTTCAGGCGCGCATCATTGCCGTACTGCTCGCAATAGGAAAGAACGACTGGCCCGCCCAAGGACCACCCCACGAGTACAGTTTTCCGCAGTCCCAGGTGCTCGATGATCTCCCGCATGTCGCGCGCATACTGCCTGATGGTGTGTCCCGCCAGTGCCTTGGAGGAGTTGCCATGGCCCTGGAGGTCGACGGTTACGACCCTGAACCTTGTCGCCAGTTCAGAAACATTCTTCTGCCAGAACCTGGATGAGCATAACCACCCGTGGACGAGCAGTATAGGTTCACCTTCTCCGTGATCCTCGTAGTAGATCTTGGCACCTTTTTTGGTTTCCAGATAATCCGCTACATTCATGGATGGAAAATACTTTCCGTTCAGATTCTTTATTGGGCCTGGACCAGTTTCCAACGCTGCCAACAATCGTAGTGCTTTACCAACTGTGCCGACAGTGATCACCATCACCTGCCTGGGTTCTGCGCCTAATGGCCCGAAAATTCTTACCTCGAACAATTGCTGAAGTGACCCGTGCTCACGGTCGCACTGCGGACCGGAGACACCAAGCGCTCGGAATGTTATCTATTCGGGAGCCACGGGAGGTGGCGTCAACGCTTAACCGCTGGCCGTCAGACTTTCTTTGATTCCTGAAATACGGGGGCAACAATGGGATAACGCGGTTTGGTTGGTTATCTGCCAATTGGACTGTTTCCGGGTTCGCCTTCATTTACATGGAACGGCGTCTCCTTCGTGGATTGGCAGGACAAGGCATTCCAAACCCCAAAAGCCGGCCCAGAGCACAACCACAGGTGACATGGGTCACCGCATATTGCGAGAGTTCTGCAAAGATAGAGTCATTGAGTGCCATGAGGAGGTCCTTGCAACACAGGGAGAATCCGCAGAGGCTTTTGCAGACGGCGGGTTCTCATGAAGGGTTTGGTACCATGGCTGCGCGAATGTTCCTCAATTTTTCCGGCATAAGACCATTTGTTTGGTTTGTATTCTCTGCATGATTTCATGTGGGAACTTCGATGTTGCGCAACATGTGCCTTTGGGTCGTGGTGCTGGCTTCGGTCTTGCTCTTCGCGGAGTGCGGGACTGCACCTCAGCCGGTACAAGAGAGCGACACCGCCGCCGGCATCCAGACGATTGACGCCCTCCGCAACCAGTTTGAAACCACATCCAGTTCCCACGGAGCCTCGGCCAGACAGCTCGTGGAAGGGTCACCGGGACATGTCCAAAAGTAACTTGAAAGAAACCGCCTAAGGTTGCGGTGTATTGAAACGCGATTTATGCCTGGTGCAAAAACAAACGTAGAGGAGGATGAAATGCCGACCTATCTGATGCAGTTCAGTTTCACCCAACAGGGGATCGAGAAGATCAAGCAGCTTCCCGCTCGGGCTGAGGCAGCGAAAAAGACGATTCGGCAAATAGGGGGAGAAGTTCAATCTTACTACCTGATTATGGGAAGTGAGTTTGACACCCTGTTTATTCTGACGGCCCCGAATGATGAGAAGGTGGCGGAGATGGCGCTGGCCATTGCCAAGGTGGGGAACGTTCGTACTCGAACCCACCGTCTCTTCAACGAAGAGGAACTCGGCAGGATCGCCTCGTCTCTCCCGTAAGTATTGCGGGCGCCGATGAAAGCAGTCTTTCCGGGCTTGCGCAGGCTCAGGCTCTCAACGTGCAGATGTCGGACGAAGGATTTTGGGTGCGACGGCAATAATTCGACGCTTCGCACTTGCAGGTGATCGTTCGGCAGAGGCATGAAGGGGGGGAGCCTGCCAAGTGCGGGAGAGGTTCGTCGAAATCAGCCCTGCTTTCCGGTTCCGACTGCGCGCGATAGCGAGTAACAACCATTTGGCCGCTGCCCAAAGCGTTCTGAATGGAATACCTCGGGAGGACAGGGCCACGAAGAGTGGTACTGGACTATGTGCACCCTAACCTTAGAGGTGTCGCTATGTTGAGCGTGTTCTGTTCGCCAAGTCGTTATACCCAGGGTAAGAATGCCACGCAGTTCCTCGGACAGGAGATGTCCGCAGTAGGACTAGAGGGACCCGTGCTGGTTCTTGCCAGCCGGTCTGCCTCTGCCCTCCTTTCTGAGGCATGGGCGCGGGCATTCCCTGATGCCAGGTTTGCCTATCAGGTCGTTCCTTTCGCGGGAGAATGTTCAGTCGCCGAGATTGAGCGTGTAAAGGCGGAGGCACGTCAGCAACAAGCCAAAGTTATTGTCGGTGCGGGCGGAGGCAAGGCGCTTGATACGGCCAGGGCAGTAGCAGCGGATCTCAACCTTCCAGTAGTGAGTTGTCCGACCGTTGCTTCCAGCGACGCACCTTGCAGCGCCCTCTCCATCATTTACACGGATGAGGGCGTCTTCCGCGAGATACGGCTCTTCCGTAGGAATCCTGATTTAGTTCTTGTAGATACTCAGGTGATTGCCCAGAGTCCGGCCCGGCTGTTGGCGGCTGGAATGGGTGATGCCCTCTCCACGTGGTTTGAGGCAAAGACCTGTGTGGAGGGCAGGGTCCGAAACATGCGAGGCGGAGCATCGACGCGAAGCGCTCTGGCGTTGGCCCAGTTGTGCTACCGGACTCTTCTCGAAGACGGAGCAGACGCGCTGGCAGCACTCCGAACCCGGTCCGTAACCGCAGGACTCGAACGCCTCGTGGAAGCCAACACCCTTCTTTCCGGCCTCGGGTTTGAATCTTCCGGTTTGGCAGCAGCGCACGCCGTTCATAACGGGTTGACTGCCGCCCCAGAAACCCGTTCCTACCTGCACGGCGAGAAAGTGGCGTTTGGCGTCCTGGTTCAACTGGTCCTTGAAGGCCAGCCTCACTCGATCATGGAAGAAGTGCTGCGCTTTTCGACTTCTATAGGATTGCCGGTCACGCTGGCCGAAATTGGACTCGATCGGATGACCTCCGATACGCTGAACCAAATCGCCGTTCGCAGTACAGCAAAAGGAGAAACGATCCACAACGAGCCTTTTGAGGTGACTTCAGAAATGGTGGCAGATGCCATCCAGGCGGCAGATGCGGTGGGATGCGAATGGCGGCATAATCATGCGCACCCAGGATAGGCCAACGTCATTTCTCAGTCGTAGCTTGCCAAAAGCAGGAGGGCCAACTGACCTTCTGTGAAAAGATTGGATCGTCACGACCCTCGCCGTCTCAGGGCATAAAGACCATCGGCTAGGTGTCGGGCTGTGATTCCGGAACTCCGATATCCTCGTTCTAAAGCTGTGGTTCGGCTGCCATAGATTCTTCCATCAGTTGAATGCAGACTGGTTCCTGCAGGACATCCACTATTACGGCGTGCGATCGCAAGAGTTCCTCTTCGCCCAGGAGAGTTCTGTTCTTGCTCACGATCAATTGAGAGGTTCCTTTCCTGAAACCATTGAGTAATCCGGACACGCTGCGGAACCGACTCGAACACCAGGTACTTACCCGCAAGCGCTGCAACTTCAGCAGATTCCGTGGTGCCGCAATCCGACGCCAGTAACCAGGTCTGCCAGCAGTGTCCAAAACCACAGTCAACACGGCGCCATTCCACACACGAATTGCCAAACTCATGAATGACATTGTAGGTACCCTGGGTCACGTCAGTCTGTGATATGGGTCATAGGCGTCAAAGTCCGGCTGATTTAAGTTTAATGGCAGGTACAACCTTTCAGATAAGAGGAGGGCAATCCCATGTTTGTGAGAATTGTGCGGATGAAGCTGAAGCCGGATGGCGCCAAGGACATTGCGCGGACCGTCGACGATGAGGTCTTCCCCGTCGTGAACAGATTTGCGGGATTCGCCGGTCAATTTACGATGGTTTCAAGCGATCGCAAAGAGGCGATCGGAATCAGTCTGTGGGATCGCAAGGAGAATGCCGAAAAATATGAGAAAGAAGGTTCTGCCGGCGTTTTGAAGGCACTGGGAAAGCACATGGAGGGAATACCGGAGATTCGAACCTATGAAGTGACGAATATGACATTCGAGAAACTTGTGGGTCGAAAAGCAGCCTGACTCGGCGTTGCCGGATTCGCAAACAAACGAGCAGCGAGCCTGCCAAGCTGAGCAGACCATTACAGAACGGAACAAGTAATTGACTTGCCGGTTCAGGGAGAAGGGTGACATTTAGCTCCCGCTCAGCATGGCGGGACCTGTTGTGTCCCATTTTCGCCATGGGTTCGTGGCGCATTCAAGGATTGCGACCATGGAACAGGTGTTCGCGAACACCGCCTCTTTGGAGTCTGGAATTTAGATTCTGAAATCTGTTTCTTTCCAACTGCCTTAAGACTGACGGATTGGAGAAGAACAGTGCTCTACGATCTGGATGTCCGAATCGCATCTCTATCACCATTCTGCCAACCAGTGTGGCCGAAGTTCTCCAGTCTCAAGGCTATCACTTTCAAAACATTTCAATTAAGGACGATCGAGGGACGACTCGCCGGGCGCGCGAACCCGGAATCGCCCCTCTCCTGTCTAAGATCCGGTAGTAAGGATTAAGCTCGCGGAATGTCCCAGGAGGCAGCGTGAGAATCTCGCTAAGAAACAAGATCTATGGGCTTGCGCTCGTGGCGGCGATCCTGCCGGTCCTTGTGCTGCTGCTTCTTCTTTTGCACTTTCGAAGTAGCGTTTCGCAAGAAGCTGCCCGGGAGATGACGTCTCTGGCCGAGGCGAACGTGGACCAGGCGGCCAAGGACGCTTACGGTCTTTGCGAAACGACCAACAACCTCTTGCAGGGTCGAGTGGACCATAATCTCCTTATCGCTCGGCGGATTCTGGCCCAACAGGGCGGGGTTTCAATGGGCAATGCCATCGTTCGCTGGCAGGCGGTGAATCAATTAACTCAGCATGTGACGGATGTCGGACTCCCCCAGATGCTGATTGGAGGCGTGCCGGCAACCCAGAACAAGAGCTTCAAGGTGCGCGCTCCTTTTGTAGACGAAGTCACCCAATTGGTGAGCAGTTCGACCACCATCTTCCAGCGGATTAATGAGGCGGGCGACATGTTGCGTGTGGCAACCACGGTGGCAGCGAGTGATGGCAACCGCGGAATCGGCACCTACATCCCCGCCGTGGGGCCTGACGGAACGCCTTCGCCCGTCGTGGCAACGGTCATGCATGGAGAAGTATACCGGAGCACTGCGTTCGTAGTGAACGATCACTATGTGGCTGCGTACGAGCCATTGCATGACAGGGAAGGAAGAATCATCGGAATGCTCTTTGTGGGAGAAAAGATTGCCGAGGTGGGATCTGTCCGGAGCACTTTACTGAACACCGTCATCGGCCGCACGGGATACATCGTAGTCATCGGCGCCAGGGGCAATCAGCGGGGACGGTACGTCATTTCCAAAGGCGGCATGCGTGACGGGGAGGATCTTTGGGAACAGCGGGATTCCAACGGGAAACTGTTTGTCCAGGAAATGGTGCAGCACGCGCTGGTGTCGGGTAAAGGGGAGTTGTTCCACCGCTCATACGTCTGGCAGAACCCGGGTGAACCGAAACCAAGGCTGAAGCACTCGGCGTTGATTTATTTTGAGCCCTGGGATTGGCTGATCGTCGCGGGTGCCTACGAAGACGAGTATATGGGCGCAATCGAGGGCGTGAAAGAGTCGGCAACAAACCTCCTCTGGGGCGTGATCCTGGCGGGCTTTCTCTCGCTGCTTGTCGTGCTCGGCATCGCCTTTGTGATGGGCAAGCGCCTGACCAGGCCTATTGAGCTGGTAACAAAACTTGCAGGAAAGGTCGCGAAAGGTGACTTGCACAGTGCGCGCGAGTACTTCCTCAATCTTCCCACTGTGACAAATGGGCATACCCTTCGGCGATTTGACTTCCCGGATGAGAGCGTGGACCTGAAGTCATCTTTCCAGGAGATGACCCAGACTCTTGGGAACCTGATCGGGCAGGTGCAGCGCGCTGGTATCCAGGTAACGGCTTCGACAACCGAGATTACGGCCTCCGCCAAACAGTTGGAACCCACGGTGTCCGAGCAGGCAGCCGCGACCCGTGAGGTATCAGCTACGAGCTCGCAGATCTCCGTGACTTCACGAGATCTGTTGCGGACGATGTCCGATGCTGGTAAGGCCGCCCTTGATGCCGCCGCGCAGGCGGAAGGCGGGCAATTCAAACTGAATGAAATGGAAGCTGCAATGCGGGAGCTTGTTAAAGCGACAGGATCAATCTCCTCCCGGCTGGGGATCATCAGCGACCGAGCCAGCAAGATATCAACGGTCGTCACCACCATCAACAAGATTTCTGACCAGACAGCCCTGCTCTCCCTCAACGCTGCAATCGAGGCCGAGAAAGCAGGAGAATTCGGCAAGGGGTTCTCCGTGGTGGCCCGTGAGATCAGTCGCCTGGCGGACCAGACGGCTGTGGCCACCCAGGATATTGATTCGGTCGTGAAGGAGATGCAATCGTCCGTCTCCAGTGGTGTGATGGAGATGGACAAGTTCTCAACGGAAGTTCGCCAACGCGTCGCGGAAGTCAATGGAATTGCTGCGGCTTTGGCGCAGATGATTGAAAGGGTGCAAGCCCTCGGTCCTGAATTTGAAACGGCAAAGCAGGGCATGCAGGGACAGACACAAGCCGCTGAACAGATCAATGAGGCTATGAAGCAATTGGCGCAGACCGCCGACCTGACGAAGTCGCTGCTGGGCGAGTTTCAGAAGATCACCGCCCAATTGAACAGCGCTGTGCAGGAACTACAGGGCGGAGTATCCCGGTTCCGAACCGCAGCCTAGGAGGGGGTAACAGGTGGACCGCGTTAACCGGTGGCTGGCACGCTTGAAGATCGCCCACAAATTGATACTCAGTAGCGTGTTCTTTGCCCTCCCGATTGCTCTCCTCCTGGGTTACGTTACCAGCGAATACAATCGAGGTATCCGTACTTGTGAGAGAGAGGTCGCAGGGACGACAACCTTGGAGGTGTGTCCGGGGTTGCTCCGCGACCTCCGCGCACTCGAGGCACAGGAGATTCTCGAGGGCCGGGGCAATGTGCCCCGGCAAATTGACACCGTGGAGACCCGGACACGCGTCGACAATGCCATCGGAATCCTGCAACGTGCCCAAGGGACGACGACAAAGGAATTGGTGGCACAACTGGGCAGTCTCTGGAGGCAACTCCAGGAGCGTGGGCAGGCGATGCCGGCCCGGGACAAGGCAGCGCTTTACCACCAGATGGTTGAAATGACCTCCCAACTGGTTCCCGTCATCCTTGACGACTCATCCCTGATTCTGGATTCTGAACTGCACACTTACTACCTTATGAATGTTACCGGTCCCCTCCTTCTGCAGGCACAGGCTGCAGTGGCCGAGGCGGAAACGGTAGCTTTGAAGGCGAGTCGTGAAGGCCGCCCACTGGACCAGCTCGATTTTTCGCGACTTCACGCCCAGAGCGGGGCCCTGCTCAACACCATCGTCCCTCACATGCGGTACTCTCTGGAAAAGGCTGTTCGCGAAGACAAAATTGTGCACGGCGCCAACACTTCCTTTCAGAAAATCGTTCCGCCGCTATTTACGACCTACATAGACAGGATCTCTGATCTTTCTTTGCCAATCAGCCGTTCAGTTAAAGAATCCGACGCTTCGATGACGCCGGAGGGGGTTGCCGGGTTGGCTGGTGCCGCTGAGGATGCTGGCGTGGGCCTTGGATCAGCAGCAATCGTAGAGTTGAGGACCCTTCTGAACGACCGAATTTCCAGAGATAAACGCTCCCGAACCGTGGCCTGGCTGATGAGCTTGTTCTGTGTGGCGCTGGCGGCGGGAGTGATGGTTGCTGTCACACTGAACATCACGCGCCCGCTCAACTTCGTCGCAGGCCTGACCCAGGATATAGCCAACTGTAGGGTGAGGGAAGCGTTCAATCGCCAGCAACTTGGGGAATTCAAAAAGTTCCTTCCGGAGGACAACGGCGCAGGCCAAGTACGGACCAAAGACGAGGTCTGCAAACTGATCAGTTCCGTTTCTGTCATGACGGAGAATCTCAACGCCCTGCTGGTGAAGGTCGCTCAGGCCGGCAACGTGGTAGCGGGAAGTGCCAGTCAGATGTCAGTCGCCATTCGGCAGGTGGAAGCTGCCGTTTCCGAACAGGCTGCTTCTGCCAACCAGGTGAGCGCCACGAGCAAAGAGATCAATGCCACCGGCCGGGACCTTGCCCAGAGGATGGCACGTGTATCACGAATGGCCGAGGGCGCCTCCGAGACGGCCCGCGTAGGTGTCAGCAGCTTGGAGGGAATCAGGAGCACTCTCGACGAGCTGATCGGCGCTGGCACCGGGATGACTCAAACTTTCAACTCCATCAGCGAGAAAATCGGAAACATCGACAGGATCATCACAGCAATCACCAAGGTGGCAAACCGCACCAACCTGCTTTCACTAAATGCCGCCATTGAAGCTGAAAAGGAAGGAGAGAAAGCTGGGGGATTTTCGGTCGTAGCGGTGGAAATGCGGAGACTTGCTGATCAGACCGCAGTGGCCGCGCTGGATATCGAAAAGCAGATCCGGGACGTACAGCAAGCCGTCCGGGAGGGTGTCTCCAGTGTCGAGTCGTACGCCGGACAAACGCAGTCCAAGTCCGAAGCTGTCACCGAACTGAGCTCCGGGCTCGGACAGGTAATCGAAGGGACCACAAAGCTGGCGCCCGAGTTTGAGGCTGTGAATAAAGGAATGCAGATGCAATCACAGGGTGCAGGCCAGATTGCGGACGCCATGCATCAGTTGCGAGAAGCAGCCAGCCAGACGAAGGATTCGCTCGCCGAGTTCCGGCAGGTGGCTGAGAGCCTGCAAGGTGCTGTGCGCGATTTGCAGGAGGAGGTAGGACGCTTCACGACAGCGGCCTGAGCAAACATGCTACTCCTTACTTTCCAGGCCGGCGGTCAAACTTATGGAATCGACGCCCGAAACGTCATCCAAGTGGCGCCTTATCCTGTGTGCACGCCGTTGCCTCACGCTCCCGCCTACATTGCAGGACTCGCCACCTGGCGTGGGCAGACTCTGCCTGTGATCGACCTCTCTGTGCTGCTTGACGGCGCTCCTGCGCGCCCACTACTCAGCACACGGCTCCTGATAATCGACTATTCCCGGGCGGAGAGTGGTTCCCGGCCCCTCGGCTTGCTGGTGGAAAAGGCTGTTGAAACGATCAAGCAGGATGAGACCCGTTGCGAGCCACAAAAGGTGACAATTCCTGAGGCGCCTTACCTTAACGGAACGGCAGAACACGACGGGCGGCTGATTCAACGGTTGGAAGTGGAAGAACTCTTGCCTCCTTCTGTGCGGCAACTTCTCTTTCCCACCGTGGAGGCAGCATGAACCTTGTGGCAACCGCTGCGGAATTGCTGTCAAGACGTCTTGGCCTGTCACCGGACTTGCTTGGCACCGACGTCATCGAGCGTGCTCTGGGCGTGGTGTTCGAAAAAACGCGGTCCGGTGATCCCGAGATTAGTGCCGTTCGGTTTCTGGAAGAGGGGAGCGAGGAATGGCAGATGCTGGTGGACGAAGTTGTTGTTCCGGAAACATGGTTCTTCCGCCATTGCGAATCATTCCAGTTTCTTGCCTCTTACCTTGCCGGGAAGTGGAGGCCGGCGCATCCTACTCGGGCATTCCAGGTGTTCTGCGTTCCTTGTGCTTCGGGAGAAGAACCGTATAGCACCACGCCGGCCAGGACAATTGCGACAAAGGTCGAGACGAGGATAGAAGCATCGACGGTGGACACTTCCCAGCCGATTACATTCAGGCTGCCGCGACCACCAAGCACCGCAGTCCCGATTTCCTGCGCGTAGGTCGCAAGAGTCTTCTCTCCCAACAAAGGAACATTGCTGCGCCCCATAATGTGCAGATTTACGGAGTAGAGCCCCGTCATCACAAGGATGCCCGAAAGCAGTCCATTGATCTTGAACTTGGTGGCCAATGTGCCCGTCACAGCTCCCGCTCCGAATCCCGCCACAAAGCCAGCTGCGGTGGCCAGAAGGGGATTCACGCCTTTGACGATCATCGCTGCAGCAACCGCTGCCCCTAGCGTGCTTGACCCGTCGACTGTGATGTCCGGAAAGCTGAAGATTCTAAAACTGATGAACACGCCCAGAGCCAGTAGTGAAAGAATGAACCCAATGGTCAATGCACCAATCAGGAGGCTCATCTATGACCTCTCTTTGACGGTTTCGGCAAGCGGAGCAAGCCAGCATGCGCCGCGAACAAACTGGCTCTGGCCTGCCCCCGCGAAAGCACGGTCGTCACTCAGGAGATGAAGAACACCCTGCATGGGCTGATTCTCGAAAAGCGATTTGACGGTCTTTGTCAGTTCGATGATGCCTTTCTGCAGCGGACGATAGGAAAACGCCGCAGCATGGAAGTGCCCTATGATTGACGTCGCAGAGGTCAAAGGACGCAGCAATTGGGCGAGTACTCCTTCAACTCTGCGCGCGGCCACGCCAGCTACGAGCGTGAGACTGCGCGTATAGGCAGGTTCAGTCGTAAAGCTGAGCCACTCGCGGATCCGGGGAAATTCGAAGGGCGCCTTCTCCGCCGCTTCGCCGGTAGGAGGCCGGCGCAGAGCAGCCCCTATCAGACCTGCCGATTCCGCCACTACGACCAGCCCCATCTGCTCAGCCCCAGCTATTTCCAGCGCGGATTCGATCAGTTCAGTGAGTGTTACCGCCCCGCCTTCGTTCTTCGCCTCAAAGCGCGCCAGCTTGGAGAACTGACCCTCGCAGGCAAGACCGTAACACAGTTGCACATCTGGATAAGACGCTCCAGCAGCTACCAGGTAGTCGGGGACGTTGGTGCCATCCGTGGGAAAATACGCGACGGTCCCCGCGACCGCAATGAACTCGCCGAAGCGGCCGCGACACTCCTCGAAGGTATCTCCAAGTGCGCCCAGGCCAATGCCGAAGGTGGATTCAGGAAACTGTACCGTACGGCAACTGTCCTTGCGAAAACGGCAGCCCCTTAGCAGATTCGGGTCACCCACCAGCCGATATTTCAGCTTCGCCCCCGGCGTGCAGGGAAATACGTCGAAGGCAGCACCGTGCGCTTCCAGATGAACACCTGTTGCAGGGGCTAGCGCCGGCGCAGGTTCAGACGGTGCGGCAACCGCGGACTCGGTGCTCCCGCCGGCAAACAACACTCCCGTAAGTTTGGAAATTTCCAAGACCTTTTTTACCGGCTCGGACGCCTCCGATACTGCCAGGGATCCTTGGATTTCCCTCAATTGCCTGTAGTACTTCACCATGACCCTGATGCCTGCTGAACTCAGGAAGACAACTTCCGAAAGATCCAACAGCAGATGGTGCGAGCCACGGTGAATCTCTTCCTCCACTGCCTTTGCCAGGTGGTCCGCCCAGTAGCCATCTAGGCGTCCTTTGACTTTAAGCTTCTTGGCTTCGCCTGATGTCTCTACCATGATTTCCATGATTAGATCCTCGTGTTCAGCCAGCGTTTTCCCAGCTATTTGTCGATGACACGGTTAGCCTTTTGGATGATTGATTCCGGGATTGCCAGCCCGACGGCCCGCGCGGCTGCCAGGTTCACAATGATCTTGTTCTTTCGGAGTGGCTGGATCGGGATGGATGCTGGCTTCTCTCCCCGCATCACCCGGACCGCGAGTTGTGCAGCCTCAATGCCGCCGTCGTAGTAGTCACGAGCGACCACGGCCACTGCCCCTTGTTCCGCCCCGGAACTCATGAACCCAAATGACGGCAGCTTGGCCGCCCGCGCTGCCCGGGCGATGCTGGTGAAGCCGGTCGCAGTGAGATTGCCTGCTACCTGACATACGGCATCAATCTTCATGCTGCATAAAGCCAGGGCTGCGTCCGGCAATTCCGAACTCGTATTGGCCGGTACCGACACTACGTCGATTCCCAGTTTTCGCGCTTTCAACACCAACTCGTCCCGGTGGTAAACCGTGTTTACCTCCGAAGGCACGACGATTGTTCCAATGTGCCGGGCGCTGGGAACGCACTCGTGAAGAATCGCAAGTACCTCCTCATCGGCACTGCCAGTAGCCACTCCGGTCACATTGGGAAGATGGTCTGTGAAGCTGCGGCCTGCACCGGCGGCGATGGGATCGGCGAGATAAGTGAAAACGATGGGTAATTGCGGCGGGACCTTGCGTATCGTCGCCTGCAGCGTCGGCGTCGAGAGTGTCATCAGCAGATCGGCCCTGGCAGTCAGCGCAGCATCGACCAGGCCATTCAACGTCGGCATGTCGCCTTGCGCGTTGCGGATCGTCACTTCATAGTCGCGGCCCTCCACCAGACCCGATTGCCGTAAGCCATCCAAGATCCCTTTCTCCGACTCTTCCGAATCTTCCACATTCACATATTCCAGAAGGTTCACCACCCATTTCTTCTTCACGACAGTCCGGCTGGCGTTACTCTCACGCCTGCCCCAGTCAGAAATCAGCAGAACCGCTGAGGCAAGCAGAATCAGCGCCAATCCCAGGGATAGCCTTTTGATAGCGAGCCACATACATTTGTCCTAATGGGCCACAGCCGTCCGCTGCACGCGGGTTTTCTCAGCCGGCAGAGAACTCGGCCTGACTCCCGCAAGGACCTTGGCGGCAAGGCTGCCGGTTTGCTTTCCCCACTCGAAATAATCATCACCGATAGCGCCGGCCGCCCCGTGCTTCACAAACTCAGGTTCCGTCGCGTAGACCGGAACGCCGTTCTTCTTTGCTGCGCCGAGTATTGCCGGGAAGCCAGTCGTGGTGAGATTGTCAGCCGAGATAACAATGATCCTGGCGCCGCGCTGGCACAGGGACTGGGTAGCCTGCGGCAGGTACGACACAACGGTGGCGGTGGCCTCAACCAGCTTCAACTTCCTTTCCCGGCAGACCTTGCGAAGCTTCTTGACGGAAATCTCCGAGTTCGGTTGTGATGGGTCCCAAACGGTCCCCACTGTTTCAAAAGCCGGCTCCCGTTTGAGCGCCAGATCCACGACACGATCCAATGGAGGATCGTCGTAAACGCCGGTAATGTTCGGTTGCTGCCGGCTGCCTTGGAAGATGCCCAGAACCTTCGGGTTGCTTGCCACCGTAAACACAATCGGAATATCGCGAATCGCGTGGGCTGCGGCCAGTAACACCGGCGTTCCTGATGTGATGACGAGGTCGGCACCTTCCGATTTGATGGCGGACATCATCATCGGCAATTGTGTGACGTCGCCCTGCGCATTGAACCGACGCACAACGAAGTCGTGGCCTTGCTTCAAATGGGCTTCTTCCAGGCCCTTAATGACGCCGGCACAACTTTCGTCAATCACCGGATTGTCAACAATTTGCACCATTGCCACCCTGGCCGGGCGGCCCAGTTTGGCGTGGAGATTGTAGAAGCTCACGCTCTCCTTCAAGGTGTCCTCGGGTACAACCAAGTCGAGCGACTTAAGCGATGCAAAGTTGACCTCGATGTTTTTCTGCGCAAGGTTCTCCATCGGCATGGTGGCGGGTCTTTCTCCCAGCAGAATACGGGAAACCATGATGCCGGCTTCGTATCCCGGCTGGTAGAAGCCAATCTGGACGGCCAGCGTCGCACCCTTGTCCACAGCCTCGACGTCGTTCGTGAGCACCGGAAGCTTTGCCTTGGAAGCCACGTTCACGATAGCGTCGAAGGCGATGGTGGCTGTGTTATCTCCCGCAATCCAGAACGCGTCAATCTTCTTCTGCGCGGCAACCTGGGCCGCCAGGTAGACTTCGCTTGTGCCGGTGACCGGCACTTCCTCCAGTCGGATGCCTTGCTTTCTGCAAAGCCCCCTAGCCACCTCGACCACCTTGCGCGAATTTGCCTCCGAGCTGTTGTAGATGATGCCGAGGGCCTTCAGATGCGGCAGGAACCTTTCGTAAACGGCCAGCGATTCCTCCAGCGGCGGGAAAGACCCAACTCCCGTCACCTGGGGCAAGTGGTCCGTCATGCTTTTTCCTGCTCCGGCCGCTATCGGGTCGTAAACATAGGCGAAAACCACCGGCTTATGTTTCACCGTTGAAGACGCTGCGGTAAGGCAAGGTGTGGTCAGCGTCACGATCACATCTACATCGGAATTGTCGTAGTTTTGGAGCAGTTGTGTAATGTTCGAGATATCCGCCTGCGCATGCGCCTGACGGAAGTCCAGATTTTTTCCTTGCATGAAGCCGCGGTCGCGTAATGCATCGCGCACTGCCCTAATAACCAGATCAGCGCCAGGTTCGGGTGCGAAATAGACGACGCCGACCTTGTAGGTCCGGCCTGGCTCAGGGGTCTTCGGATGCGGCTCGCTTGCCTCCGTGCTCTTCCTTGGAGTGCTGGCCCTTGCCTTGAGTTCTGGTCGGATCCTCCAGGGGTCTTTCAAGCCTTGCAGTGCCTGGGTATTGAGCACCAACCTTTCCGGCACGATATTTTCGACGCCGATGGTGGCAGGGTTCAGGCCTTTCAAGATACGCGCGGCGAGATCTGCGGACAGCGAGCCGACTTCGAAATAGTCGGCCCCCAGGGCAAACAGCTCGCCTCTTTTGACGGAAGCGGGCGTATTGCTGAAGACCGGAATCTTCCCCTCCTTGGCAGCCGCCACCACAGACTCCGTCGCCAGTTCGACAGTGTTGTCGCCGCCGATCCAGAGGGCCTGCGCTCCGCGGCCCACAACGGACTTCGCCGCTTCCAGCACCCCTACAGAGTTTTCAACGTTGGCTTCCAGGAGTTCGATTCCTAGCGCTTTGCACTTTTTGCGCGCCTTCAGGACGCAGGCTTCGGAGCACTGTTCGGCTGTATTCCACACCACGCCCACGCGCTTCAGACCCGGGAACATTTCTCGTGCAATTTCCAGGGTGTGCTCGACGGGCTGGAACGTGCCGACGCCAACAAGATGTCTGGGGTGGTCAAGCGGACCGATGCCTTTAATGCCAACGCCCGCTCCGTAAGGATCCGTTACAGCCGAGAAGACATGGATGGTTGTTCCGTCCCTATTGGCATTTGCCATGGCCTGTAAACAAGGCGTGCTGGAGGTGAGAACAATATCAAACTGCCCGCTCACAATGGCTTTGGCAATGGTATTGGCCGTTGCAAAATCGTTCTCAGCATTGAATCGCTGGATCGAGGCTGTCCGGCCGTTTACAAAGCCATCCTTTGCCAGCGCATCAATCATCCCTTCCACGTTTTCATCAAGAATCGAATTCGAGGCAAACTGAAAAATTGCCACCCGTCGGACCTTTTCGGCCACTGGCGCATCTTTGTGCTCCCGCCGGTTCCAGTCCGAAATGAGCAGTATTGTGGACGCCCCAATAATCAACACAATTCCTAGCGCAAGTCTTCTGATCGTTGGCAGCATTCTTGTTCAGAACCGCCGCGAATTTGTACGCGCTCCGGTGACCTCGCAATCCTCAATCAGTTCGCAAAGCTGAAGGAAGACGTGTTTGGCCATCTCGCCGTGCACAGCTTGCATTTCGTTAGATAAGTACGGAACAGATGCTGGGATGATTCCTTGCAGCGCCAAAAGGACAGAGTTTGGGTGTCCGAGCACGGTTCCACCTCCCGTAGCACCAATGCCTCAGAACCTTCACCCGATGATGTCCCGTTCAAGTCTCCGCTGTCTGTGATGTGTGCCACAGGGAGATGTGACCAATGCCTATTGCCCCGGAAGGGTCCATCAAAACCATGTTGAGTTTGCGAAGTCGTGCTCAAGAGGTCGTTCGATAAACGGGAGGTAGTTGCAAGGGTTTCTGGACGGCCATGTGCGAGTCCAAAGCCTTCCACCAGCATGACGAGCAACTCGGAAGTTTGACAAGAGCGGTCAAGTTGACGGTTAACGGGCTAATTGGGGATGTTGGTCACCCCCTTGGCTCCCAGTCGGCAATCCATAAAGGTGACCGACACTGGTCGCCCAAAATCCTGGTCCCTTGCGCAGCCGTAAGTGTTTGATCACATAGGGTTGGTTCAGAAAGATGGCACTGCCCAGAATCAGATGTTTTTGGGCATCAGAAGAATCACGCCTCCGAGAATTGATTGGCGGGCCTGGGGCGACTCGAACGCCCGACCCCCTGCTTAGAAGGCAGATGCTCTATCCACCTGAGCTACAGGCCCGCGGGAGTTCATCGAAGCCAATATATCACGAAGCTCCCGGCGTGAGCGCGGCCCGCCGTTCGCCGCAGCCCTACACGTGTGCCCGCTAAGCTGTTAGAATCGGCCGAGAGGTTCCGAGTGCATCTACACGCGCATCGCGCAAGCCGGGTGGTCAAGATTGCGCTAGTCGCAACGCTAGTTCTAGTGGTGACGGAATTCACGGCCGGCATACTGGCGCACAGCCTGGCGCTGATTGGCGACGGCTGGCACAATCTGGCGGACATTCCCGCGCTCGCCTTCTCGTGGCTGGCGCTTTATTTTGAGAGCAAGCCTCCTGATCACCGCAAGAGTTACGGCTACCAGCGTGCCGGAGTGCTCGCGGCTTTTGTCAACGCCATCCTTCTGCTGGGTGTGGCGGTTTTCATCTGCGTGGACGGCTACCGGAGAATTCTTAATCCGCGTCCTGTCCATTCGCTTGCCATGGTCTGGGTTGGAATCGCGGCGCTCCTGATCAACGGAGGCGTTTCCCTCGGCTTGATGCGCGATCGCGAGGATTTGAACCTGCGTTCCGTCTTTGTTCATTATCTGGGCGATGCACTTTCCGACGTGGCGGTGATTGCGGGCGGATTTCTGATTCACTGGACCGGCCAGCGCATGATTGATCCACTGCTCGCGCTGCTCATTGCCGGAATGATTCTGTGGAGCGCGGTCGGCATCCTGGGCGAGTCGGGAAACATTCTGCTTGAAAGCCTGCCCAAGGGCATGACCGTGGACGACGTTGCGCTCGCCATCCTGCGCGTGCCCGGCGTGCGCGAAGTTCACGACGTCCACGTCTGGAGCCTGGGCTCAAACTCCCACGCGCTATCCTGCCATGTTCAGATTCTTGATATGCCGACCTCGGAGAGCGAGCACATTGCGAGCGGTATTCGAGAATTAGTCGAGAAAGAATTCGACATTGAGCACACCACCATCCAGTTTGAACATACTCATGCACCGGGCGATTTCCACCGTTACATGCCCGAGCCCGCGCGCACCGGACGGAAGTGAATCCTTAAAGTTGTGGGACACAAAATCCCTGAGGAATTCAGGAATCAGCGGGGTGTGATGCGTTCCATTCCGTCCAGGTACGGTCGCAAGGCTTCAGGAACGATCACTGAGCCGTCGGCCTGCTGGTAATTTTCCAGGATGGCGAGCCAGGTTCTTCCCACAGCCAAGCCGCTGCCGTTCAAAGTGTGGAGAAATTCCGTTCTGCCGGATTTCGCGCGCCGGAAACGCAGGTTCGCGCGCCGCGCCTGAAAGGCCTCGAAGTTTGAGCAGGAGGAAATCTCCTTGTACTCGCCGCTGGAGGGCAGCCAGACTTCCAGGTCGTAAGTCTTTGCCGAACTGAATCCCAAATCACCCGTGCAAAGCGTGACCACGCGGTAGGGAAGATTGAGGAGTTGCAAAATCATCTCTGCGTCGTGGGTCAGCGATTCCAGTTCATCGTAGGAACTCTCGGGCAGCGCAAATTTCACCAGCTCAACTTTCTGGAACTGATGCTGGCGAATAATGCCGCGCGTGTCCTTGCCGTAGGAGCCGGCCTCGCTGCGGAAGCAATCCGTCCAGGCGCAATGCTTTACGGGCAGCTTATCGGTTTCCAGAACCTCGTCGCGATAAAGATTCGTCACCGGAACTTCCGCCGTGGGAATCAGCCAGTAATCGGTGTTCTCCAGCTTGAAAAGGTCGCCCGCAAATTTCGGCAACTGGCCTGTTCCAAAAAGGCTGGCAGAATTCACGATGAACGGCGGCAACACTTCCGTGTAACCGTGCTCGTGCGTGTGCACGTCGAGCATGAAATTGGCGAGCGCCCGCTCGAGCCTGGCGCCCACGCCGAAGTAAACGGCGAATCGCGCCCCGGAAATCTTGGCGGCGCGGTCAAAATCCAGAATGCCGAGCTCGGGACCAAGGTCCCAGTGCGCCTTGGGCTCAAAATCGAACTGGCGCGGCTCGCCCCAGCGGCGAACTTCCTGATTGTCGCTTGACGCGCGGCCCACCGGAACGCTCTGGTGCGGAATGTTCGGAACCTGGCGGAGCGCTTCCCGCAGCTTTTCGTCAAAGCCCTTGGCTTTTTCGTCAAGCTCGGCTATTTCGGTTCCCACCAGTTTCATTTCCGCAATCAGGGCGGAAGCGTCCTGTTTCTGTTTCTTGAGCGCCGCAATCTGTTCGCTCACTTTGTTGCGACGGGCTTTGCGGGTTTCGGCCTCAGACAGGAATTTGCGCCGCTCGCGGTCGAGCGTTTCAAAATCGTTCAGCAGGTCAGGCGCCATATTGCGGTCGCGCATCTTCTGCCGGGTCAGTTCCAGGTTGTCGCGAACAAATGCGAGATCGAGCATAAGAACTCTTGATCGTCTGTTTCCAATTCGCCGGAGGCCGCTGCCCGCAATCGACTTCAGGTTCCAGCGCGAGACGAGATTTCCAATCTAACGGACGGCATGAGGACTGTCAAACTAGGGGACGGGAATGAAGTCAAACGAAGGCTTCCTTCCGCGGCGTTTCCGGCCTAAAATAGTTGCCGGTTCTGGAAAATGCCTGAATCGAGCGCCTCTCTGGAAATCCTGCTTTCGAGCGACGCCATTGCGCGGCGCGTTCGCGAACTGGCGTCGGAAATTTCCGCCGACTATCGAGGCCGGCAGCCGCACCTGATCGGCGTGCTCAAAGGCGCGTGGGTCTTTATGGCGGATCTGATCCGTCATTTGCGCCTGGAGGACATCACGGTGGATTTTCTCGGCATTGCCAGCTACGGCTCAGCCACGCAATCGACGGGCGACGTCAGGATTACGAAAGACCTCGACATGAGCATCGAAGGCCGGGAAGTCCTGATCATCGAGGATGTTCTCGACACCGGCCGCACGATTCAACATCTGATGGATTTTATGGAATCGCGCAAGCCGCAAAGCCTGAAGCTGGTCACTCTGCTCGATAAGCCGTCGGCCCGGATCATTCCGGTGAAAGCCGATTACGTGGGATTCTCGATCCCTAACGTTTTTGTGGTAGGCTACGGGCTGGATTTCGATCAACGATACCGGCGATTTCCTGATGTCCGCGTGCTCCGTTCTGCGTCCTCGCACTGAAGACTGCCCGTCACCTTTTCCCCCGTCACGGAAGTTTCCACCGCGGCCGCGGCCCGCGTTATAATGTCCAACTCCGCATCCGGCGATCATGAGCGAGTTTTCCACACCGCTGATGCGCCAGTATGGCGCGATCAAGGAGCGTCACCCCAACGCGCTCCTGATGTTCCGTCTGGGAGATTTCTACGAACTTTTCTTTGAGGACGCTCTTGTCGCCTCGAAGGAACTCCAGATCACGCTCACGTCCCGCAACAAGGAAAAGGGCATTGCCGTACCCATGTGTGGCGTGCCCTTTCATGCCGCCGAGAGCTACATCTCAAAGTTGGTTCGTCGCGGGTTTCGCGTGGCCATTTGCGACCAGATGGAAGACCCGCGCCACGCCAAAAAGCTGGTGAAGCGGGACGTGACGCGAGTCGTCACGCCGGGAACCGCCGTTGATACCCACCTGCTCGAGCCGCGCGAGAATAATTACTTGGCGGCCGCCGTGGAATCGAACGGCACCATCGGCCTCGCTTTTGCCGATCTTTCCACGGGCGAATTCCGCGCCACGGAACTGACCGGCGACGAACGCCGCGCCCGGCTGCGCGAAGAGTTGGACCGGATGCGTCCGCGGGAAATTCTGGTTCCGTCATCGGCTGCGACTTCGGATCTGGCGTCAAGCGTCGAATTTCCTTTGACGGAAACGCGCCTTGACGACTGGACTTTCGGCCGCGAATATGCCGAGCGGCTTCTGCGCGATCAACTGGGCGTGGCCTCGCTTGCGGGCTTTGGCCTGGAGGACAAACCGCTCGCGGCGGGCGCGGCGGGCGCGGCCCTGCACTACATTCGCGAAACCCAGCGCGCCTCGCTTTCGCACTTTGACACTCTTCGGTTCTACCAGGATCAGGAATCTCTGGTTCTCGACTCCACCACACTGCGCAATCTGGAACTGATAGAGCCGCTTTCGGGCGGGCCGCGCGATTCCACGCTGCTGGCTGCGCTGGATGAATGCGCCATGTCCTCGGGCTCGCGCAAGCTCAAGAGCTGGCTGCTGCGGCCATCGGTCGCGCAGCCGGAAATCGAGGCTCGCCTGGATGCTGTTGAAGAACTTGTCCGAAACACGATTGCACGAGAGGAAATTCGCAGGGTTCTCGCCAAAATTCAGGACCTGGAACGATTGCTCAGCAAAGTAACGCTTGAGACAGCCAACGCGCGCGATCTCGTAGCCATCAAGCTCTCGCTTGCCCAGCTTCCGCTTCTCAAGACCTGTTTCGGCGCACTCGCCGCTGCCCGCGCCGTGCAGCTTCGCGAGCGACTGGATGACCTGGGCGACGTGCACGCGCTGCTGGAAGAATCAATCCATCCCGAGCCGCCTGCCGTGCTGACGGAAGGCAACCTGATTCGCCCCGGTTATCACGCGGAACTCGATTCGCTGCGCTCGCTCGGCCGCAACAGCCGGCAACTGCTCGCCCAGATCGAGACTCGGGAGCGCGAGCGTTCCGGCATCGCTTCGCTCAAAGTGCGGTTCAACAATGTGTTTGGCTATTACATCGAAGTCACCAAAGCGAACCTGCACCTGGTTCCGGCCGACTACGAGCGCAAGCAGACGCTGGTGAACGCCGAGCGGTTCATGACGCCGGAGCTTAAGGAATTGGAAGCTAAAATCCTGGATGCGGACGAGCGCATTCAATCGCTCGATCGCGAATTGTTCGGTCAAATCCGCCGGCAGGTGGGCGGGGAAGCCCGCCGCATCCGGCAGACCGCCCAGGCCATCGCAGAAGCAGATGTGCTCACCTGTTTTGCGCACCTTGCCGTGCAGCGGAGTTATTCCCGTCCTCAATTTAATTCGAAGGGCGAATTCACGATTCAGCAGGGCCGCCACCCCGTCATTGAAAGAATTGTGGAGGAAAATCAGGCGGGCCGATTCATTCCCAACGATCTCTTCCTCAATTCCACCACCGACCTCATCCTGCTCATCACCGGCCCGAACATGGGTGGGAAGTCAACGTACCTGCGCCAGGCGGCGTTGATTGCGCTGATGGCGCAGATGGGAAGTTTCGTTCCCGCCGGGCATGTCGAGCTTCCGGTTTTCGACCGCATCTTTACCCGCATCGGCGCCTCGGATAATCTGGCGCGCGGCCGCTCGACGTTCATGGTGGAGATGACCGAGACCGCGACCATTCTCAACACGGCCACGCCGCGCAGCCTGGTGCTGTTGGATGAAATCGGCCGCGGGACTGCGACCTTCGACGGTCTGGCGATTGCCTGGGCTGTGGTCGAGCATCTGCTGACTCACGCGCGCTGCCGCACGCTTTTCGCAACCCATTATCATGAATTGACGGAGTTGAGCGGCCTGCTGCCCGGCGTCCGCAATTATCATGTGTCGGTCAAAGAGTCGGGCTCGAACATCATTTTCCTGCGCAAGGTGGAAGCGGGAAGCGCCGACAAAAGTTACGGAATCGAAGTGGCGCGCCTCGCTGGCCTTCCGCCCGAAGTCGTGCAGCGCGCGCGGGAAATTCTGGCCCGCCATGACCAGACCGAGCACGCCTTGAGCGAGCGTCTCGAGGAGCGCGATGCCCGGCCGAAAGGCGTTCAACTGACGATTTTTACTCCGCTCAACGCCGAGATTGTGCAGGCGATTGAAAAAGCCGACCTCGACAACCTGAAGCCCCTCGACGCGCTGAACTTGCTTGCCGAGCTTCAAAAGCAGATTCGCTCGTGAACTGTTTAATAGAGTTCGTCTTTGCGACTGCCGGATTCCGGAGCAAACGAATTGAGTGAAGGAAAGTCATCTTCGCGTCTCGCCGTAGGCCTTATTTCCGGCACTTCCATGGACGGCGTGGATGCTGCGCTGGTCAGGATATCGGGTTCGCCCGATTCCCCCCGCGTGCGGCTGCTCGCCTTTACCACTCACCCTTACCCTGAAGAGGTTCGTGCACGTCTGCTCCAGATTGCGGAACAAAAGAAGACGACCGCCGGAGAGATTAGTCAGCTCAATTTTCTGCTCGGCCACATTTTCGGCGAGGCGGCACGGCGAGTGATGAAACGTGGGCGCGTGGCGGCGAAACGCGTGAGCGTCATCGGCTCCCACGGGCAGACGGTTTATCACCAGGGAACGGCTGCGCCTTATGTCGGCCGGAGTGGCCTTGCAAGGTCGAACACGCTGCAAATCGCTGAGCCTGCTGTCATCGCGGAAACGGCTGGTGTTCCGGTGGTCGCGAACTTTCGCGCCGCGGACATGGCCGTGGGCGGCCAGGGCGCTCCGCTCGTGCCTATGCTCGATTACCTTGTGCTTCGCGACCGGCGCGAAGGAAGAATCGCGCTGAACATTGGCGGCATCGCCAACATGACAGTGATCCCCGCGGGGGCAAAGCACGACGACGTCTTTGGTTTCGATACAGGCCCGGGCAATATGGTTATGGACGCGCTAGTGCGTCAGTTCTCGGCCGGGGCGGATCAATTCGATACTGGCGGGCGCATCGCGGCCATGGGGCAGGTTATCGAACCGCTTCTCAAAGATTGGATGGCCTCTCCGTTTTTCGCTGTCCCGCCGCCCAAAAGCGCCGGACGCGAGCAATTCGGCGAAGAATTCGTTGCGCCGGTTCTTCTTCGCCGACGTCGACATGATCTGCGGCATCTTCTGCGCACCGCTCTCGAACTTACGGCGCGAACCGTCACGGATGCAATCAAGAACTTCGTTGCGCCTCGTGCCGGTGTTCAGCGTCTGATTGTTTCGGGTGGAGGCGCGCGCAACAAATTCCTGATGCGCCGCATCTCTGACCTCCTTTCGCAGATGAAGGTCGAGTTTGCGGACGAGCGGGGGCTGCCTGTGGATGCGAAAGAGGCGATTGCGTTTGCCGTCCTTGCTGACAGGACGCTGTGCGGGCTTCCCGGCAATCTGCCTTCCGTCACCGGAGCCCGTAGGCCGGTCGTCCTCGGTTCGGTGACACGGCCATAGAAGGGCCGCAGGAAATCGCTGTCAGGACTTCACGCCAATATGCCACAGGGTGACCAGCAGCATTTCACGCAATGAGTAAAGTGTCCGGTCGAAAGGATCGGCCTCAATTGGGCTTTCCGGCGCTGGGGAAGTATAAGTGGTGATGCCCAGTGATTCCATCATCAGCTTGATGCGATAAAGGTGGAAGCCGTCACTGACTGCGATGCACGTATCCTTGCCCCGTACTTGGAGCATCCGGGCGACTGCCTCCGCGTTTTCATAGGTGGAATCGCTACGCGTGTCTTCGAGAATCTTCGCAGCAGCCACGCCCTGCTGGATCAAATAATCTCGGCCCACCCCTCCCTCGGTAAAGTGCAGGTCGCCGCCGCTTCCGCCCGTGGTAATCACCAGCGGCGCCAGGCCGCGTTCTTCGAGTTCCAGTGCGTGGTTGAGCCGCGATTTGAAGACCGGCGACGGCCGCCCGTTATACTCTGCCGCGCCAAAGACCGCAATGGCCGCAGCGGGCCGCGCCTCGTCGCGCGTTGCCTGCCGGCGGATAGCTCGGTAAATGTGAATCTCTACGAAGCTCGCCAACGCAAGTAGAATGACGACTGCAAAAGTGACCCAGTAACGCATGGGCGGGAGTTTCAGGAGAGATATCCCTTCAGTTCAGACTCCGCAATGGCCCCTGGACGTATTACACGGGCGCGCTCACCCGTGACTTCGACCACCGTCGAAGGCTGATGCCCGGCTGTCTTTCCGCCATCCAGGATCAGCGGCAGACTGGTCCCGATTTGTTGATCCACTTCCGCCGCCGTGGAGCAGGCGGGGTGTTCCGAAAGATTAGCGCTCGTCCCCGTCAGTGGACGGTTGACGGCTGCGATCAGGGCCACAGCGAGCGGCGCCCGAGGCCAGCGCAGACCAACCTTGCCGGTATTCGCTGTCACTTTGAGAGGAATCTGGCGGGAAGCCTGGACGACCAGAGTCAGCGGGCCGGGCCAGAATTTCTCAGCCAGCGTAAAGAACAGCCGGGGAGGATCGCTGGCTAAATCGGCAGCCTGGTCCAGTGAGGCGACAAGCAGTGGAAGGGGACGGTCTGAGGATCTTTGCTTGATTCGAAAGATCTGGCTCACCGCCGAAAGGTTGAACGGGTCGGCACCCAGTCCATAAAAGGTGTCGGTGGGCAGCGCAACCACTTTGCCGTCGAGCAGGAAATAGCAAGCGCGAGCCAGCGCGAGCTCCAGATTCGAGTTTTCAACCTTCAGGATTTCGGCCATGAGAGCCGGGGGATGCGCATTTGTTGAACTCGCTCGACCGTAACATAAGGATTGAGGCGGGTCAAGAAGCCCTGGGTTGAGGTGATGTCAAGCTGCTTGTGTAAAAAGATGGAGGGTGCGGTTTTTCCATTGAGACTTCTCATTCATTCCGTTGAAGATGGCATAGATGATTCGGTCGACGCTCTGGACGTTGACGAAGCAGACCAT
>JBJKPU010000023.1:0-90765 GCA_046706005.1 Terriglobia bacterium | reverse complement strand
GGTGATGTCAAGCTGCTTGTGTAAAAAGATGGAGGGTGCGGTTTTTCCATTGAGACTTCTCATTCATTCCGTTGAAGATGGCATAGATGATTCGGTCGACGCTCTGGACGTTGACGAAGCAGACCATGGGCCGGGTGCGGCGTCGGACCTCGACGAAGCAGCGCTCGATCACATTCGTAGTGCGGAGCTTTTTCCAGAGGTGCCGCGGGAAGCTGAAAAACGACAGCAGCTCGGGCAAGTCCCGCTCCAGGCGCTTCACCATCGCCGGGTAAGTTGCTTTCCAGTGGGAGCGGAAGACCCGGAAAGCGGTCCGTGCCGCCTGGCGGCCCTCCGCGCGATAGATCGCCTGGGCGTCGGCCTTCACCCGGTCGTAGTCGCGCTTGCGGACGTGCTCCAGAATGTTCCGCATCTTGTGCACCCAGCAGCGTTGATGCGGCACCTGCGGGTAAACGGTCTGAAGGGCCGCCGCCAGCCCCTCGCATCCGTCCGTCACGATCAGCTTCAGATGGCGGCCTTCCAGCCCCCGCCGATAAAGATCCATCAAGAGTCCTTCCCAGGCCGCCTGGCTCTCGCCCCGGCTGCGCAGGAAACCCAGCAACTGCCGGCTCCCGTCGGCCCGCACCCCATAAGCCACCAGCATCTGTACCCGCTGCCGTCCCGCCGGCCGCCTGACCCGCAGGCTCACGCCATCTAAAAACAGATACACCCATTCGTCCTTCAGCCGCGCCTGCTGAAACGCCTTCACCATCCGGTCCAGGCTGCGGGTGATCTTCGAGACCGTCTGCGCGCTGACCACTTCGCCCGTCACGATCCCCACCACGCGCCCCACCTGCCGCGTCGAGATGCCCCGCAGAAACGCTTCCCGGATCAGCATCATCACTTCCGGGGCCCGCCGCTGGAACCGCTCCAGACCCGGCGGCCGGAAACTCCGCTCCCGGCTCCGAGCTATCCGCAGCCGCAACGTCCCCAGCCGCGTCACGAAATCCCGCACATAATAGCCGTTCCGATAGCCCCGCCGATTCTCGCCCGCCCGTTCGTAGCTCTCCGTCACCAGATACCGGTCCCGCTCCCGCCGGGATTCCTCTTCCCAAAACCGCTCCCACGCCAGCCGCGTCTTCCCATACAGATCGCCCCAGAAACTCTCTTTCATATCCCGCACAAAATGTTGATACTGCTCCGTGATCGGTGTTACTTTCGCCATGGGGTGTAAGCTCCTTTCCAAGGATTCGGTTCCGCTTGCCAAGCGAAACCAACTTACACCCTCCTCCCTTTTACACACACAAATTTACGCCACCTTCGCCGCCCTGGGTTGAATGATTTCAGCCGCCGTAGGGCGCACAACACAGCAGGGCGTCAGGGCACGCCGGGTGGCGAATACATGGCGCCTTATGCCATGTGTGCGATCCGCCCGTCTCTTGCATGGCGTCAGGGTACACGACTGCCCGCCATCAGGCTAGCACACAAAAATGAGACGATTGGGACGTTCGGGACGTTCGCAAAAATATTATGTAACCCATGTATTTTCAGTGCGCGAGCACGTTCGCCAGCTTCCCAAAAACATTCCATTTGTGACATTTTGGCACACTGTGTAATATTTGCACTTTCGCATTTCATCCATATTTTAGAGCCCGGCACTTGCATGGCAGGGCTCGGCAGCAAGGGTCACGATTGACGGGTCAGCGGCACTCCATTAGTATCGAGGCGGAAGTGCATGCGGGCTGGTGTCCGCCCGGGACTTCAAATCCTGTGGGTCTTGCTTTGCGGGACCGGTCGGTTCGATTCCGACACACTTCCGCCATGGGCGCGGCACAACCACGTTTCGAGAAGCTGGAGTTTCCACGGAATTGAGCCCGAGCAAACCTCGAAAACCGAAGCCGATTGATCCCGCCAAGGAAGTCAAAAGGCGGGCCCGGCAGCAGGTCGGTCAGCCCCCAGCCAGCAAGCCGCATCGGAAGGCGACGCAGAAGCCTCCCAAGCACAAGAAGCGCGTGTGGGAAGATATGTTCGAGTAGGATTGCCGGCAGTTGCTGAAACATTCTGTCGGCTCGGAGTACTTCTTTGTCAGGCTTGAACCAAGCCTAATTCTTTGACCCTCAGCCGGGTTTGTATTCCGGGATTCTTTCTTCCGGCAGGAAGAGTGGTTCAGACCTCACGCCCAGCAGGCTTGCCAGTTTGCGCTCGATGGCGAGCAGGTCGTTTTTCGAAAATCCCTCACTGACCATTTCAACCCGGCCTTCTGGAAAAATCAGAAACAGCGTGGGCGTGTAATTGAGGCGGTAACTCTGGGAAACGGGATAAGGCTTGTCGTCAATGAGGATTGGGAAGGTGATGCCGAATTTCTGAGAGAAGCTGCGGGTGTCATCGGCCCTGTCCTGGGAAACTCCCCAAATTGCAATCTGATGTCCGTTGAATCGCTTGTGGATGCGTTCGATAAATGGAAATGCAAACTGGCAGGTCGGACAGCCTACCTTGAAAAATGCCGCGAGCACGGGACCCTCTGCAATGCTCTGTTGGAGTGATCGCTTTCTTTCGTCGGTGCCGGTCAGCTCAAAAGCCGGAGCTTGCGAACCTGTTGTCAGAACTGAAAGCTTTTTTGTTCCGAAGGACATGCAATTCATTGTACCAAACGACGGCGAAAGCCTGCTAGCGCCGAAGTTCGCGAAGCATTTCCTGCGCCGCAATCAGCACCGGGTCCCAGACAGGCGCAAACGGCGGTGCATAGCTCAGGTCCAGGCCGGCGAGTTGTTCCACGGTCATGCGAGCCGTGAGGGCGGTAGCGAGAACGTCAATTCGTTTGGCGACGCCTTCCGGCCCGGCCATTTGCGCGCCCAGCAGCCGCCCGGATGAGCGATCAGCGACCAGGCGCACGCAAATGTTTTTGCCGCCCAGGTAGCGGGCGCGGGACGCTGCTCGAACCGTAGCAGCCCGTGCGGAGAAGCCCGCTTCGCGGGCTTGGCGCAGGCTGAGGCCGGTGCGGCCCAATTCAAGCTCAAAGACTTTGACGACGGCGGTTCCCGCGATGCCCGGAAACCGCGCCCGTCCGCCCGTGGCATTTTCGCCGGCGATCCGGCCCTGCTTGTTGGCGGTTGTTCCCAGGGGCAGGTAGACCGGCTTTCCCGTCACCAGATGCCGGCACTCGACCGCATCGCCGGCAGCGAAAATGGCCGGTTCGCTTGTTTCCATGCATTCATTCACGGCGATTGCGCCTGTTGAACCCAGTCGCAAGCCACCTTCAATAGCGAGTGCCGTGCGCGGACGGACGCCCGTGGCCAGGATTGCCAGTTCGGCATCCAGCGCGCCCGAATCCCAGGAGACGTGGGCCAGCCGCCGCTTCGTGCCCGCCAGCGCTTCAATGGCCGAGCCTTTGATGAGCTTCACCTGATGGGCGGCGAGCACCTGCTCAATCTGCGCTTCGATGTCCTCATCCACAGCTTCAAAAAGTCGCTGGGATTTTGTGATCAGCGTAACCTCGAGTCCGGCCTCGCGCAATGCGTCGGCCATTTCCAGACCGATATACCCACCGCCGATTATCGCAGCGCGGCGCGGACGCTCACTTGCGAGAAAGTGTTTGAGCCCGACGGCCGACTGCAAATCGTTGACGTGAAAGACACCTTGAATGTCGAGGCCGGGGATTGCCGGCCGGGCTGGTTCTGCGCCGGTGGCCAGCACCAGATGGTCGTAGTGCGATTCTTCCAGGCCCCCACCTCGCACTGAAATCAGAATCTTGCGTCTGCCGGGCTGAAGCTCAGCCACTTCATGGTTGGTGAAGATCTGAATGTTGCGTTCGGCGCGGAAGAATTCAGGTGAATAGACTCGGAGCGTGTCGGGCTGCGCAACTTTTCCGGAAATCAGATAGGGAAGGCCGCAGGCCGAATAGGAAATGTCCGGCCCCTTTTCATAGACCAGGATTTCCAGCCGCGGATTCAGGCGCCGAGCGCGACTCGCGGCGCTCAGTCCAGCGGCAACTCCCCCGACAACAACCAGGCGTTCGCGGTTCATAAGAGCAACTGGATTCTATCTGAAAATGGCGGGGCGTGGGAAGGGAAGGCCGAAATCGGGCAGCGCAAAGTCCTAGCTCCGACAGTTGAGGAGATTAAGAAGCGAAGCTAATGGATATGTTTCGTCTTCTTCTGCATGTAATCCATCAGCAGGTATTGGCCCAGGGTGTAGGGCGTGGTGAAATAGGCCTTGCCGCGGCAAATTTCGGTAACGCGCTGGACGAAGTTGATCAAGCCGTAATCCGAGGCCAGCATGAACGTGTTGATCAGAATGCCGTTGCGCCGGCAGCGTGCGACTTCATGCAGCGTCTCGGAAACGACCAGCGGGTCGAGTCCGAAGGCATTCTTGTAAATCCGGCCGTCTTCGAGCGTCAACGCCGAAGGTTTGCCGTCCATGATCATCACGATCTGGCGCATGTCCTTGCGCTGGCGCGAAAGAATGCGCTGGGCAAGCCGCAGGCCCTCACGCGTGTTGGTGTAGTAGGGGCCGACCTTGACGCGCGCCAGATCCGTCAGCGGAACCTCTTCGGCAGAATCGTGGAATAGCACCATATGCAACGTGTCGCCGGGATATTGCGTGCGAATCAAATGGGTCAGGGCAAGCGCGACTTTCTTCGCAGGCGTAAAGCGATCCTCGCCATAAAGAATCATGCTGTGCGAGCAATCGAGCATAAGCACGGTGGCGCAGGAGCTTTGATATTCGCACTGATGGACCTGAAGGTCCTGATAATCGAGTTCAAGCGGCGTGCCCAGGCCGTGCCGGTTGATGGCGGATAGCAGCGTGGCGTTCACATCAAGGTTCATCGTGTCGCCGAACTGGTAACGGCGGCTTGAGCCCTCGGATTCAACGCCGGTCGCAAGCTCCCGCGTATCGTGCCGGCCGAAACTGGATTTGCCCAGCGAACCGAGCAACTCCTTCAGTGTTTTGAAACCCAGGAAATCGAGGGCCTTGTCGGTGATTTCGAACTTCGTGCGAGCATCTCCTTCGCCCAGACTGCCCGGGCCGGACTCAGCGTTTCTGGTCTCAGGATTGGGCGGCTGGTCGATCGTGATGTACCCTTCATCAGCGAGCCTCTCCAGCAATTGGTCCATCAGTTCCTTAAGGTGGGAATCTTCGCCGCCCTCAAGGAGTTGTTCAAACATTTCATCGGAAAGCATGCCGCGCTGTTCGAGCGCTTCCAGCAGCGCCTCGCGAAGCTGCTCCATCGTTTTCTCAGGATCCATTTCATAAAAATTCGAGTACTGGCTGAAGAAGCCGCTGTCGAGCAGATAGTCCTGAAGCATCTGGAGCAGGTCTTCGGCGCTCAGGTCATCAAACGGATTGGCGATGTGTTTACCGTACTTGACGTATTTCATAAAGCGCCTTCAGTTCAGTGCGCGGCGGCGAGGACCGAACTTGTTCGATTCCTCCTCGGCGGGCTCGACCTGGCGTTTTTCGGCGTAATACCCCAGCTCTTCACTGCGGCTGATCTTGCGCAGGGCGTAAAGGCCTTCGAGAATGAATTCGGCCCCCGCCACCTGAAGAGCCGCTTCATCCTTGCTCTTGATGTCCAGGGCCTGGTTTTTCTCGAGCAGGCCCTGAATCCGCTTGAATTGCGCGAGGACTTCCTCCGCGGGCGCCGTATCCGAATACTTCAGCGTTCCTCCCAGCTCGAACCATTGGACCAGGGAATGGACCGGAACGTTATCAAAATGCTTTTTGAACACACGGGCTGCGGCCTGGCGAATCACCTCGCGCGCCACGTTGTCGGCGCCCTTCACTTCGCCTTCATATTCGAGCTCGATTTTGCCGGTCAGCGCAGGCAGGGCGGCATAGAGATCGCCAGGGCGGAGAACGGCCACGCTCTCGCGGGCGGCGAGCGCGCGCCGCTCGGCGTTCGAGACCATCGTCTCAAGGCAAGTGATCGGCATTCGCTGGCTGACGCCGCTGCGCTTGTCGATTTTCTTTTCCTGCCGCGCCTCAAAGGCCACGCTTTCCGTCAGTTCGCGCATGAATTCCGGGACCACCACCCGTACGCGGCCAGGCCGCTCGGTCCAGGCTTCCTGCTCGGTGATGGCAATGCCTTCCTCAACGGAAGCTGGATAGTGAGTGCGAATCTCCGCGCCCACGCGGTCCTTAAGCGGAGTGATGATTTTGCCACGCGCTGTGTAGTCTTCCGGATTGGCCGTGAAAACAAGCTGCACGTCGAGCGGCAAACGAACCGGATAGCCTTTGATCTGCACATCGCCTTCCTGCATGATGTTGAACAAGCCGACCTGAATCTTTCCCGCCAGATCGGGCAATTCATTGATAGCAAAAATCCCGCGGTTCGCCCTCGGCAGCAACCCGAAGTGGATGGTCAGTTCACTGGAAAGAACGTGGCCGCCGCGAGCGGCTTTGATTGGATCGAGGTCGCCGATGATGTCGGCGATGGTGACGTCAGGTGTGGCGAGTTTCTCGACATAACGATTCTCGCGTGGCAGATAAGCAACCGGCGTAGCATCGCCGCATTTCTCGATCAGCTCGGTGCAGGCCCGGCAGAGGGGCCGCAGCGGATCGTCATTAATCTCGCAGCCGGCGACTACTGGAATTTCCTTATCGAGCAGGCTGACCAGTGAGCGCAGAATCCGGCTCTTGGCCTGGCCGCGAAGGCCCAGCAAAATAAAATTGTGGCGCGAGAGAATGGCATTCGAGATTTGCGGGACGACGGTGTCATCGTAACCCACGATGCCGGGAAAACCCGGCTCGCCGGCCTCCAGCATGCGGATCATGTTCGCCCGCATTTCATCTTTCACGCTCCGGCTCTGATAATGGCTGTGCTTCAATTCACCGAGGGTTCGCGCCTTGGACATGCTTCGATCCGCCTCTCATTCGATTTTGTATTCGCCCGCCTGCCGTCTCACGAGTTTAGACGGCGGTTTCAAAAGAAAAGTGGCCTGCTGCAAAGCAGCGTGGGCTGCCGGCGGATCTCAACTGAGCTTGTGGAAGATATCGCCGTTGCCCCCGGCTTTCTTCTTGGCGACTTCCGCTTCGACGAGCCTGGTCAAGAGAAACTTCATCAGACGAACGACCTCGCCCAGACGTTCGGCTTCATTCCGCAAGGGGAGCAATCCCTGCTTGAATTCCGCGTCGAGCGGCAGCCCGGCTGCAATGCGATACGAGAGATAGCGATAAGGCCGCGGGAAGTGGACAGGGATGTCTGTGGCCTTGCGCAGGCGTTGCAGCGCCTGGCGAAAAAGCTCGATCGCCTCACCTGCATCCTCATCCTTCGGGATCTCCTCGCCGTCCTCGTCATCAAAAAAGGTCACGCCACACCGCAAATAAGACTTTTCCTCGTCGTTGTAGAGAATCTCAAAACGCCGCCTGCCCACGGTGAGAAGGTCCATTCGTCCGTCCGGGTAGGTTCGAGTGACATTGACGATGCGCGCTGAACAGCCCACTGCTTCCATTCCGTCTTCGCCCGCGAGGACCACACCGAATTCCTGCCCCGGGTGCTGATTGGCCTTCGCCTCCAGGCACTCGCCGATCATCAACCTGTACCGGTCTTCGAATATATGCAGAGGCAGCGGTTCCTCGGGCAGAAGCACCACGTTGAGCGGAAACATCGGCAACAGGGGTTGTTCCACGATGCAGCTCCCGGCCCGGAGAGATGAATTTCTGATTCGATTCGCTGATTAAAGGCGCTCGGGTCTCGACGCGATTATAGCATTGGGATTCTGCGCGTCTCGAAAATCAAATTGCGCCACGGCGTGCATTCCCTCCACACGAGGATGCTACTTGTCCGGGCGCAAAGGTTCAAACTGCTCGCCGGTCCATAGACAGACCTTGTGAATCGGAACTGTCTGGACCGGTTTCTTCCGGCCGAGGACGAAGAAATCCACCTTGCCGTCCCAAACCGGGTCCTCGGTTCCACTCTGCGATTGGAAAGTTACCTTCCCGGTCGTCACCGTGCCGGGGCGGCCGATGTTCATGACGGGAGGCGAAAGGACATCCATTTTGGCGGGATAGGAGCCGAGCGCGCTCCATTGGGTGGGTGCATCCCAAAGAGTCTGGATAGATTCACCGGCGACGTTTCGAATCACCTCTCGCGTTAGAGTTGCGCCGGGGCCGGGCTCGGACTTCTCCGTCGAAATCAGACATTCGTGCTGGTTTCCGAAAAGGTCCCCCACCTCAATTTTTGTCAGCGGACTGCTCATATCAACGTAAGAGAATTCCAGATGCGGTCCGGCATTCCACTCGCCGGCGGCCTCGCGGAAAATTTGAAGCCGCGCCTGGGGCAGGACCCGCGATCCCACATAGCCGATTAGCATCGGATTTCCTGGCCCCTGGTGCATCAGATAGCGCGCGATGACAGTGTGCGAGGCCACGAAGTCTTCCAGATAAGGCGCTCCCATTTTCGTGAGAAGGTCGGAGTCGGAAGGATAGCGATCGTACGGGATTTGCGTAAGGCCACGAGCTTTCACCCAGCCCTCAACAGCGAGAAGAGTTTCGGGGTTTACAAAGCGGACTTCCCACCAGGCTTCGCCCTTGGAGCTCTTCTCTTCCATCAACTCAGCCAGCGCACCCCGTTCGAACTCTCCCCGCTTCTTGGCCTTTGCGTTTCCGGGCTTGGCGAGCACCGGCGCGCTCGCGGTTCCGTTATAGGTCCAGGCGAGAGGCTGGGCGGGTTTTCGCGCCAGGACGGGGGCGACAAGGACAAACGAGCCAAAAAGAAGCAAACTCGCGAGCGAAGGGAATTTTCTCATCAGCGCTTTGTGGTCCACAGACCCGTTCCATCTTATCAGATGTGTCCGATCTCTTCCGCCACGGAATTGGGGGAAATGCCGGCGCTGTGGCGGCGCGGGTTAGCGCGTGGGTTCCATCTGGAGTGCGTTGTTGAAGCGGTTGAAATAATTGAAGAGCCCGGCGACGGCGGCGATCTCAATGACCTGGCCTTCGTCAAAATGCTCCCGCAGCCGAGCGAAAACGACATCCTGGAGGTGATTGGAATCCAGGGTCAATTGCCCGGCGAATTCGAGAGCTCCCCGTTCGCGGGGAGCGAAGGCGTCCAGATTTCCACTTGCGAGCGCCGCCAGCTCCGCCTCCGTCGCGCCCAGCCGCCTTGCCAAGGCGGTATGCGAATGCAGTCAATAATCACAGCCGTTCAAGTGGGAGACGCGGACCGCCACCATTTCCTTCAGCTTATGATCCACGGTTCCGGTTTTCATGACGGTCCAGAAGTGATCGTTCATCGTGGTCATGATTTCCGGACGGTGGGCCACGGTCAGCGCCATGTTGGGAACTTTTCCGCGTTCCTTCAGGTAGGCGTCAAAAATGCGGCGGGTTTCCTGAGCCGAGTTTTCGGGCTGGACTTTAGATAGTCGGGCCATGTTTTTGGATCTTTTTCCCAGACGGTCTGCGGCAGCGCTACTGCTGCGAGTACGTCGCCAGGAAAGACTTCATCGCGGCCTTATTCATCTTGATTTTGCCGCTTCGGGTGAGTTGCTGCTTCAGATTCTCACGGTAAATCTGGAATGCCACGTTGCGATCCTGCTCAAGCAACTGCTCCCGGATCTGGTCTTTCTGGGCGGCGAAGCCGGACTCATCCGCTGGCGTATGGGAGATAACCTGAAAGACAGCATCATTGCCTCCGGCGGAAATCACGCCGCTGGTCGCACCCGGATTCATCGTGAATGCCGAGGAAAGACTTGATCCCGTCCCTAGGCCTTCCACGTAGTCCTGGGAAGTAAAGTCTTTGCTCTGCTGGATTGAATAGCCGTCCTTCTTTGCGACCTTCTGGAAGTCGCTGTCCTTGACCGCCTTCGCAAACTCCTGCGCCTTTTGGGAAGCCAGGATCTTGGACTGAGCCGCGCGGTAATCTTCAGCCACGATGTCATGCACTTCGGCCAGCTTGGGCTGGTGAGACGCGATGATTTTCGTCACCTGAATGATGGCCGTTCCCTTGGGGACGGTGATAGGCTGGCCAACCTCGTTCAGTTGCAGCTCAAACGCGAGGTTATGGAATCCTTCGCTTGACCCGAAGTCCGGTATGGTCTGGTTGTACTTGAAGAGAGGGCTTTCCTGGGCTTCCAGCCCCGCCTGCTTGACCGTCGCATCGAATTGATCAGGATGAGCTTTCAGTTTGGCTTCCAGATCCTGGGCGAAGGACTGCAAAGCGTCCTGAAGTTTCTTCTTCTCCAGAGTTGATTGGATGGAATCCTTGACTTCGTCGAAGGTCTGGAGATGGGCTGTTTGTTTGTCCTCAACTTTGATGATGTGAAATCCGTAAGATGTCTGAACCAGGTCGCTGATCTGGCCGGGCTTCATTGAAAAGGCCGCATTCTCGAACGCCGGGACGGTCTGGCCGTGGACAATCCACCCGATCTCGCCGCCGTTCGCGGCGCTCGTGTCTTCGGAGTATTTCTTCGCCATGTCGGCGAAGTTGGCCCCCGCCTTGATCTTCGCCAGAACCTCTTCTGCAGTTTTCTTGATTGCCGCGGTTTCCGCCGGTGTCTTCCCGGTGGTTTTGAAGAGAATGTGCGCCACTTTCACGCGGTCGGGCACCCGGTAATCTGAAATGTGCGCCGCGTAGTAATCTTTCATCTCTTCGTCGCTTACCGTGACCTTGGAGCGGACAACATCCGGTGAAATGATGACGTAGCGAACCTGCCGTTGCTCGGGGATCTTATAACGGGTCGGGTCCTTGGCGAAGAAAGCTCCCAGGCCCTGAGGCGTAATCTGAACCTCTTTCAGAAACTTGCTGGGATCGAAAACCACGTACCGCACTTTCGCTTTCTGATTGCGGCGGATGAACTCGGCATGGACTTCCGCGGGCGTCACCTGGACGCCGTCGGAAACCACGTCCCGGAGCTTGTTCAGGAGTATGCTCTCGCGTTCCTGCTCCTCAAACTCCTGGGTGGACATCCCCATTTCCTGCTGAACGATGCTCTGGTAGTACTCCATGCCGACGAACTTTCCGTTCTTGTAAAGCCACGGAAGGCCCTCCAGCGCCGTGCGAAGCTCCTGGGTTGAAACTTCCAGGCCCATCTTTCGCGCCTGAGCCACCATGGCCTGTTGCATGACCATGAAGTCCAGAGCCTTGTCGGCAATGGCCGGGACAATGCGGGGATCATTTCCCATCTGGGTGTTTTTCAATTGGGTTTCAATCGTCTGCCGCAGATCACTTGCCGTGATCTTGTCTCCATTCACTGTTGCCAGGACGTCGGGCGCGGCTTCGGTGGTATTGCCTCCGGGAAGCGGCGCCAGCGTCAACACCATGCCGACGGAGACCACGCTGAGAAAAAAGATCAGCAGATATTTCTGCATTTTTTGGCTACGTAAGTGAAACATAGTGGCTCCCGCCGTTTGTTCTCAAACTTATTTATTATATGCGACCCGCGCCGAACTCACAACTTTTCAAGCGGATTCGAAAGACAGTATACACGGGTAGCTGGCCTATTCTCCCGTGACGGGCCTTTCACCAAGCGTGCAACCGGCCGGGCGAGCGGGCCGGCGAAATCCAAGGATCTCATGAATCATCTTGACCGGCTTCGCCGTTTAGTCAAGAATACCCTTTTGGTTGGACCCACCATGGGCATGACAACGCGGCCGCGGACTTCAGAACAAGGACGGAAGGTCGAGGTCGTCTGGACGACCATCAGCTACAGAACAATTATCTCTTACGCAACGCTTGTTCTGCTGCTGCTCGGCTTCATTTTCTACCTGATCGCGCCCAACTACTTCGGCCAGAAGGTTCGAGCCCTGCTCAGCGCCGTCTCCGGGGGCATGGTCCGGACCGCGGGATCGACAGTTGCGCCGGCCAAGCGCGAAGCCCATTTTGTGAATCTTGACGGGACCGTCAACGTCAGGAAGGCTCAAGCGATGCAATGGATTCGCGCCGATTACAACACCAACCTGGATACCGGTGACTCAGTCCGAACCGGCGGGGATGGCGTTGCCAGGATCATCTTTTCAGACGGGACAAACTACCTGATCAGGCCGGACTCGCTGATTGTCGTGGAGGAGAGCGGCGAAGACCCGGTCACCAAGGCAACGCGAGTCGCCGTTCAGGTCAGCTCGGGGACTGTGGACCTGGCGACCGGAAAATTCGAGGTTCTGGGTTCCACGTCGAAAATCGCCTTCGAGGACGCGGTTGCGAACCTGGGTGAAGAGAGCCGCGCCGTGGTCCAGAACGATCCCAAGACGAACGTGCATCAGTTGACTTTGGATCGCGGCGCCGCCAGCGTGACCAGAGGGGCGACCACGGTTCACCTTGGCCAGAACGAAAAGGTGAGTTTTTCAGCCGGCCAGCCCGGGTTAATCCCCCAAAAAGTCATCGCTCCGCCGAACCTGATTGCGCCGGTCAAGATGGCCCTGATGATCAGTAAGGATCCGCGGAAGACGCCGATTACATTTCGCTGGTCTCCGGTGGCGGGCGCGGCGGGCTATCATTTGATGGTTTCGCCTTCCGGGATGTTTTCAAATCTGGTTGTGGATAAGAGAATCAAAGGGAGTGCGTCCACGGAAATCGCGGGCCTTGACGAAGGCATTTATTATTGGGAAGTGGAATCGATAGACCGGAAAGGCGTGGAGAGCCAGCCCTCGGCCGCGAATCGCTTCAACATCGTTCAGCAGGCGGCTTCCGACAACCAGGCATTTCTGGAAATTACGCAGATGATTCAGCACGGTCGTCTGGTGGAGGTTGTGGGAAGGACGGAACCGGGCTCCACGGTGATTATTAATAACGAGCAGGTTTTTAATATCCAGCCGGATGGAACATTCCGGTTTTTTACCGCACCGCTGCCTTCAAACGGGTTAAACCAGATTACAATCACAGCGCAGGACCGCAAGGGCAATACGAAGACTATTCGTAAGACCGTCGTTGTGGAATGACGGCGCCCGGCGCGGAATTTCCCGTTCATTCAGAAAGGGCTTTCGCAGCGCATGAATTTTCGTTCTCTTTTCAGCGTTTTTTCCTCCGATCTCGCCATCGATCTCGGCACCGCCAACACACTCGTCTACGCCCGGGGAAAGGGCATCGTCGTGAACGAGCCCTCAATCGTCGCTATTAATAAGGTGACGGGGGAAATTGAAGCGGTCGGCCGCGAGGCCAAGGAAATGCTCGGGCGCACGCCGGGCAACATTGTTGCCATCCGGCCGTTGAAAGACGGCGTCATCGCCGATTTCAAGGTGACGGAAAAGATGCTGAACTATTTCATCCACAAGGCGCACAACCGGAAGATGTTCGTGCATCCGCGCATCGTCATCGGCGTGCCTTCGGAAATCACTCAGGTGGAAAAGCGCGCCGTCCAGGATTCGGCTTTCCGGGCGAAGGCGAGCGAAGTCTATCTGGTGGAGCAGGCGATGATGGCGGCGATCGGGTCGGGATTGCCGATCACTGAGCCTTCCGGGAGCATGATCGTGGACATCGGCGGCGGAACTTCCGACATCGCTGTGATATCGCTTTCCGGCATCGTTTACAGCCGTTCCGTGAGGGTCGCCGGGAATGAGATGGATGAAGCGATCACCGCCTACCTGAAGCGCAAATACAACCTCCTGGTTGGGGAGCGAACTGCGGAGCAGATCAAAATGGAAGTGGGCTCGGCGTATCCCCTGGAAAAGCCCCAGACCATGGAGATCAAAGGCCGGCACCTGATCGAAGGCATTCCCAAGACCATCACCATTGATGATTCCGAGGTTCGGGACGCGCTGTCCGAGTGTGTTGCGACCATTCTCAACGCCATCCGGGTGGCTCTGGAGCGCACACCGCCGGAGCTTTCAGCCGATATCTCGGATCGCGGCATTGTTCTGACCGGTGGCGGCGCGCTGCTCAAGAACCTTGACAAGCGAATCCGCGAGGAAACCGGGTTGCCCGTTTCGATTGCAGAGGACCCGCTGGCATCGGTGGTTCTCGGAACCGGCCGCATGCTGACCGATTTCAATCTTCTGCGCCGGGTTGCGATAGAATGATCCGCGCCCGTTCCGTTGGCGAGCAAATGATGGGGGAAAGTCCGCTGGGTATGACGGATGTTTGATTCCGACTGGCCTCACTATGCGCATCCGGGCGCGGCTTCCGGACGGAGGCCGCGCGAAGGCGTTCCTGCTTTTGTCTCCCGCCGCGGCGCATTCTTCGTTCTGATCGCGGTCCTGCTGGCGCAATTGTTGTTCTTATCGGCGCAGATTACCCGCGGCAAGAATGTCCGCCTGATTCAAATCTGGGCGGTTTCCATTTTCAGCCCTTGCGAGCGGGCGGTCCACGCCACTCTGTCGGCGGTGACGAATTCGTGGGCGGAACTTCGCTCCCTCTGGAGCGCCGAGGAAGAAAATCGAGTCCTCAAGTCACAACTCTCCGCTTCTGAACTGCGCATTCAGCAACTCTCCGAACAGGAGGCCGAAAACGCGCGGCTCCGCGGGTTGCTGGATCTCAAAACCCGTTTGCCCTATGCGAGCCTCGCGGCCGAGGTCATCGCCACGGCTCCCGGCGAGTCCTCAATGACCATTCTCATCGGACGCGGCAAGGATGCCGACCTGGCCCCGGACCTGCCCGTTATTACGCCTCAGGGAATCGTCGGCAAAATCGTAGATGTTTATGACCACTCCGCGGAGGTGCTCCTGATCACGGACCCATCGAGCGGCGTTGGAGCGATGATCGAAGAAACCAGAGTTGAGGGCATCGTCAAGGGCTCAGGCGGAAATTTTTGCCAGTTGCGATATGTCATGGACGATGAGAAAGTTTCTCCCGGCGATTCGGTTGTCACTTCCGGAATGGATCAAATCTATCCCAAGGGCCTGGTGGTGGGGACTGTGATTCGAGCGGATAACGGAAACATTTATAAGCAAATTGAAGTGAAGCCCGCGGCGGCCCTGAATCGGTTGGAGACCGTCCTGGTGCTGCGAAAGTCCTCTTCCGTGACGCGCCAAGCCCTGCCGGGGAGGTCTCCCTGATTTAAGACGCTGAGCCCTTCGTCGAATTTGAAGTCTGGTTCTCCTGGTCGCGGACCGAAGGTTAGAATCCATCATTCCCGATGCGCCCCCCTAAACTTGCCGGTGCAGCCCGGTACCATCCCGCCGTCCTGATCGTGGCAGGCTTTGCCGCCCTGCTACTCGAGGCTTCTCTTCCTGTCAAATTCCCCATCACGAGGGCCTTTGAATTCCCGCTGTTGATCACAATCTATTTTTCCATGATGAGGCAGGACAAGATTTTCGGAATCCTGCTGGGGACGGGAATCGGTCTTTTGCAGGATGCGCTTTCGCATGGCTATCTGGGAATGATCGGGATGGCCAAAGCGCTAGTGGGATATTTGGCTCCCTCCGTCAGCGCCAAGTTCGAAGTGGACAGCACCCTGACGCGCGCGATCCTGATCGCGGGGCTCATCGTGGTTCACAACGAGTTCCTGGCGATTCTCCGGTACGGGCTCCTCGGGTATCCGTTCGCCTTCCATCCGGCGCAGATGGCGGGACGGATTCTGGCCAACATCGCCGTGGGACTGGCTCTTTTCCGTCTGCTCGACCGGTTCAGGCAATCCTCTTGAACCGCCCAGGAGGAAGTTTGCGGTTCCTCCTTATCTCGTGCTCTCCGTGATAGAATCGTACACTTATATAATCCGGATTCGGATTGCAGCTACGATCTCAGAGGAGGATTGGCGCGTGTCGAAAACAACACTGGGTGTGATTATCGGGAATCGGGGATTTTTTCCGGGCAGCCTGGCTCGAGATGGGCGGACGGAGATTCTTCGCGTCCTTGAAGAGGAAGGATTCCGGTCCATTTGTCTTGGCGCGGAAGAGACTCAGCACGGCTCGGTGGAGACTCTTTCCGATGCGCGCAAGTGCGCGGATCTGTTTCGCCGGCACCGGGATGAGATTGACGGCTTTCTGGTCAGCCTGCCCAATTTCGGAGATGAGCGCGCCGTCGCGAACACGCTGAGGTTCGCCGGCCTCGATGCGCCCGTCCTGATTCAGGCTTTTCCGGACGAACCGGCGAAAATGATGATGGGCGGCCGTCGCGACAGCTTTTGCGGCAAGATTTCCGTTTGCAACAACCTTTGGCAGTACGGAATCCGCTTTACGCTTACTCAAGGCCACACCGTCAGTCCAAGCTCCGCGGCTTTTCGAACCGACCTTAAGATGTTTGCGGCTGTCTGCCGCATTCTGCGCGGACTCAAGAACGTTCGCGTCGGCGTGCTTGGAGCGCGCCCTGCAGCCTTCAATACCGTTCGCTTCAGTGAAAAGTTGATGGAGCATGCCGGCATCACGGTCGAGAGTCTCGATCTTTCGGAGGTTTTTGGACGGATTGGCCGGCTCGCCGACGACGCGGCCCCGGTCAAGGCTAAGCTGGACAGCATCCGGAAATATGTCGCAACCAGCGATATTCCTTCGCCCGCCCTGATCAAGATGGCGAAGTTCGGATGCGTCGTGGACGATTGGGTCAAGCAAAACGAGCTGGCGGGAACTTCCATCCAGTGCTGGACGGCAATGGAGGAATTTTTCGGCGTCGTTCCGTGCACGCTGATGAGCATGATGTCAAACAACCTGCTCCCCAGCGCGTGCGAGACGGACATGATCGGCATGATCGGGATGTACGTCCTTCAGCTCGCTTCCGGCGACCCGAGCGCTATTGTGGACTGGAACAACAATTTTGGAGAGGATCCCGACAAGGCCGTCATCTTCCATTGCTCGAATCTTCCCAAGCACTTCTTCGAGGATTCCAAGATGGATTTCCAGGAAATCATCGCCGGCTCGGTGGGTAAAGACAATACCTTTGGAACGATTGTCGGCAAGCTGAAAAGCGGTCCTTTGACTTACTGCCGCGTTTCCACCGACGATTTGCACGGCCGGATGCGCGCGTACGTGGGAGAGGGTGAAATCTCTCCCGATCAGCTGCAAAGCTTCGGAGGTTATGGCGTGGTTCGAATCCCGCGCCTTCAGCAATTGCTCCATTACGTTTGCCGCAATGGCTACGAGCACCACGTCGCCGTAAACCGCAGCCATTACGGCCGCGCCGTCGCCGAGGCGCTCGGGAACTATAAGGGATGGGATGTTCACGTCCATTCCGGCCGGGAGGGTGCCAATTAGGGCCGGCGAGCGGCTGATGCGCCGATTCCGCCCTTCGCTTGTCACGCCACAATCAATTGTGATAGCGTGCACGGTGGGTTCGCAGGGGAGGGGATGGACTTAATTCACATTTGACGACCCGCGCGGCAGCATCAGCGGCGGACGCGGCGGTGCCGTGAGGGAAACGTCGGGAGTTCCATTCCAAGTTGATGCAGTTTCGATTCCCGGAAGATGACCGTTTTCCTGGCTGGAAGATCAGCTTCCTACAGTACGTCATCGCGGTGAGCTTTGCCGTTCTCCTGATTGGTTATTGGCGCCTCCAGATCGGCCACCACGCCGCCCTCGCGGCGCAGGCGGAACGGAATCGAATCCGCGATCTTCCCGTCATCGCGCCTCGCGGCCGGATCCTCGACCGCAAGGGAAGGATTCTCGCCGACAACCGGCCTTCATTTACAATTCTCCTGACGCGCGAAAATGCAAGCCAGCTTGGCGCGGCGCGGGTTCAGGGAATAGCCCAGGGATTGGGCCTCGATCCCAAAGATCTTAATTCACAGATCAAAAGCGCCGACCGTCTTCCGCGCTTCCAGCCGATTGTGATCAAGACGGATGCCACACTTGCCGATGTGGCGTTCGTCGAATCACACCAGATGGAATATCCGGAACTCGAAGCCATCCCGGTGCAGCAGCGCTACTATCCTCAGGGGCAGCTCGCGGCGCAGGTGCTTGGATACGTGGGGGCGGTCTCGGAAAGCGAAATAGACAAGCCTCATTCGCACTACCGCGCCGGCGACGTCGTGGGCAGGTTCGGGATCGAAGAGGAATACAACTCGCTGCTGACGGGCCGCGACGGCATGCGCCGTGTCGTGGTCAACAGTCGCGGGCGGGAAGTCGGCTCGCTCAGTGCGATCAATGCGACTCCCGGACACGATCTCCGGCTCACATTGGATCTGGACCTTCAGCGGGCCGCAGAGCAGGCGCTGGGTGACCGTCCGGGAGCCGTAGTCGCTCTGGACCCACGCACGGGTGAAGTCCTCGCGATGGTCAGCCACCCGGCTTTTGACCCCAACGATTTTGCCCAGGGACTGGACTCTTCCGCCTGGAAAGATCTGACTTCCAATCCGATGAAGCCCCTGATGAACAAAGCCATCCAGGCGCAATTGGCTCCTGGTTCGGTATTCAAGATCATCATGGCGACGGCCGGTCTGGAAACGGGAACGATTACACCCAAGTTCACCGTTGACTGCAAGGGCGAAGTGACCATCTATGGCCACACATTTCACGGTTACACCTGGGGGAAGCACGCGCCGCATGGAATCGTGGACTTGCGCCGCGCCATCACCGTTTCCTGCGACATCTATTTTTACACTCTTGGCAAAATGCTCGGCATCGATAAGATCGATTACTTCGCCCACCACATGGGTTTGGGGAAGCGGACCGGGATTGACCTGCCCGCTGAAGAGCCGGGCCTGGTTCCAACGCCCGCCTGGGTCGAAAGAATGTTCAAGCATCCCTGGTGGCCGGGCGAGACAATTTCAGTCGCGATCGGCCAGGGACCGGTTGAAGTGACGCCCCTGCAATTGGCTTACGCCCTGGGAAGCATTGCCTCGGGAGGCAGATTCGCGAGGCCGCACCTGGCGTTTCCGAGCGAACTTGAAGCCTTGGGGCTGGATCCTCCTCCGGAAGTGACGCGGGATTTTCCGCTGCACCCGGGGACGGTCTCTGCGGTAACCGCGGGCATGTCCGGCGTCGTCAACAGCCCTGAAGGAACAGGCGTCGGCGCGCGGTGCCCGGGCATTGATATCGGAGGCAAAACGGGGACGGCTCAATTGGTGAGTGCTGGCTTCCGGCAAAAGGACCACAGCAGTCGATACAGCAACAACGCCTGGTTCGTCGGACTTTCTCCGGTCGAGAACCCCAGAATCGCGGTTGCAATTCTGGTAATGAATGGCGGCGAATCCTCGGTCGCAACTCCGATCGCCGGCCAGGTCATCAAGGCTTATTATCAGGAAAACGGCTCCAGGAATCCGGGGCTTGAGCAAAGTCAGAGCCCTGCGGCTCAGCCCGGAGCGTCAGAAGCGGCGGCCAATAGAGTGGCGCGGAATCTCAAGACGGAAAAGTGAGGGACTTGCAGAGGAATGCGCACCAGGCTTGATTTAAGGGATCTCGACTGGGTCCTGCTGGGTCTGGCAATCGCCATTGCAACCATCGGCGTGCTGGAGATTTACAGCACGACGGCGCATTCTGCCCTGGCCGGCCAGTTCCGCCGCCAGATTTACTGGGTTCTGATCGGGTGCGTGGTGGCCGCCGTGGTGAGCCGGATTGATTATCATTTTGTCCTTGAGCAGACTCCATGGCTTTATATTCTGACTTCCCTGGGTCTGGCTTTCCTGCTGATTGCGGGGACGCGAATCGCGGGTGCCCGCAGATGGCTGCATTTGGGCGGGGCTACTTTTCAAGTGTCGGAGTTTGCCAAGTTGGTTATAATATTGGCAGTCGCGGCCCTCCTGACGGAAGTTCGCGGGGGGGCGGTGAGTTGGGGACAGATAGGCAAGCTGGTGTTTCTGGTGGGGTTGCCTGCCGCGCTCGTTGCTCTTGAACCGGATTTGGGAACGGCGCTCACCTACGTGCCTATCGCTGTTGCGGGTGTTTTTGTAGCCGGAATAAGGCGGCGGCAGGTTCTGGCGATTGTTATGCTGGGGCTGATTGCTGCTCCGCTTGCCTTCGGCCTGCTACGACCCTATCAGCGCGAGCGGCTGATGAGCTTTATTCATCCCAAGCAGGATGTTCAAGGCTCGAGTTATCAGTTGACTCAAACGAAAATCGCGATCGGCTCGGGTGGTTTCTGGGGAAAAGGTTTGGGTAACGGAACGCAGAGCAAGTTGGGCTTCATTCCAGTCTCGCACGCTGATGCCATTTTTGCAGCGTTTGCGGAGGAACAAGGGTTCTCAGGAACCGTGGTTGCATTGTTGCTCTACTTTGCTTTCCTTCTCCGCCTGCTTGACGGCGCCCAGCAAGCCTCCGATCGCGCCGGGTCGTTGTTGCTCGTCGGTTTCGCCGCGGTCCTCTTCTTCCAAATTGCCGTCAACATCGGAATGATGATCGGGTTTTTCCCGATTACGGGCATTCCGTTGCCGCTGATGAGCGAAGGGGGATCGTCGGCCCTGTTCGTTTTTCTTGGCTTGGGCTTGGCGCTAAGCGTTAAGCGGCAGCGCTTTGTAAATTAGTTCGCGGGAACTTCTCCCCTCCTAGAGGGCTGAAGATCCCGGTTTGAGTCGCTGAATGATGAAATCTGGCGGCGGATGCAGTCGGGCCGGTCACAGCCTTCCGGAAGACGGAAGAGCGATCGGACCGCAGCTGATGCCGGCGCCGGAGATGGTCTTTCAGGGACTCCGGAAAGAAATGACTAACGGCACAGAGATTGCACTCTGGCCGCAAGAGGACCTTCGGGAGTCGATCTCCAGCAGACTGGATTGATCCTCACCGAAGATTCTGAAAAGGAGTTTCAATGTCTAAGGAGATGTTTATTTCATCGTCTCCGCACGAGACGCGGGTCGCCGTGTGCGAAGATGATCAGTTTGTCGAGCTTTTCATTGAGCGTGATACCGACGTGGGGCTGGTCGGGGGGATTTACAAGGGGCGCGTAAACCGCGTCCTGCCCGGCATGCAGTCGGCTTTTGTCAACATCGGCCTCGAAAGGGACGCTTTCCTCTATGTTTCGGACTTCTTCATGCAAGGCGAGGAGTTCGAGGGCCTTTTTGACGATGAGCGATCGCGCGTCGTCGCCATAGAGGATTCCCCGCCGGCAGTGGAAGCTTCATCGCAGCCTTCCACGGATGAGGCCGCCGTCTCTTCCGCTCCTCCCGAGCAGGGACCGGCGGAAGGGGAGAGTGCGCCGGCAGCCGGTGAGCCCGCGCCCTCTGCGGTGGTCGAAAGTTCGCCTTTGCAGGAGCCCTCCGTCAAGGCTGAACAGCAGCCTTCCTCGCAGCAGGGAGAGGATAGAGGTTTTTCCCGCCACGGACGACGAGGCAGGAGACGGCGTCACGGGAGTGGCCGTTTCAATAAGGATCGAAACTTCCCTCCGCGACGTGAGCCTCAGGCCCGCCCCGCGGAACCGGCAAGTTCATCATCCGGTTTTGAAGTTCTGCCTGGAGAATCTTTGGCGAAGTACCGCCATGCCGGCTCCGAGCCGGAGCAGGCGGAGGCATCGGACGCGGGCGAAGCTCCTCCAGTTCATCAAGAACGAGAGGTTGCAGTAGAGGCGAATGAAACGACGGCCCGCGAGGTTCCGAAAGCGGAGGTGCCGGAACATTCCGAATTCAGCTTGAGGTCCAACGCACCCCAGGCTGAAGTGACTTCGCCGTCCGAGGATGAACCGACGCAGGAAATTCCTGCAGCCGAATCGGATTCCGTCTCGAGTGCTCCCGGGGATGATCAGCCTGACACTCCTGAGTCAACCGCGACTGCGGCCGGCGAAGAAGCTGGCGAGGCTGCACCTGAGGAAGAGGACGGTTTCCCTGAAGGCGTCTCTCAGGAGACGCTCGAGACCGCCGCCCCGGCCGGGTCGGGAGAAGCCAATCCGGAAGAGGCGGCGACGCCCGGAACCGAAAGCGGTGATCGTCAATACACGCTGCGCGAGCAGCACACGCGGCCCCGGTTTGCTCCGCGGCGGCGGCATCGCGGACGCCGCGGCATGCGGCACGGCCGCAGATTCGATAAACCCCGCGACGCGGCGAAAAGCTCCAACAACCAGCCTCTGAAGATTTCGGAACTCTTGAAAGAGGGGCAGGAAATTCTCGTTCAAATCGCCAAAGAGCCGTTGGGAACCAAAGGGGCGCGTATCACTTCGCACATCGCGCTTCCCGGGCGTTACCTGGTTTACATGCCGACCATTTCCCATATCGGTGTTTCCAGAAGAATTCCCTCTGAGCAGGAACGGTTGCGCCTTCGCAACGTCATCCTTGAACACCGGGGCGCGCTGACGGGCGGGTTCATCGTGCGCACCGCCGCCGAAGGCCGCTCGGAAGAGGAATTGAAGAACGACCTCAAATTCCTCACAACCTTGTGGACGGATATCCGTGCCAAGTCTGAGCGCTCCAAGGCTCCGGCGCTGATCTACCGCGATCTCGATCTGGTGCAGAGAATTCTGCGCGACACGCTGACGCCCGATTTCAAGGCGATTCGCGCCGACAATGAAATGGATTACGAACGGGTTGTGGAATTCATCAGCCGCGCCCAGCCGGCCCTGCTCCCCAACGTGAGGCTCCATACGCGCGAGACGCCGCTGTTTGAAGAGTCCGGCATTCAGGCGGAGCTGGAAAAGGCTCTTCGGCCCAAAGTCTGGCTCAAGTCGGGCGGCTACATCGTCATCAATCAGACGGAAGCGCTGGTTGCGATTGACGTCAACACGGGTAAGTACGTGGGCAAGACGAATCGTCTGGAAGATACCATCCTCAAAACCAATATCGATGCCGTCAAGGAAATCGTCCGCCAGTTGCGCCTGCGCGATCTGGGCGGAATCATCGTCATCGATTTCATTGATATGGACGAGCGCCGCAATCGCAACCGCGTCGTTCAGGCTCTTGAGGAAGCGCTGCGCCACGACCGCGCGCCGACCAAAGTTCTGGCCTTCAACGAATTCGGCCTGGTGGCTCTGACCCGCAAGCGAGTCAAGCAATCACTGCAGCGCAGCCTCTGCGAGCCTTGCGAATTCTGCAACGGCTCGGGATGGATCAAGTCGGTGACGACGGTCTGCAACGAAATCCTCTCGGAAGCGCGGAAGCTCGCGCAGCAGATTGACGGCAAGACCATCACTCTGCGCGTGAATCCCGTCGTAGCCAGGGAATTGAAATCGAAAGAAGGTTTGCTGATTTCTGAGATTGAATCCTCGGTGCGCAAGGAAATCGTCATCAAGAGCGATCCGACGGTTCATCAGGAACGCTTCGAAATCTTCTAGACCATCCTTTGCAGAAGTTCTCGTCCGGCTGGGTGGCGCCTAAGGGTTCCGGCCCAGGCGCTGCTCCAGCCGGGCTTTCACGTCCGGCCATTCGGAATCGGTGACGCTGAAATAGATGGTGTGCCGGATCCTTCCCGTAGAAGTGATCATATGATTGCGAAGCGTTCCTTCCTCCTGCGCGCCGATGCGCAGAATGGCCCGGCGGGAGCGTTCGTTGAGCGAATCGGTTTTGAGCTCGACGCGAATGCAGCCCAGCGTTTCAAAAGCGTGGCGCAGCATCAGGTATTTGGCTTCCGTATTCGCGGCCGTGCGCTGCCAGGGCTTTGCGAGCCACGTGCTGCCGATTTCGACGCGGCGATGGGCGCCGGCGATATTCATGAAGCGGGTGCTGCCGATGGCCTTGCCCGTTGCGGCTTCGACTGTGGCGAAGGGCAGCGACACGCCTCGCGCCTTCTCTTCAAGGGCGGTTCGGATGTAGACGAGCATCTCCTCCGCGGAACGGACCGGCTGCGGAATCCAGCGCCACAGTTCCTCATCCAGACCGACTTCCGCAAGCCCGGCGCAATGCGCCTCCGAGAGCGGTTCGAGGCGGACAAATTCTCCGCGGAGTGTCACAGGCTGTATATCCATCCGGCTTTTCCTCGCGAATTGAAGTCACAACACCGCGTATAATGCTAACCGGCAAACCGATGGTGCTCGTTATTGACAACTACGATTCGTTCACTTACAACCTGGTTCAGTATCTGGGCGAACTGGGCGCGGAAACGCTCGTCCGCCGGAATGACCAGACGACACCGGAGGAGATCGGGCAGCTTGCGCCCGATCGAATCGTGATTTCTCCCGGCCCGAAGACTCCCTCCGAAGCGGGCATCTGCATCGAAGTCATTCGCCGTTTCTCGGGCAAAGTGCCCATCCTGGGTGTCTGTCTGGGGCATCAGGCCATCGGCCAGGCTTTCGGCGGCAAAGTGATTCGCGCGCCCGAAATCATGCATGGAAAAACCAGCCTGATTTCCCACGATGGGCAAACCATTTTTTCCGGCGTTGAAAATCCATTTCCCGCAACGCGATATCATTCGCTGATTGTCGAACGCGAAACGCTTCCTCATTGTCTCTCGATCTCGGCCACCTCGCCCGACGGACTCATCATGGGTTTGCGTCACAAGGATATAGTGGTGGAAGGGGTTCAGTTTCATCCCGAATCCATTCTGACCGGCGCCGGAAAGCAGCTTCTTAAGAATTTTCTTGCGCTGTGACCGCTGTGCCGTCGGCGCGGGTCACTGGGAATTCATCAGAGTTCGCAGGCTTGTGTAATAGTGCAAGCCGAGTCCGCCGAATCCCGGCGCCTGGCCGATCCACTCTTCCACCGATCCCGCCTCTTCTTCGAAGACGGTCTGGCTTAATCCATCGAAGGTGATGCTCGGAGCGGTCCGGTTCACCGCCTGAAAACCCGATATCGCCGTGGAACCGGGCGCGCCTGCAAAAGTTTCCTGCGCAAAGCTCGTCCATTCCGGGTCGGCCGCCACGTTCGCGTTTGCCAGGTTGAGCGAGGGCTCAACCGGATACTCGTTGGCTGTGGCCCCAACGGCCTGCCGCAATTCCGTCAGCGCCTGCGCGATCGGCTGCGTCGGCTGCGGCCTTTGGGGCTGCGGCATCCCCAGGCCGATGAAGACTGTTCCTCCGGAAGCCAGCCCGTGAAGCTCAAAACCGTGAAAACTGCGGACTCCCAGAAGCCCCGCGGCGCTGAATCGGCTTTCGAAATCCGCGGTGGGCATGGCCAGCACAAAATCAACCGGCGTGGGTTCTTCCGCGGAAGTCTCAAGGCCGACGACGATTTTTTTGTGGTGCGTCGCGGCGTAAGCCATCGCCGGGCCGGCGTAATTGATGATTCCCGAAGCGCCGCAAGCCTGATTGCGATAATCCATGATCGTGACCGTGCCCAGCAAATCCACCAGATGTTCTCCGACGGTCTTCTGACTGCCGTTAAAGGCGATTGTCATTGCCTGACGATCCGGCGAGCCCGCAGCCGGGAAAAACCACCAGGGAACGTCGCACGAAAAAGGCAGCCGTCCGGCTCTGGCAGCCCTCGAACATAGCGAGACCATGGAGAGAAATTGCTCCAGGAGCTTCCGGCGAAAAGGCAGATCTTCAAATCCGATTAAGACGTAAGGCTCAACGTCAAAATGAATGCCGTCAAACCGCGCCGCGGGCGGGGAAGCGCGATTGAAATCGAGTATCGCCGCAACGGCGCCGCGCGCATCCTCATGATGAGCGGCCAGCGCCCATTCCGGTGTTCCGGCCAGCGCTTGAATGCGCAGTTTGTGCCGGTGCGCCTCCTCAATCAACGCGCGCAGCCGGTCCGGATTGGCTACCGTCGAGGGCACCTGGCCCTGCGACGCGCCGGGAAAATCGACCGAAAGGTAAATCTGCCGCACATTCATGCGAGCGCAGAATGCGAAGAGCCGTGCCGGCTCCGACGGATCGGTCCAAAGCGCCTGGGTCTGCCAGACCCACATGGTGTTGGAAGAATCCCTCAGGCTGTAGGCCGGGTGCTTCGCAATCTTCATGGAGCCCGGCACTTCGGCGGGCGTTTTGGCCGCCTCAAAGCCGATGTTGTCGAGGTAGAAGCGATAATCTCCCGGCTGCGAAAAAATCAGAACGATTCGAGCCAGTGTTCCGGGATCGACGCCGGGAAAATCCGAAAGCGGAATCCAGGCTTTCTGCCAGAAAGTGGTAATTCCCCGCGGCAGATAAGCGCGCAGCGGGCGAGAAGGTTGAGCGTCTTCATTGCTCTCGCCCTTCTGATCGATCAGTTTCAGGTAAAATCCTCCGCCGGCCTGGTCGCCCTTAATCCAGAACGTCAGGAAGTGGTAAGGACTCGCGTTGAAGAGCTTCGCGGGATTGTCTGCGTCGGGATAGAAGTTCGCCCACAATCCGCAAAAACCTGTGGCGGCCCGATGGACGGTGATTCGCAGAGAGTGCCCCGAGGGCGGCAGGTGGACCGCGGGGTCAAGATAGATCCGGGCCCAGGATGGCTCGCGCGAAAAGGTATTGTAATTTCCGCCTAATGAACTCGTCAGGCTGTTGTCAAAATTCCAGACGATGGTTTTCTCCTGAGCCCGCAGCGCCGCCGGGATCAGGACTGCCGAAAACAACAACGCGAGAATGCCGCATTGCCGCCGTGTTCCGGAATCGCTGAAGCAGAACAAGAGTTAACGAACTCCTCGAGTGTAGTGAAGCGCTGTCCCGCGGCCCGGCTCCTTCGCACTCACGAAGCCAGGCAGATTGAATCGCGCCGCATTATCGAGCGGCCGTCTTTTGCCGGGACGATGCTTAAGGTCTGGCCTTTCGAGTGAATTCCACGAGCGACTCCAGGACTTTGCGCGCGCGCCCTGAATCAATCGCTTCCGAGGCCGCCTTCACTCCCTCGCGGAAGCCCTGGCTCTTGCCGTAGGCCACCAGAGCCGCGGAAGCGTTGGCCAGCACCGAATCCCTGATTGGTCCGGATTCTCCCTCCAGGACGCGCAGCAGGAGCCGCGCGTTTTCATCCGCGCCGCCGCCGGTGAGCGTCTCGGCGCTCGAGCGCGGAAGGCCGAAGTCCTCGGGAACCACCTCGCGCGTTTCGACGCGGCCGGTGTCAACTTGCGAAAGGCGTGTGGGGCCGCTGAGGGTGATTTCATCCAATCCGTCCGAGCCTGCCACGACGAAGGCGCGCCGGGTTCCGACCGCAGCAAGCGCTTCCGCCATCATCTCCGTTCGCGCCGCGTCATAAACGCCGGCCAGTTGCGCCGAGGCTCCGAGCGGATTGGTGAGCGGTCCAAGGAGATTGAAAACTGTTTTCGTTTTGATCTTCCGCCGCGCGCCCATCACGTGTTTCATGGCCAGATGGAGGTGCGGCGCAAACAGAAAGACCATGCCGGTTTCTTCCAGGCACTCCGGAATCCGGTCGAGCGGAAGATCGATCGCGACACCGAGCGCTTCCAGCACGTCGGCGCTGCCGCAGCGGCTGGAGATCGAACGGTTGCCGTGTTTCGCTACGGGCACGCCGGCGCCGGCAACCACCAGCGCCGTGGCCGTCGAGATGTTGAACGTTCCGCGCCCGTCGCCGCCCGTTCCACAGGTGTCGAGCAGCGGACCGAGATTCGCCAACCGGTCCGCCGTGACTCCGGCGCGATGGAGAACTTCCGCGGCGTGAGAGCGCATGACTTCGGCAAATCCGATGACTTCCGCCGGTTGCTCGCCCTTGTCCCTGAGCGCCGTCAGCAGTTCGACGATCGGATCGTCCGGCACGGTTCCCGAGAGTAAAAGTTCCATCACCCCGCGCGCTTCGCCGCGGGTCAGATGCTGTCCGGCGCATATTTTTTCGATGGCTTCGCGAATCTGCACGGTCGTTCCGTTGCTTTTTGGGCGCGATTTTTCTATACTTTTGGATTCCACGGAAAGCGCAATCATCATTCTACTGTGGAAACGGCCCGCACTTCACAAATTTTGGCCGCAAAGGCCCCATCTGCCTGAAGTCTTCAGGCGGCAAGCCTTCGGCTGAGCGCCGGCCCCGTCACCAGAAATGAAGATCCACGAATATCAGGCCAAGCAGATTCTCGCAAGGTTTGGGGTTCCCACGCCCCACGGCGAGGCTGCCTTCACGCCGGAAGAAGCCGGTGAGGCGGCGAAGCGTCTGGGCGGCAAAGTTGTGGTCAAGGCGCAGATTCACGCCGGCGGGCGCGGCAAAGCCGGCGGAGTCAAGCTGGCCCGCGACGCCGCCGACGCCGAGCGAATCGCATCCGCCTTGCTCGGCCAAAAACTGGTAACTCCGCAGACCGGCGCAGAAGGGCGAATCGTCCGGCGCGTCCTGATCGAGGAAGGGCTTGAAATCGCCCGCGAGTTTTATCTCGGTCTGGTGGTGGACCGCGACAGCGCACGGCCCGTCTTGATGGCATCGAGTGAAGGCGGAGTGGAGATCGAAGTTGTCGCCGCCCAGCATCCCGAAAAAATTCTTAAGGAATTCATTGATGCGGCGGTCGGCCTTCAGCCGTTTCAAGCGCGGCGGATTGCATTCGGGCTCGGACTCGATCCCATTCTGCTTCCTGAAGCCACCCGGATTTTTTCCGCTCTTTATCGCGCCCTGTGGGGGACGGACGCGTCGCTCGTCGAAATCAATCCCTTCGTTCTGACCAAAGATGGCCGGCTGCTGGCGCTCGATGCCAAAATGAATTTTGACGACAACGCGCTGTTCCGTCACAAGGATATTGTCGAACTGCGCGATCTGGACGAGGAAGACCCGCTCGAAGTGAAAGCCTCGAAATTCAAGCTCAATTACATCCGCCTCGACGGCGAAGTCGGCTGCATGGTCAACGGCGCGGGACTTGCCATGGCGACCATGGATATCATCCAGTATGCGGGCGGGCGTCCCGCCAATTTCCTCGACGTGGGCGGCGGCGCCAATGAAGAACAGGTTCGCCGCGGCTTTGAAATCATTCTGGGCGACCCTCACGTTCGCGCCGTGCTCATCAATATTTTCGGCGGCATCATGCGCTGCGATATCGTTGCCAACGGCGTGGTTTCGGCGGCGAAGAGCCTGGGCATCAAGGTCCCTGTCGTTGTGCGTTTGGAAGGGACGAACGTCGAGCAAGGCCAGAAGATTCTGGCTGAATCGGGATTGAATTTTGCCGTCGCCAAAGGCATGAAGGACGCTGCGGAAAAGGTTGTGGCGGCGGCCGGCAAGAACTGAATCGATCTCATGTCCATTCTGGTTGACGAAAAAACGCGGTTGCTGGTTCAGGGCATCACGGGGCGCGAAGGCGCGTTCCACGCCGAACAGGCGGCGCTTTACGGCACCAAAGTTGTGGCCGGGGTTACGCCGGGCAAAGGCGGCACAACCTGGAAGACGAAAGACGGCGCGCACCAGGCTCCGGTTTTCAACACCGTTCGCGAGGCCATGGAGAAGACGGGCGCCAACGCCTCCGTCGTTTTTGTTCCTCCGCCCTTTGCCGCCGACGCGATCATGGAAGCGGCGGATGCGGGCATGCCGCTCGTCGTCGCCATTACGGAAGGCATTCCGACGCTCGATATGGTTCGCGCCCGGCAGTTTCTGCAGGGTTCAAAAACCCGTTTGATCGGCCCGAACTGCCCGGGGATCATCTCGCCCGGCAAGTGCAAGATCGGCATCATGCCCGGTTCGATTCATCGGCCGGGACACGTCGGAGTGATTTCGCGCAGCGGCACGCTGACTTATGAAGCGGTGGGCCAGCTCACGGCGCTGGGCATCGGACAGGCCACCTGCATCGGCATCGGGGGCGATCCGATCATCGGGACCTCATTCGTGGACGCGCTTCATCTGATGAACGATGATCCGGATACGCATGCCATCGTCGTCATCGGAGAAATCGGCGGCGCTGCCGAGGAAGAAGCTGCGGCCTTCGTGAAGAACTGCGTGGAGAAGCCTGTCGTCGGCTTCATCGCCGGCCGAACCGCTCCGCCCGGACGCCGCATGGGCCATGCGGGCGCCATCATTTCCGGCGGAAAGGGAACCGCGGCCGACAAGATCGCCGCCTTTGAAGCGGCCGGCATCCATGTGGCGAAAAGTCCCGCCCTCATCGGCGAGACGATTGCGAAATTATTGAAGCCCGCGGCAAAACAGGCCGAAGGCTAGTTCCTGATTCCTGAAACGGAGTGTCCCTTGGCAATTGAACGCACGCTGACCATCATCAAGCCGGACGCCGTGGCCGCCGGCCACGTTGGCGACATCATCAAAATTCTGGAATCGAACAAGCTCAGAATTGTCGCGGCTCGCCTGGTTTCGCTTTCGCGAAAAGAGGCGGAAGGTTTTTACGCTGTTCACCGCGACAAGCCTTTCTTTGAAAGCCTCGCCACTTTTATGAGTTCCGGTCCGGCGCTGCCGATGGTGCTGGAAGGCGAAGACGCCATCGCCCGGCTGCGTGAAGTCATGGGCGCCACCAACCCCGCCAATGCGGCGGCGGGAACTATCCGAAAACTTTACGCCGCTGACATCGAGCACAACGCCGTTCACGGTTCGGACGCGCCCGCGACTGCGGCCTTTGAAATGTCCTACTTTTTCCCCGGCATCAAGCTCATCTGAAAAATCCCTCCATGGGAATTCGTCGGAATGCTGCGCTCGATCGGCGGCCGGTCGCGCCGCCAGCGCCCCTTGACTTTATTAACTGATGTGGTATTGTATACTGAAGGGTTAAGGTGTCGCGGACATTTCGTCCGTGGCCGATGGCCCGCAGAGGGATAACGACAGGCGGGATGAAGAGGAAAATCGCCGCTTTCACCGCACGTGCGACATGCATGAAAGCCGCTCCAGATACTGCTGTGACGAAGGTGGAAGGAACAAATGTGCGACGTGTATGACCACTGCAAATTGCGCCGGAGCCGCTCCAGATGCGGCTGGGAAGCATGTCGGGAGCGTAAAAGCACGCAATTTTAAACAATCTTTTTTTGCGAACGAAGCCGTTAACTCATTGAAAAAAAAGACTGACCCTCCAAACGAAGCCGAACGAAGCCGAACGAACCCGATCGAACCCAAGCTGTTTGAAACGCCCGCCGCGGAAACCCATCGGCTTCCCGGCGCCACTCGCGCTAGAATGCCGTCATGCTGACCATACGAAACGCCGATGAAAATGACATTCCCCTGATTCTCGAGTTGATTCACGACTTGGCGGAGTACGAAAAGGCTCCGGAGCAGGCCGTCGCCACGGCCGAAGACATTCGGCGCGACGGCTTTTGCACCAATCCCAAGTTTCGCGTCGTCATCGCGGAGTGGGACGGCGAACCGGCGGGCTTCGCGCTTTTCTTCTACCATTATTCCACCTGGGTCGGCCGGCCAACGCTTTTTCTCGAAGACCTGTTCGTGCGCCCGCGCTTCCGCGGCAAAGGAATCGGCAAGAGCTTTTTAACTTATCTTGCCAAACTCGCGGTTGAAGAACGCTGCGGTCGGTTCGAATGGCAAGTGCTCGATTGGAACTCGCCGGCGATCCAATTTTACGAATCGCTGGGAGCAAAAGTAATGAAGGAATGGCTCACCATGCGCGTCACAGGGGAGGATTTACAGAAGCTTGTCGGTTCGTCCTCGGCCGCAAGGCAGCGCGGCGAAAACTTGTGAAGTCCTGCAAGCTGGGCCGCCGGGAAATCGGAAAAGGGACTTTCCCTGCGCAGGCGTTTCTGTCAGACTGTGCCGTTGTTTGCATATTCTTGCAGTTGATCGTTGGGGGGATTTAATGAAAAAACATTCCATGTCTCGGCGTGATTTCATGCGGACGGGAGCGGGAGCGGCAGCGCTGGGGGCGGCGGCAAAAGTCACGATGCTGGAACCCAAACCGCTGCGTGCGGCGGCCGGGCCTGTACCGCCCTCCGATACAATTCGTTTTGCTTCGATTGGCACGGGCGTGCGCGGATGCGAGGATTTGCAAAGCGCCATCGCATGTCCGGGCACGGAGATGGTTGCGGTCGCCGACCTTTACGACGGCCGGCTGCTGGCGGCCCAGGAATTTGCCGGCAAGAAGCTCGACACCGCCAAGGACTACCGGCGCGTCCTGGATCGCAAGGACATTGATGCCGTGATTGTGGCAACTCCTGATCACTGGCACACGAAAATCATTGAAGACGCCTGCGCCGCCGGCAAGGACGTCTATTGCGAAAAGCCGATGACGCATCATCCCGACGAAGGCCCGCGCATCATCGCGGCGGCGGAAAAATACAAGCGGATCATTCAAGTCGGCAGCCAGCGCCGAAGTTCCATTGCTTTCGCCAAGGCCAACCAAATGTTCAAGAGCGGCGAGCTCGGCCAGGTGACAGCGGTCGAAGCCTGGATTGACCGCAACGACAAAAGCGGCGCGTGGGAATATCCGGTTCCGCCGGATGCCAGCCCGACCACGATTGACTGGGAAACTTTTCTGGGCGACGCGCCCAAGCGGCCTTTTGACGCACATCGGTTTTTCCGCTGGCGCTGCTGGCGGGATTACGGCGAGGGCCTTCCCGGCGACCTCTTCGTTCACCTGCTGACCGGTATTTACACCGTGCTCGATTTCGACGGCCCTCCACAGCGGGCGCAATCGGCGGGCGGGATTTTCCGCTGGAAGGATGGCCGCGACCAGCCCGACTTGCTTTGGACACTCTACGATTACCCCGGGATTCGCGTCTCCGTCCGCTGCAATCTCAATAACGATTCGGCGGGAGGAATGACGCGCATCTTCGGCACCAAAGGAACGATCGAAGTGTCGGAAACCTCGGTCACGTTTGCGCCCCAGGATACGACTCCCAAACCGGAGGGTTATTCCATCTACGGCTGGCCGAGGAAGCTGCGCGAGGAATATTTGAAGAACTGGCACGATGAGCATCCGTCGCCTCCGCTCGGGTCTTACCAGCTTGTGGAACAGGCCAGAACTTTTCGCGCGCCCGACGGCTACAACCTGGACGTCGAGCACATGAACAACTTCTTCGAGTCCGTTCGCAGCCGCAAGCCCGCGGACGAAGGTCCGGTCTTCAGTAACTGGACGGCGCTCGGCTGCCACTTGGCCAATTATTCTTATTTCAACAAGACGGCAGCCGTTTGGGACGCGGCCGCGAAGAAGATCACAGGCTGAATACAGTTCGTCTGCCGACGTGACGGAGCGGGACTTTGCGTTCGGCTTGCCGATCTGCAGTCACGGCACTGCAACATTCAGTTCTCATCGCGAAGCCCAGTAGAAAGCCGAGCGTAGAAGCCGGACCTATGAATGGAGGACTCTCCGGCCGCACTTGAGATGACCCAGCCAACCCAATCCGGCGACCTTCTTTCGAGAATTGCGGCTCACGATGATGCTGCTCTTCTCGAACTTTATAATCAGATTTCGCCGCGCATTGCCGGTCTGGTTCGCCGGTCCGCGCCGGACTCAAAGGCGGCGGGCGAAATAGTGACGGAAGGCTTCGTCCGGTTGTGGCGCGAAGCGGGACGGCTTGCCGCGTCGCACGCCAGCGCGGAAGCCTGGCTGGCGCTACGTGCGCGGGCGAAAGTTGTAGACCTGGCGCGAAAGGCGCGCGGCGAACGGCCCGTGGCCCTGGCGCGGCTGGAATCGCTGCCTGCCTCGGGCGCCTGGTTGCCGGGGCCGAAGGTAGCACGGTTGATCGATGAGAAGCGAAATCTGCTCGGCAAATTCCTCCGGCAGCTTCCCGAATCTCAGGTCCGGCTGCTTGAGATGGCCATCGTGCAGGGGCAGACGGATGGGGAAATCGCCGCCCAGTTGGGCGAGCCGGTGGGGAAAATCAAGACGGACCTGCGCGCCGCCTTTCGATTCATGCGGCATCGCATGAGGACGGTGATCGGCACATGGACTGCCGCCATTTAGACGATCTTTATGAGCTCTATTTGCTGGGCCTCGCGACGCCGGAAGAATCCGGCGATCTCGATGGCCATCTCGCTCGCGGCTGCCCTTATTGCCTGAGCCGTTTGCGAGAGGCTGCTGAGACCATCTACTTTTTTATGATGACGCTTCCCAAAGGCCGTCCCGATCCCAAATGGAAGGCGGAAATTCTCCGGCGCATCAGGCGGAAGTCATGACGCGAACCATTCTCCTTCACCCGCGGACGCAATCGACATCATGAGCCAGGAACAGCGCGCTTCTCATTTGCGGCGGGAACTCGGACTGGTGCAGGCCACCGCGCTGTCCATCACGGACATGGTGGGCATTGGCCCGTTTATCACCATTCCGCTTTTCCTTTCCACGATGGGCGGGCCGCAGGCGATGCTGGGCTGGCTGATTGGAGCTGTCCTGGCGCTCGCCGACGGACTGGTCTGGGCGGAACTCGGCGCGGCGCTTCCCAAGGCCGGCGGCAGCTACAACTATCTGCGGCAGGCTCTCGGTCCGCACGGCGCGGGCCGGTGGCTCTCGTTCCTGCTGGTGTGGCAGATCATGTTTTCCGCGCCGCTCTCTGTGGCCAGCGGGTCGATTGGCTTTGCCGACTACTTCCACTATCTCGCGCCGTGGATGACACCGTGGGAAATCCGGATTTTCGCCTCCTTCATTCCGCTGGCGCTCGTGCTGCTTCTTTACCGCCGCATTCGCGTGGTCGGAAACCTCTCGGTCGTGATGCTGGTCGGAGTTCTGGGCGGATGTTTCTGGATTATCGGTTCCGGCCTGCCGCATCTGAGCGCGGCGCGCATCTTTGACTTTCCTCCCGGCGCATTCCATCTGAGCATTATCTTCTGGGCGGGTCTCGGCCACGCCACGCTCTACGCCCTCTACGATTATTTCGGCTACTACAACGTTTGCTATCTTGCCGAGGAGATTCGCGAGCCGGGCCGCGTGATCCCGCGCTCGATCGTGGGGTCCATTCTGATTGTCGGCTTCCTCTACATTTTGATGAACACGTCGATCCTGAGCGTCGTGCCCTGGCGCGAAGCCCAGCACAGCCAGTTCATCGCTTCCACATACATTGCCCGGCTCTACGGCCACTGGGCCGGCAGCGTGATGAGCCTGCTGATGCTCTGGATTGCCTTTGCTTCAATTTTTTCTCTGCTTCTGGGATATTCGCGAGTTCCTTACGCCGCGGCCGAGGACGGCAACTTCTTCCGAGCTTTCGCCAAGTTGCATCCCAAGGGCGGTTTCCCACACGTTTCTCTGGTCACACTCGGCGTGATCGCCTCTGCTTTCAGTCTGCTCAAGCTTCCGCAGGTCATCACCAGTCTCGTGGCGACTCGAGTCCTGCTGCAATATCTGCCGCAGGCCGTGGGCTTCTTCGTCCTGCGCTTTCGCGAGCCGCAGATGGTGCGGCCTTTCAAAATGTGGCTCTATCCCATTCCCGGTTTGATTTCGATTCTGGGCTGGATTTATATCCTTTCGACTTCTTCGCCGGGCTCGCTGCTGTTTGCAGTCGGTGTTTTTGTGGTGGGGACGGCGGCTTATCTGGTGAGGGCGCGCCGGCGCAACGAGTGGCCTTTCGGTCCGGTGAATCCAGACCCGGTTTCGCGCTGAGTGTGCGGCTCGGGATCAGGCAATTTCGGCATCCGCACGCGCGGCGAGAAACAACCCCTCGTTGTGCACAATCACAATGTCGCCGTCCTGCGCCTTGGGAGAAAATCCGGCGCGGTCGCCCTCCGCGGATTCCTCAAGCAGCTTGCGGGCTTCCTGATATCGTTTGTGCTCAGGTTCGAGGCCGGCTCTCAGCATCCATTGGTTGAAAGATCGTTCTCGCCGCCGCAGAGCCTGCCGCACAATTTGCAGCTTTTCATCGTCGAACATCCTGAGGATTGAAGTCAGTCGCTGCGTTTCCGTGTGGGAGGCGTCACGCAGGATTTCGATTCGATTGTGCAATTCGCTTTTGGCGTCCGATTCGGGACCAATCGTATCCACCAGGAATAGCCGCCCGCCGGGCTTCAGAACCCGGACCATTTCCCTCAGGGCGTTCCGTGGTTTGAGCATGTGATGGAATGCGAACTGGCAGGTGACAAGGTCGAAGGTCGAATTGGGATAAGGCAGATGCTCGGCTTCCGCGCGGTCGAAGCAGACGTTGGTGATTCCCCGCTCGCTCTGGAACGCTCGTGCCTGGCGCAGCATGGCGGCTGTCAGATCCGTGCCGCGCGCAAATGTGACCTTGGGTGCCGCGGCCAGAACAAAGGCTCCCGGCCCGCACGCCACGTCCAGCAGGGAATCCTCGGGCTGGAGTTTTGCAAAAGCGACCTTTTCCTCCAGCACTTCCGGCGTATCCCGGACCGCGAATTTTGAGAACGCATCAACCGTTTTGGTGAACTGCTTCTGAACTGCGTCGCTGTGTTTTTTGGACATCGTTTCTGCCGCAACTCCCGTCTTTCTATTTCCTTCCAGAATGTTATAAAATTCCGCTCTTCTTGGGAACGGGAAAACGGCCTGGGTCCGTCGCTCGAATCGCTGCCGCAAGCCGGCCGCGACCTCGGCGGGTGGTAAAAAGAGAAACTGATCGGAGAATACCGAATGCGCCGGAATAACACTTGTCGGACATCAGCGAAATTGCTTTGCCTGCTTGCGAGCGTGGCGTTCGGTCTGCCATTATTCGCGCAGCAATACAAACCTGAAAACTTCAAGCAGATGAAGTGGCGTCTGATCGGCCCCTTTCGCGGCGGCCGCGTGGAAGCCGTCACGGGCGTTGTGGGCCGGCCGAATAAATATTATTTCGGCGCAGTCGGCGGAGGAGTTTGGGAAACGACGGATGGCGGAGTCCATTGGAAGCCAATCTTTGACAAAGAACCGATTGCCTCCATCGGAGCGATTGCGGTTGCGGCCTCGGATCCCAACGTCATTTATGTCGGAACCGGCGAGCCTTGCCTGCGCGGTGACATTTCCTACGGCGACGGCGTGTACCGGTCAACCGACGGCGGCAAAACCTGGGAGAACGTTGGCCTGAAGGACACCCGGCACATCGCCAGCATTGTGGTCGACCCTCGAAATCCTGACGTGGCATACGTCGCTGCCGTCGGGCATGCTTACGGCCCGAACGCTGAACGCGGAGTCTTCAAGACGACTGACGGCGGCAAAACGTGGGACAAAATTCTTTTTAAGGACGACAAAAGCGGCGCTATCGATCTCTCGATGGATCCCAACAATCCTCGCATTCTTTTTGCCGCGCTCTGGCAGGTGCAACGGACGGCGTGGGGCATGACGAGCGGAGGTCCCGGGAGCAGCCTTTATAAGACCGTGGACAGCGGCAAGACCTGGAAGAAAGTCGAAGGAAAAGGTTGGCCGAAAGGAATTCTGGGGCGAATTGGGGTGGCGATTTCCGGCGCTGATTCCGAGCGTGTTTACGCTCAGGTCGAAGCCAAGGAAGGAGGGCTTTACCGTTCCGACGACGGCGGCAAGACGTGGGAACTGGTCAACGAGGATCATCGCTTTTTGCAGCGCGCCTGGTATTACATGCACATCTTTGCCGATCCCAAAGCGGCGGACACTGTTTATGAACTGAACGTCAACGCGTTTCGATCCACCGACGGCGGCAAGACGTTCAAGGAAGTTCCTGTTCCGCACGGTGACAATCACGCGCTGTGGATCGATCCTACGAATCCCAAGCGCATGATTGAAGGGAACGACGGCGGCGCAACGATTACGGTGGATGGTGGCAAAACGTGGTCCACGCTAGATAACCAGCCTACGGCGCAGTTCTATCATGTCATCACCGACAACCGTTTCCCCTATTACATCTACGGTTCCCAGCAGGACAACACGACCGTAGCCATTCCTGCCTGGACCAATCACGGTGATATTGAACGCCAGGATTGGTACCAGGTCGGGGGCGGTGAGAGCGGGTACATCGCGCCCTATCCTCCCGATCCGAACATCGTTTACGGCGGCAGCTACGAAGGTGTGATCACCCGCTTCAACAAGCGGACGGAAGAGCAACGGCAGATCTCGCCATGGCCGGAAGTTACCGACGGCTTCAGCGCCGCGGTGCTGAAGCATCGCTTCAACTGGACCTCGCCGATTGTCCTATCGCCGCAGGACCCCAACGTGCTTTACTACGGCGGCGAAGTTCTGTTTGAAACCCGCGACGATGGCTTCACCTGGAAAATCATCAGCCCCGACCTCACGCGCAATGACAAATCGAAGCAGCAGCTTTCCGGCGGTCCCATCACCAAAGACAATACGGGGACCGAGTACTACGACACCATTTTCACCGTCGCGCCCTCGCCGCTTTCCAAAGGATTGATCTGGGTGGGCAGCGACGACGGCCTGGTACACTTGACTCGCGATGATGGCGGTCACTGGGATAATGTGACTCCCAAAGATGTGCCCGCTTTCAGCCTGATCAGCCTCATCGATGCTTCAACCTTCGATGCCGGCAGTGCCTTCATGGCCGTTGACCGCCACAAGTCGGATGACTTCAAACCTTACATCTACAAGACCACGGACTACGGCAAAACCTGGACTGAAATTGACAAAGGGATTCCCGATGGCGCTTACGTTCACGCCGTGCGCGAAGATCCGGACCACAAGGGTTTGCTTTTTGCCGGAACGGAAACGGGAATTTACGTTTCATTCGATGACGGTGGCCAGTGGCAGCCGCTGCAACTGAACCTGCCTGTGTGTCCCGTTCACGACCTGGCGATCAAGCGCCACGATCTGATTGCCGCGACGCACGGCCGCGCCTTCTGGGTGCTGGATGACATCACTCCGCTCGAACAGCTCGGTTCTGAAAAGCTGGACGCGGCGGCGCGGTTATTCGCTCCCGCCGCGGCTTACCGCCTGCGCGGCGTGGCCGGGTCCGAAGAGCTGGCGGACGCGGGGCAGAATCCGCCGGCGGGCGCAATCATTGATTACTATCTGCGCTCCAAGCCCAAAGAGAAGCAGAAAATCACGATGGAAATTCTCGACAGCCAGGGCAAAGTGGTTCGCAGGTTTTCGAATATTGAGAAAAAGAAGAAAGGCGAGAAAGCGGAATCCGAAGAAAGCGGCGAGGATGAAGAAGCGAAGCCCATGACCAAGCTTCCTGCCAAGGAAGGCTTGAACCGCTTCGTCTGGGACCTGCATTATCCGCCGCCGCGCGAGGTTCCGGGCATGAGCGCCGTTTTTTCCGACTGGACGCCGGACGGCGCGTGGGCGCTGCCGGGAAAATACCAGGTGACGCTGACCGTCGATGGCAAGGATTACGCCGAGCCGCTGGAAGTGCGGCTCGACCCGCGGAATCGCAAGCAGGTGACGCCGGCGGACCTGCAAAAGCAATTCGAGCTGGCCACGAAGATTCAGGACCGGGCGAATGAAGTTGTGGACGCCGTCAATGAAATCATCGATCTCCGTGCGCAGGTGAAAGCCCTTAAGGACCGTTTCGCCGACCGCGACCAGTACAAGCCGGCGGTCGATGCCGCATCAAGCCTGGACAAGAAGCTGAAGGCCGTCGAGGACGATTTCGTCAATCCCAAGATCAAGTCTTCAGAAGATTCCCTGAATTATCCCATCCGGCTGCACTACATGCTGGTGATGCTCGAGGACGTGGTGGAAAGCGCCGACGGCGTTCCCACCGCCGCGTCCTACACTGAGTTCGATTCCCTCAGCAGCCGTGTTGAACAGAAACTCTCGCCATGGCACGAAATCGAAACGAAAGACATTCCGGAGTTCAACAAGCTGGCGCGCAAAGCCAAAATCCAGGTCCTCACCCCCCTCCCGCCCAAGCCCGAAACGGCGGGGGAATGAGCGGCACGCGGCCGCGATTCAGAGGAGCCGGTCATATTCAGCATGGGACCCAATCCAATATCAGACGATCCTGGATCGCTTCATCGCGCCCAACGCGCGGTAGCCCAGGCCCACGCGGACGGAATAGGTGCCGCTCTCCGCATCCACTTTCTTGAATCGAAGGCTCGGGTGGCTGGGATTTTTCAGAAATAGTTTGTAAGCCTGGCGCGCCTGGCGGCGGATTTCTTGGGGCAGCCGCGCGAACGCTTCGCGGAACTCCCGCGTCGTGCGCGACTCAATCAAAGGAGATCATCCAGGGGGTGGGTCTCGCCGCGCCGGTCCTCTTCCAAAGCCCGCTCGGACATGCGGCGGATTTTATTTCGCGTGGCGGCAAACCGCCTGGCCCATTCCGCTTCGTCCTCAAGCTCGGTGAGAATCTGCGAAGCAATCGCATCCTGCTCGTCCTGCGGGAGCTTTGAAACCTTTAGCAGCGCTTCTTCAAGCAGCTTCGTCATATGCCCAATCTACCAGACCGCTCTGCTTCCGGCAACCCGCCACCTCGGCTCTCTCGTCCCTGGATTACGGTCCTGAGTGCCCTCCCGCCCAAGCCCGAAACGGCAGGGGAGTAGTTGGATTCGCGGGGGCTCAGGTCGTCCGCCCCAACGACGCGCCTAGGCGAGTCTGCTGCTTCGAGTACCGATTCGGGTCGGCGTCGCGCACATTGAGCAGCGGCCCCAGGGGAAGCAGGATCGCGCGAGCATCATTGTAGGCTTGCAGCGCCTCCCCGACGCTCGGCCTGTACATCCTGCTGTGGACCACCCTATTTCTCAGTTCGTGCACCTTGCAGGCGTTCAGGCGCAGGAGAAGCTCCCTCACCTTTTCGTTTGCGATGGTCCTCGTTTTCCTGATTTCGTCGTTCGAGTGGCGGGCGGGTTTGGCCGGTACCCGCATGACGACGATCTCCGACTCAGCAAGCGATTTCGGCAGGGGATCGTACAGCACGTGTGAAATGAACAGGTCCCTGAGGTCCTGAAAGGAGAACCGCCGTGTCCTTCTGTCGAGCAGGCCCTCGAGAGCTGCAAGAGCGCTGACGTCGTTGCCGGACTCGACGTTGGCCCAGAGCGGCTTATAGAGTAGGTCGACGCGAAGGGCTTGATAGAAGAATGCTTCGAACGCCTGGACGAGGTTGAGTACGCAGTAGGAGTACAGCCTCTGCCCGAGAAGCTCTTGGCAGTAGAAGATGATCATCTCGTACGCAGGGTTGACAAGGTCTCCCATAATGTGGAAGGCTTTCGAGCAGCTTGGGGACTCGCAAGCGACACGTAGGGAGTCGATAGGGCCGAGCGTGCGGAGGTCTGACCTCCTGTTGAATGTATTTCTGTACTCGCAGTGAGGGCACGTCGCCTCTACATTTTCGAAAGTGAAGCGTATGTCCCTCCCTTCTGGCAGCGCGTCCATTTTGGAACCCTCCCTTAACCCTGTTGCCCCTCATGCCCGCGCTTCGTTTTGCGCTCGGCTTTAACGAAAGTCTCCGCACGATGCTCGTGCAACTAAATTTTCCTGCCTTCCAAAGGCTGCATGATGATCAGTGCTTGAAGTTGAAGCTGACCGGATTGGACGCACCCGCCGCTTAGCTGTGGGATGCGTTATGGTCATCGCTCTCCTGTCCTGGGTGACATGGGCACTGCGTCCCTCCTGACGCCGAACCTCAGAGTGAGGTGGCCAGCCGAGTATTCGAACACGAACCTCTTGACCCCGGACTCGGGGCACCACAGTGCCTTTACGCTCGCGTCCAGCGCCGCCAGCCCGGGCCCCAGGAAATCGTCAATGTCCTGGCCGGAGGGGTTGGAGATAATCACAACTGCTTCTACCTCGCCACTTTTCCCTGTCAAAAACGCCCTGAAGACCAGCAGCCTTTCCTTTTCCCCGTCCCTTCTGCGGGCGAACAGTTTCTTGAGGCCTCCCTTCAGCGCCTGGTAGGCGTCCTCGCCGAGCTTGCTCAGAAAGCCTTGGGCCATACCGCCGAGGACAAAGGCGCCCCCGATCGTCAGCACGGTCAAGGGGTCAAGGGACTTCTTAAGCTCCCGGCACGGGGCCGTTCCGAAGAGCGCGGCTATTTCGTCCACTACAGCCTGGTCCGAGACGCCTCGGAGGTTGCGGTCGTACATGACCTGTAGGCCGCCGTCGGGGTACCTCTCCAGCGGAATCTCCCGCCCGTCCTCTAAAAGCTGGGGGTCATCGCCGGCCTCGAACAATTCCACCACGCCCACCGCGGCAAACTCTCCGTCGTCCAGCGGGCGTACGCGGGCCGAGGCGATCCTCCCGACAGGGGCAATTCTGGGATCGTGCTCGATACCCACGGGCACATGGCCGGCGTTTACAGACGCGACGAACGACTTCAGGCCCTCAAGCGTTATGGCCTCGGAGTGACTGTCAAGGTGCGTAGTGGCAAGTATCCGCGAGACGGTCTTCATAACGATTCCTTAGCGGTGTGGTGGCGGAGCCGAAGCAGCGCCACCGAACGCGACAAGCTGTGCTGCTGATTCCTCTCGACTCTTCGTAGCGCCGAGCTTTAGCTCGGCATTTGCTGACCTGAAGGTCAGCGCTTCGGATGCACATTCCCACCTGAAGGTGGGCGCTACGGGCGTGCTGGCGGCGTTGGAATTAAGCGGCGGATGCAGGTAGATCAGGTCAACGGATTCGTCCGCGACGCACTGCCGGAGGATCGCCAGGCTATCGTCAAAATAGAGCTGGTTTTTCCAGTTCATTTGCGAGGAAGAGGATATCACAACGGGTGTTCGTAGGGGCGCACGGCCGTGCGCCCCTACAAAACGAGATGCTTCGCGATAAAATGGACGGGATGTTTGACCCGGAAATCCACCATCGGCGGTCCGTCAGGTTGGGCGGGTACGATTATTCGGCGCCCGGAACGTATTTCGTGACGATTTGCGCCCACGGAAAACAGCATTTGTTCGGTGAGGTTGTGGATGGGGAGATGGTTTTGAGTCGGTTTGGAAAGTTTGTGAGCGAGGAGTGGCTCCGCTCAGAGCGTATTCGGACGGAAATTCAGATGGATGCATATGTTGTTATGCCGAATCACCTTCACGGGATCGTGCGAATTGCCGACATAGGGGCGCACGGCCGTGCGCCCCTACCGCGTGCGAAGCGCCAGCCGCGATCGCTCGCATCGTTCCTGGCTGGATTCAAATCCGCTTCCGCTTCGCGCATCAACCAAATGCGGGGAACGCCCGGCGTGCCCGTGTGGCAGCGGAATTATTTCGAACACATCGTGCGCGATCCGCAAGAACTAGCCGTCATCCGTGAATACATTTCAACCAACCCGCTGCGCTGGGCGCAGGACCCCGAGTTCCTGTAGGGGCGGGCTTCAAAACCCGCCCCTACAATGCCGAATGCCGCGCCGGGTCGGCAGGGGCGCACGCCGTGCGCCCCTACGAGTACGAGACGCAAGTTTACTCTTGACAAATACGATTTGTATGTTATTATGTAGTTAAGGCCTATTCTAAGGGCTCAAATCCTACAGGAGAAACAGGCGAGGAGCAGGCGGCCGGAGACGGCTTATTGTCTGCGGATGCCGCGTACTGCCTGCGCCCAATCACGACAATGAAAAATCTTAGTGAAGACGAAAGGCTTGACCGGCTGATGGGTTTGCCGCCGGAGCCGCAGCCCAGGTTCACAAAAGAGGAAATCATCAGGAAGTACAAAGACATGGTGGCGATTTGCGACGGCAGGCTGGTCGGCTGCCGCTTGTTCGTGAAATATGCGAAGCTGCCATACAGTTACTGGCGCGGCGGCAACTATTGGAAGTCGTGGTCCGAGTTTCAGGCCGAATGCGGGTTCATACCCACGCCGCCCAACAAACGAATTACGGAAGGCTACATCCTGCAGCGGTACGCCGAGCTGGTGATGGAGCTGAAGAAGCTGCCCTCGCAGGCTGACTTTATCGTGCGGCGAAAATCCGACTCGTCGTTTCCTGAGCGGCAAAACTTTCGCCGGCTTGGTTTGCGGGACGAGAAACTGGTGAGGTTGGCGGCACACTGCGAGGGGAAGCCGGAATTTGCCTTCGTGCTGGAACTCATCAGGCGGCACTACGAAAAGAAGGCTATCGCTCATCCCTACCGCCCAGGGAATGACAAAGGGTTTGTCTATTTGGACCGGCAAGGGGAATGTTACAGGCTCGGCCGCGTGGAGCCCGCCGGAGGGCGTTTGATGGCGACGGGCTTGTTGCTGGCGCAGCGCCCGGAAACTGTTCACGCCATTCGCACGGACGATCCCGAGGGCATTGAACGCTATTGGCGCTACCGCTTCCGCTTGCGGCGACACGGCCGGAACTGCTTCCAGCTTTCCGATGGCGACGTCGCTGATTTTAAACACCGGCGGTACCAGTAATGTCCGCAGATTGCGCAGAGCCCCTGCAATATGTCGCGGCACGGCCGTAGCCGGTGGAAGCTCGCCGGGAAAGGTGGTAACCTTCGATGTGAGGCGCTTTCCAAACGAGCAGACCAGGGCCTATGCGCGCGTCGAGCATTAAGAGCGAACTTCGCCTTCTGATAATTCCATCCGTCGCAATGGTGATTGCGCTTTGTACAGGCGCCGCGCCGGCATTCGCCCAGGGCCCGGGCGGCGCCACGTTCGCGCGCCCGGAAAATCTGTCATGGGGCGTCAGCGAATTGGGGGGGCTGAGACAGGACCAGCGGGATTACGCGGTGGCGGGCAGAGTGATGAATCTGGAGGGCGACGTAATCCGGGACGCGTCGGTGCAGATCAGTCCTCTGGCGGCGGGGGAATTCCGTTACTTCAAGACGGACGCTTCCGGAGATTTCCAGACCTTCTACCGTTTGGCCCGGGGCTCGATTCCGGATTTCAAGGTCTGGCTGACCGTCAAGAAAAGCGGATTCCAGACGGCGCATGAGCTGATCGATTACGCTGATTTCGCCGGCCCGGTGCGGCTTCCGATAACGCTCAGGCCGGATGAACAGGATACTGATGTGCTTCCGCAGCAGGATCTGGTGGCCCACCTTCTGCCTGAACTCAAGTCCGTGGGCACGGCGCAGGGTCTGGCGGCCAAAAGCGAGAAGCAATATGCCAAGGGCGTGCAGGAGTTTGCCGGCAAGCGCCGCCCCGAGCGCGCGCTGAACGATTTTCAGGAAGTGGTCAGGCGCAATCCCGGCTGCGCAAAATGCCTGACCATGCTGGCGCTGGCGGAGCTCGATTCGGGCGATTGGGACAGCGCCGCGCGCAACATGAATGCGGCGGCGCAAATGACACTGAAGGACAAGGCGGTCGGCAGCACCGGGGCTCTGCTACTCGGCGGGGTGATGGAAAGCTGGATGCACAAGCCTCAGGAGGCGACGAATTTTCTTGCCCGGGCCGATCAGCTTGATCCCGGCGACCCGCTGGTGCTGCAGGAAATCGGGCGGGCGCAGTTGCAACTGCAGCAGTTCGAGATGGCAGACGCTTATCTGGAAAGAGCTTTGAAAGCCGGGGCGGGACCGGAGGCGCGGCTTCTGCGCGTTCGGGCGCTTCTGGGAGAGGACGACCTGCAGACGGCCAGTCTGGAAATGAAGCGTTACCTGAACGGACGGAAGCCGAAAACCTTTCCGGTGCAGGTCCGCCGGATTTGGGCCATGGTTCAAAACGGGGAGGAGATCAGGAAAATTTATTCCGGGCCGGAGAAGAGCCGGCATGGAAGGAGGGCTGTGGAGCGCGTCGATTATCTGGACTACAGCGCGGCGCAGCTCCCGGGCCTGGAGCCCGCGAAGGACCAGAGCCAACTGAAATCCATTCTGGCCGCGGTGGGGAAAAACGTTGCCTCGCTGTTTCACGACTTCCAGAATTCGACCTCGGTGGAAGAAATTCACCAGGAGAAAATCGGGCGCAAGGGCAACGTCTCAAGCTCGCTCGAGCACAAGTTTCATTATCTATGCCTTCTCCCTTCCGACGCTTCCGTGCCCGGCTTCACCGAGTACCGGAAAAGCATCGATCAGGTTGAAGGCCAGCCGGGCGGCCTTGACCAGGGCTACATGCTGACCTCGGGATTCGCATCGGCGGCGCTCGTCTTTCATCCGGTGTTTCAAGCCGGCTCGAAGTTTCGCTATCTGGGCAAGCAGATGATTGACGGCCGTGAGACCTACGTCGTCGCGTTCGCGCAGATTCCGGCGAAGGCCGAGCTGAGAGGAAGATTCAAGTCCGGCAATAAATCCGCGCCGACCTTCCAGCAGGGACTTGCCTGGATCGACACGCAGAACGATCAGATTTTGCGGCTGCGCACCGACCTGCTGAGGCCGCTGCCCGAACTTCGCTTGTCGGAAGAGACCACGCAAATCGATTTTCAGGATGTCCACTTCAAGAAGATCGCGGAAGGATTCTGGCTGCCCAGGAACGTGACCGTGACCGTGGACTGGCGCGGCAAGAAGCTTCGCAATCTGCACCAATACTCCGACTACCGGCTTTTCAACGTGACTCAGTCGGAAACAATCAAGGCGCCTAAACGCCCGCAGGAAAGTTCCAAGACTTCCCCGGATTCCTCGACCCAAAAGCAGTAAAGAGCTTGCTGTTCGCCTGCGCTGAACGGCGCACGGCCGAGCGGCGTTACGTCAGCACATTGTCGAGCAACTGGCCGACGGCGCGATAAGCTTCCATGATGGAAGTTTTGTGATCGGGCGCGCCGGACAAGTCCGTATTGGCGAAAGCGATGCGGCCAAACGGCGCAGCGCGAAGAATCTGGCGCGGAGCGGGCCGGCCGTCCTTGCCGAAATAAAATCCCGGCTGCGGGCTCAGATAAGCGTGGCCCCAGCGGTTCAGAATGATGCCGGCAATGTCGCGCCCGGCGTCGAAACCGGTTTGGCAAAACATTTCCGTCAACTGCCCGCGGATTTGGCGTTCGTAATCGCGGTAAGAAGTCGAGAGCAATTCCATGCGGCCGGTATTGCCCTGGTCGGCAAGCGAAAGACCCGGATGGCAGAAGAGAATTTTCAGCGTCAGGACGGTGGGCGAATCGGGGCCGATGGTTTTGACGTCAGTCGAGAACGTGGGCACGGCGTGAACGGAGGTGAACGAACCCAGGCCCTCATACCACTGAGCGCTGGAAACTCCCAGCTTGTAAAGAAACCGCCAGTTGCGCACCGCGACGTTGGCGATCAGACAGGGTGAGCGGAAAAACTGGCTGTAGGCTTCGCGCTGCGCGGCCGGCAAATCACGGACCACAAGTTTGGTTGTCCAACTGCCGCCCGCCATCACCGCGGAGCGCGCCCGCAGGCGATAAACTTTTCCGCCTTTGGTGTAAGTGACGCGGACGAACTTTGATTTTGCCGCCTCACCTTCGTGCTCCACGCGCACGGCGGTGGAACCGAGCCGAAGCCGACGGGCTGATCCCGCCCGACGGGATCGAGCGCGGAGAAATCGACCGGGTTGCAGCAAATGTCGTGGAGCGTGCGCGAGCCGGCAATGGAATCGGGAATGAGGGTTTTGGTGATGTGGCGCGCGATGCCGGCGTTGCCGCCCGGAAACGCCCGCCAGCCGGTTTCCGGCGTGTCATCGAGCGCGTGGAGTTCGTCGAAAGCGTAAGCGCAATAGGCGGAAACCGCGTCGGGTCCGGCGCCGAAACCTCCTGCCTCGCCGGGAACCATCAAGGTGCGAATCGTTTTCCGGCTCAGGCCCTGCTCCATCAGATGCTCTTCCAGCGTCATGCTGTCCAGTCGGCGCGAAGCCGCGTCGCCGGGATAATCAAAGGGCTTTTTGGCGTGGCGGCGCTGCGAATGGTACTTGATCAATTCCTTTCGCATTTCATCCGGGATGGGAATTTCGGCCAGCTTGGGATCAATCAGCCAGATGCCGGGAGTTTTGCCGAACTTCGCGCCGTAATAATTCGCGACGGGCGAGGGCATGGCTTCAAAGGTGCGGCCCAGCGGGACGGGCGGCTGGCTTGAACCCCACGTCTGGTACTCGAATTCGCGCCAGTCAATGCCGACCTGGCGGTAGAAATCCGCAATAAAGCTGTAAGGGTAGGGAATCTGGAAGTGGTCGGAGCCCTGGGGCGCCATCAGCTTTTGGCCGTCCACCAGAAACTCATTGCGCTTGGCCTCGCCGCCGAAAATCGGGTGATCCTCGATTACCAGGCAGGTGAGTTTGCGGCCGGTTCGGGTGGCAAAAGCCAGCGCCCCGGCCAGTCCGCTGATGCCGCCGCCCACGACGACGCAATCGAAGGTTTCGCCGGTATCCGCGGCGTCCGCGGGAGGCGAATCGAAAACGCCGTCGCGAATTTGGTGGCCGGCGTTCATGACGGCCGCCGTGTTGCCGTTTGAATCCTTGTAATCGCCCGCGCCGCCGTAGCCGGTCCATCCGGCCTGAGCGTCCTGGGCCAGCAATTCGCGCGGCGCAATCGGCGCGAGCAGCGCGCTGCCGGAAGCGAGCAGAGCGGAGTTGAGGAAGTCGCGGCGGCAGATGCGCCGATCCATTCCGAGAGATTTGTCTTTGTCAGGCTGACCGGGTTTTGAACGCGCCATGAAAGTGACCCTCCTGCGGGCGATTCCGTCCGGCAACGTATATATCACTTTCGGCTGCGGTCAGTGAATCAAAGAAAAACGGCGGGCTGCGGATGAGGCCTTAGCTGCTGATAATACAAGAGATATATTGACTTTGTAAATCCTGCGGAAGCGCGCAGAGGCGCAATTCGACCGTTGGTTTTGCGTGGGTTTGGGAGAATCGGCTTAATAGCGAGCTTGAGCGAAGAGCGGCGGGACCTGGTCCCGTCCCGTCCAGCCCTTGGGCATGCTGACGACCTGCAGCCGGACGCGCGTCAGGCCCTTGCCCAGAAAACCCAGTCGCAGCGCCGCTGCTCTTGAAACGTCAACCATGCGCGAGCAGATTCCGGGGCCGCGGTCGTTGACGCGCAGCACCACAGAGCGGGAGTTGGAAAGGTTGGTAATTCTGATTTTTGCGCCCAGCGGCAAGGTGCGGCTGGCGCACGTAAGTGCGTTCATATCAAATGGTTCGCCGCTGAATGTGTACTTGCCCTGGCACTCCGCGCCATACCAACTGGCGATGCCGGTCTTGGCCTTGAATGGCGAAGTTTTTGGAGCCTGGAGAAGCTTCAATTCCGGCGGTCTCGCTTCCGATCGAACCGTCAGCGCGACCATGGCCGCAATGGCCCCTGTGATAATCAGGTTCCTCATTCCCCCTCCCATATGCCCTATGCCGGTTCAAATGAAAACACTCTGGCGTTTGAGTCGAACCGGGTGGGCCTAGAAATAAGGTATGTAAACTTTACACAATTCGGGATCGGGTTGTCAAGGTGGAAGGAGGCGGGAGGTGCGGGCACGGCTAGCCACGGCATGATTTCTATGCCGTGGGTTCGTATCTTTGCGCCATCGGAAAATACCCACGACACTAAAAGCGTGTCGCGGCTACCGGCTGCGCGTAGCGCAGTCAATTCGATTGCGCTGGAAGTCCCGAGGCGGACTGAGGGTCCGGTTGTAGAGAGAGCGGCGGCCAGGCAGGGACCAGGAATAGAAATGAACCGAGAGAGAGGCCGAGAAAGTACCAGTTTCGCTGGCCGTTCCACTCCAGAATCGCTGAGCACGCGACGACGAAGGCCGCAGCCAGCCACAGAACCACGCTCCCCTTGCTTCTGTCGGCGGCAAGCCCCATAGCCACGCACCCGAAGGTCACGAACAAGAGGGCAATGCCGGGCCACTGGAATCCGGCGGGTAGAGGATAGATTCCGACACCGGGGGAGTGTGCAATCCAGCCCGCCGTGCCTGCAACCGCGATTCCGATCAGGGTGAAGATATATACGACGAAACCTGGTCCCAGTTTCTGCGTTGAGTGTGTGGTCACGGCCCGCAGGACCCGTGGCTTTAGGAGAACGAACGCATGGATAAGCAATTGGCAGATGACGATCCCGCCGGCTCCGGCAGCGGCGACCCATGCGGATATGTGCGGTGCATCAAGCGCGTTCGCCGTGCCAAGCAAAAGGAACTCCAGCGCCAGTAAGATCCTCCGCTGGGCCGCAAAGGGAAGCGACCGCTCGCCTCGACGCCGGCGGACCCAATCGATCTGGGCGAATATCGAGGCCAACAAAGCCGCCGCGAACAGGCCCACATCAGCGTTGAGACCGAGCCCCCGGTTCACGATGAACCATACTTCGATCGTTGCCGCCAAGCCGATTAGGAACGCCCAGTTCATGTTCAATCTCTTATTTGCACGCCCCCGGGAACCGCTCGCAAGACGGCTCAGGCGCTGTATCCCGGAGGTGGTTTGAAGCCGCCGATTTCCTTGCTGAGAAGCTCCGCGAATTCGATGGGCGTGGCATCCTCCCAGAAAGGTCCCATGATCTGGATTCCGGCGGGCAGACCGGAGGAACTGAGGCCCATGGGCGCGACGGTGGCGGGGCAGCCGGTCAGGGTCGCAGTCACCATCCAGGGCATGAGCTGCATGTAGGGGCGGTCGCCGTCGGGAGTGTGGATAACGCGCGTGAGGGTATTGCCCGAGTGGTCATGATGGATGGCGACGGTAAAGCTGGCCGGCATGAGAAACACATCAATATGCTCGAAGTATTTTTGCCAGGTGTCGCGGAAGGCGAGCTGGCGGAAGCGCTGCTGCTGCCAGTCGGCATATGAACTGAGCGCGCCGCGCGCAAAGGGATTATTGGGATTCTGCTGAAAGCTTTTGCGGTCGGCCTGCTGCGCTTCCTTGGTTTCGGTGCTGTAGTCGAAGGCGGAGAGAAGAAAAATGTAATTGTCGTAAGCCGCGCGCAGTTCGTAATCCGGCGGCCATCCGGGATGCAACTGCGCTCCCGCGCGTTCGAGCGCCTTCAGGGTGCGGTCGAGCTGGGGGCGCACTTCGGAAGTCGGGCTGGCCATCGGGCTGTCCAGAACGTAGCCGACGCGGAATTCCTTCAAAGAACGCTTGCGGGGCGGCGGCAATTTCCAGGACCAGGCTTTGCGCTTGTAACCCTGCGGGCCGCCGAGCACCGCGAGCGCCGTCATCAGGTCGCGCGCGCTGCGAGCCATCGGGCCGGCCACCGCCAGTCCGGTTGAGAATCCCGGCGGTTCCAGGCTGCCGCCGGGCGAGTGGCCGTTCAGGCTGACCAGATCGAGCGTCGGCTTGTGAGAAAAGATGCCGCAGAAGCTTGCGGGAACGCGCAACGATCCGCCGATGTCGCTTCCAATGCTCAGGTAGGCAAGGCCGGCAGCCAGGGCGGCGGCGCTTCCGCCGGAAGAACCGCCGGGCGTGCGCGTCAAATCCCACGGGTTGTCGGTGGTGCCGTAGATGGCGTTGTAACTTTGCCAGTCCATCAGATTCAGCGGGACGTTGGTTCCACCGAGCAGCACGGCTCCGCTATCGAGCAGGCGCTGGACGGCGGCGGAATTGGCGGGCGCTTTGGAATCCTTGTAAGCGGGAATGCCCCAGGTGTCCGGCTCGCCCTTCACGCCAAAAGCTTCCTTCACGCAAATCGGCACGCCGTGGAACGGTCCGAGGCGGTGGCCTTTGGCCAGGGCGGCGTCCGCGGCGCGCGCCTGCGCGAGAGCCTGATCCCGCATCTGGTAAACGTAGGCGTCGAGCTTGGGATTGTAGCGGTCAATGCGCGCCAACATGCGGCGCGTCAGCTCAAGCGAAGACACTTGCTTCGCCTTGATCAGGGCGGCAGCATCGAGCGCGGAGATGAAATCGAGATCGGCTGCGGGCGCGGGGAATGCGCGCTGGGCGATTCCCGCGGCAAGCAAAGCGGAAGCGGAGGCAAAAAGTTCGCGTCGTGTCATCCGCTTAGCCTAATTCAGACTCAATGGGTGCTGCAAGGTGGTTTGCCGGCCGGCGCAAAGCTTTCAGGCTTGCGTGCCTCAAGGCGTTCACCGAATCGCAGGGCCGGGGGGTTTGCGCCAGCCGCGGAAGAAGTTAGCCGGGACCGGACCTGAACCTCGAGATCAGGTAGCCCCAGGCGACCCCGCATACGGGGGCCATTGCGGCAAACACGAAGACGGGCAGTACCCAGCGGTAGCCGTGGAGGGCGTCCTCGTACAGCCAGAAGAAGGACGCTGCTAGCAGGATAGACGAGCCTATCGCAACCTGCCAGGTCGCCCTGCTCGGTCGGCCCCTGACAACGGGAAGACCGGCGGCGAGCCGTGCTCTGGCTTGGTCCGCTCGGAGTAGCTGGCCACATACGAGGACCAGCGGCATGGCCACACCCCACTGAAGGAATCCGAAGCCCTTTCCGCCTAAGGGCAACAGGAGGAGCGCCGCCGCGAACACAAGTATCAGGAGGGCCAGCTTCCGGCGGCCGCTCGACTTGCCTTGGGGCTGTGTAAGTGGCGTCACGGGCACACCATCTCTACCGGGGTGCCCGCGCTGACTTGCGCGAACCCTTCGGGTCTGCGAACCAGCTCCGCACGTTTGCAGTTCGCGACGTGCATGAAGTAAGAATACCGCCGCGCAAGACGATTGCAAGCCTCAAAACGCTGCGGCTGGCGTTGGCCGTGCAGGTCTGCGCGGCGCAAGGCGTTCGGCGAATCGCAGGCCCGGAGGGTTTGCGCCAGCCCCGCGCCTATTTTCCAAGCACGAGTACCAACGCGCCGGATGGCGTGGGCACGAGCCGGCCCCTGGGCAGCCCCGCTAGGTTGACGCCGCGCAAGGTGATTGTCGCGCAGTCAAGAGAGGCCATTGCTTTCGGGCCGGGATCGACGACGATGCTCAGGTCTGACTGGCTTCCGGAACAGAAGTAATTCCGCCACCCGTCCACCCGGTATTTGGATGGAATCCAGCGGGCCGCGCGGCTGCTGATCCACACATTCCGGCCACCGGCGGATTTCCCAGTCCTGCTTCGTGCAATGACCAGCGCCGCACGCCACGTTTTGAAGAAGGCCGTGTCGCTTTTCAGCGCCTCGGGATGGCTGCTGTAATAGTCGAGCGATCCCTCGGCGCGCTGCTTCGTCTGTAAGCCTTCGGTGGTTCCTGAGGATGTAAGGCTAGCGCTCGGCCCCGGCTCCGCGGCGAGCGGCTTTAGGGGCACGTCCCCGCGAGCCAAGGTCCTTCCAGCACTTGCCTCGACAGCCTTTGTCAGCGGCGAAAAATCAGCGTGGGAGATAGATCGAACAGCCATATACCGCACGGTAAAGGAAGCAAGTGCGATTACTCCTGCAAAGGCCGCGACCAGCACTAAGACTTTAGTCCGGCGCATTTCTACCCTCGCCCAAACGTTTCTCCCGCCAGGGCAAACCATTGAGTCCGCGATTCACATCCGCGTGTTTGCAATTCGCAACGTGCATGAAGTAAGAATACCGCCGCGCAGGACGATTGCAAGCCTCAAAACGTCAAGGCCTCGGCGTGAATCGGAGTGACGTGGGCCGTTATGCCGGCGGAGAATCCTAAGAATTTCCCAGCAGAATTTTGGCGATGGTCTGGAGCTGCATGAAGGAAGTGCCTTCGTAGATTTTGCCGATTTTGGAATCGCGCAGGAATTTTTCCGCCGGATAATCCTTGGTGAATCCGTAGCCGCCGAAAATTTCGAGCGACTCCGACGCGATGCGCTCCGCCGCCTGCGAGCAGAAATATTTGGTCATGGCGGCTTCCTTGAGATAGGGAAGTCGGGCGTCCTTGAGGCGGGCGGCGTTGTAAGTCATCAGGCGCGCGGCTTCAAGTTCCGTAGCCAGCTTCGCCACCTGGAACTGAATGCCCTGATAGCCGGCGATGGGCTTGCCGAACTGCTTGCGGTCTTTTGCGTAAGCCATCGCCTGATCGAGCGCGCCCGCCGCGAGGCCGGTCATCTGCGCGCCGATGCCGATGCGGCCTTCGTTGAGCGTTTCGATGGCCACCTTGTAGCCTTTGCCCGGCTCGCCCAGAACATTCGATTTGGGCACGCGGCAATCTTCCAGAATCAATTCGCAGGTGGAAGAGGCGCGAATGCCCAGCTTGTCTTCTTTTTTTCCCACGCTGAAGCCCGGGGCGTTGCGCTCCACCAGGAACGCCGTGATGCCCTTGTAACCAAGCTCGGGATTGAGCGTGGCGAAGACGATGAAAAGGCCGGCTTCCTTGGCGTTCGTGATCCAGAGCTTGCGGCCGTTCAGAACGTAATCGGAGCCGTCCTCGCGCGCCTGAGTTTTGAGCGCGAAAGCGTCCGAGCCCGAGCCCGCTTCCGATAGCGCGTAGGCGCCGACGGTGTCGCTCGCAAGACGCGGCAGAAAACTTTGCTTCTGCGCCTCCGAGCCCCAGCGCATCAGCGCGTTTGCGACCAGAGTGTTTTGAACGTCAATCACGACGCCGGCGGAAGCGTCAACGCGGGAAAATTCCTCGATGGCGAGAATCGCCATGAAAAACGTTCCGCCGCTGCCGCCCAAGGCTTCCGGAATTTCAATGCCCATCAATCCCTGCGCGAAAAATTTCTCGATCAGGTCGTGACGGAAAACGCCTTCGCGGTCCATTCCCGCCACGTGAGGGCGAATTTCATTTTCCGCAAACTCGCGCACCGCCGACTGGAACATGCGCTCTTCTTCGGTCAGCGCGGTGAGCGGCGGATTGGCAGCAGGGTGGGATAAAGTCGCGTCAGGCATGGTTGGCTCCGTTTCGGGAATCACGGCTATGGTACTGCCGCGCGTGGTGGTTTTTCAATCGGAAGGCGGACGGCGGCGAACTTCAATTTCAACTTCCTCGTCCTCTTCAAGCGGAAGCGGGCCTTCAAGTTTCAGAACACCCTGGCCGTATTTCGCGCGGCCGTGAATCGGCGAAGATTTGGCGGGGCGTGGAGGATCGGAAACAACTGCACTCTTGCCGGAGGCGCGGTCGAGTGCCACGTTCGCCAGCTTGTCGGCTTCGCGATTCTGCTCTCGCAGAACGTGAGCGATGGAAAAGCCGTGAATCCGGCGAATCATTTCCACAGCTTGGTCGTACAGCGGACGCAAGTCGGCGCTCTTCACTTTGTACTGACCCTTGATCTGGCGAACCAGCAGTTCGGAATCGGAAATGACTTTGACGCCGCCCAGCTTGTTTTGAATCGCATAGTCGAGCGCGGCGAGCAGGCCGCGATATTCGGCGACATTGTTGGTGGTCCGGCCGATGTGTTCCGAAAAAGAAGCGACGGGCGCGCCGCTTCCATCGCCAACGATGACGGCATAAGCCGCGGGGCCGGGATTGCCGCGCGATGCGCCGTCAATGTGAATGGTGATGGATTTTGTGGAGGGCAAATTTTGCTCTCAGGCAGGGTTGCCGGTTTGTCCCTGGGTGGCCGCCTGCTGGCCCGGCTCCGCGCCCGCAACCGGGATGCTTTCCCGAGAATAGAGAATGCGCGCGCAGTTTTCGCATTCGTGCAGACTCTCGCTCAGGCGGACTTCATTGTAGAGCTGCGGCCGCAGGACCACATTGCAGGCCGTGCACAGACCGCCGTGCACTTCGGAGAGCGCGTTGCCGCGGCCGCGGCGGATACGCTCGTACGTATTGCGGATTTTTTCGGCCAGCGTCGCGGCCAGCTCATTGCGGCGGGCGAGCAAACCGTCGCGCTGGTCGGTATCCGCCTTGCTCAGTTTTTCCAGTTCCGATTTTTCCTGCGCGGCGCGCGATTTCTGTTCCTCAAGGTGCGAAGCGGTTTCCGCCACCTGCTTCTGGAGGTCTTCCGCCTCCACCATTTTCTCCAGAATCTGGTCCTCGACGGCGCGAATCTTCGTTTCCTCGCCTTCGATTTCCTTCAGCATGGCGCGATACTGTTCGTTGGTTTTGACCTCGTAAAGCTGTTCCTTGTGCCTGGAAATTTTCTGCCGCATTTCCTGGATGTCGCCTTCGAGGCCGCGGCGCTCCTTGCGGTTCGCTTCCAGCCGCTGCTGGCTTGCTTCATGGCGATGAATGAAATCGGATAATTGATTTTCGACGGTGGCGATCTGGGCGGGGAATTTTTCTATCTGGGCGGACAAATCCGCGATTTCAGAGTCCAACTGTTGCAGCTCGATCAGGGTCTTAAGCGCAGGATGCACTTCCTCTCCTCTGGTAGGGGATGCTTGACGCTCGGCGCGATTTTTGCCGGACGCTCTCTCATGGCTAGGCGTTCAACCTATTTTGGCACAAATCGGGCGGGCGGGACAAGCGGGACGCGTATTTGGTAAGGCGCGCAGCAGAAAGGACTGCCGGTCTCATTAAGGCCATCTCTGAGCGCCGCGCAGGATTCGAACCACAAATACGGCCTCGCCAGTGATGTGGTAAACCACGATGTAAGGCAGCGACGGAAGAACCAGTTCGCGCGTCCCTTCTTTCCTGCCCTCTCGCCCTCGGTGGGGAAACGCTGTCAATGCGGCAGGGGCGGTGTAAATGGCGCGCACAAGGTCTGCGGCCCGCTCGGGCGCGACCTCAAACAGGTACTCTGTGATGTGTTCCAGGTCGGAGGCGGCTTCCCTGGTCCAGCGAAGCTCCATTTTACGAGCGCGATTGCCTTTCGGTCAGCGACTTTTCCAGGCGCGCTCCCACTTCCTCGTGGGTCAGCACTTCACCCCGGGAGATTTGCGCCAGCCCCTTTTCTACTTCGCGAACAAACCACTCCTGGTGGTCCACAAAGCGCTCGATGGCTTCGCGGGCAAGCGCCTCGGCATCATGCCCGCGGTTCGCGGCAAGGCGCGTGAGTTTGGCTTCGATCTCGGGGTCGAGTTGGATGTTCATGCCTGAAGTCTAGGCCGCGCCCAAGCCGTTGTCAAACGCCGGCTTCACGTGTTGGCGGGGAGAGCCGGGCATTGCTTTGTCGCATTGCTTCATTCGTCGCGGGGCCACAGGGCCCGAAAAAGTATGCAGCAGGCCGCCGAGGTAATGATCCAAAGCCACCAGGGGTGACGCACTATGGGTAACGGGAAAAGAAATGCCAGCACGTACAGCCACCAGGGTGCCGGCGGCTCATCCTCGCCAGGGATTGGCTGCCCCTTTTCATCTTCGTTAAGGCCGAGGACAGACCCAACCTGCTTCCGCCGCGCCATCGACGCCTCCGCCGCCCAGTATAGTTCGACTCATCCTCCAATCAAATCATCAATAGTGAGGCCAGCGTCCTTCATGATTTGACGAACGAGCCCTTTTCCCAGGTCGCGTTTGCCGTGGATCGGAACAGTTGTTCTGCGGCCGTCGGGATGAATGAAAACCGCGTGGCTTCCCGATTGGCGGTCGAGGATAAAGCCGTGCTTGTTGAGGATGGCAATCAGTTGCCGGGCGTTCAAAGAGGGGAGCTTCGGGCTCACACCGCGACCCGCACCCGGTGGGAGCCGACTTCCTGGTAAATCGGTTCGTTCCTTGCAAGCCGGCTTTCAACGTGCAGACGGATGGCGTCCTGGATGAGTTGGCGCGCTTCTTCCTCGGTGTCGCCCTCTGTGTAGCAGCCCTGGAGGGCAGGGCAGATGGCTACAAAGCGCCCCTCCTCATCCTTTTCGATCACGACCGTGAATTCGTAATCCTGCATCGGCTCACTCCACCTCGCACATTATATCGCTTCCGCCCTTATCTTAGCTCCAGGTTTAGGCAAGGCCCCGCGTCACATTTTCGCGCGCAGGATCGCGCCTTCGGCGGCGGAGGTGACAAGCGCGGCGTACTTGGAAAAAACGCCGGTCTTGTAACGCGGCTCGGGCTCTTTCCATTTGGAAAGGCGCAGCGCGATCTCAGACTCGGGCAATTCCACGTCGAGCCGGCGCTCGGCTACGTCAAAGACGACGATGTCGCCTTCCTGAAGAGCCGCGATGGGTCCGCCGCGCGCCGCTTCGGGCGCCACGTGGCCGACCATCAGCCCGCGGGTTGCGCCGCTGAAGCGGCCGTCGGTCAGGAGCGCCACGGTCTCGCCCAATCCTTCGCCGACCAGCGCGCCGGTCACGCCCAGCATCTCGCGCATGCCCGGCCCGCCGCGCGGCCCTTCGTAACGAATCACAACAACGTCGCCGGCCTGAATTTTCTTGGCGGTCACCGCTTTCATCGCTTCTTCCTCGGAATTGTAAATGCGCGCCGGCCCGCGATGGAACAGGCGCTCGTGGCCGGTGATTTTGACCACCGAACCTTCCGGCGCAACGTTGCCCTTGAGAATCACCAGACCGCCGGTTTTCTTGAGCGCGTTCGCGACGGAGCGCACCACCTGCTGGCCGTGCGTTTCCTTGACGGCGCGAGCTTCCTCGCCGATGGTCTTGCCGCTGACGGTGGGAAGATTTTCATGCAGCAGGCCGCTGCCGCCTTCGATCAGCTTTTTGGCAATCACCGGAATGCCGCCCGCTTTGTGGACATCGACGGCCACGAATTTGCCGGCGGGCTTGAGGTCGGCAATCAGCGGCGTGCGTGAGCTGACGCGGTCGAAATCGTCAATCGAGAGCGGCACTTCAGCCTCGCGCGACATGGCGAGCAGATGCAGAACGGAATTGGTCGAACCGCCGGTGGCGGCGACGCTGGCAATGGCGTTCTCAAACGCCTCGCGCGTCAGGATGTCGCGGGGCCGGACGTTATTCCTGAGAAGCTCCATCACCAGGCGGCCGGCGCGCTTGGCGGCTTCGTCCTTGGCGGGATCCATGGCCGGAATGCCGTTCGCGCCCATGGGTGAAATGCCGATGAATTCCATCACGGTGGACATGGTGTTGGCAGTGAACTGTCCACCGCAGGCTCCGGCAGCGGGGCAGGCCGCGTTTTCAAGCTCGCGGAAATCAGCGTCCGACATGAGTCCGGCGGCGTTCGCGCCCACGGCTTCATAAACGTCCTGGATCGTCACGTCGTGGCCCTTGAAAGTTCCGGCGGCAATCGAACCGCCGTAAAGCAGCAGTCCGGGAACGTTCAATCGCAGCAGCGCCATAGCTCCGGCGGGAATCGTCTTGTCGCAGCCGACCAGCGCAATCATGGCGTCAAACATGTGGCCGCGGCCGACCAGCTCAATGGAATCGGCGATGACTTCCCGGCTGACGAGCGAGGCTTTCATGCCCTCGGTGCCCATGGTAACGCCGTCGGAAATGGCGATGGTGTTGAATTCCATGGGCGTGCCGCCCGCTTCGCGCACGCCTTCCTTGATTTTGGCCGCGAGCCGCCGCAGGTGGAAATTGCAGGGCATGGTTTCAATCCACGAGTTGGCAATGCCGACGATGGGCCGCTCGAGATCGGCTTCGGTAAAGCCGATGCCTTTCAGCATGGCGCGCGCGCCGGCGCGGTCACGCCCTTCAAGAATTACCCGGCTGGGAAGCTTCGCTTCACTGACCATGAGGCCTCCAAAAAGTTGTGTCTGACATTCTGCAGAAATCGAATATTGGCAGTTCTTAGCGCCCGGCGCAAGAAGAGATTGGACAAATATGCGGTGTCGAAACTTGAAGTGTGCCGCGCGCGTCAGACGCTGGGTTCCGGGCCATCACCGGCGGGAGGTAGATCCTTTTCGGCGGGATCAGCGGCCTGATGAGTAATAATCAGCGCCACGGCGGAGATGATGACGAAAGTGGCGGCGGCCACGCGCAGATTGAGAATCTCATTGCCAAGCGCCCAGCCGATAAAAACCGCGATGACGGGATTGACGTAGGCATAAGTAGCGACGCGCGAAGGGCTGGTCACGCCCAGCAGCCAGGTGTAGGACGTGAATGCAACCAGTGAACCGAAGCAGACCAGATAGCCGACGGCAAGGATCGACCGAAGCGAGACTTCCGGATGAAGGAGCGTGCGGCCTTCGCCGGTGGCGAGCGCGAGAAGCATCAGGCCGGCGCCGCCCGCAAGCATTTCCATGGAAGCCGAAAGCAGGGAAGATTTCGGCATCTCCATGCGGCGCGAACGCAGCGATCCCAACGACCAACCGAGCGAACCAAGAATCAGCACCACGGCGCCGGAAGGAATCACCTGGCCGCCGCCCAGAAGTTCACGCGGCCCCACCAGCACGCCGATTCCCACCAGCCCCAGAACCAGGCCGAGAATTATTTGAGCGCCCAGCCGGCGGCGCATTTCGAGGTGGTGAAGCAGAACCATCCACAAAGGAATGACGGAAAGCAGCAGCGCCGCCAGGCCCGATGGCACTTTCAATTCCGCCCAGGTCAGGGCGCCGTTTCCGGCAAGAAACATCAGGCTTCCCAGAATTGCCGCCGATTTCCAGTGCGCCCGCGTGGGTTTTTCCGCGCCGCGCAAGCGGGCAATCGCGTAGAGCAGGCCGCCCGCAATCAGAAAGCGCGAGCTCGCCATCAGAAACGGCGGAATTGTTTCAATGGAAATCTTGATGGCGAGATAGGTTGAGCCCCAGATGACGTAAATCGCAGCAAACGCGACGATGATCTTTATGCGCGGCGGCGGCGGAGCGGCAATCTGCGACCGGCCGCGGCGCTCGCTCGAAGCGCCCGAAGGCAAAGCCGGAGCAGGAGGCGCGGGTGGCATGTTGATGCCCTTCGCGTTCGATTTGCTGGATGAGATGGAAAATTCTCCTTGCCGTCGCGGGCGAGTGCCGGCCCTGAACCTCCATTTGATGTTGGCAGAAATTTGAGGATTCGAAAAGTGGGACGAGGTCAGGTTCGCGAGGCCAGAACTTTTTGCCGGGCTTTCGCAAGCGAGCGCGCCAGGGCGCGAACGTCGGCAAGTGATGTCCGGTAATTCGTGATGCAGGCGCGCAGCACGGGCGTATGGCCGGAAATTCGCGTGGTGCTGATCCACGCTTCGCCCGAGCGAACGACTTCCAGCGCGATGCGGTCGAGAAATTCGGCCGACCGGCCCTCGCGATGATTTCCGTCCACGAAGCAGACGAGCGGCAGCGGCGTGCGATTGACGATTTTCCAGCCGCTGGCGCGCAATTCGCGGCGAAGCGCGTTGCCGACCTGAACCATGTGGCGAATCGCGTCGGCATAGCCACCCCAGCCGGCGACGGCGAGCGAGAGAAAAACCTTCAGGCCGATGGCGCGGCGCGACCATTGAATCGAGCGCAGGCAGGGATCGATGACGCCCATGCCCGCGGCTTCCTTGGGCATGTAAGGCGCGCCGACGCGGAAAGTTCTGTCGAGAATTTCCGCGTGCGGCGTCATGTAAATTCCCGCGCCCATCGGGACGGAAAGCCATTTGTGCGCGTCGAAGGCAATCGAGTCGGCGCGCTCGACTCCACGCAGCAGGCGGCGCATTTCAGGCACCAGCGCCGCCGCTCCGCCCCACGCCGCATCCACATGCAGCCAGAGTTTTTCGCGAGCGGCAACGTCAGCAATCTGAGGAATTGGATCAATGACGCCGGCGTTGGTGGTTCCGGCGGTGGCGACGGCCATGAATGGAGCGAAGCCGCGTTTGCGATCGCGGGCGATGCGATTGGCGAGCGCCCGAACGTTTAGGCGCAGGTTGTGGTCGACTGGAATTTCATGCACGGCGTCGGTGCCGAGTCCGCAGAGTCGCGCCGCTTTGTGAAACGAATGATGGCCTTCGTCGGAAACGTAAAGCACCGGCTGGCGCGTGACGGCTCGGAGGCCGCGGGCGGCGAATTCCGGAAAAGCCTGCGCAAGCGCCGTGAGCACGGCGGTGTGATTTGCTTCCGCGCCGCCGGAACAGAACGTGCCGTCCATATCTTTAACGCCAAAGCGCCGGCCGAACGCTCGAATCAGATGGCGCTCGATTTCAATGGCGAGCGGGCTGTGGCTCCAGGCGGCGAGTTGCGGGTTGAAGGCGGCCACAATCGTGTCCGCAGCAATGCCCATGGTGGCGGGCGCGGGATTGAACAGCCCGTAATAGCGTGGATGAGGAGTGTGCGTCTGGAATTGTCGAAGTGAGCGAATCAGGAAATCGGCTGTTTCAACGGGGTCGCGGCTTTCCGCAAAATCGAACGGCTCGAGCAGCGAGCGGATCTTCTGCGGAGAGAGTTCGGGCGTGACACGGCCGTGTTCGACATGGCGGGCGTAATCTTCAATCGCCGCGATGATGCGCTTCCAGAGCCGGGCGCGAACCGGCGCGGGAAGAAGCAGCGTAGGCTTCTTCTTTTGATTGCGCTTTCTGTTTTGCGGCCTTTTTGCCATCGCGACCCTATGCGGCGTCTCCGGAATTTTGGGCGCGCGCGGCTTCCCATGCCAGCATGGCGCGCTTGCGCTCCACGCCGCCATGATAGCCGCCGAAAGCGCCGATCTTGCGAATCACGCGATGGCAGGGAATGACGAACGCCACGGGATTCTGGCCCACCGCTGTTCCCACGGCGCGCGTGGCCCTGGAATTTCCGGCGCGGGAAGCCAGTTCTTCATAGGCGACCACGCTGCCGGAGGGAATCGTGAGCAAGGCTTCCCAGACTTTGATCTGGAAATTCGTTCCTTTGAGAAAAACCGGCAGCCTGGCGCCGTTCGACTGGTTCGGCGCGCCGAAAATGCGCTCGATGTAATCGCGCGTGGCTTGCGGTTTTTCGATGAACGCCGCGCCCGGCCATTTTTTTCGGACTTCACGCAGAATTCCCTCGCGGTCGTCATCCAGTACGAAAAGCAAATTGCAGATTCCGCGCTCGGTTGCGGCCAGCAGACACTCGCCGAAAGGCGTCGCGTGAAAGCCGTAGCGAATCTCGAGGCCGGCGCCCCGGGTTTTGAATTCGCCGGGCGTCACGGCTTCAATGCTGACAAAAAGATCGTGCAATCGGCCGGGGCTCGAAAGACCGGCCGAGTAGGAAGCATCCAGCACACTTTGCGATTCCGCAAGCGCCTGCTTCGCGTAATCGAGCGTGAGGTATTGCAGAAACTTTTTGGGGCTGATGCCCGCCCAGCGGCGAAACATGCGCTGAAAATGGAACTCGCTCAAATTCACGCTCCCGGCGACTTCGGCCAGACTGGGGCGCTCGGGGAAGTTGCGGTCGAGATAATGGATGGCCTTTTCGATTCGGGAATAATCCTGCGATGACCACGGCATCGAACGTTTACCTCCTCGGCTATTTGCCATCTTGGGCCAAAAGGAATTTCGCGGCAACCCGGTTCTTGCGGTCTTCTGTCCGGCGGTGGGCCCAGGGGGTGACGCCTTAAGGCTTGCAATCACGGTGCGCGGCGGTATTCTTTCTTCATGCACGCACCGAAACGTAAGAGTGCGAGACGAGAGCGCAGACCCGCAGGTCCTGCGCCGGCGGGCGTGGGAAGGATGGCTTGTCGGTCAGCGGGGCGAGTTCTGTTAGCTGTAGGAATTGCCGCGTTGGTCGCTTCAGGTTTGGCGGGCCAGTCCGCTTCTCCGAGTCGATGGGGAGGTCCGGGATGGCCGCCGCGAGACCGGGGCCCGGTATTCTTCCCTGCAGGGCTGTTTGGTGAAAACCACGAGGCCATCGCCGGCATGTGCTCCTGGTACCTGAGGTCCATGGGCGAAAAACCTCTCGCGGACTATGTTGCAGCGGACCGCCCTCAGGCCTTCAGGATACTCACATATATCCGACCTTCTCACGCCAGGCCTTACTGGGTTCCGGTCGTGGTTCGGCTGCGTGTCGATGCGGATGGTTCCGGCGAAGTCGTTGTTAAAGCGGCACACGATGACCACCACCCCGACAACATCACCTTCAGGAAAACGGGGAAAGTTTCGCGCCCCGCTGTGAAGAAATTCTTGAGCCTGCTCGGCAAGAGTGATTTCTGGACAGCGCGGTCCGAAATGCCTTTCGACATCCAACACGTGTCCATGGGGGGTGTCGATTGGCTTATCGAGGGCGAACGGGGCGATGCCTACCACGCGGTTGACCGTGACCCGCTGGCGCCGGGCCGGTTGAGGGACGCGGAGCTTTTCCTGTTAACAAACCTCGCCAAGCTTCAATTGCAACCCGCCGTTCAGGGTCCTCGCACCCGGAGCAAGTAGCTGAGCCGGTGGAGGAGACGTTCAAGCGCAACGCCTCTACGCGGGCGCGGGCGCTGTTTTCATTGACGACCGCGCCGCCTGCCGCGTAACATAAAGCCCCAACGAGGCAAAGATTGATCGGGCAGACAGTTTCACATTATCGAATCATTGAAAAGCTGGGCGGCGGCGGCATGGGCGTGGTGTACAAGGCCGAAGACACCAAGCTGGGCCGCTTTGTGGCGCTCAAATTTCTGCCGGAAAATCTGGCCAACGACCATCAGGCGCTGGAGCGGCTGCAGCGCGAGGCGCGGGCGGCCTCGGCGCTGGACCATCCGAACATCTGCACGATTTACGAAATCAGCGAGCACGAGGGCCAGCCCTTCATCGTGATGCAGTATCTGGAAGGGCAGACGCTGAAGCATCGGATCGAAACGCGGCCTCTGAAGGTTGACACGATGCTGGAACTGGCCATCCAGATTGCGGACGCGCTGGACGCGGCGCACTCGAAGGGCATCATTCACCGCGACATCAAGCCGGCCAACATTTTTATTACGCAGCGCGGGCAGGCCAAGGTGCTGGATTTCGGACTGGCTAAGGTGGCGTCGACGCCGCAGGCGGCCGGTCCGGGACTTTCCAGCATGCCGACGGTTGCGGCGGAAAAGCTGCTGACCAGCCCGGGCACGACGATGGGCACGGTGGCCTATATGAGTCCGGAGCAGGTGCGCGGCGAAGACCTGGACCCGAGGTCGGATATTTTTTCTTTCGGGCTGGTGCTTTATGAAATGTCCACCGGCGTTCAGGCGTTTACCGGCAACACGAGCGGCGTGATTCATGAAGCGATTCTCAATCGCGCGCCGGTTACGCCGTTACGCCTCAATCCCGAGCTGCCTCCGAAGTTCGAGGAAATTATTTTCAAGGCGCTGGAAAAAGATCCGGAGATGCGCTACCAGAATTCTTCCGACCTGCGCACGGATTTGAAGCGCCTGAAGCGCGATACCGATTCCGGCCGCACGTCTCGCCACGCCGCCGTAGTTGAAGCGAGCGCCCCGGCCGAGCAACCGACGGCCCCGGCGCCCAGCGGTTCGCAAATGGCGACGCAGCCTCCCGCCCCGGCAGCGCCAAGCGGCGGGCAAAGCGCGGTTACGCCGCCGAGCGGTCCCAGCGCCGTCACGCCGCCTAGCGGGCCCGTTGCTGCAAGCGGTCCCGCGAGCGCCATGAGCCAATCGGGAATCCAACCGCCTTCATCAGGACGAAACAAATTGCTGGCGTCGGTGGCAGTGCTCGTGATTGCAATTGCCATCGGCATCGGATGGCTGATGACGCGGCACCACGAGGCGAACTCCGCCGGCGCGACAACCGCCGAGGCGCACAAGGCGATTGCGGTTCTTTATTTTTCCAATCTGACGCAGGACAAATCGCTCGACTGGCTGAACGCCGGGCTGACGGAAATGCTGACCACGAATCTGGCGCAGGTAAAAGGCCTGGACGTGCTTTCCACCGAGCGCATTCTTTCCGCGTTGCAGCCGATGGGCATGAAGTCCATGACGCAGCTCGACCCGGCTTCGGCGCTGAAAGTGGCGCGCAGCGCCAACGCCGACGATTTTGTCACCGGCGCGCTGATTCGCACCGGGCCCCAGCAGCTTCAGCTTGACGTTCAGGTTCAGGATGCGAATTCCGGGCGGATTGTTTATTCCGACAAGGTGAATGCGGCGGACGTGCAGGGCATATTCAAAATGGTGGATTCGGTCACCAGCCAGATCGCGCAGAAATTCGCTCCCGCGGCCATGGCGTCGGGCGCCGCGCCCTCGATCGAGCAGGTGGCGACGTCGAATGTGGAAGCGTGGAAGCATTTCCAGCGCGGCAGGGAACTCAACAGCAGGCTTCTCGTGGCCGAAGCGATTCAGGAGTACAAGCAGGCCGTCAATCTCGATCCGCAATTCGCGCTGGCTTATTTCTACATGGCGGGCGCGTACAGCCTTGAGGGCAACACTCGGGAAGTGCAGGAAACCGCGGCAAAAATCAAAGGGCTGGAGTCGCGCCTGCCGCAGCAGTATTTGCTGGAATATCAGGCGGTCGGAGCAAGACAACGGGGGGACTTTGCCGGCGCGACGAAAATGTACGAATCGCTCATCAAGCAGTTTCCCCGCGATGCCGATGCGCGCATTGCCTTGTCAACCTTGCTCCAGGATAACGGCGAGAATGAACAGGGCGTCAAGGTCATCAAGGACGGACTGGCCCTTGACCCGAAAAATATAGATCTTCTGAATATTCTCGGTTACGCCGAAGTTTCGGCGGGAAATCTTCAGGCGGCGCTGAAGGCGAATGACGAATATAGGGCTGTGCTCCCCAACGACCCGAATCCCTGGGATTCGCGCGGCGATTATTTCTATGCCTTCGGCCAGGACGATGAAGCCATTGCGGCTTATCGCAAAGTGATCGAAATCAAGCCGGACTTTGTCGGCTACCAGGATTACCTTAAGCAGGCGATTGCTTACGCCGACGAGAAGAAATTCGATCTGGCCAATTCCGCTCTCCAGGAATACGCCCGCCGGGTTCCGAGCAGCGGCAAATTTGCTGTACCGCTTTTTCAGGCACAATTCAAGGAAACTCGCGGCGATCTGGATGGCGCGAGCGCCAGTTACGAACAAGCAGTCAGGGACATGGCACAGGCCGGACAGAATTTGCTCGCGGGCAGCAGTCTTACGGACCTCGTCGTGCTTTCAATCCTGAGGGGCCGGAGCGCGGATTCGGCGCTTGCCTTCGCCCGCCAACAGAAGATCGGCGGGTACCAGAACCTCGCCATCGGATTGGCGCAGGCGGTCAAGGGCGATAGCGCAGCCTCCGAGCAAAGCCTGCAACTTTATGCCAAGGCGCTGCCGGGCGGACTTAGCCAGGCGGGAATGGAACTGTGGCGGAACCGGTTTGCCCTCTGGGCAGCGTACTACCGGAAGGACGCGCAGGGCGCGATTGCCGCCGCAAGCCAATTGCAGGCCGCGGCCCAGGACGCCTACGCGCAGTACCCGCTTGGCTGGGCCTACCTTGAGACAAAGGATTATGCAAAGGCGGAGATAGCGCTCAATGCCACGGTTTTTAGGGAAAGGGATATATCGAGCGCCGGCGCCCAGCGCGGCATCTCCCCGCTAATCGAGGCGCTGGCGCATTTTTATCTCGGCCAGGTTTATGACGCCGCGGGCAAAAAGAATCAGGCCGCGAACGAATATCAGGATTTCCTTTCGCACTTCGACAGTTCCCATGCCAAGCTGCCGCAGATCGCTACGGCCCGCACCGCGCTCCAGCACGCCGTGCAATAAAAATCTTTTTCTCCTCCGCAACGGCAGCCTCAACAGGATGTAAAATAGCGCGCAGTCTGCGACCAGCAGAGGGACGATTGGTATTCCCGAGTGAGGAGTGTGTGCGATGAGTCAGCGAAGCATTTGGATTCGAATCATATCCGTTCTTGCCATTGCCGGAACCTTTCCCGCGGCATCTTTCGCCGCGCAATCCTGCGAGAGCCTGGCGAAACTGAATCTGCCGGACACGACGATTACGAAAGCGGAATCAGTGCAGGCCGGACCGTTTGCGATGCCGGGCGGCTTTGGCCCGCAAAGGAAAACCGATCTACCGGCATTTTGCCGCGTGGAGGGCGTCCTGAAGCCGACGTCGGATTCCGACATCAAGTTTGAAGTCTGGATGCCCGCGCACGGCTGGAACGGCAAATTCGAAGGGACGGGCAACGGCGGTTTTGCCGGGTCCATCAGCTACGGCGAACTGGCGGCCGCGCTCAAAGCCGGCTTTGCCGCGGCTTCCACGGACACGGGCCACGTGGCCAGTCCGGGAGCGGCGTGGGCGCTGGGCCATCCGGAAAAAATCATTGACTTCGGCTATCGCGCCATTCATCTGACGGCGGTCACGGGCAAATCTCTCGTCAGGGATTTTTACGGCGACCCGGCGCGCTGGTCCTATTTCGCTAGTTGCTCGAATGGCGGCCGGCAGGGATTGATGGAGGCGCAGCGGTTTCCTGACGACTACAACGGCGTTATTTCGGGCGACCCGGCGAACTACTGGACTCACCTGATTACCAGCGCCATCTGGGATTCCCAGGCCGTGCTGGACAAGCCGGCAAGTTTTATTCCCGCCGCGAAGCTGACGGTTCTGAGCAACGCAGTGATGGCCGCCTGCGATGCGGAGGACGGCGTGAAAGATGGAATCCTGAATGATCCGCGGCAATGCCACTTCAATCCGGAAACGCTCCTCTGCAAGGGAAACGATGCAAGCGATTGCCTGACCGCTGCTCAGATTGCCGCCGTCAACAAGATTTACGGCGGAATGACCAATAGCGAGGGCCAAAAACTTTTTCCCGGATTCATGCGGGGAAGCGAGGCGGGATTCGGCGGCTGGGCACTGTGGATTACGGGCCGCGCGCCGGAGCAGAGCATTGACTTCGCGTTCGGCAATCAATTCTTCAAGGATTTTATTTTCGACAATCCATCGTGGGACTTCCGGACTTTGAATTACGACGCGGACATGAAGCTGACCGACCGGAAAATGGCGCACATTCTGAACGCCACCAATCCCGACCTCGCAAAATTCGATTCTCGCGGCGGCAAGCTGATTCTCTATCACGGCTGGAGCGACGCCGCCATTCCGCCGCTGAACACGGTGAATTATTACGAGAGCGTTGCAGCGCGGATGGGTGAGCAGAAGACGAAGAGCTTTGTGCGGCTTTACATGGTTCCGGGAATGCAGCATTGCGGAGGCGGAACGGGAGTTGATTCCTTCGGGGCCGGGCCGGCGCTGAACATCGATCCGGAGCACAGCATGTTCAGCTCGATGGAACAATGGGTGGAACACGGAGTTGCGCCAAAGGCGATTATTGCAAAGAAGGGCGCGAACCCTTTTCAGCCGGCAAGCGGCGCCCGCGGCAAGATGACTCGTCCGTTGTGCCCGTACCCGCAGGTCGCAAAATACAAGGGCAGCGGCGATACGAATGACGCCGCCAACTTCGTTTGCGCCGCGGGGCCGCGCGACTAAGACCAGCCAGCCTCCGGTCCGCGGGCAGTTTTTCCATCGGCAATCGCCGCTCACGATGACAGCGACGGACGGGAAGGGCGTTCGCTTGCCCGGCCCCGCGCTAGCTGGTAGGATTTGGGATAACTGAAAACGTATTAGCTGGCTGGTGGATAACAGCGGAGCCCGGGAGAAAGCCGCATGACGGGTACGACCATTTCGCATTACCGCATCCTGGAAAAACTTGGTGGGGGCGGGATGGGCGTGGTCTACAAGGCCGAGGACACGGCTCTGCACCGTTTTGTGGCGCTGAAGTTTCTTGCGCCGGAAGGCCAGGAGGCGCATCCCGCCACTCCATTGCCGCCCGACGTTCTGCAGCGCTTCCAGCGCGAGGCTCGAGCCGCGGCGGCGCTGAATCATCCCAATATCTGTACGATTTACGAAATCGGGGAGCACCAGGGCCGGCTTTTTATCGCCATGGAGTTGGTGGAGGGCGAAACGCTGGCGGCCAGGATGAAGGCCGGACCGATTCCTGTGGAGCAGGCGGTCCAGGTTGCCCGGCAAATTGCGGAAGCGCTGGAAGAGGCGCACGAACACCACATCATCCATCGCGACCTGAAACCCGCGAACGTGATGCTGACGTCCAAGGGCCGGGTGAAGATTCTGGACTTCGGCCTGGCGAAGCTCGTGGAGCCCATCAATTCCGACGCGCCGACGGATGAAGATATTCTCCGGTCGCGCACAGGCCTGGTGATGGGTACCGTGCCTTACATGTCGCCCGAACAATTGCGCGGCAACCCGGTGGATATGCGCACGGACATCTACTCCTTCGGAGCGGTGCTTTATGAAGCTGCGACCGGCCAGAGACCGTTCCCGGGGATTCAGTCGACGCAGTTGGTTGCGGCGATTCTGACCGCGAGCCCGCCGCTGCCGCACGAATTGAATCGGGAAATTCCCGCCGGACTGGAAAATGTGATTTTGAAAGCGCTCGCGAGAGATCCCGCGGCGCGCTATCAATCGGCGCAGGAGTTGCTCGCCGATCTTCCCGCGGCGGGCCAGCCGGGCTCGGGATCAGGCCAAAAGGTGGTTCTCGAAAAAGCGGCGGATGCCGGGACGCGGCCGGCAGGCGGAGAAATCCGCGCACCCCGGGCGGGAGCGCGACGATCATTGACGCTGGTTGTGGGGGCTGTGCTGGCGCTCGCGATCCTGGGCAGCTTGCTGCTGCTTCTGATTCCGGCGCTGCGCCGGCAGGCGCGGGCGCCCCGGCTCGCGGCCGGTGGAAGCCTGCCCAGCCGGATGGAACTGGCGGTGCTTCCGTTCTCCGTGATTGGCGGTGGCACGAGCGACCAGGCGTTCAGCCGCGGCCTGGCGGAAGCGCTGACGGCCAAGCTGACTCAGCTTTCCGAGGGGCAGTCGCTGCAAGTGGTTCCGGTAGGCGATTTGCTGGCGCAGCACATCGCATCGGCCCGGGACGCGGCGAAGGTTTTCGGAGCAAATCTGGTGCTGACAGGAAGCCTGGAGTACGCGGGCCATCAGGTTCGCGTGACCTATGCGCTGGTGGATCCCGCAACCGACCGCCAGCTTCGCGCCCAGATGATGACGCTGGGCGTGGCCAATCCGTTCGGGATCGAAGACCAGGTCGTGGAAGGCACGGTGAAGATGCTGGGGATTCCGGTTGCGCCCGCCGAGCGGCAGGCCATGGAATCGCACGGGACGCAGGCGGCTCTGGCTTTCCAGGATTATCTGCGCGGGCTCGGCTACATGCAGAATTACGTTTCAACTGGAAATCTGGAGAAGGCCGTCGAATCATTTCGTTCGGCGCTCAAGGCTGATTCCACTTACGCTCTGGCGTATGCGGGATTGGGCCAGGCCTACTGGCACAAATATCAGCAGACAAGTGACACGGCCTGGGTTGACCAGGCGCAGCAGGCTTGCGGACACGCGGTGACCCTGGATCCGAAGCTGCCCGCCTCCCACCTGTGCCTGGGCACTCTGGAAAGCGGCACGGGACATTACGCCAAAGCGATTCAGGAATTCCAAAGGGTGCTGCAGGTCGAGCCCACGAACATCGCGGCCTTCAGCGGGTTGGGCAGCGCGCAGGAACGCTTGAAGCAGACCGACCAGGCGGAAGAGACTTACCGGCGCGCCATCAGCGTCCGGCCCAACTACTGGGCTCCTTACAATTGGCTGGCCATCATCTATTTTCAAAACGGCCAGACGGAAAAAGCTGCGGAGATGTTCAGGAAGGTCACGGAGCTTGCGCCCGGCAACCAGGCGGGTTTTTATAATCTGGGCGCAACGGACTTCATGCTGGGGAAATGGGCGGAGGCGGAGGAGATGCTGAAGAGATCCATCGCCATCCAACCCAGTGCCGCCGCCTATTCCAATCTGGGAACGGTTGTGTTTTACGAAGGGCATTATGAGGAATCGGCGAACTATTTCAGGAAGGCCATCGCATTCACGCCCAAAGACCCGCAGTTATGGGGCAATCTCGCCGACTCCTATAAATGGTCGAAAGACGAGAAAGCGAAGGCAGTGCCCACTTACCTGAAAGCGGCTGAGCTGGTGCGCGAAGGATTGAATGTGAATCCCAGTTCGTATGAAGCGCTGGGCAAGCTGGCCACGTACGAGGCACAGGCTTCCAACATTGGACAGGCTCTGCGCTACCTTGCGCGCGCCCTGCCGCTGGCGCCCAAAGACCCGACGTTTTCCTACAACGCGGCACTAACATACCATCTGGCCGACCGGCAGGGTAAGGCGCTCGATTACCTTCGGCAGGCGGTAAGGCTGGGATATCCGGTCCAGGCTCTTCGCGCCGATCCGGAGTGGCAAGCGATGAGGAATAATCCTGAGTTCCAGAAAGTGATCGCGGCAGGCAATAAATAGATTTCCGGCTCGAAAATTCAACTGTGGAGGGGAAGATGCCAAAGAAAAAGAAAACGAAACACACGCGCAAAGCCCCGGCCAAGAAAATCGAGATCATTCCCGCCCGCGGCGGAAATCCGCCAACGGTGGATCAGCCGAGCGTGACGCTTTCCAAAGGCAAAAAGGAGCAGGTGAAATGGTGGTCGAGGTCAAAAGACTGGGTCGTCGTCTTTGAGGGCGCCACGCCATTTGACCTTCATTACTACGGTCCCCATAATCCCGGGAACAGGAAGATTACGGGAAGCGTCAAGGGGTATAAGTACTCGATTTACGTTGATGGTGCGAGCGCCGACCCGATGATCATCCTTACCCGGTAGAAGGGTCCGAAGGGAAAATCAGCTTACTGGCTCCGCCGCCGCGGAGTCGAGCGGCCATGGGTGACTTGCGCGCGCTTCCGCGCGCATTGACTCGAGCCTGCGCGGCATCTCCGCTATGGGCCGACGTGGAGGGTTCCGACCAGGCTGAAGTTGCGCGAAGAGTTTCCGAGGTAAACGGGATAATCGCCGCTTGCAATCAGCCAGCTTCCGGAGCTGTCATCCCAGTAGGACAAGGGCCGAGAGACGTCATTCTCATCCACTTCAACCGTGACACTCTGCGATTGGCCGGATTGGAGCATGATCTTTTGCCAGCCCACCAGGCGTTTGGGCGGCTCGCCGGTCGAGGCCGGCAATCCCAGATAGACCTGAGCAACTTCCGCTCCGGCAACTGCTCCAGTGTTCGACAGATTGAAAGTGACCTGAAAATTGGGATTCGATGCGGAAGAGAGATTGTCGGTCAGTTGCGCGCCGGAGATGGAGAAAGTCGTGTAGGAAAGCCCGAACCCGAAGGGGAATTCCGGCGTGAGGTTTTTCGCATCAAACCACTTGTAGCCTACGTTGAAACCTTCGATGTTGTAGTTCACGTCAAACGTGCTGGTTGAATCTGGCGGCGAAGGAATCGTGGGGCGGGGAAGGTCGTTGATGCCGGCCGGAAAGGTGATGGGCAGCTTGCCGGACGGATTCACGGCTCCGAACAACAGGTTGGCGATGGCCGGCCCGCCGCGCTCACCGGGAAACCACGCTTCCAGCACCGCGGCCACCTGATTGAGCCAGGGCAGCACCTGCGCTCCGCCGTTCTCCATCACCACAATTGTCCGCGGATTAGCGGCCGCTACGGCCTCAACCAGCTCGTCCTGATCGACAGGAGTTGAATCGGTCAGGTCGGTAAAGTTCAGGCTGGGAAGGTCCATGCCTTCGCTTTCCCACTGGCTGACGAAGACGATGGCAACCTGCGAGGCGGCGGCGAGCGACGCGGCGCTCGAGGAATTTGTCCCGTCATCGTATTGCACGTTTGCGCCGGGGGCCATGGCCTGAATCGCTTTGAGCGGCGATGATGGATCCCAAACCACCGGCGCCCAGCAGGGCGGGCAGGGATTATTCTGGGTGAGCGCCGGGCCGCCGTTGGGAATCACCTGCGCCGAGCCGCCGCCGGAAAGCACGCCGATATCCGCGTGCGAACCGATGACGGCGATGGTGCTCGCGCCCGACGGGCTCAGCGGGAGAACGCCGTTGTTCTTGAGCAGCACCGCACCCTGCTCTTCGGTTTGCTGAGCCACGGCATCGTCATCGGCCACGTCGACGGGACCGGGCGCGCGAGGATGATTCATAACGCCGGCGGCAAACATGGCTCGCAGAATGCGCTGCGCCATGTCATCGAGCCTCGACTGCGGAACCTGGCCGCCGGTAACTGCCTGGCCGATGCTGCCGAAAAACGTATTGTTCGGTTCTTCCTGGTCGAGCCCGGCCAAGGCGGCGGCGACAGTGCCGTGCGTGGCCCACCAGTCCGACATGACGAAGCCAGGAAATGCCCAGTCGCCCTTCAGAACCGTCGAGAGCAGATAGGGATTCTCGCAGGAATAAACGCCGTTCACCAGATTGTAGGAACACATCACGGACTGTGCGTCGGAACCCTGCAGGCCGATTTCAAAAGCCAGTAAGTCGCTTTCGCGCGCCGCGCGGTCGTCAATGATGACGTTCGCCTGCGTGCGGCCGGTTTCCTGGTCGTTGAGCGCGTAATGCTTGATGACCGCGACGACATTTTCATCCTGGATTGCCTTGAGGTGCTGCGCGGTAATTCGCCCGGCCAGAAGCGGGTCCTCGCCCTTGGTCTCAAAAGTCCGCCCGTCGCGCGGCTCGCGGCCGGTCAGATTGATGTTGCCGCCCAGGTTGACGTTCATCCCGTAGGAGCGCATGTCGCGGCCGATGACCTGTCCGTATTTGTAGGCTTCATTCAAATCCCAACTGGCGGCGCTCGCGATCGAGGAAGGCAGCGCGGTGGCGTCGCCGACGCCGTTGCCCACGCCCACGCTTCCGTCGGCCAGGAAGAGATCCGGAACATTCAGCCGCGGAATGCCGGGAACAAAGCCCGCGCCGCCGCCCGGAAGAGGCCCGTTGGACGCCGTCTGGGCGCCGTGAACAAGCTGCACCTTTTCGTCGAGGGTCATCTTCGCGACAACAGCAGCGGCGCGCTCGTCGGGAGTGCCGGAAGTGGGCAGGGGAATGGGGCCGGTGTTGGAACTTGGCGAAGAGTTTCCTCCGCAGCCCATGCAGAGCGCAGAGATACACAAGAGGCTTGCCAACAGGAGTTTTTTCACGCGAACCACCTTCCGGGGCTGCCGATACCGGCCAGTATACACATGTTCTTGCTTCAAGCAATCCCCGGCCTGCCCTCGATGCATCCAAACAACGAGGGGAGGGAAACGCGCATCCGGACGCAGGCCTCGCGCTTCGGGTATCGAGGTTTGCGCCCGGGCGCTTTGTCACGGAGGAAATCTGATGAGAAGTTTTTTTGTTCGCGCAGGTGTATGCGCAGTGCTGGCCCTGGGCCTGGCGGTTTCAATCGCGGCGGCGGACAGCCTGCAACTGAAGAACGGCACGGTGCTCCAGGGTACGTATCTGGGCGGCACGTCCCAGACTCTGAACTTTGAAGTGAACGGCCAACTGAAGCAGTACAACGTTTCCGACGTCATGCTGATTGACTTCGGCACGGCGACTCCCGCGCCGGTGGCCTCATCCGACACGCGGCCGGCCTCCACTCCCGATGTTTCATATCCTGCTTCGGCTGATTCCACCGCGAACAGCATCACGGTTCCGGCCGGAACGCATCTGCTGGTGCGGATGATTGACAGCATCAATTCTTCCACCAACCACGTGGGCGATAAATTCCAGGCAAGTCTGGCGGCGCCGCTGGCCGTGGGCACCACGGTGATTGCGCCCAAAGACACGCTGGTTTACGGGCGGCTGATCCAGGCAGAGCAGGCGGGGCGCATTCAGGGGCAAGCGGATCTGCGGCTGGAATTGACGGGAATTCAAATCAACAATCAGATTGTTTCCCTCGTCACCAGCGACTATAATGTGGCCGGAAAATCGCGTGGCAAGCAGACGGCCACGCGCACCGGAGTGGGCGCAGGCCTGGGAGCGCTGATTGGCGCCATTGCCGGCGGAGGCAAGGGCGCGGCCATCGGCGCGGGAATCGGAGCGGGCAGCGCCGGAGCCATTCAGGTGCTGACGCACGGACCGCAAATCCAGATTCCGAGCGAAACCGAACTCGACTTCACTTTGTCGCAACCGTTCACAGTGCAGACAACCTCGTAAAAACCCTCCACAAAAATCCCGCGGAGGCGTCCCGGCTGGGACGTCTCCGCATTCCTTTCTTGACAACGCCGCAGGTGTGGCTTCAGACTCGCGTTTTCAAGCCAAGCCTTCAACGGCCGTCATGTTTTTCCCTGCCGGCGGCCCGGCCGGGCCACGCTTTTCTAAAGGGGGATGCTGATGAATCGTGCAAAGACAAATCCATGGGCGCTCAGGCCGGCGCTTCTTGCTGTGCTGGCGATGATGATGACTGCGGCTGCGAGTCTGGCGGCGAATCCGCTGATCGTCAAAACAAAATCGGGAAAAGTGGAAGGCATGAAAGGCAAAGACCCCGCCATTCGAGTGTTTGAGGGCATTCCGTTTGCCGCGCCGCCGGTGGGCGACCTGCGATGGCGAGCGCCGCAGCCCGTGAAGCACTGGAAGGGCGTGCGCAAGACGGACGCCTTCGGCCCGCGCTGCATGCAGGCGCATATTTACAGCGACATGGTGTTTCGCGATTCCGGGCCGAGCGAGGATTGCCTTTACCTGAACGTCTGGACGCCGGCCAAATCAAAGCACGCGAATCTGCCTGTAATGGTCTGGATTTACGGCGGAGGATTCCAGGCGGGAGCGACGTCCGAACCGCGGCAGGACGGAGAAAATCTTGCCAAAAAAGGCGTGGTGGTGGTGAGCGGGAATTATCGCCTGGGTATTTTCGGTTTCTTCTCCGATCCCGAACTCACCGCCGAATCGGCGCATCACGCATCCGGCAATTACGGACTGATGGACCAGATTGCCGTGCTCAAATGGGTGAAGAAAAACATTGCCGCCTTCGGAGGCGATCCGAACAACGTCACCATCTTCGGCGAATCAGCGGGAGCATTTTCGGTGAGCGCGCTGATGGCTTCGCCGCCTGCGCAGGGACTATTCCAGAAGGCCATCGGCGAAAGCGGCTCGATGCTGGGCGCGGGTCCGCAATTGCATTCCTCGCCCGCGCTCGCGCAAACCGAACAGGCGGGCGAGAAATTCGCCAAGCAAATCAACGCCCCCACGCTGGCCGAGCTGCGCGCCATTCCCGCCCAAAAGCTGCTGGAGCTTCAGGAGAAGAATCACGGAAGCTTCTGGCCCAACATCGATGGCTACGTGCTGCCGGAACAGGTCTATGACATTTTTGCCGCGGGCAAACAAAGTCATGTTCCGCTGCTCGCCGGATGGAACAAGGATGAAGCGGGGTTCGCGCTCTTCAGCGGACCCGCGCCGACGGCGGAGACGCTCGAAGCGAGAATCAAGCGGACGTTCGGGACGGAAGCCGATGCCGCGATGAAATATTATCCGGCCGCGACGGAAGCTGAGGTTCGCCAGTCGACGGAAGATCTGGCAAGCGAGTTTTTTACCGTTTACGACACCTGGAAATGGCTCGACATGCAGGTGAAAACCGGTGATGCGCCCGTCTATCGCTATTTCTTCACGCGCACGCCGCCCGAGCCGCCCGGAGAAATGGACGGAAAAACTCCGGTGATCGACGAAGGCGCAAGGCATTCGGCGGATATCGAATACGTTTTCAACGCGATTGACTGGAAGAAGCCGCCTAACGAGCCGGTGGATTACAAGCTCGCGGATGCCATGGCAACTTATTGGTCAAATTTCGCCAAGACCGGCGACCCCAATGGTTCCGGCCTGCCCAATTGGCCGGCTTACGAAGCCAAAGACAATTGGCAGGTAATGGTTCTGGGCGATGATATCCACGCTCGCCCGGCCGAGCACCAGGACCGGTTCGAGTTTCTGGATAGGTTTATTCAGAAAGACAGGGCGAGGCAAACATCCCCTAATTGATTGCGTTGGGATCTATCCCCAAGCGCGCGGCTATATCCGGCAGCGCCTGGTTGAAGATGGACTTCGAGAACCGGAACCTTCCCGCAGCTTGCGGCCCGAGAATACTCCGAAACTTCCCCTCAACGCTCGGTTCCGGGTCGTAAACATGGAACTGCCGCAGCCGCGCCGGACCGGCGCTCGCGAGGGCATAGAAGTAGCGGAAGAACTGGTCGGTTGGCGGCAGCGAGTACCCTGCGATGAATACATTCTCGGCATCCGAAAGTTCCTTTGCCGCGGCCCGCCACACGGGCTCGATATCCTTGTGGTACTGAATTTTGTTCCAGGTTGGAGGGACGATGACCGTCCCCTCCGCGGGCGACATGGGACAGTGCTGGAATGACCCGATCCTCGAGGCGACTTCCAGGACGACGGTGGAGGCCCCGGGGGTGGCAAGCCAGTTGAACTGCTTTAGGTAGTCCTTCAAATGCCACGCGACGGTCTTATGGCAACCGGAGCATGTCGTCCAATTGAGAGATCCGTGGAGTTTGAGTAGCTTTACAGCCGCTGGGTTTTCGGAGGGCCCCAGGCAATAGTCTGTCCCTATGCTTTTAAAATTAAGCGCATAGTCAAGGCATAAGTCGTAGTTAAGCGTAATGACGCAAACGCTTCTTCTTTTTCGGAGCAACTGGCTTAGCAAGCCGGCAAAGTACCCGTAAGGGTTAGGCGGGGGCACCCTTCCCATCTCCATATTCAGCCTGATCGACTTTTCCAGGGTGGTTACGATCGCAGTGCGCATGGCATCCGGGAGCTCCCGGATCTCCGATTCTCCGAGCGAACCCAGCAGCCCCAGCACTTGGGCCATCTCGAATGCGGCGAAGACAGACTCGACGTTGTCAAGGTCCAGTTGGGCCTTGGAGTGCACACGCTGCAATTCGTCGCGGGCTCTGAAGACTAGGTCCAGGCTCGCCTTGGCCCGCTTATCGAGAGTCTCCTTTGATAGTGCGTACGCCCTGTCCAGGAAATCGGCCATTACTGGCGCACCAGCTTCCTTGGAGGCGCCCGCTCCGAGAACGAACACAGTTTCGCTCAACGTTTCCCCCTACTCCGGTGGCTTGATGGGGCGAATCCAGATGTTGCGATAGCGCACCAGATTGTGATGATCCTGTAAACGCAGCGGGCTGACCGGACCGACCGCGGGATTGTAATGCGGGAAAATGCGGTGGCCGGTTGAGCCCCAGATTTCCGTGTGATTCTGAATGAGCACGCCGTTCTGAAAAGTGGTGATGAAGGCGGGCGTGGTAACGTCGCCGTTCGACCAGACGGCGGGAGTGAAAACGATGTCGTAAGTCTGCCACTCGCCGGGCGGGCGGCAGGCGTTGACGTATGGCGGATGCTGGCCGTAGATGGCGCCACACTGGCCGTCGGCGTAAGTGATATTGTGGTAGCTGTCGAGCACCTGCGTTTCATAAACTCCCTGCAGAAAAACTCCGCTGTTGCCGCGGCCCTGGCTGGAACTGGTGGGCGGCGTGGGCTCGGACCATTCAAGATGGAGCTGAACCGGCCCGAATTTTTCTCTGGTTTCGATATCGCCCTTGCCCGGCGCGACGACAAAATAGCCGTCCTTGACGGTCCATTCGGCGGGACCGCCGTTGACCGATTGCCACTTGGAAAGGTCCTTGCCGTCGAAAAGCACGATGGCGTCCGAAGGCGGCTGCTCGCTTGCGAAAGGCGCTGGCGTGATGACGGGCGGATGCGGGCGGCGGCCGTCATGGACGTGCCACTTGCCGCCGGGCTGCATGGGAGTGTCCTCGTAGCCGATGGGCTCCTTCTGCTCCTGAGCCCGAATCTGGAAAGTGAAAAAAGCCAGGCTGGTGACGGCGACCAGGCTTGAAAGTAAAGCAATCCATTTCCTCTTTGTCATCGAACGCTCCTTCTTGAATTGGCGCGCGACCTGCGCGCGAGTAATCGGCGCTTGCCGGAAGAAAGGCAATCTATCGCTGCGCGGAGCGAAGGTCAATGGGAAATGGCAGAAGGCGGCCTATGGGGAGAACGAGACAAAACCTTCCTGCGAATATGATAGGCTGCGGGGAGAATGGATTCTGAGACGGTCGGGGAAAATCGCGACACAGGCCTCGAAGGTGATTCGCGCATTCGGAGCCGCTGGGTGAAGATCTGGCTGGCGTGCATGGCCTGCTGGTTTCTCTTCTGGTGGGCGGCAGCGTTCCTGATTTTTGCCGGGCCGGCGCTTGGCGAATGGTTTGTGCGCGGGACTTCGCTCGAGATACTCAGAATCAATCTGTGGCTGCCTGTCGCGATCAGCACGTTTCCGAATCTGATGCCGCGCGGGCCCGGATTCTTTGCGTTGCGTGGCGCTTTTGTCATCGTGGCGCTGACGCTGGTCGCGACCGCGCTGACCGTGCGGCGCGCGAAAGGAACACGCCGCATTCTGGCCGGACTTGCTTTGAGCGTGGCGGCGGGATTAGGCATGCTGGCGTCGGTCACGAGGCTCGGCTGGCCGCGGGTGACGCTTGGCAGCGCACTCGCGATGCTGATTTTCTTTGCCGTGCTGGCGCTGGGCTTCCGATGGATGCTGCAGGGCTGGTGTCCGCCGCGCTACGGGGCGCGGGTCATCAGCCTGCTGGCGGCATTCGATTTGCCGCTGGCGGTGCTGCTTGGATTGTCATCTGTTTTTAGCCGGCGAGCCATCGGCCCCTTCTGGTGGACCACCGTCTTTCTGATTCCCGGCCTCGTGGCCGCGTTGATTGTCTCCGCTTGGCCGCCGCAAGGTGAAGCAGATGCTTCGCCCATCCGCTGGCGGCCGGTGGTGAACGGATTTGTGCTGAGCGTTTTGCTTGTGGCCGGAGTGGGCACGGTGGGAACTTTCCTTACTCACGCTTTTACAGGAATTCGCCAGAGCGACAATCGAGAGGCGCTGGCCGAGCTGCCGAAAATTGCAACCGATGCTCCTTATCCCAAAATATTTTTCCAGAAAGGCGTGAGCTTTTCCTCCGAGTGGCCCGATCCGTACGAAAGCCGGGGCGCGCGCGAAATGATGCTGCGCCTTAAGAGTTACGGCGTGGATGCAATTGCGCTGGTGCCTTATGCCAGCATGCGCGAAGGCTCGCCGCAGGTTCGCGGCTTCGGGCCGAACAGCCTGGAAGGCGACGAAGGGCTGCGGGAAATGTCGCGGCTGGCGCACGCGCTGGGAATGAAAGTGATGCTGAAGCCGGGCGTCTGGGTGCGCGGCGGAAAATTCGCCGGCGATCTGGATTTTCCGCAGGCGGCGGAACGGCAGAAATTCTTTGCCGATTACGGAAAGTTCATTGACCGTTACGCGCGCCTGGCGACGGAAATTCATGCCGATTTGTTCTGCGTGGGCGGGGAATTCGTCAAGCTCTCGCTCTATCAGGACCAGTGGCGCGCGCTGATCGCCGGCGTGCGCCAGCTTTATCCCGGCCCGCTGACCTACGCGGCGAATTACGGAACGGAATTCGAAACCGTCAGATTCTGGGATGCGCTCGATTACATCGGATTGCAGAACTACTATCCGCTGCCCGCGGATCTTTCCACGGCTGAGGAAGTGGCCAAAGTGGAAGCGGTGCAGGAGAGATACAACAAGCTGGTGATTTTTACTGAAGTCGGCTTTCCCAGCGCGCCGGATGCGAACCAGCATCCGTGGGAAGACGGCAAGGGCGGCCGGGCGGAACTGAAGCTGCAGTCGGAGTGTTACCGGGCGATTTTCCAGGCGTTCTATTCCAAACCGTGGTTCCAGGGCCTGTACTGGTGGAAGGTCGGGACCAACGGTTTTGGCGGAGCCGAGGACACGTCGCTCACCCCCTGGGGCAAACCGGCCATGCAAGTCGTGAAGCAGTGGTACGAGGGAGCGGAGCGCTGAGGCCGGCCGCGCCTTGACGGGCGAACGCGCGTGCTTTAGAGTTTTATTGTTGCCGGTTATTCCAGCGGGTGGACGCACTTGTTGAAGATTGAAACCATCATCACCGCAATCGTTTTTCTCGGCGTGGGCTTTCTCGCGGGCTACGTTGTAAAGACGCAGAAGAACGCGGAGCCCGCGGCGGCGGCGGCGCAGGCTACTTCAGGAACGGCGGACACCGCGAGCTCCCAGGACGGAAGCCAGCAGGGATTGCCGGCGGGCCATCCGCCGATTCAGGTAGCCCGCACGATTGAAGGGATGGAGAACGCCGCGGCGCAGAATCCGACCGACAAGACGATTCCACTGAAGCTTGCGAATTATCTTTACGACAACCGCCTTTATCCGCTCGCTATCCAGTGGTACCAGAAGGCGCTGTCGCTCGACCCCAAGAATACCGATGCGCGCACCGACATGGGCACGGCGATGTTCTACAACGGCCAGCCGCAGGAGGCGATTGCGCAATACCGGCAGGCGCTCCAGGCCGATCCCGCGCACGAGCAGACCATGTTCAACATGATCGTCGTGGAAATCGAAGGAACGCACAACCTGAGCGAAGCTGAGCGCTATTACAAGATGCTGGACCGGAAAAATCCGAATTATCCCGGGCTCAGCCAGATGAAGAAGGAGCTGGACGCGGCCAGGCAGAACGCGGCGGCTCCCAAGATGAACCCTTGAGCGACGGGCATCCCGGCGCAGAACAGCGCCGTCGTACTGATTGTGATCCGCATTATTTCATCCCTTGTTGACACGGTGTTCCTGATCATTCTGGTCTGGAGCGTTTTTCGAAGCCTGCGCGCTTTAATGGGCGGGAATCGGCGGCGTCCGCAGCAGCAGAACGCTCCGGCCTCGAAGCCTTCCAACAATGGAGGAAGCACAGCACGCGATCCCGTTTGCGGGATGTTCGTATCGACGGAAGTTTCGCACCGGCTGTCGGAGGGCGGAAAGACTCTGCACTTCTGCTCGGAAAAGTGCCTGCGCGAATACCGGAAGACCGCGGCCAAAGCCTCCTAGAACGAAAAGCGGATTGACACGGAGCGGCTGTGATTTATAATGATTTTCATCAGAGGGGGTGGCGCGAAGATTTTTTCTGAATTATGAGCCCGGCTGCGAATTCTCAAGTTCCGGTCGTCCTCGCGATTGGCGGATTTGATCCCTCCGCGGGCGCCGGTATCTCCGGCGATCTGAAGACCATTGCCGCGCACAACTGTTACGGCGTGGCGGCCATCACGGCGCTGACCGTCCAGAACACACAAGGCGTTTCTAAAATCCATCCTGTCGAGCCCAAGGTTCTTAAGGAAACCATTGAAGCGGTCCTGGCGGACGGCCGGGTGAAGGCCGTCAAAATCGGCATGCTGGCGAATCAGGCGAATGTCGAAGTGGTGCGGAAATTTCTGGAGGCGAACCTGGAACTCCCCTCCGTGCTCGATCCTGTCCTTCGATCTTCTTCGAATGCGGAACTGCTGGATGCGAAGGGCCTGGCAGAATTGCGCGCGTCGCTGCTCAGCCGGGTCACAGTGGTGACGCCCAACCTGGATGAAGCCGCGGCGCTGACCGGCTTGAAAGTTGAGAACCAGGAAGAAATGAGGGCCGCCGCCGGCAAGCTGATCGAGTTGGGGGCGCGGGCCGTGGTCGTGACGGGCGGACATTTGGACAAGGCGGCCGATTTCTTTCTGAACGGTTCGGGGGGCGAAATGTTTTCCGCCGAGCGAGTCAAGCCGGACAACACACACGGAACCGGCTGCGCATTTTCTTCCGCTATCGCCGCGAATCTGGCGAACGGCCGGCAGTTGCAGGACGCAGTAGTGCTGGCCAAAGCCTACATCACGGAAGCCATCCGCAAGGCCTACCCCGCGGGGCCGGGACGTATTCCGCTGAATCACCTCTTCCGCATGCAGCAGCCGCCGCGCGTGGTTGACCATGAGCCGGCGATGGCCGAGCCCGCACATTAATCCCGCAGCGTGGGCTCCCAGACCGGCGTGTTATCCATTCCCAGCCGGAGTTGGCGCATCGCCAAAACTAGAAAATGTGAAACCGCACAACCATATATTTCCGCGGATGCTTGCGGAATTGTGTGAGGAAGTCCTTCAGTGAATTGACGCTTGAATTCACGCTTTGAAGGAACTGCGGGTTGGATGAAAGCTGGCCGATGGTGCCTTTACCCTGCGAAATGCGCTCGGTAATGATATCAAGATTCTTTTCCGTTGCGCGTATGCGGCCGTGGAAATCCCGATCAGTGGCGAGCTTGGCGAGCGTGCCTCCCTTGGTTCTCTTTACCGTCGTTTCGGCGTTTGCCGCCAATCGGCTGAAGGGATTGGGGCGCGTCCGATCCTTGTTGAGTTTTCCGATGGTGCCGTTTCCGTTCTGAGTTTCGGCGACAATCTGGTTCAGATGGTTCGCGACAGCCGCCACCTTTTCTTCCAGCGCTTCTTCGTTGTTGAAAAACTTGCCCAAAGTGCCGTGACCTTCCTCGATCTGGTTGGCCAGATTCTCCGCTCCGGCCACGGTTTTGTTTACGTGGTCGGAAAACGCGTGTGTTTGGATCATCTTGCCAATCGAGCCCTGGCCGTGCTCAATATGGCCGGTGATGCCCGTCAAGTTGGCGCCTAATCCGCGAAAGTTGGCGAGGGCGCCGTTGGCGTTCTTCATGACCGCTTTCATGTTCAGTTCGGAGTGGCTCTGGAGGACGCCGCCCTCTTTCAAGGCCGGATGGGGCGGCGTGCCCCTGGTGATGTCCACGTAGGTCTCGCCCAGCAGGCCGAGGGTTTGCATCGTGGCAACGGAATCGGTCCGAATCTGCTGCTGGTACTTTCTTGAGATTTCGAGGTCGATTTCGACGGCGCGATCCGGCTGGGAATAGCTCGAGATGGCGATTCGCCGGACGTTCCCTGCTGGAATACCTTCCAGGCTCACCACTGCTCCCTTTTGCAGGTCACCGGCGCTTGGGAGGTAAAGCTTCAGCTCATAATGCCTGGCGAAAATGTCGCCCTGCCCGGCAATAAAGAAAATGCCGGTGCCCAGGACGATCAGGCTGATGAGCACAAACGCTCCCACGCGGAGTTGTCTCCATCTGATCTGCTTCTGCCGCGACACGCCGCCTCCTTGCCTGAGATTTGGGCTTCCATTCTATTTCAAGCCTGAATTTGGCGAGAATTCAGGCTTAATGGCGTGGATTCCGATTAAATGATCCGCAGTTTTTTTGCCACCGATTCCAGCGTCGCGAGCGCGCGCTCGAGTTCCTGCTGAGTGTGCGTCGCGGTGACGATGGTGCGGATTCGCGCCTTGCCTTGCGGCACCGTCGGAAATCCGAGGCTCTGGGCAAAAACGCCTTGCTGGAAAAGCTGGCGCGAGAATTCATGCGCGAGCGCGGCATCGCCTACGATGACCGGCGTAATGGGCGTTTCGCTGACGCCTGTGTTAAATCCGAGTTTCTTCAGGCCCGCCTTGAAGAATTTCGTGTTCGTCCAGAGCCGCTCGACGAGTTGCGGCTCCTCATCCAGAACTTCGAACGCGGCAATGCAGGTGGCCGCGACTGAAGGCGGGTGGGAAGTCGAAAACAAAAACGGCCGGGCGCGATGATAAAGAAACTCAATCGTGTCGCGCGTGGAGCAGACGTAGCCGCCCAGCGAGCCCACGGCTTTCGATAGCGTGCCCACCTGGATATCCACGCGGCCGTGCAGGCCGAAATGATCCACGGTGCCGCGGCCGTTGCGTCCCAGCACGCCGGAAGAATGCGCGTCGTCAATCATCATGATGCAGCCGTATTTTTCCGCCAGCTCGACCAGCGCGGGCAGCGGAGCGATGTCGCCGTCCATGGAAAACACGCCGTCGGTAATCAGCAGCTTGTGTCCCTTGTGGCCGGAGATTTCCTTCAGGATCTTTTCGCAGGCTTCGGCGTCCTTGTGAGGAAAAACCTTGATTTGCGCGCGCGACAGCCGGCAGCCGTCAATGATGGAGGCGTGGTTCAGTTCGTCGGAGATGATGACATCATCGCGGCTGAGAATCGCCTGCACGGTTCCGGCATTGGCCGTAAAGCCTGACTGGAAAACCACCGACGCTTCGACCTGCTTGAAGCTCGCGATTTTTTCCTCCAGCGCCATGTGCAGTGTCATGGTGCCGGCGATGGTGCGAACGGCGCCCGAGCCCACGCCGTACTTTTCAATGGCTTCGATGGCGCGCTGTTTGAGGCGGGGATGGGTCGCCAGGCCGAGATAATTGTTGGAGGAAAGATTGATGACTTCGCGGCCGTCAAAGCGCGAGACGGGCAACTGCTCGGTCTGGAGCACGCGAAGCTTCTGATAGAGCTTCTGCTCGCGCAGTTTGTTCAGCTCATCGGTGAGATATTGAAGCTGGGCTTTGGGCATCGGGACCTCCCTCGAGGGTTTCAAGGCGCGGACGGCATTCGGGACGGAGAGAATCATATCACGCCGGAAGGGGCGCGAGGCGTGAAGTGGGGAAGCCCTACAATCGTCATTCCGAGGGCTGATGCTTTTCATCGGTCCGAGGAATCTGTTTTGTTTTTCAGTTCGGGAGCAAAGCAATTCCTCGCTGCGCTCGGAATGACGGGAAAGAACGGAAGTGTCTTTACTGGAGCTTGCGGCGGATTTGGGCCAGGCCGTCGGTGGCGGGGGTGAAGTCGGGCTGGAGCTTCAAGGCCTGCTCGAAGTGCGAGCGCGAAATTCCGTAGAGTTCTTTGGCCATATAGACACGGCCCAGATTGAAGTGGGGCAGATGATAAGCATCATAGCGCTTGGATTGCAGCGCGCGCTCGAGCCAGGGAATGGCCTCGTCATATTCGCCTTTTTCGATCAGGTAAGCGCCGATTTCGTTGTAAGGGTTGCCGAATTCGGGATCGATCTGGATGGCCTTTTTGCATTCGGCGATGGCGTCGTCAATCTTGCCCTGGATTCGGTAGGCGCAGCCGAGGAAGGTGTAAGCCTCGGCGGTGGGATGCAGATCGAGCGAGCGCTTGTAGAGCTCGACGGCCATCTCATAGTCGCCGCCCGTCTGATACTGGAAAGCTTCCTTCAGAAGCTCCCATGCGGATTGGAGTTCTTCCGGTCCCATCGCTGCGCCCGACATCCGTTCTTTAGGTAACATAGCTTTCGCAAAACTGTCAATCGGCGAGTAACGTCGGTTGCGTTCCGGGAGGCGATTAATTCTGTGGCAGGCCGATGCGGCGAAGCAGGTCAGCATATCGGGGATCGCTGTGCAGATTGTCGAGTTCCGGATAGGCCCTGATAAAAATCAGCAGACCAAAGCGGCGGTCGAAAAGTTTGTCGAGACATTTAAATGCCAGGTCGAATTCCTTGAGCGCCGAACAGAGATAGACAGTGCGCCAGATCAAAATCAAATTGTCGCCGAGCGCCGGGATTACTTCTTCCAGGATCTTTCTGGCCTCGCCCTGCCTGCCCGACCTGGCCAGGACGTTGCCGAGCAAGGGACGGCTGAGCGCTTTGCCGCCCGGGAGAGAATCTATCTTCCGGCACTCGGCCATCGCCTGGTCAAAAAGCCCGGCTGCCGCGTAAGACAGCGTCAGCAATTCATGAGGCCGAACGATGTCCGGGTCGAGCTCAATGGTTTTTCGAAACTGTTCAATCGCGGCGTCGTACCGCCGGGCGAAGTAAAGCCATGCTCCGAGGACAAAGTTGACGGAGGGCGACAGGGGATCCAACTCCAAGGCCCGACTTTGCGCCGCAATCGCTTCATCTATTTGTCCCGCCGCGATCGCCGCGATACTTAGGGCGTGGTGCGGCATGACGTGATCCGGGTTAAGCTGCAACCCGCGCCGGGCCTCTCTTTCGCTCGCCCGGAGGTCCCAGTCGTAAAAGGTTGATGCCATTGAAAGGGCGGCATGTGCTTCCGCCAGGCTATTGTCAATTTCCATAGCTTGATGCGCTGCAGCTCTGGCTCTGGGAAAAGCATCACGCGGCGGCAAGTAGCCATAGAATCCCAGCACCGAGTAAGTCAACCCCATGACGGCATGGGCGGGGGCAAGGTTAGGGTCATGCTCGATGGCCTGCCGACTGTACTCGATTGCTTTTTGCAAACTTTCCGGCGACCACTTTTGCGAAAAGTACAGGCCCTTCAGGTAAAGCTGGTAAGCTTCGGCATTCTCGGTGTAGCGGCGGCCGAGTTGCTTTGCCTCGCTGGGGCTCAACTTGACCTTCAGTTTTTCGAAGATGGCCTTGGCGATTTCTTCCTGCACATCGAAGATGTCGTCCGCTTTGCGCTTGTACCTCTCGCCCCAAAGCTGCCACCCGTTTTGAACGTCCATCAGCTCGGCGCTGATGACGAGCGTTTCGCCACGCTGCAGCACGCGGCCCGTCAGCACGGCGCGGACGTTCAGTTCGCGGCCCAGCGCGATGGGATCGTCTTTTCGGCCTTTGTAGCGGAACACCGTGCTGCGAGCCAGCACGCGCAGCTTACCCATCTGCGAAAGGCTGTTGATCAGGGTTTCCGCGATCCCGTCGCTCAGATATTCGGAATCGGGATCGCCGCTCGAATTTTCAAAGGGCAGAACCGCGATGGCGTCCGGTTCTTCCTGCTGCTTGGAATCTTTCTCTATCCGGGCAACCGGCTTGCTCCCCGTGCTGAGATCACGCTTCAGCAGCTTCAGGTCAGCCAGGATGCCGCCGGCTGTCTGGTAGCGAAGCTGGCGGTCTTTTTCGAGGGCCCTTCGAATGATCCGGTCCAATTCTGGGGAAATCTCAGGATTGAGGCTGACGGGCGAGGGCGGCGTCTCATGCAGAATTGCGCCGAAGATGATGCCGGAGGTGTTCCCGGCGAAAGGCAGGCGGCCGGTGGCCATTTCATAGAGCACGACGCCGAAAGAAAACAGATCGGTGCGATGATCGAGTTGCTCGCCGCGCGCCTGCTCGGGGCTCATGTAGGCGACCGTGCCGATGGCCACGCCTGGACTGGTCAGCGCATCGGGAGTGACGCCGAGCGTGGCGGCGTCGTGCTGTGCCGGCGTGCTGGGTTCGCCCGCGGCCGTTTCTGTGACCTTCGCAAGGCCGAAATCCAGAATCTTTGCCTGGCCGCGCGCGGTGATGAAAATATTCGCGGGCTTGATATCGCGGTGCGCGATGCCTTTCGCGTGCGCGGCGTCGAGCCCGTCGGCGATTTGAATCGCCCAGTCGAGAAATTGATCCATCGGCAAGGGCACAGCACGCTGCGCCCCTACGGACAATCGCTCTTTGAGAGTCTGGCCTTCGAGCAATTCCATGGCGATGAACGGCTGGCCGTCATGTTCGCCGATATCGTGAATGGTACAGATGTTGGGGTGATTCAAAGCTGAGGCGGCGCGCGCTTCACGCTGAAAGCGTTCCAGGGCTTGAGAATCGTCGGCGAGACCGGGCGGGAGGAACTTTAACGCAACCTTCCGTCCGAGGCGGCTGTCCTCCGCCTTATACACCACGCCCATTCCACCGCCTCCCAGCTTTTCCAGCAGGCGGTAATGGGAGACAGTTTTTGCGTTCAGGTCAGGCAACGACCGCCCTCTCATCCGGTTCCAAACCTTTTGACAACCGGTGAGTCATCTTAGCTCGGGCGGGCGGTCCAGACAAGGTGCGTTTCGAAGGATTCCCTGAGTGGAGTGCGGCAGGGCCTTGAGAGCAGGGAATCGGCGGCCCGGCTCGAAACTGATTGACGTAGGGCGGGCAGAGGTGCAAAATTTAGGTTTCAAGATGTGTGACTATGGTCACAACGGGACCGGCCCGCCAGTGTTATCCTCAGGTGTCAGGACAAGGGTGAGGGAGTGCAATCATGAATAAAAAGGTCAAATTCGGGATCGGAATAGGGATCATTCTGGCCGTGGTGGCCTGGGAAGGGATTTCCGGCTTTCAGCAGTCGAAGACTTATTACGTCACGGTGAACGAGCTGGTGAGCGGCAAGACCGAGCGGCAGCACGTTCGCGTGGGCGGCCTGGTGGCGGCGGGCTCGATCTCGCGGCTGAATGGAGTCCTGACGTTCCGCCTGTCGCAGGGCAAGGATTCGATCCCGGTCACCTACGTCGGCACGGACACCCTGCCGGACACCTTCAAGGATGGCGCGCAAGCCATTGTGGAAGGCAGCTACGGTGGGAACGGAACCTTCCGGGCGGAAAACATTCAGGCTAAATGCGCCTCCAAATATAACGCCATGCCCGGGAGCAAGGGCGGAACGACAACCGGCGGTTCGAAAGTCGCGGATTTGCAGAGTTCAAAGTAAGCATTTCAGCCCCTCAGGGCGGGACGGACTAATCAGAATATGAATCAAGTTGGCAGCGTCGCACTGATAGCGGCTCTGGCCTTTGCCATTTACGGCATGGCGGCCGGATTCGTGGCAGGCAAATTAAGAAGTGCGCGGTTGCTGAAAAGCGCCGAGCGCTCCGCGCTGGCGTTCGCCGCGATGGTGACGCTGGCTGTGTTCTCCCTGGAAGACCTGATCCTCACCAACAATTTTCACATGGCTTACGTGGCGGAGCACTCGAACCGCGCATTGCCGTTGCTCTATAAGATTCCGGTGTTGTGGTCGGGGCAGGAAGGCTCGCTGCTGTTCTGGACGTGGCTGCTGTCGATTTATGCCGGCCTGGCCGTCCTGATGAATCGCCGCAAAAATCGCCAGTTGATGCCCTACGTCGTGGGCATCTGCATGGGCGTGGCGACTTTCTTCAGCCTGATTACTTATGTGGTGGCGAATCCGTTTCAGGAACTGGCGGAGACAACGTCCGCCGGCGTGCTGCCATTCACCGCCGCCGACGGCAACGGGCTGAATCCCGCCCTGCAATATCACTCCATGGTGATTCACCCGCCGATGCTCTACCTGGGCTACGTGGGATTTGCGATTCCGTTTGCCTTCGCCATGGCGGCGCTCATCACCCGGCAATTGGGCGACAACTGGATTCGCATCACGCGCCGCTGGACGATGGTGCCGTGGATGTTCCTGGGTACGGGGATCATTCTGGGCGGCAACTGGGCGTATTACGTGCTCGGCTGGGGCGGCTACTGGGGCTGGGACCCGGTGGAAAACGCCTCGCTGTTGCCGTGGCTTGCGGGCACGGCGTTTTTGCATTCGGTGATGATTCAGGAAAAGCGCGGCATGCTGAAGGTCTGGAACATGGTCCTGATCATGCTGACGTTTTTCCTTTCGATTTTCGGGACTTTCCTGACGCGCAGCGGCATTGTTTCCTCGGTGCACGCTTTTGCGCAATCGAACATCGGCCCGTTCTTCGCGGTTTTCCTGGGAATCATCGTCATCTTTTCCCTGACGCTGCTTTTCCTGCGCCTGGATTTTCTGAAGAGCGAGAATCGACTTGATTCCGTGCTCTCGCGCGAAAGCGGCTTCCTGTTCAATAACTGGATTCTGCTGGCGGCGGTTTTCTCGGTCCTGTGGGGAACGATTTTCCCCATCGTTTCCAAGGCCGTCGAACATCAAACGGTCACCGTGGGCCCGCCGTTCTTCAACAAGGTCATGATTCCCATCGGCCTGCTGCTTTTGTTCCTGACCGGCGCGGGGCCGCTGCTGGCGTGGCGCACGACGTCCTTCCAAAGCCTGAAGCGGAATTTTGTGGCGCCGCTGGTGGCCGCCGCGATTGTGGGTCCGATTCTGTGGGTGGCGGGCGTGCGGTATTTTTATTCATGGATGTCGCTTACGCTTTGCGCATTCGTCACGGTCGCGGTGCTGGGAGAATTCTATAAAGGCGCGCGCACGCGGATGAAGACCGTGAAAGAGAATTTCGCGCGGGCCGTCTATCGCCTGACGATGAAGAACACGCGACGCTACGGCGGCTACGTGATTCACCTGGGCATCGTGCTGCTGTTCGTGGGATTTGCCGGGATCGCCTTCAAAACTGAAACCAAGGCATTGATGCAGCCGGGCGACATTGTGCACGCCGGGAGTTACATGCTGCGCTGCGAGGGAATCAACTCCGGCCAGAACGCCAATTACCAGTACACGACCATATCGCTTTCCGTCACCAAGAACGGACACGCCATCGGAGAATTGAAGCCGCAGAAACGGTTTTATCTGGCCAGTCAGCAGCCGATCAGCCACATCGCTCTGCACCCGACGCTGGCAGAGGATCTGTACGTCGTGCTGGAAGGGATTGATCCGGAGACAGGGAAGGCCAGCGTGAACGTAATTATCAATCCGCTGGTTCAGTGGGTATGGATTGGCGGGCTGGTGCTGCTGCTGGGCACGCTGCTGGCTTTGGTGCCGAGCAGCGCGGAGCGGCAGATGAAAGAACGTGAAAAAGAAACGGCCGCAGCCACCGTGGGGAACCATGCGGGATAAGAGGGCATTGGGGATTCTCGTGGTTCTGCTTGCCTTCCAAATGATGGCGTGGGCAAAGCCTGCGCCGGACCAGATGCGGGAGGATATCGCGAACCGCGTCTATTGCCTCTGCGGCTGCGTGACCACGCTGCATCATTGCCCGCATCCCGCTTCCGAATGCGAAATGAAGACGCAGGAATACGCGCTGATCGACGCCGATATCAAGGAAGGGAAGACCGAGCCGCAAATCCTGCAGGATTTCGTCCAGAAATACGGCGTCAAGGTTCTGGCGGCGCCGCCGCCGAAGGGATTCAACCTGACGGCGTGGATTCTGCCGGGCGTGGGATTGCTGTTCGGTCTGATCATCGCCGTGGACGTGGCGCGTCGCTGGCGCAAGCCGGCCGCGGCCGAGACCGCTGCGGAAGCGCAGATTGATCC
>JBJKPU010000022.1:0-3266 GCA_046706005.1 Terriglobia bacterium | reverse complement strand
AGAAGGTATAAGCCATGGCAAAAAAGGCGACGGCATTCGTCAAACTTCAGATTCCCGCGGGCAAAGCGACGCCTGCGCCTCCGGTCGGTCCGGCTCTCGGACAGCACGGCGTGAACATTATGGAATTCTGCAAGCAGTTCAACGCCAAGACAGCGGCCAAGGACCAGGAAGGCCTGATTATTCCCGTGGTCCTCACGGTCTATCACGACCGCACTTTCAGCTTTATCACCAAGACGCCGCCCGCCTCGATTCTGCTCAAGCGCGCGGCGGGGATCGCCAAGGGTTCCGGCGAACCGAACAAGACCAAGGTGGGAAAAGTTACGCAGAAGCAGGTGGAAGAAATCGCCCGGCAGAAAATGCCGGACTTGAATGCGCGGACACTCGAATCGGCCATAGCTACCGTGAGCGGGACGGCGCGCAGCATGGGGCTTGAAGTCGAAGGATGACCCGGTAGCGGGCTGAGGAGCTGAAGATGGGCAAGAAATTTGAGGCGGCATTGAAACTGGTTGACCAGGCAGTCTACACCCTGGCCGATGCGATGCCGGTGGTGAAAAAGGCAGCTTTCGCCAAGTTCGACGAAACGGTCGAGTTGTCGGTTAGCCTGGGCGTGGACCCCAAACACGCGGATCAGATGGTCCGCGGCACCGTGGTGCTTCCCAACGGTTTGGGCAAAACGAAGCGCGTGATTTGCATCGCCTCGGGCGAAAAAGTCCGGGAAGCGCGGGAAGCTGGCGCCGACGAAGTGGGCGGCGACGATATGGTTCAGAAGATCCAAGGCGGCTGGACGGATTTTGACGCCGTGGTCGCCACGCCGGACATGATGAAATCCGTGGGGCGGCTGGGCAAGGTCCTTGGTCCGCGCGGGCTGATGCCCAATCCCAAAACGGGCACGGTAACGATGGACGTCACCAAAGCGATTCAGGAACTCAAGGCCGGCAAGGTGGAGTTTCGCGTGGACAAAACGGGCATCATTCACTGCCCGGTCGGCAAGGTTTCTTTCGAGGCGGGCAAGCTGGCAGAGAACGCTCATGCGCTGATCTCCAGCGTCCTCAAGGCCAAGCCGGCTTCGTCCAAAGGGAAGTACGTCAAGAGCATTGTAATTTCTTCGACCATGGGACCGGCGGTTCCGATTGACCCCGCGTCCGTGGAAGCCGTTTAGTTGCGGGAGAACCCTTATGAAGCGGGATGAAAAACAGAAGAAGGCTGAAGAACTCCGTCAGCAGCTCGAGAAGGCCAGGACCGTGATCCTCTCGAAGTTCGAAGGGCTGACTGTGGCGGCCGATACCGAGCTCCGGCGCAAGGTGGCGGACACGGGAGCCCGCTACGAAGTCATCAAGAACAGCCTGATCGAACGGGCTGCCGAAGGCACGCATGTGGCGCCGGCTGCTCAAAAGCTCAAGGGAACCACATCCGTGGCTTACACCTCCGACGATCCCCTCGCGCTGGCGAAAGTCCTGACAGCCTACGCGAAGGAGAATCCCGCTCTGGTTTTTAAGGCGGGGGTGGTTGAAGGCCGTGTCGTTTCGCTCGATGAATTCAACGAAATTGCCGCCCTGCCTTCGCGGGAGGCCGTGTTCGCCAAGGCCCTGTTTCTGATGAAGGCTCCGGGGCAGCAATTGGCCTCGGCGCTTGCGGGCGTGGGGCGAAAGCTGGCCGTCGTGATTCAGCAGGCCGTCAAGGAAAACAAGTTTAAGGCAACCGCTGGCAGCGACTAACGGCGCCGAGGCATGGCTTCGAGCCGGATGAATGCTGATCAGAAAATTTGAGGAGGAAGAGACCGATGTCCGAAGCAACCGATAAAATTGTGGAACAGATCAAAGGGCTGACCCTGCTCGAAGCCGCCGACCTGGTGAAGAAGCTGGAAGAAACCCTGGGCGTGTCCGCGGCAGCCGCAGCGCCGGTAGTCGTGGCGGGCGCGGCCGTTGCAGGCGCCGGAGCCGCTCCGGCCGAAGAAAAGACGGAGTTCAGCGTGGTCCTGACCGCCGTCGGCGCGAACAAGATCAACGTCATCAAGGCGGTGCGCGAGGTCACGAGCCTGGGGCTGAAGGAAGCCAAAGACCTTGTGGACAACGCCCCTAAGCCGATCAAGGAAGGCGTGGCCAAGGACGAGGCGGAAAACATCAAGAAGAAGTTCACCGAAGCGGGCGCGACCGTGGAAGTGAAGTAGTCAGGGCCGGCTCGCACAAACCGGCGGCGACCGGAGTTGTCTGTAAAAACTCCGCAAATCGCCGCCCGTCGCGAAGGTCCAGGAAGTTTCCCGTCGAACGACGCCGGAGGTCCGCATGCAGCAAACCTCCGGCCCTAGCATCCTTGGGAGCCCGGAATGCATCTGTCAATGAAGGCGGGGTTATCTGCTGCTTTACCTGATGCGCTTTCAGAAATCCAAGTAAGGAGCTTCACGAATGCCGAACGGCGTTAACGGACGAGTGCCCGGCCGCATTGATTTTTCCAAAATCCCCACTGCGATTGATATTCCGAACCTGATCGAGGTTCAGAGGCGTTCCTACGAACGCTTTCTTCAGATGAGCCTGCTGCCCTCGGAGCGTGAGGACATCGGGCTGCAGGCGGTCTTCAATTCCGTCTTCCCCATTTCCGACTTTCGCGGCGTGGCGCAGTTGGATTTTGTCGATTATTCGATCGGGAACTGGGAGTGCAAGTGCGGAAGCCTGCGCGGTCTTCATCACCTGCGGCGCACGTGCAAGAACTGCGGATTTACGGTCGTCACGGACCCGTTCAGGGTCGGCGAGGTCCTTTGCCAGAAGTGCGGCACGTTCAACAAGAATGAGGTGGACTTCTGCCACAAGTGCGGTGATCCGGTAACGCTGCAGCTCAGCTACGACGTGACCGAGTGCCAGGAGCGCGGCATGACCTTCGCCGCCCCGCTCAAAGTCACCATCCGCCTGACGCTTTACGATAAGGAAAGCACCTCCGGCCCCCGCAACATCCTCGACATCAAGGAACAGGAAGTCTATTTCGGCGAAATCCCGCTGATGACGGAAAATGGGACGTTCATCATCAACGGGACGGAGCGCGTGATTGTCAGCCAGCTCCACCGCTCGCCCGGAGTCTTTTTTGAAAGCAACACCCAGAAGACTTATTTCCTCGGCAAGATCATTCCCTACCGGGGCTCGTGGGTTGAGTTCGAATACGACACCAAGAACCTGCTTTACGTGCGCATTGACCGGAAGCGGAAGATCCTCGGGTCCGTTTTCCTCCGCGCCCTGGGCCTGAAGAACAACGCGGAAATCGTGAAGGTCTTCTATCAG
>JBJKPU010000021.1:0-3099 GCA_046706005.1 Terriglobia bacterium | reverse complement strand
TTTCGGACGCGCTGGACAAGGCGCACCGCAAGGGCGTGGTGCATCGGGATTTGAAGCCGGCGAACATCATGCTGACCAAGGGCGGCGCGAAGCTGATGGATTTCGGCCTGGCCAAGCCGATGGGAATGGGCGGGTCGGGTTCGGCATCGGCGCCGCTGCTCTCGGCGGCGGTGACGGCGGATGGCGCGAGTCCGGGCAGCCCGCTGACTACGGCCGGGACGCTGGTGGGAACCATCCAGTACATGAGCCCGGAGCAGGTCGAGGGCAGGGAAGCCGACGCGCGCTCGGATATTTTCGCTCTCGGCTCGACGCTTTACGAAATGGCGACGGGCGAGCGGGCATTTCAGGGCAAGAGCCAGATCAGCGTGGCCTCGGCGATTCTGGAAAAGGACCCGGAGCCGATCATCTCGAAGCAGCCGCTCGCGCCGGCATCGCTTGACCGCGTGGTGGGACAGTGTCTCGCGAAAGATCCCGACGAGCGATTCCAGAATGCATACGACGTGGGACTGGAACTGAAGTGGGTTGGAGCGTCGCCCGCCGAAGGGCAGCCGTCAACCGCGGAAGAATCCGCCGTTCAATCGTCGCCCCTGCGCCGCGCGCTGCCGTGGGTTGTTGCCGGTGTGGCGATTGCCGCGCTGGCGGGCGTTTTTATTTTTAACTTTCTGGGAGTCAGGCCCAAGCCGCAACACGTCATTCGGTTTTCGATATCTGCCCCTGAAAACACGAGCTTTTCTCCTACCTTCGGCAGCCTGATGAGGCTTTCGCCTGACGGCCGGGAAGTAGCTTTCCGCGCTCTATCCGGTTCAGGCACTGCGGCGCTATGGGTCCGTCCGCTTGACAGCCTCACAGCCAGGCGGATTCCGGGAACAGAGGGCGTCGGCATGTTCTTCTGGTCGCCGGACGGACAATACATCGCTTTTTTCGCAAGCGGCAAACTGCAGAAAGTTGCACTCTCAGGCGGAGCGCCGCAAACGCTTTGTGACGTGCAAGGGCATCCAACCGGAACATGGAGCCGCGATGGCGTTATTCTCTTTGCGAATGCGGACGGCAGAGGTCTCTACCGCGTTCCCGCCACGGGCGGCATACCGGCGCTGGTCATTGCCCCTGATAATAGGGCTGCTATGTATGTCTTTCCCCAATTCCTGCCTGACGGGCGCCATTTCATTTTCGTGCAGTATGTGGCGCCAAAACTTTCAATCGCCGCAGGCGCGCTCGGCTCGAAGAAAATTACCCGGCTGATGGAAACCGAAAGCAATGCCTTGTACGCTTCTCCCGGTGAACTGCTTTACCTGAGTGCGAGCACACTGATGGCGCGGCCGTTTGACGCCGGGGCGCTGCGCTTTACAGGCGCGGCCGTACCCGTTGCAGAGAACGTGGGCGAACTCATCGGGGTGCTGGGTTCCTTCTCCGTTTCGCCATCCGGCGTTCTGGCTTACGAAAGCGGGCTGAACTCCGCCCAGGACCAGATGGTCTGGTTCAACCGCGAAGGGAAAGAACTGGGAACTCTCGGCCCGCCCGGGAATAATAGGGACCCCATGATTTCTCCCGATGGAACCCAGGTCGCCACCGAAGTGGGACCGCTGAGCAAGGATGACATCTGGGTGTATGACCTGAAGCGGGGCACGGGATCGCGGCTGACGTTTAATCCCGCCAACGACGTGAATCCGGTGTGGTCGCCCGACGGAAAACAGATTCTGTTTACCTCAGACCGCAAGGGCACTCCGGACATCTACGAAAAGGCTTCGAACGGCCTGGGCTCGACACAACTGGTTTATGCCTCCAAGCAGGTCAACTACATTATTGATGTTGCGCCCGATGGCCGCTATGCCCTTTATACCAGGGGCAGCGGCCTGTGGGTGCTGCCCCTGGGCGGCGACCGCAAGCCCTTTGCTTTCGTCCCGGAGAAATATCATCCCGGCTCGGGCCAGTTTTCGCCCAACGGGCGATATCTTGCCTACACATCAGGTGAAACGGGAAGAAATGAGATTTACGTTCAAACCTTCCCGCAGCACGCGGGCAAGTGGGAGATTTCGACGGATGGCGGGGTTGACCCCGTGTGGGGCCACGACGGCAAAGAGCTCTATTACCTTGACCCGAAAAATAGACTGATGGCGGTTGGCGTGAACACCAATTCGTCCGCATTCCAGGCCGGTACTCCCAAAGTGCTCTTTCAGACCCACAGCGCATTGCCCACTTTTCGAGGCAACTACGCGGTCTCGCCTGACGGGAAGCGGTTCCTGATGCTGGTACCGGCCGAAAAGTCCAACCCTTCGCCGATTACCGTGGTCGTCAATTGGCAGGCGCTGCTCAACAAACAGTAAGCGCGCTCATCGGCTGGAAGAATTCGGGTAGTGTTCAACAGAATTGATATGAGCTTATCCAGCGGCACGAAACTCGGCACTTATGAAATTCTTTCGCCGCTCGGTGCGGGCGGCATGGGAGAAGTTTATCGCGCGCGCGATACCAAACTGAATCGCGACGTGGCGCTCAAGGTTCTGCCGGAAGCTTTTGCCGCCGATCCTCAGCGCATGGCCCGCTTCGAACGCGAAGCGCAAGTTCTCGCTTCGCTTAATCATCCCAATATTGCTGCGATTTACGGTCTGGAAGAATCGGGTTCCACGCGTGCACTCGTGATGGAACTGGTTGAAGGCCAGACGCTGGCGGAACGGATTGGGGTCCCGACGCGGCCCCTCACCCGTCCCGCGTCGCGCGACACCCTCTCCTCGCAGACGGGGCGAGGGCAAAAAGTTTCCGATTCCCAGCCCTCGCCCTCCGGGAGAGGGTGGCCCGCAGGGCCAGGTGAGGGTTTCGACGAGACGCTGCAACTCGCCAAACAGGTTGCCGAAGCGCTCGAATATGCCCATGACCGTGGCGTGGTGCATCGCGATCTGAAACCGGCGAACATCAAAATCAGTCCTGAAGGCGCGGTCAAGGTGTTGGATTTCGGCCTCGCCAAGGCCATGGGCCCGGACGAAATCTCGCGCGATGCTTCGAACTCACCGACATTGAGCCTTGCCGCCACGCAGGCCGGATTCATTCTCGGAACTGCCGCTTACATGGCTCCCGAACAGGCGAAAGCCAAGCCGGTGGATCGCCGCT
>JBJKPU010000020.1:0-171061 GCA_046706005.1 Terriglobia bacterium | reverse complement strand
CGCCACAGCCGGAACGTCTGATTGTTCAGCGCCGGCGTCACGATATCCGGATAGCCGTCATTGTTGATGTCGCGAAAATCCACTCCCATGCCGGAAATAAAGTTGCCGTCTTCCGGCAGCGCCACGCCTTTTTCCATCGCCACATTTTCGAATCCGTGGCCCGTATTGTGGAACAGAAAGTTGAAGTCCGTATCGTTCGTCACAAACAGGTCCGGCCGCCCATCCAGGTCGTAATCCGCCACGCCCACGCCCATGCCTTTGCCCACATGCTTCCGGATGCCCCACGCTTCCGACACATCCTCGAACGTTCCGTCGCCCTTGTTCAGATACAACTGGTTCGGCGTGCCTTTGTAAAAATCCGGCGTGCAATAATCGAGTCTCTCTTCCGTTCCGCAGCGATGTTCCGTCCGGTAATCCCACTGCAGATAATTCACGACGAAAAGGTCCAGCAGTCCGTCGTTATTGACGTCCACCCAGGCGCCCGTCACCGACCACAGCGGGCCGTATTCCGGATCGTTCCAGCCGTCGAGCCCGGCCTTCCGGGTCACATCCGTAAAAGTCCCGTCGCCGTTATTGTGATAGAGCGTCCTGCCGTGTACCCCGGCCACAAACAGATCGGGATAGCCGTCGTTGTCATAATCGCCCACGGCCGCTCCGTTGTCATAGCCCGTGCCAGCCAGGCCTGCCCGCTCCGTGACGTCCGTAAAAACGCCGCCGCCGTCATTTCGAAAAAGCCGGTTAGAGTATTTCGGATCGTCTTTCTTCAGCGTCTCGATGTTCGCGCCGTTGGCGAAAAAAATGTCCGGCCGGCCGTCCCGGTTGTAATCGAAAACGGCCACGCCGCCCGCCATCGTTGCCGGAACGTGCGGCGCGCTCAAAGTCTCGTCTGACTCCACGCTGAAGGGCAGATTCTGCAGCGAGAAATGAATCCGTGATTTTGTTTCCGCGGGCGATGCGGCGCGTCGCCGCCCCGCCGGCCACAGCGACGCGGCGGAAAGCGCCAGAACCTCGCGTCTTGTCCAGCGCCGTCCCCATTCACGGCGCCCGGTGATTTTTCCCATCCGTCGCTCCCCGCTCATCCTGCCGCAACGCAAAAAGGAGAGGCGCGCCTTTCCGTCCTCTCCTCAAACACCCTATCGCTACAACCGCCATGCGTCAATTTCCGAATCGCGCCCCGCGGCTCTTGTCGACGGTTCGCCAATCTCAAATCTCCAATCTGAAATCTCAAATCGGCGTCGTCGCCAAGATCTATATCAAATAGCCCTCGCCCTTTCAGGGAGAGGGTGTCCCGCCACGCGGGGCGGGTGAGGGTCGGCCGGTCTTCCCACTTCTTACTTCAGACTTCACACTTCACCCTTCAAACTTCTGTCCCTGACTTCTGACTTCTGGCCTCTGTCTTCCCACTTCAGACTTCACACTTCAAACTTCACACTTTCGTCTTCTGCCTCCTGTCTTCTGCCACCTGCTCTTCTCCCTTGCCTCCACGCCGGCGCCGGGTGTATAAAGTCGGCATCCTAATCGCGGATGGACCGAACCGCACACCCCGGCGAATCAAGGCAGGGGCCGCCCGCGAATCAACTCCCCACAAGGAGGGTATTGAGATGCGCACTTCAACGATGATTCTGGCGGCAGTGCTGACGGCGGCCCTCACCGCCTGCCAACCCGCCGGCGGCGGCAAGACCGCCGCCTCGAAACCCGTTACCGCTCCCGCCGAAGCGTTCACAGCCGGGCCCTGCGGCGGACTGACGGCCTCCGACGCGGCGGCGATCCTGCACGTTCCGCCGGCGGTCATACCGGCTCCGCGAATCACCAAGGCTCCCGACCTCGACGAAGGGGCAAACAATTGCTCCTACCGCGACTCAAAGAACATGTTCAAGTCCGTGAGCTTCTACTTGTCGGTCCAGAAATCCGCCGCGGCGGCGACGACCAGCATGAACGTAGAGAAGCAGAACTTCGCTTCACTCGCCTCCGTCGCCGCAGAAAACAATCTCGGCGACGAGGCCTGGCGCTACACCTGGCGCGGTCCCGGGCCCGCCCCGCGACTGCTGATGCGGAAGGGAAACGTCTGGCTGGACGTCGTGCAGCCGGAAGACGAACCCTCCCAGATAAAAATCGCCCAGATCGTCCTGAAGCACATCACCAAAGCGCACTGAACGCGCTGCAGCAGGCGGGTGGCGCAGACCGCCGCGCCTGCGGTCTGCGGCTCCCGTTCCCGGGCGGAAAAACCGCGGACCTGAACCGCGCAGGTCCGCGCTACTGCCCCTATTCCCGCCTTCCGACTTCACACTTCAAACTTCTGACTTCATCCGCCCCAGCCCTGGTCCCCAATCCCTGGTCCCCGCCTTTTCGCCTTCTGACTTCTGTCTCCTGTCTTCCCACTTCAGACTTCTGACTTCATACTTCTGACTTTTATTCCCCCAGCCCCTGTCTTTTGACTTCTGACTTCACACTTCAAACTTCACACTTTGTGCCCCCGGCTTCCGGCTCCTGACTTCTGACTTCTAACTTCGCACTTTTGTTTTCAGCCCTCGCCCTTCCAGGAAGAGGGTCGCGCGTCTGCGATCCCGCTCTACGGGATGTCCCGCCACGCGGGACGGGTGAGGGTCCGCCGCTTCTGTCTTCAAACTTCTGACCTCATCCGCCCCTGCCCCGCTCCCCCGGTGGAGGCATAAGAACGGCGTCTTGATTGCGGGATTATCGGGGCGCATACTTCGCACGTGGCGCAAATCGTGACAGCCGGGGCCAGCGGCCGCAAGATGCGGCAACCGTGACTGCCAGACGCAAAGAAAGCCGCACAGGACGAGCTCGATCTGTGCCGGGACACACACCGATGAAGACTCTAGGCTCGAAGACGGATGCCGCGGACCGTGCTCTGCCCCTTGGCGACTCCCGCAATCCGGACACGCCGGCGCACAGCGTTTCAGTTTTAGTCCTCACCTACAATGAAGAAAAGTGCATCCAATCGTGTCTCGATTCCGTGGTCTGGTCGAATGACATCGTTGTTTTGGATTCCTTCAGCAGCGACAGGACGGTCGAGATCCTAAAGGAATACCGATGTGTCAGGATCTTTCAGAGACGGTTTGACAACTTCTCGAGTCAAAGAAATTACGGCCTTCATAACGTCCAGTTCAGGAATGAGTGGGTTTTGATTATCGACGCTGACGAAAGGTGCTCCCCGGCGCTGAAGGAAGAAGTGCTCAGGAAGACCTCCCTGGAGAATTCCGGGATAGACGCATACTGCCTGCGGCGAAACATATTTTTTCTCGGAACATTTTTGAAACACAACAGCTTCCGCGTCGTCTGGCTGGAAAGAGTCGTCAAGCCCCTCAAAGTACAGTTTTCCGGATCGATTCACGAAAAGCCGTCCTACACGGGAAAGAGCGCGTGGCTGGACGGCACCCTGAGCCATTATCCCTTCATCAAGGGCGTTGATCACTGGGTTCAGCGACGAAACATTTACTCTTCGCTGGCGGCGCAATCCGAGTTGCTCGGAAAGCCGGTCTTCACCGCCGGCAGACTGTTTTCCGGCAACCCGGTCCACCGCCGCGAGGCGCTGAATGCTCTCTACCGCCGCCTACCCTTCAGATGGGTGTGGTTCTTCTTTTACAATCTTGTCGCCGAAGGCTGTTTTCTCGACGGATGGAAAGGAATTTACCTGGCTCTTCTGGAATCCTATTATGAGTTTCTGATCGTGCTGAAGGTCAGAGAGGAAAGATTGATTCAAGTCGCGGGCAAAAGGAATTAAACATGATTCGTTTACTGCCTCACGCGTTTCCGCTTCTGCTCAGAAACAGGCTTACCGAGCTCACGCTCTTTATCACGACCACCTGCAACATGAAATGCCGGCACTGTTTCGTCATCGAGGAGCTGAATACCAGGGTTGATTTGCTTTCGCTGGACGAAATCAAGTTGATGGGACGGCACATTCCCCACATGCAAAGGGTCCACATCAGCGGCGGCGAGCCTTTTACGAGAAAAGATCTGGCCGAGATCGTCATTGCAATTTCGAACGGATGGAATGCCGGCGTCGTCTGCGTCCCCACGAACGGTTGGTTTACTGAGAACGTGGTCCACACCATTGAAAGATTCGGCAAGGAAGCAAAAGGCCGGCTGCGGATTCATTTTTCCATCAACACTTTTAACGAAAAGGAAATGGACGATTTTACCCGGCTGGAAGGTTCCCTGAGGCGATGGAAGCAGACCGTCGCCGCGGCAAGAAAGGCGGCGGACAATTGTGGCAACGTCACTCTGATCGCTCTTGCAACCTACAACGAATTCAACATGGACATTTTCCCGCAGCTGGTTGATTTCGTAATCAATGAAACCGGCGTTGACGAATTCAGCTTCCATCTGGCGCGGCCCCACAAGGTCTATCAGCCGGTCGTGGATTTGACGAATTACCGCCGGGTGCTCGACGATTATTTCCGGAATAAATACCGCGCCAACCCGGTCCTGCGCGCCTACCGCGAACTTATCCGGAGAGAACATCTGCGAATGCTGGAAGAAAATACCGAGCAACCCTGCCGCGCCGGCACCCTGAGAGTGGTTGTTGCGCCCAACGGCAACGTGTACCCCTGCGAGAAACTGGGATTTCCGAACGGCGAAGAAAGGGATCAGTGGCTGATGGGCAATCTGCGGTGCCATGGCTACAATATCAATGAAATTCTGCAAACCCGGAACAGTCAGGAGTTGGAGCGCAGGATCGCAGAGTCATCCTGCCCCTGCCATCATGAAATTGACACGTCGCTGAGTCTGTTGAGTCAAAATTCCTTCCGTCTGCGCGTCCTCGCAAAAGCCCTCCGCTATAGCTTTGTCGGAAAAGCAAAAGTGAATTCAGCGCACGCCCATTGAACGCCGGCCCGGCGCTGGCGTAGGTCCCGCGGTCCGGTGAGCGCGATGCTGGCCAGCCCTCATCTCCCGCTTCTCGCCTCCGCGCGGGTAGATTCTCTCTTGAATTTCAAGGGTATATTCTCTTTTGAAGGTGCAGGAAACTTTTCTCTTTGGCGGCTGCCCCATGCTCGCCGCGCGAGCTGGTAGCCACGACACGCTTTTTGTGTCGTGGGCTTTTCGGGGGCGCAAATATACGAACCCACGGCATACAAAACATGCCGTGGCTACCCGCTCTTGTCTCCCGTCTCCCGCCTCTCGTCTCCTGTCTCTTCTTTTTTCACTTGTTTTTCTCTTCCATCTTATTAATATGTACTCCGGCATATACAAGGAAAGTGAACGGGTGCGTGGCGCAGATATAGTTCCATGATGTCTGCGCGCCAGAGCAGGCAGCGCAGACCGCCGCGATTGCGGTCTGCGGCTCCCGTTTGCGGGCGGAAGAACCGCGGACCTGAATCGCGCGGGTCCGCGCTACCCGTTCGACACGCAGGGGGTTGGCGACGATGAGCTTTTTCTCAAAATTTCTCGGCAAGGGCAAAAAGCCCGGCGAACCTGCGGCCGAGCATGCCGTGATTGCCCATTTCAATTACGGACAAACGGACCTCGCGCCGCTGTCCGCACTGGAGGACGAACTCATTAAGGCAATCGCGCAAGCAAGCGCCGGTGAATTCGACGGGAATGAGGTGGCGACCGACGGGAGCGACGGATTCCTTTACATGTACGGCCCGGACGCCGACGGTCTTTACCGCGCCATCGAGCCGGTTCTGGCCGCCTCTCCCCTGATGCGCGGCGCTACAGTTACTTTGCGGTTCGGCCCTCCGGGCGAGGAGACTCCCACGCGCGTCATCTCCCTGCCCTCGTGACCCACGCGCGCCGGAGGTGCAACACCCATGACCGAAGAAACTCCAGTGGAGGAAATTCCGCGGCACCTGAACGGAGTCAACGGCTGGCTGCTGTTCTTCTGCGTCACCACGGGCATTCTCGGGCCGATTCTTTACGTGGCCGGCGCGCGTCACGCCCCTTCTCCGATTGACTCCGTGATTGACCTGGCCTTTGGCGGATTCGCGGCCGTCACCTGCGTCTATATATGGAGGGTCCACTGGCGGGCCCTGGGCATGCTCAGGATCTACCTTCTCTCTGTCTTCTGCCTTGCGGGGCTCAACATCCTGGGCGCAGTGGCAATGATCCGGGTCGCTCCGGGCGGCTTGTCCCTGGCTAACTCCGTCCCGCTGCTGGACGCCGTGCGCTCCCTGCTGATCCCCATCCTCTGGTGGCAATATTTCAGGCGTTCGCGGCGCGTCCTGGCGACTTTCGGGGTCAATATGGGCAGCCTCAGGGAGTTGTTTCCACCGCTGCCGCATGATGAAGACACCGCCCCATGATGCCCGCTCGACGTAGCCGCACCGGGTCCCGGCGGTGGCACGGGCGTCCCGCCCGTGTCCGGCAGGGCCCCAAGGCTCTGGGATTTTGAATCAGGAATCTTGAATCGCACCAGCCGGACGATGCGTGTTGCTGCCGCGCTAAGGACAGTATTGGTTCAGGAAGCGGAAGACATCCTTACCCCAGATCCTGCCGCCGAAGTACCCGAAGCTGTGAGCCTCGCCGACTGACTTTCCGTACGGAGGGTAAATCTTAAGCTTGAACACTTTTCCGGCGCGCTTCATCGCCGCGGCGAGCGTTCGGCTGGGAGCGAGGTTGTAATCGTTCCGCGGCTGGAAGAAAAAGATCGGCGCCCGCGAATTCACGACGGCCTGTTCCATCAGCGACTGAAGCTCCGGCGCCTGAGCCCAGCTTTCGGCGCCGCCGGAGACATCAATGGCGGCACAGTATGTTCCGTGCTCGGCGCCCAGCACCGTTTCCACGCCGCCAAAGGAAGTTCCCATCACGGCGATGCGACCGGGTTGCACGAACGGCTGTCTTCTCAGCCACGCCAGGCCCGCCAACTGGTCGTCCAGGTGGGTGGTTTGCAACAGCCGGACCATCGTGGCGGCAGCCCGGCGGATGCCGCCTTTTTTCCACGCCGCGGCGATCTGATCGCGAATATAAGGCCCGGCGCCGGCGCTAAGTCCCTGCCCGCGCCGGTAGGGGCCGAAGAAGACCCAGCCGTGCCGGGCAAATACCGGTCCCAGGGCGGCGAACGCCTGGCTGCTCATCATGCCCGGAGCGCTGCCGTGATTGTAAAGGACCGCGGGAAATCGCCCTTCGCCTTTCGGCTTGTAAATCACTCCGTGAAGCGTCAAATTCCCGCTGGGAAAGGTTACGATCTCGCCGCCCTGGCTGGAACGTCCGCCCCGCGCATCACTCCGGCTTGCGGGCAGCGCTCCCGAGGCGCTGTAAATCCAGATCAGACAACAAGCCAGCGCGCCCGCGGCCATCGCAATCGGCGTCCATCGCATGGTGCGAAAAGTGTAGCAGAAACCTGCGGGCCGGAGGGGTAATGGTTCCCAATAGCGGCACTGCGAAGGGGCACGGCTTCAGCCGTTCTGTCCAACCACGAATCAATAACCATTCGGGGCTTCAGCCCCTGAGGCACCCGCCCGGGTCCGCTCCGTCATTCCGAGCCCGCCAGGCGGGCGAGAAATCTGCTTTCGCCTGCTGTCCCGGTGGCCAAGGAATCGCCCTTCATCCATCTGGAATTTTGAATCAGGAATCTTGAATCGCACCAGCCGGAAGGTGCGCCCGGTGCTTCGATGCGCGCGGAACGCTTCAGACCGCGCCCCCTCCCTCGATTCTATCAAGCGAAATGTGGGACGATTGGGACGTTCGGGACGTTTGTGAAACTATTTTGTAAGTGCCTTGTTTTCAATACGCTGAAACCAATTTTTGTCAAAATAGGCTGTGGAAAAACACGCGGATTGTGACATTCTGGCACACTGACACTTTCCGTCAATCAGCTTGGCTTCTCGCATCGTCACGGTCCAGTCAGCGCGTGCTATCATGTTCTGCGCACGCCATTCAATTCCCGATAAGGAGTTTATAATGCAGGCCATTCGCAATCAGACCCTGGAAAATCAGCCCTTCGTTCTTGAGGAATGCTATTTTGAAAATTGTGTTTTGCGCAATTGTGATTTGTTTTTCGCAGGCGGCGATTTTGAATGGGCCAACACTACCTTCGATAATTGCCGATTCCATTGGCGCGGCGCCGCTAAAAGCACGTGGATGCTGATGCGCCTGCTCGGTTTGATGAAGGAACAACTTCCTCCATCGAACCTTCCCAAATCTTCCAGCCAGCAGGTCAATTGAAAGCGTCTGCGCCGCTCGCTACTTGGCCGTGAACGCGCCGTTCAACGCGATGTCCCGCGAGGATGAGCCAATCATCACTTTGTATTTCCCCGGCAGCATGGCCCAGTCGTTCTTGCCTGAGTTCCAATAGGACATCGCACCGAAATTGAGTTTCAGAGTGACGTGTCGCGTCTGTCCCGGCTTCAGTTCTACACGCTCAAACCCCTTTAATTGTTTCGGCGGCTCAGGCACGGCAGCACTGGAGGGAAATCCCAGATAGAGCTGCGCCACTTCCGCGCCCGCGCGATGGCCGGTGTTCGTTATGTCAAAATCGACTGTGATCGCTGAATCTGCGCCGGCTGAAATGCTCTCAGGTGTCACTTTGAGATTTTTGAATGCAAACGTCGTGTAGCTGAGCCCGAAACCGAAAGGAAACAGTGGCTCAATTCCGTTTTCGTCATAATGTCGATAGCCGACAAAAACTCCTTCCGAATAGTGTACCTCTCCATCCACGCCCGGATATTGTTCCGGCGTCGATGCAGGCAAATCCGCCAATCGCTTGGGAAAAGTGAGAGGAAGTTTGCCGGAAGGATCGAAATCTCCGAACAGCACAGCAGCAACAGCATTGCCATCTTCTTCACCGGGATACCAAGCCTCGAGAAGCGCAGGAACCTTGTCGAGCCACGGCATTAACTCAACTGAGCCGCTTTTGAGGACAACAATCGTGTGGGGATTCGCAGCGGCAACAGCTTCCACCAGCGCGTCCTGGTTATCCTGAAGAGTAATCGGATGGTCTCGGCCTTCGGTCTCGCGGTCGCCGACCATCACAATGGCCACGTCAGCCGTTTTGGCGAGGCTTGCGGCCTGTGCGGGATCGCTGCCATCCGAAGAGATCACCTTGACGCCCGGCCCTGCTCGATGCTCAATGCCCGCCACGGGAGCAACCGTGTAAAGCGGTTTCACATGTGAACTTCCGCCGCCACCCGTCATCGCCTTTGCAGCGTAAGGTCCGATGACCGCAATCAAGTGCAGATTGGCCACATCCAGGGGCAACAGACCGCCTTCATTTTTCAGCAGCACCATGCCTTCTTCAGCAAGCCTTCGAGCCACCCTACCATCAGCCTTTTCAGGGATTCTCTGAAGCTTTGGCGGATGCTCCCAGACGCCCAGCGCCATCATCGTGCGGAACCGCCGCACCAGCTTGTCATCAATCACTGACATTGGCACCTGGCCTGACTTCACTGCAGCCTCCAGGTCATCGGTGAAATATTTGCCATTCGGCATTTCGAGATCGAGTCCCGCCATTGCCGATGGAATCGTGCTGTGCGTCGCGCCAAAATCCGATGTGATAAAGCCGGCGAAATTCCAATCCTTCTTCACGACCTGATTCATCAGGTAATCGCTTTGGCAATTAAAAGTTCCATTGACTTTGGGATAAGCGCACATCAGCGCCGCCGAGTGTGCTTCTTCAATTGAGGCTTTGAAAGCAGGAAAATAAATCTCGTGCAGGGCGCGCTGGCCGACAACTTCATTGACGCGGAAGCGGTCATTTTCCTGATTGTTTGCCACGTAGTGCTTGACGTCAGCAATCACATGCTGGCTCTGAATGCCTTCAATTTCCTCTACCGCCATGCGGCTGGTCAGGTAGGGATCTTCGCCGAAGGCTTCAAATGTGCGACCGTTCTGCGGAACGCGGGCGATATTGATATCCGGACCTTCCATCAACCCGTTCGCCAGGTCATGCGATTCCTTCCCCACAATCACCCCATATTCATGGGCGGCCTTGGGATCGAACGTGGCGGCCAGCGAAATCGGAGCGGGCAAGGCGGTGGCGGGAAGTTGAGGCCTCTGGTCGCCAGGCCCGGCACCGGCCGGGCCATTCGTAATTCGCAGTGGGGGAATATGCAGCCGCGGCACCCCCGGCACGTACCGCTGATGCTCGCGGTCCTGAACGCCGTGCAACTCCTGAATCTTTTCCGCGAGCGTCATCTTGCTGACGATACTTCGCGCCCGCGCGTTGTAGTCCTGAGCACGCAGCCCAGCGCCCGCGCCGCTCACCACAAGTGCCATCATGACCCACATCAACCATTTGGAATAGACTCTCACGGGAACCCTCCTGAGCGAATCGGATCCACGACGCAGCAGTGAGCTTGAGATCCTCAAATCACGAGCCATGCTCGACAGGATAAGCCAAGCCGCACGCTCCGCCGTCTGACGACGAGATGCATTTCTTATCATCTTCACCGAAATGATTCAACGCGCGTTTCCGGACGCCTCATCCGGCGCCTCTCAAAATGGCGAAAATCGGCCTTTGACACTCCCCGTGGGCTGTGATAATTTTGGGCAACTCTAGCCCGGAGAGTCGGTGAGGTAAACGAATGACCATTGACGAGCTTCTGCGCACGGCGTGTGAAAACAAATCCTCCGATCTTCATTTGAAGGTCGGCAATTATCCTTACGTCCGGGTGGACGGCGAATTGCGCCCGCTGACGCAGTATCCCCGAATCTCGAGCGAAGACATGCTGAACATGGGCTTCAGCATGATGACCAACCGCCAAAAGCAGAAGTTCAAGGAAAACACCGAACTCGATATGGCTTACGGCGTGGCCGGCCTGGGCCGCTTCCGCGTGAACGTCTTCCAGCAGCGCGGCAATGTAGGCATGGTGCTCCGTGTCATTCCGACCAAGATCCGGACGCTGGAGGAACTCTTCCTTCCGCGCGTGATTGACAGAATCTGCCAGGAATCGCGCGGCATGGTGCTGGTGACCGGGACCACCGGAAGCGGCAAGTCCACCACGCTGGCCGCCATGGTTGATCGCATCAACTCCACCCGCACCGACCACATTATCACCGTCGAGGACCCCATAGAATTCCTGCATCGCGACAAAAAGGGCTTTGTCAATCAGCGCGAAGTTGAGGTGGATACACCCAGCTTCGGTTCCGCACTGCGCGCCGCCTTGCGCCAGGATCCGGACGTGATTCTGGTGGGCGAAATGCGCGACCTGGAAACTATTCACACCGCCCTGGTTGCCGCCGAAACCGGCCATCTGGTTTTCAGCACCTTGCACACTCTGGACGCCACGGAAACCATTCAGCGTATCATCGCTGTCTTTCCGCCGCCTGAGCAGAAGCAAATCCGGCTGCTGCTCGCCACCACGCTCAAGGCGGTCATTTCCCAGCGCCTGGTGCGAAAGTCGGACGGCATCGGCCGTGTGCCCGCCGTCGAGGTCCTGGTCGCCACCGAATACATCCGCGATTGCATCATCAATCCGGACAAGACGCGCATGATCAAGGAAGCGATCGCAGGCGGAGTTTCCCAGTACGGCATGCAGACGTTTGACCAGTCCATCTACGATCTCTACACGCAGGGGCTGATTACGCTCGACGAAGCGCTGCTCTACTCCTCGAACCCCGACGAGTTCAAGCTGCGCATCCAGGGCATCCGCACCACCGCCGACGCCGCTCGCGAGGAAATGGAGCGCGCCGGCCAGGTGGATCGCTTTGCGAAAAAATAGCGCCGCGCCGCGCCATCCTTTCTCCTCCGCCCTCCGGATGCTGGCCCGGCGGGCTTATTCAGTGGCGCAGTTGCGCCGTGCACTCGAGCGAAAGTTTCCCGATTCCAATGAAATTCCGGCTGCGCTGGCGCGCCTGCGCGAGTTGGGCTATCTGGATGACCGCAAGTTCGCCGAGCATGTGGCGGGTTCGATGGTGCGCGAGCGGCGTTTCGGACGCCATCGCGTGCGCCGCGAACTCAAGGCCAAGCTGGTGGATTACCGCACCATCGAACCGGCCCTCGAACAAGCCTACGAGTCAGTAGACGAGCGCGAGTTGCTCGAAATCACGCTGGAGAAGAAAATCAAGAGACTCAAGCGGCCCGTCACCCGTGCCCGCCTCGCGTCCCTCTGCCAAAGCCTGCTTCGCCGCGGCTTCCGCGCCGATGATATTATGAAAGCAATACGCCGGCGGCCCGAATTGAGACCGGACAGGCAGGACGTTACTTTAGAGGACTCCGAAGCCGAGTAGGATCAGGAATTGGAATGAAATCGAACGAGATACGAAAGCGGTTTTTGGATTTTTTCGCGAGCCGGGGGCATAAGGTCGTGCCCTCGTCGTCGCTCGTGCCGGCGAACGATCCCACGCTGCTTTTCGCCAACGCCGGAATGAATCAGTTCAAAGACGTTTTCCTGGGCCGCGAGAAGCGAAACTATTTGCGCGCCTGCTCGGTGCAGAAATGCGTGCGCGCGGGCGGCAAGCATAATGACCTGGAGCAGGTCGGCCGCACCCGCCGCCATCACACTTTTTTCGAAATGCTGGGAAATTTTTCCTTCGGAGATTATTTCAAAAAGGATGCAGTCGCCTTTGCGTGGGAACTGCTCACCAAGGAATTTGCGATCTCCCCGGACAAACTCTACGTCACCATTTTTGAGGGCGCGAACGAGATTCCCCGCGATGCCGAAGCTTACGATTGCTGGCGCGCCATCAACGTCCCCGCCGACCGCATTTTTGAGATGGGCCTGAAAGATAACTTCTGGCAGATGGGCGAAACCGGCCCTTGCGGACCCTGCAGCGAAATCCATTACGACATGGGCCCGGAAGCAAGCGAGCTGGGCCACATGGATTGCAAATTTCCCTGTCCCGATGATTGCGGGCGTTACGTCGAAATCTGGAACTTGGTCTTCATGCAGTTCAACAAAGACGAAACCGGCAAAATGACGCCGCTTCCCCGCCCTTCGATTGACACAGGCGCGGGCCTCGAACGCCTGGCAGCCGTGCTCGAGGGCAAAATCTCAAATTTCGATACCGATCTGTTCCGCCCGTTGATTCATGAGGCGGCTGACCTTGCCAACGTCGAGTACGGAGCGAATCACGACGCCGACGTTTCCCTACGCATCATCGCAGACCACGCCCGGGCTGCAACTTTTTTGATTTCCGACGGTGTCCTGCCCTCAAACGAAGGTCGCGGTTACGTTCTGCGCCTCATCATGCGCCGCGCGCTCTACCACGGCCAAACACTCGGCTTGAACGAGCCGTTTCTTTTCAAAATGGCCGGCCATGTCGCCGAAATGATGAAGGACGCTTATCCCGAACTCGCCCAAAACGAGCAACACATCGCCAAGGCAATCAAAATCGAGGAAGAACGGTACGCGCAAACTACGGGGGTCGGGCTGAAGCTCCTCGAGAACGTTGCTGTGGTAGTTAACCTTTCGAACCCCTCGACGGTTCCGGTACGCGCAATCGGAGAAGTCCCATACGGTAAATGGACTGAGTGGCACACGCAGCACGGCGGTAATACTCACGCCCTTATGGAGACTATGGCTAACCTTTCCGCAGTGACGACCAACGCCACATCGAGATCGGCACCGCCCCCTGGCGCGGCATGGGTAGCGGGCGACGAGCTTTTTAAACTACATGACACTTATGGCCTTCGGCCCGATTTCGTCCGCGACATCGTAAGGAACTACGGCCTCGACGTTGACATGGAGGGCTATGAGGCCGAAATGGAGAAGCAACGCGAGCGGGCGCGGGCAAGTTGGAAGGCAATGGAAAAGTCGCTCGCGAGTCCGGCCTATTTTGACCTAGCTAAGACGCACCGGACCGAATTCCTCGGCTACGATGCAACTGAGGTGACTGACTGCGCTGTGATAAAGATCTTTGAGCGCGGAACCTCGCGGAGCGTGCCGCAGACTACGCCTGGCGCCGGCCCCGTCGAGCACGAAATCGTTCTCGACAAGACACCGTTCTACGGGGAGGCGGGCGGGCAGGTGGGCGATACGGGATGGCTGCTTGTCGACGGTGAGCGTGTTGCCAGGGTTGAGGGAACCTACAGACCAGTAACTGGCCTCATCGCTCATTATACCAAACCAGTCAGCCGTCGTGGCTTGTGCGAAGGCGACAAAGTGACGGCTGTGGTGGACTCGGAGCGGCGCGACGCAATCCGGCGAAGTCACACAGCGACCCACTTGCTACATGCTGCGCTTCGCTCGACGCTCGGAACCCACGTGAAACAGGCGGGGTCACTTGTGTCGCCGGACGGCCTCCGGTTTGACTTCACGCATTACGGGGGGACCACGGAGCAAGATGTCCAGGACGTCGAGGACCTTGTTAACGACCACATCCTTAAGGACGAAGAAGTGTCTACAAAGGTGATGGACAGGGACGCAGCGGTAGATGCAGGCGCAATGGCACTGTTTGGCGAAAAGTATGGCGATCAGGTTCGCGTGGTTTCGGTTGCGGACGGCAAATTCTCCAAAGAACTTTGCGGAGGAACACACGTGCGCCGGACGGGAAATATCGGCCTATTCAAGATCACATCTGAGTCAAGTGTGGCTTCCGGCGTTCGTCGCATTGAGGCAGCCACGGGAAAAAACACCCTCGCTTACCTGAGAAACCTAAGGGACCACATGGAGCAGCTTCAGGAGATACACAGAGAATCCGAGAAAAAACTGCGCAAGCAGCTTGAATCGCAACGCGCCAGGGAAGCAGCGCGCCAGGCAGACCTCCTGGTCCGTGGCGTTCAAAAGGTGGCCGCCGATTCCACCTCCGGGAATTGGAAGGATGATGTAGCCGTGTCTGTCGGGGTGGACGTTGAAGTAAAGGGAGTTCGCGTGACAGCGCAGCGGGTGGGGATCACGGACCGCGCGGCGCTGCGCCAGATGATTGACAGCTTGCGGCCCAAGCTGGGCTCGGGCGTGATTGTGCTGGGCAGCGCGGATGACGGCAAGGTTGCGCTGATTGTCGGAGTGACCAAAGATCTGACGGCCAGGCTCGATGCGGGCAAGATTGTCCGTGAGGCGGCCAAAATCATTGAAGGCTCGGGCGGCGGCCGCAAAGATCTGGCCGAAGCGGGCGGCAAGAATCCCGCCAAGCTGGATGAATCACTTCAGGCCGTGCCGGGAATCATCGAAAAAATGCTTTAGCGGCACAGCCGCGAAACCCAACAGACAGAAGGAGAACGCATGGCTGCATATGTGATTGTCGATATAGTGAAAGTCAAAGACGAGGCGAAGTGGGCCGAGTATCGAAGCAAGGTACCGCCGGTTGTGGAAAAATTCGGCGGGCGCTATCTTGCCGTTGGCGGCCCTTTCGAAGTGGTTGAGGGCAATTGGCGGCCGACACATCCGGTGATTCTCCAGTTTCCGAGCACGGAGCGGGTACGGGTATGGTACAACTCCGAAGAGTACCGGGACCTCAAGAAGCTCCGCATAGAAGCGACGGAGACCAATGCGGTTCTGGTGGACGGACTCCCGGAAAAGTAGCCGAGTCGCTTCCGCCGAGTCCTGATGCGGAGGGAACGACGGCTCCCAGTTTTCTGCCCAATCCCCCTTGTTCGTTAACGGTAACCGAGATATAATCCCAAAGAATTCGCGGGGGCCGTTCGAGCGGCCCGCCAAGCCGAGCGCCAGTCGGTGAGGCGAGTTGAGGGCCAGCTACTACTCCGCGGTTGAGCATGGGAAGAAACCCGGTAGGAGGGGATGAGTTCTAATCCTTCGCTCCGTGGCGAAGGCGGGAGCTCAATGAATCCCAAGCGAAAACTCGGCTCCCGGATCCTCCACCTTATCTTTCTCGGAGGGTTTGTCCTTACCTCCCGTCCGTGCTTTGCGGACCACATCGTGGCTGTGAAAGTCAGCCACGGCAACGTCGTTTTTATCAACACCGGAACTCCTGAACGGGACGTCTCTACTTTCCACGGCCTAAACCACCGACGCGCTACGCCCCAGGTGAAAGAAATCAATTCCGTCGTGGACCAGGTGTCGGAGCGCGAGGACGTTGATCCCAAACTCGTCCGCTCCATTATCAGCGTGGAGTCCGATTACGATCCCCGCGCCGTTTCATCCAAAGGCGCAATGGGACTGATGCAGCTGATGCCGGAAACGGCCCAGGACCTGGGCGTCACCAATCCTTTTGACATCCGGCAGAACATCCAGGGCGGCGTTTCCCATCTGAAATATCTATTGAATCTTTTTGGCGGCGACGTTCGCCTCTCGCTTGCCGCCTACAATGCCGGCGAGCATGCCGTTGAGCATTCGCACGGCGTCCCGGCCATTCCGGAAACGCAGAATTACGTTCGAAAGATCACGCGTCTTTACGAACCGGGAAAGAAATTTGCGGGCGGGAAAGTCGGCCGGCGGCAGCCGCCGCCGGCACCCATCTTCACCTATGTGGATGCGCACGGCGTGGTGCATTTTACGAACACGCAGTAAACCAGTCGCGATGCGGCACGCAGAACGTGCCACCAGAACGCCAACGTTATGACGAGGGGGGAACCGACGGAAACGGAAAAATTCTTGAAAAGAAATGAAGGTGCCGTGTGGCGGTTCGCCCCCCTGCTGATCGCCGCGCTGGTGCTTTTGCCCGTCTCGACTTACGCGAAGGTTTACACTCACCTCGACCGCGCCATCCACGCTTACCAGACCGCGCTTCATTTGCAGTCCGAGTTGAGCTTGAAGCCCCTCGCCTCGCAGACAGAACCCGACTACGAAAAAGTCATCAAGGCCTTCCGAAATGTCTATATCGCCGACGCCCATTATTCCAAGGCGCCCGTATCCCTGGCGATGGCGGGCGAGCTTTATGCCCAAATGGGAAGGCAATTCCACGACCCGTCCGCATCGCTCAAAGCCGTCAAGGCCTACAAGTTTCTGATTTCCCAGTACCCGGGCAGCAAGATGAGCCGCGATGCCCTGTTCACAATCGGCGAGATATACCGGAACGACCTTCAGGACAATGACCGCGCGCGCAAAGCTTTCCAGGAATTCCTGGCCCAATATCCGCATTCCGGAAGCGCTCGGGCGGCAAAAGACAATTTACAGCAAATTGTCAAATCGCTTTCCCGCTCTTCCAGAGAAAACCAGCAGGAAGTTCTGGCGATCCAATCCCGACCGGCTGACGCCAGCGGCCCTCCCCGACTGACGGACATCCGTGACTGGGTAGGCCCAAATTACACCCGCGTCGTTATCGCCGTCCAGAACCAGGTTAAATTTGATACGCTTCGGCTTTCCCACCCGGACCGGATCGTGCTGGATCTCCAGGACACGCGCCTCAGTCACGACCTGGTGGGCAGGACTTTCCCCGTCAACGGGGGATTCCTGCGCCGAATCCGTGTCGGACAGTTCAAGCCCGACGTCACGCGGGTGGTCCTGGACGTTCAGCATCTTGAAGCATATTCCGTCTTCCCTCTTCCAAATCCATTTCGACTGATTATTGACGTTCACGGGCCGGAAGCCAGCCGCGACACCGAGCAAGCCTCGCGTGAAAGGCTTACTAGGACGGCCGAACAGGCAGCACGCGAACGTCAAGCTGAAGCCAAGACGACGCAGCACTCCGAATCGGCTGCGGCATCCCCCGGCGAATCCGCCGGAAAGGTTGCATCGGTGCGCGCCGAACAGCAAAAGAACCATTCCGAAACCAGTTCACTTTCGGGACGGAAGTCGGCAAGCGGCACGGTGAAAACCGCGTCAAACGAGAACGCTCCGGCGCACGCTCCCGCCGTCATCCGCGCCGCCGCGCCTACTGCCGCGGGCTCGCAGACCCTGACCCGCGCGCTGGGCTTGAAAGTGGCCAGAATCGTAATCGATCCCGGCCACGGGGGTCACGACACGGGAACTATCGGTCCGGATGGACTGGAAGAAAAGACCGTGGTGCTCGACGTGGCGAAACGGCTTAAAAAGTTGCTCGAAACCCGAACCGGGGCGGACGTATTCCTTACCCGGAGCACCGACAAATTCATCCCGCTCGAGGAACGGACGGCCATCGCGAATCAGGACGATGCCGATCTCTTTATTTCAATTCACGCCAACGCCAGCCGCGATCGGGAAGCCCGCGGTATCGAAACCTATTATCTCAATTTCACCACTGACCCCGCTGCCTTGGAGATTGCGGCCCGTGAAAACGCCACCTCGCAGGAGTCGGTCCATCAACTGCAGAGCCTTATTCAGAAGATTGCTCTGACGGAAAAAGTGGAGGAATCGCAGGAGTTCGCTCGGGATGTACAGCGTGATATGGTCCATCAAATGGCGAAGGTTGGCGACCGCGAACCCAATCGAGGTGTCAAGAAGGCGCCGTTTGTGGTTCTGATCGGCGCCAACATGCCCTCAATCCTGGCCGAGATTTCATTCCTGACCAATCCCCATGATGCGCGCCTGCTCCACACGGAGGCTTTCCGCCAGCAGATCGCGGAGGCCCTTTTTAAAGGAATCCTCGACTACATGCGAAACCTCGGCAGCGTCAGCATTGCGGAACGGACGCATCCAAGCCCGCTGGCCCGAAAAGACCCTCCTTCGCATTCGCGCAAATCGGCCCCCGACAAGGCTAATTTCTGATATTCTAGAAAACGATGAGGATCTTTCGTTGGGTCAGCTTATTTCTCGGGCTGGCTCTTGCGCCAGCGACGCTTGCCTCGTCCAATCAGACCACCTTTATCAACCTTTCCCCTCCTTCGCAATGGCATCTGACGAAGACCGAAACGCTTGATCTTAACCAGATCTCAAAATGGGGCGGCATTCCGCCGGTTGACGCGGAATATGGCGTGAAGACCGTCGAACTCAGGACCTACGCGCGTACCGGCGTGAAAATCCAGGCCTTGGTTGAAGCAGCGGCTGACCCGCCCGCTGCTTTCGGACTTTTGACCTTTTACGATACCGCGAACATGCAAGCCGTTCACGGCGTGCCATTGGCGTTTTCCGGCCCCGATTCGGCTGTCATGGCGCGCAAGAACTTATTTCTTCGGGTCCTAAGCCAGAGCGCCCAAAAGGTCTCCCAGGACGAGGTGCGCTCATTTCTGCTTACTGTTGGCGGTTCTGAACTGGCCCCCCATTCACAAGATCTGCTTCCAGCGCCCCTGCCGTCGAAAGGAATGGTTCCAGGGTCGGAAAAATTTCTCCTCGGCCCGGAAGCCGCAAGCCGTGTCCTTCCCCAGTTCCCGATAAAGCTCCTGGGCTTCGGGCAATCGGCCGAAGTGCACGTAGCTAGCTACGCGCGAGGTGGTGGCCAGATAATGCTGATGCTGATCGCTTATCCAACACCGCAAATCGCACGCCAGCGCTTTAGCGCCGCCGAATCTTTCCTGGATGTCAATCATGATCGAGGCTCCGGATCATGGATCGGCAAACGCGATAGTTCCTATGTCTTTCTGGTCCAGCGGACGGGGCCGGCAACACTCGCCCAGGCCACATTCTTGATGAACGCACTAACCGTCGAGAAGTCCGTCACCGTAGACCAAAAATATCCCAAGCCTTACGCAGTGCAGGTCCTCACCTTCATTTACGCAAATATTCTCCTGATTCTTATCTTGATTGGAATGGCATTCACCGGCGGCATCTTGATCGTTATTTCCCGGCGATTGTTAGCAAGGTTTTTCCCTCACTCCGAATGGGTAGGTGCGGGCGAGAACAGCTTCATCCAACTCCACTTGGAAGGCAGATAACCTGTTCAGTTTCAGAGCAATAGGGGTAGCCTGCGGCGAAATTCTCAGGATTTTTCAGCCTTTTTAGCTAAGATTTTATTTTCCGAGATTGCGCTCATCGTATTGATAATACATAAGTTATAGTATGCGTCTTTCCAGAAATTCTTCTTGACACGGTTCCCGGCTTTTAATTAAACTCCATTCGAGTCTAGAAGGCGGAGCGCGTTCGCCATTCTATTCTCCTCTCAATGCTCACCCGCGGGACTTGGCGCACTCGCGCATCCCGCCGGGTGAGCATTTTTATCTCAGCCGGCCGGCGTAGCTCAGTCGGTAGAGCAACGGTTTCGTAAACCGTAGGTCGGGGGTTCGATTCCCTTCGCCGGCTCCAAGTTTTCAATTGCTTAGCCAGAATTCGTCGAATCGCCGAGTACAGTTTCGTACAACTTGGAAGGGTCACGCCTCCAAGAGCAACTCAGCAACACGGTGAACGGCTTCCCGCTTGGCAGTGGATACGGCTTGCGTGTAGATGTTCATCGTGGTCTGAATATCGGCGTGCCGCAGGAGTTCCTTCTGCACCGCCATGTTCGTTCCTACCTGATGCAAGATGGACGAGAACGTGTGGCGGAACGTGTGCCAGCCCACTTTGCCGATTCCGGCTCTCGCCGCAGCAGGCTTGACATGGTCCGTCAGCATAATCCCGTGCCACCTCGGTTTACCGTTATTGCCGGCGAAAATGTAATCATCCGGGCCGATGTAGGTCGCTTGGCGTCTGAATGTCAGAAGCACTTCGCCAATCCGCGGATCAATCGGCATTGGTTTATGCGACGCTTCAGTCTTAGTCTCATAAACCCTGCCGAGGACAACGCTCCGCTGAACCAGGATGCTCAGATTCTGCCAGTCGATATCACCCCACCTCAGCCCGAGGATTTCACTGATTCGAAGCCCCAGGCTTCCGGCGATTAGAACCATCGTCCGGCAAGGCTCCTGCAATTCATCAAGGAGCTTTTTGAACTCGTCCGGCGTCAGGACGCGGGGCACACGCCTGCGCTTGGTTGATTGCCGAACGAGTTCGATAGGGTTTTTGTCAGTCACTTCCCACCGGATGGCGCAGTTGAACAAGAGGTGCATGAGGTTCCGAATATGCGCTTTCGTGTTCGCTGACCGCGGAATGCTCTTAAGCCAGTGCTCCACCGCCAGTGTCTTGACGTTCTGGACGAACTCAGTCCCCCACTTCGGCCTGATCCAATTCTTCAGAAGGCCGCGATAGGTTCTGGCTGTGTCGTCCCGAACGCGAGCATCCATTTCTTCGGCCATGTAGCGGTCGGCTAGGGCTCCGAGCGTGACGGAATGGAATTGCTGTTGAGCATTCTGACCATTAATATTGATCCGATGGTACTCAACAGCTCTTTCCGCATCCGCCCGTGTCGGACATTTCTCGACCGTTCCGATTAACACTGATCGTTGCTTTCCGTCCTCCATCCAGCGGAATTGCCAAACGTCCGGCCCTTTCTTCCGCTTTCGGAGCATTAAATTTCCGTACTGATATCGTGCCTGCATGTTGCCTCCTTTTCAGAATGAGGTTTTCATGCGGCACGGTTGGCGATCTGATTGTAATCTCGACTGAATCCAGTCGTCCAGTGCTGCCGAGCTGTAGCGCCAGAATTTGCCAACCTTTAAAGCCGGAACTTCACCGCGCTTGGCCATCCGTTCAAGCACCTTCGGATGAATCCTTAGAACTTGGGATGCCTCACTGCTGGTAAGGAGTATTTCAACTCCCTGGGAAGAGTGGCTGAAATGGCCGTCACCGTCCGATGCTGGCCTTAATGATGAGGGTCGCTTCGTGGAGCGATTCTCCCCCGTTTCGCCCGGCATTTCTTCAAGCGCCCCAAATCTTCCCATAGTCACACCTCCAAGAACCCGCTGAAGCCATCAACGGCGTCGAGAATCCCTCCGCCATGGCAATTGATCCGCCACAACTTCGGCCACGGGCTAACGACGACGCTTCAAACTCTCAGCAGCTCCGTGACCCGTGAAAAGCCTCGCTTGACTATCAGCCGGACATGCTCACCTCGTGGCCTTTACAAACTCCACCGACGCGAAAGTCCTCTCGTTCCCGGAGCGGGTCCCTCTCTCGGCGCATATCGCCCACATTGGTTTAGTAAGCCCAGATTCATTTCCCTGAGCAGAATGGGCCGGTCGTTTGGAGCGTTCCCAACAATTTTCTCCGGCCGTTGCAGGAAGAGAGCACCGAGGACACAGCCCAGGCACCCGAGGTGGCGGGCGTAGGCACGTTGCCCTGACCATTTCGAAGAATCTACTGGGAGGCAATGAGAATGAAACTGATATCGAATGTTTCAAGCCACAACGAGACCGACGACGGCGGTTGCGCGCTGGCGGCCATCGATTTGACGCCACAGCTCGCGCAACTGGCCTTGAGACGCATCGAGAATTTCCGCGGGGTCAAGGCACAGGACGAAAGCGCGGACGAGATCTATTACTGGAACTATGATCCAATCTTCTTCGATCCGTTCATAAGCGCTGAAAACGACCGCGGGGGAGAAGGTATTCCCGAAGTCCGGAAAGCCCTGTCCGGCGAGGAACTGCTGGCGCGGCTTGATAACTCGCCCAATGATTTCATTGAAGTCGATGCTGCATTGGAGATTCCCGAGAGTCACATTTCGCGCCTCGACTGCTGTGAAATGGCCGTGAGGAACGATGGAATCGCATTTGTGGCCATCCCCAGGCACGCAAGCTTCCACGTTGAAACCCGCGAGTTGCCGACCGAAATTCTGCGTCGAGCAGCAGAAATGTCCTAACCAAGCCCGGCCCGGCCGACAATCCCAGCAACTTTCAATCCCCGTTGATCACCACAGCGCCTACCATCCCTTTCACAGGAGTATGCCCAATGCCGATGCCGACCGACATCGCTTCATATCTCAACAAATGTTGTGTACAACATTTCGCGAGGTAATCATGGCAAGGAGCTTGAGGACGACCTGTGGCCGCTCTTCAAGGCGAAGGGCAATTACCCGGTCTTGCTCTGTACCGAGGCTGCGTTCATTGAGTTGGAGCAGGCGGCTATCGCAGTCTTTCCTTATCCGCGCAAGCAGGAGTTTGTGGGCGCGGCTGAAGACGGAAGCTTCGCGCAGGCGTTTCATGCCAAACTCCAGGAGTTCAACCAACTGTTCGACCAGCGACAAGATTCGTACCGGCTGTTCTTCGGCCATTTCGGTGTTACTGGTGCCCGAGTTTCAAGTGGCCAGCCGCTCGTCGGTCAGTGCGCCGAATATCCACTGGGGCCTCTCCTCGGCCTGCGGGCGCAGTATGTTGGCCTGAGCCACATTCATTTGCGGCAACAACTCGGACCGCGTGTTTGGTACGCCGGTTCGCTGTCGCGATGCGATTACAGCGAGGTTGAAGACAAAGGGTACAACCTGGTGACCCTCCATAGCCCGGGGCTACGTCCAGACCTCTCGGACCTAGAAATGGAGTTCAGAAGGTCACCGACGCGTCGGATGGTCGCGCTTCAGGCCGTCTATGAAAACGGTGAGCTGCGGCTGCCTGAAGGTTTGGACTTGGCCACGTTGAAAGACTCGCGAGTCAAAGTAGTGGTGAGGGTTCCGAATGGGCCAGATCGCCTGCTGAGTCGCGAACAGCAGGAAAATCTCAAGGAGAAGTTGCTGGCCGCAGGTCCTGCGGAACTGAAGGTTAAGATCGAGCGCGATACCGGAGTTGCCCCAGAGCCCGCGCCAATCTCACTTGCGCGCTCCGCGGAAGAAAAGCTGCGCGCATACTGGGGGATGAAAGGCCTTCCGCCCGCTGACCGTCAGGAGAGATTGCTCACCAAGCTGGCGAAGGTAGAGGCAGAGGTAATCGGAAACGTGGCCCCGCGGTGATTCTCGTGCTTCTCGCTAGATTGGAGGCCACAACCGCGGGGCGCCCGTTACACGACCAAGTGTCATTCTTCAAGAAGTTTCATGATTTCGCTCTCGAACTCCTTCCTATTCACCAGGCCAGGGTTCCGAACGGCGATTCGGCCATCGCGGTCAATCAGAAAGGTGACAGGACTTTCCTCATTTTTTCTACGACTCCCAGGCCAGCAGGAGGTCCAGTTGTAAATTCGGGGGCGATTCGGTCTGGGAACTGGGGCGGGAGCCAGTAAGGAGGGTCCGGATGCCGTCGGCCAGCGCGTAGAATCGGAACGGCGGAATGCCGAAGAAGCGCCGGGAAATGACCAGCAACTTCTCGCACAGGATTTTCAGCTTGAGTTTTTGTCCCAGAAAAGTCGCCGCGAAGTAAGCCGCCGCCGTCACCAGCAGGACCAAGTTCTTCAGCCGCTGATAGCGCAAAACGCGAATGTCTTCCACCTGATAGCTCTGTTTGACGAAGCGAAAAGTTTCCTCAATTTTCCAGCGCGTGAGATAGATTCGCACCATCCACCATAGGGTTTGCGAGTCCCGCGCTCCCGCCAGGTTGGTGAGCAGCAACATCGGCTCTTGCCCCCAGCCCGCCACCACCACCAGGAGCAATTTTTCTTCGCGCCCCGGCAGGCGAATCGGCTCGGCCCCGTAGCGCAGCTCCAAGATTTTCTCCTGATCCTCTTCGATCTTCACCACCCGCGCCCGATAGCGCAGACGGCAGCACGCCCCCACGTGATGCACCGTTCTTCGCCTCGCTCTCCGGTCTGTCACCATGCGCTGGCCGGTCGAGCGAATCACAAAGCGTTCTCGCCGCTCCAGCAGCGGCTGCAAGAGCTTTTTGCGGTCGCCGCCCCGATCCATCGTCCAGATGCCGCGCCCGCCGGTGTGCGCCCGAATCCGGTCCACGCTCCCCAGAATCTCCGCGTTCTCGCTCACAAAATCTTTCGCCTGGGCGGAGAACAGCTTTTGGCCGAGCGGCGTGATCTCGCTCCCTTCGACTCCCGCCGCCGTCACGCTCAATAGCCAGTAGCCGGGATGCACCTCGCCTTCGCTGCCATCCCAAACCTGGTCCAGATACTCCATCTTCTTGGCGTACTCTTTGCGCACATCGCTCAGGTCCAGCGCGAGCCCCGTGTCCGGCTCCACGCGCCGGCTGCCCAACTCCACCAGCCGCTCGCTCAGATGCTCTTCCAACGCCTTCGCCTTCAAATTGCGCGACAGCCGATCCTCGGTCTTGATCAGCGGAATCGCCTCATCGAGACTCCGCGCAATCTGGCTCAGCTTCACGTCCTGGCTGGCTTGAATGCCAAACCACATCTCGCCCACAAAGGCTCCGAGCGCTCTCGCGAGACCTGCGGTGAGTTCCGAAACGAATTTCGTCAGTGGCGCTTTCAGGCGGGAACGAACTCTGGTCGTCGGCATCGGGGACGCCTCCACGGTAGTTTGGATTTCTGCAAAAACCCTTCGACCACGGATTCCGTCCCCTCCCACTTCTCAAAAAGCTTTATCCCTTCTCCTTCTATTCCTTGCCCCAACTGAAGCAGAAAAAATGAGGAAAGTCCTGGAAAGGTGACGGGCAGGGCGTGAATGGGCACGCCGAAGCGCCCCAAAAGAGGCCAGTTTCCGATTACCACAGGGTAGTCCATCTTCTCCTCTGCCATGAACGACCTCACCGCTTTCCAATCCGTGTCCATTGACACGCCGATAACGGAAAGGCCTCGGCCCGCGTACTCCTCCTCGAACTGTATGTACCAGGGAATTTCTTTCCTGCACACTCCGCAATACGTGGCCCAGAAATCCAACAGTACGACCTTCCCTTTGTACTGAGAGAGCTTGACCGTAGGACCCTTTGAATCGTGGAGGGAAAATTCTGGGGCGGCCTTCCGCGCGCCAGCCCTGATGAGACCCGCCAGGGCGGCCGGCGGCACTCCTAGGAAGAAAACCATCAAGGTCAGCATTGCGCGTCTTCTAATTAAGTATTGCGGGGACATTTCGCCTCCTATCACTCTGTTCCGCCTTTGTTCTGAAGACTCGTAGATTGACGTCTTTTCGCCTATAGCTGAGCCGCCTCGTGAGTGGGGCGTTAAGCCGGGAAAAGCTCCTGGCCGCCAAGTGACACTGGTCAATTCGCGCTTGGGCGCTCAATGTGTTCGATGACGATGACGTCCACAGGAGCTTTTGCCGGTACCAGTTTCAACCCAAGTTGCTCCTGCAGCGCGGTGGCGAGCGACTCGGAGGGTGCTGCGCCGTTGTTCGCCTGACCAGCTGTCGCGGGCATTTCGGGAGGCATTTTTGCTGTCCAATAGATCTTGAAGCTGTAACGGCCGTGAAGACCGGTTTTGTCCAGGAGAATTCGGCCTCCCACGTCCGGGCGGTCCAGTGAAAGGACCCCGGTGAACGTGCTTAAGTCGCAGGATTCCACGCTCAGCCCGAGCATTTTCCCCGGACCGGGCGGGCCTATTCGGCAGGGCTGGCCGGCGGCGGTTTTGTCTTCGGAGAACTTTGGGCCGTTCTTGGCCACAACCAGCTCAAGGACTGGAAGCACTTTCGTCTCGTGCCTAACTCGCAGCTTGAACCGGTTGATCAGCAGGGAGCGCAACATCAGCATGGCTTGATACAAGCGTTGCTCACGCGGAAGCTTCTTCCACTCGCCGTTGAAGACGGAATCGTTCACCTTGGCGTTGACCTGGTAGAAATCAGTCCATATCCACGCTGGACCGCCTAAAACCTGATTGGGGTTTAGCCATCTCATAGGTTGACCGTAGGCATCCATGATCATCGCCGACACGATAGTGGTCGCGGTGAAATCGCCGCCTGATAGTCGAACGCCCGCCATCGGCATTCCTGGTAGAAGACGGCCCGCCACCAGCGGCCTTTGCAATTTATCCGGCTTGATTGACGCGGTCTCAAATGAAGGCAATCGGCCGTTGGTCGCTTCTGCGCCCTGAGTTCCGCCTCTTGATACGCAACCCGTCATGCCCAGGGCAAGTGGAATCGCAATTGCCAAAGCCGCAGCGCCGCCCAGCAGCAATTTTCTCGCCGGTGTCAGCCCCTGGCCGATATGCCGGGCCATAATGTGAACGATCCGCTTTTTCAGATCCGAGCCGATGATGCCGGACACGCAAACGACCGGTGACTGGACATAGTGCTTGCAGACATTAAGAATCGCGTCGGCGTACTGGCGCGGTTCGCTGCCCAGCATCAGTACGGATTCATCGCAGGCGCGCTCGCGTTCCTCCACCAGCCTCGCGCCGATCCACCAAACCAGCGGATAGAACCAGAAGACGGCTTCGACGACCATGTGGATGGCTGCGGTAAGGTTATCGCGCCTTCGCGCGTGGCTAAGCTCGTGGGCGAGTACCGCCTCCAACTGGCGGCGCTCAAGGGTCTTGAGAATGCCCTCGGGCAAAAGCACGATGGGCCGAAGGAATCCGACTACGCCGGGTTCGATCACTCCCGGAGCGGAGCGAACGGGAACCGCGGCCGGAATGTCGAGCGGCGTGCCGGCGCGGAGAGCGGCACGGACACGGAGCCAGCCGCGAAATCGCATCAGCGCCAGCGCCGCAAATCCGCACGCCCACACTCCGAGAATTACCATCGGAATCCAGTCGCTTGACTGCTGTGCTGCGGGAGCAAGCGTCAACGTAGCCGGAAAGGGCTGAGTGATCCGGACAATCGTGCTGGCGAGGGCCGGCGTAGCAACATTCGCGGTCATCTTCCCGGCTGCACGCCTGCCCAGCAGGTCGTAACCGAGGCTCATTAACAGCGAAAATGGAACAAGAAACTTGACCGAGGCGCTGAACCAGAGCCAGTAGCGGACCTGGGCTCGATTTCTGCGGAAGGCGAGCGCAAGAAGGCCCACCGCAATTACGAACACCGTTGATTGCCATAAATGATTCGTCAGCTCAGCGATCATTTCGCGCGTCCTTTCTGCTTGTGCTCGGCCTCAAGCTTCCTGATGGTCTTCTCCAACTCTCGAACGTCATCGAGAGTGAGCTTTCCGGCTTCCGCCAACTGTGCCATCATAGGTTGAGCGCGGCCTCCGAAGAAACTCAGAATCTCGTCGAGCAGCCTGCGGCGCGCCACGTCCCTGGGCACCGTCGGCTCAAAAATGTGGGCGTTGCTGATCTTCCGAACCCGGCGCACGGCTTTCTTGCCCTCCAGCCGGTAAACGGTGGTCTGGACGGTGGTGTAAGCGGGACGAGGTTCCGGGAATGATTCCTGAATTTCCCGGATGGACGCCTTGCCGTGCGTCCACAGCGCTTCCAGAATTTGAAGCTCGAGTCTGGTCAGTTTCGGCCGGGCCATACGCCTCCTACTATTCCATGTCAAATGCTACTACGCTATAGTAGATTGTCAAGAACAAAATTTCGCGGCCTTTGCGGAGGGCTTGGACTCGCAACCTACCTTGCGGCAGTATGCCGCAACTTGACGGTAGGCTACCCGGAAGCCTGATACTCCGCCGCCAAATCGTCCCCAGGGAATAGATGCCGAGTTAGTTGGCTATTATTCCCAGCCATCCGAGAAGGAGGTCCGCCCGTGCGGCTTGCAACGATCCGGCTTCGTGGTATTAGCGAAGCCTTCCCCAACGAAATATCTGTCGACTTCGACGCCCTCGGTCCCGGCCTAATTGCCATCGTAGGGGAAAATGGCGCCGGCAAATCCACCTTGATCGGCTCAGTATTCGCCGCGCTGTTTCGTCAACTGCCCGGCCAGAAGCGTTCGCTTTACGACTTCGCCACCCATCCCCAGCCCGAGATTGACCTCACATTCAGTGTCAACGGCGACCGCTTCCGCTCGTTGCTCAAACTCGATCCCAAAGCTCGCCAGATGGAGAGCTATCTCTTTGACGCCGCTGAAGCGCCCCTGACCAATGGCAAGAAGGAACCCTTCGAAGAATTGGTGCGCAAATACGTTGGCACTCCTGATTTCTTCCTCAGCAGCATCTTCTCCAGCCAAAAGCGGACGGGCAATTTCCTGTCACTCGATCGGAGTGAGCGCAAGGAGCTGTTCATTCGTGAACTGCTGGGTCTCGACCGGTTGCGGCTAATTGCGGCCGCGGCCAAAGAGAGAGCAGAAGAGGCAGCGAAGACAGTGACGGGACTGGACGGCCAATGCAAAAGCCTTCGGGAGATCGTGGATGTGCCGGTGGAAGATCCCGGTGCTGTTGAAGCCCAGCTTCGCGACCTGTCATCCATGCTTGAACGTCTCGAAGGCGAAAGGCAAATGGCCCAGCAGCACCTTCTCGAACTTCAGGCAACAGAGGCAACTCGGAAGCCTCTGATGGCTGAAGCGGACAACTTGAGCCTGCGCATGGCCAAGGCTGATGCGGAGGTCGCGGAAGCCAGACGCCAAATCGCAAAGGATGAAAAGCTGTTGGCCGAAAAGAAGCAGCTCGCCGATTTGCCGGAACGAGCGAACGAGCTCACCGCTCGCATTCAGGACCTTCATCGCCAAATTCGCGAAATTCAAGTCCAGGAAGCCGCGAATCGTGAAACTGAGCAAATTGTCCAAGAGCTAACCGCGGAGCTGAAGGCCAACATCGCCGAGCTCGATCGTCTGCGAGTTGAGCGAGAGGAGCTTGCCAGTGTTCCGTGCCGGGGGGAGGGCCCATACGCTGGCTGCCCGAAAATCCGGCGGGCGGTCGAAGCCGGTCAGAGAATTCCCAGCCTGCAAGGCAGTGTCGCCACGCTTTCACTCGAAGTTGAAGTTCAGCGGAGCTCGCTGGTCCAGATTCCGACGCGGTCCTCGCAAGTGACAGGGCTTCTGGAGGGTTGCGAACGCGAGCGAACGAAAGTCGATTTGGAACGACGGCGCCACGAGGAATTGCAAGCCGTCGAAGTACGACGTGATGAGCGGCTCAAGGCGCTGCAACGCCTGTCCCACGACCGACTTGAAGTGGCGGAGGAATTGGCCAAAAAGGAATCCGCACTGACCGGCTTCGGCGATCTTGATGCCAAATTGAACGCAGCACGCAGGGGGACTGAGAACGCAGGTCGCCAGCTGCTTTCTTGCCGACCCGAGCGGGACCGCTTGATTGCCTGCCATGCGCAAACTAAACAACGCCAGGAGCAGAAGGAGGCGGCCCGTGGTCGATTGGCGGAAATTGAACACGGACTCGACCAGGCGAAAACTGTACTCGAGGATTTCGACTACCTCGCAAAAGTCTTCGGTCCTGATGAAATCCAGCTTTATGAAATCCAAGGTGCCGGACCAGAGGTATCTGCCTTGGTGAATGTTCTGCTCGAAGGCTGCTTCGACAATAAGTTCGAAATCCGCTTCCGAACACAGCGTCCCAAGGCCGGCGGGCGTGGCATGGCAGACGATTTCGACATCGAGGTCCGCAACAAGAACCTCGACCGGACGTGTCTCGTGGACGAGCTTTCCGGCGGGCAGTTTGTCCTTGTGAACGAAGCTGTGAATTTGGGCATCGCCATCTACAATATGCGACAGGGTGAGGGCATACAGTACGAAACTCTATTTCGTGACGAGACTGTGGGCGCCCTTGACTCGACCAACGCCAAGGAATACGTCCGCATGCTTCGGCGGGCGACCGACCTGGGCGGGTTCTACCAAGTGATCTTCATCTGCCACTCGCCGCTGGTTCCACCATTCAGATCGCTGGCCTTGGTCAGTACTCAGGGACCGTTTCCGACCTGCAAGTCGCTTCAGGTACTTATTCCATAACCGTGACCCACCGTGGGATGAAACCTGAGACTCGATCCGTTGCGGTTGCGCCCGGACACCACGTGATTGAGGAATTTGACCTGACTCCAGACGAGCAGTGGGTGGCTGATCGCCTCAAGGTTGCCGAGACTCGCCGCGAGTCGGGCGACATTGTTGGTGCCGTCCGAATTGCCAATGATGTGCTAGCTGTTGATCCGACGAACCACTCAGCTCATGCATCGGTTTACCAATCGTATCTCTCAGGCGGAAATGCAGCACTAAACGGGGACGACTGGAGAGATGCGTTCACTTACTTCCAGGATGCCACCAAGTTCAATCCCTCGAAACCAGATGCTTGGGCCGGGCTAGGATCGGCAGATCTAGTCCTTGGGCGCACGGTGGACTTCAGCACTGCGTGGGACAGGGCTCTGGCTCTCGGTGGGACCTTGAATATAGAGTTCTGGCATGAGCGCGGCTTTCATTTTGAGGAAGGCGTCTTGCATCTAAGTGCAAAGGAGATTTCTTTTGTAACACTGACCAAGGAAACGGTTTTTTCATCGGCGTTCAAGGATGTTTCATTTCACAAGACGGGGAGCGGTAGCTTTATTTCTCCATCGTCAATACTGGGACTGAAGATTTCGCGCAAGACCTACCGCATGTTTCCAGTACCTCTCGGTTTCGCTTGTGACAGCCCCATCAAGGGGAACTGCCAGCCGGGCTCTGCGGCTTCACGTCAGATGACGGTCATCGCAAGATACGTTGACCAAGCAATTGGCAAAGCAGCGTCGGGAAGTTTCAGCCTTCCTCCGCCCCCGCCTGCCCCGTCAGGAGGTGGTTCAGCCCTCCTGCCTCCCAGCCCCGCTGGAGCCGCTGCCCAGCCAAGTACAGTTTCCCAGGACTCCCTCAGTGGAACTCCACCCAATACGGTCATCATGGATGAATTTAACGGTTCAACTGCGGGTCAACCCTACGGCATCAGTTATGTGTCGACGCCTTATGGCGAAGGTGCGCTTTTCAGCAGGGCGGCTGACAGCAGGATTGAGTATCGGAGCCGAATTCCCGCCCAAGGCACGCTCGAATGGTGGATCAATGTGAGCAGCGGCTACCACTATCAAAACTATCAGTTGTACGCGAATCAACCGAGAGCGATGATTTTCTCGACGGATGCCAACGGGGGGGACGTAACTTGGCCGGGAACGACGAAGCTTTTTGTCAACGACAACGGTGAAGTGTCACTGTTCATTGCCACGAACATGGGCAATCAGCCCCCTGCCCAGACGCTCGTAGCAAGGGCAACCAGTTTCAGATTTAATCAATGGCACGCGATCGGCGTCAGTTACGGTAGTGAAGGGGAATACATTATGGTGGACGGCCATTTGGTAGCGTCCGCACCGGAGAACACGGAATCTCTAGGCGCTGCAGGGAATCACCAAGAGCCTTTAGATGTTCCGACAATTGGCGATACCGTCTCCCATTTTTGGGCACCCCATCAGTACGACGGCGGATTTGAGGGGATCGTTGACCGATTTCGCGCCTCGTCCGAGCAACGAGATTGGGTTTTGTCGAGGACGGATTTAGCTGCGGGGGCAGGGGCAGTTCCCTCCCGGGACCGTTACGCAGCGTCCCTCTACAGAAGGATGGATTTCGGATTCAACGGGTGTGACGTTCAGTTTGGCAAACTGAAGACCGGAGTTAGTGAGGGTGACATGATTCGATTGGCTGCCGCCGCGGGTGCCAAAGGATTCACTTATCAGCCATCCCTGAGGTACGGTAAGCTAATCATCGGGGATTACCCGGAATCGTGCAGATCACCAGCAAACTTGTCCTGGCCTCTGTACTTGAAGGTCAATTAGCACAACGCCAGCACACGCCTAATTCTAGCGCACGAACGCGGGACTAACGAGTTGAAAAGCAAGATTCGTTTTGACCTCCCTTTTCCGAGGGTTAGAGGTGAGGCGACCGGCGCGGGGGGCCGACTGACCCACCACTCGCAGGCTGACTGGGCTATCCGATGTGCCACGAGCGTGCATGACAACGGGGCGTGCCCAAGGGCTACGGCGGTGACATAAGTTTTAGTGAGCAGGGGAACAAGTTTTTACTGCTAGCGCCAAAAGGGGTAAGTACCATGAGTTGACAAGGGGTTTACTGGATTTTCCGTTGCCAGTTTCATGAACCCCGGCGTCCTGACCAGCCGTGGCTGGATTCAGCGTGAAAAGCCAGGAATCCCAAATGTCGGACGTTCCTGAGGAGGTGCGCGATGCTACATCAAACCCAATTAGAACGCCTTAAGACAAGCTTCTCGCCGTCTCGCGTTGTTGCCCTAATCGCGGCTCTCTGCGTCGTGGTAGGAACTTTGGCAGCAGCCGTTCCGGGCGGAGGGGTTCGCCAACCCCAGCCCAAGACCGTGCGACGCGCTGTTTTCGCCACACTTCCGTCGTTTTCCCCTGACGGGACCAAAGTCGCGTTCATCCAGTTCCGCGTTCAACAAATGTCATATGGCCCTTCAAGACAGGACTTTCGAGTCTGTATCGCTCATCTTGAAAAGCGCACCTTGTTCTGCTTCCCGGAGTCACTCCCCACGGCCTCAGGTATGGTTTCAGTCAGCCCGGTCAGGCCGGCATTTGCCACAAATGCTGAAAAGGTCCTATTCGTTGCCCATACGGCGAAATTTTCCTGCAGTGCCGTCTATATCTCCCAACTTGACGCCAGTGGTGTAAGTCGTCTGTCCGGGTGTAATAGTTCGCCAAACGGTATGTCCGTCTCCCCAGATGGAACATCTTTTGCATTCAGTTCTTCGCTATCACTCACTATTCAGAAGTTTTCAGGCAACTCTGCCACGACAGTTTGGACACCCCCTACAGGGTCGGGCGAAAATTCCGGCGAGATGGACGGGGGAAACTACGCCTTTTCACCAGACGGTACCAGTGCTGTCCCATCATATGTTGAACAGATCCAATTGGATAGAAGGATCCGGTTCGGGAACTGGTTCGTTGTATTGCGAAAAGGCCAATAGAATCGGGCTTTTTTCGAAAATCGTGACGCTGAGAATTTGCAGGATTTTGTACGGGCTCAGGTCCAGTTGGAGTTGCTTTTTCAAGATGGCGACCAGAACATAGATGCTGATGGCGACCCAGACTTGAGTCTTCACGGCGTTGGGCGAGGTGCCGTAGAAAGCCCGGATGCGCAGATGGTGTTTGATCCAACGGAAGAACAATTCGACCTGCCAGCGCGCCCGATAAAGCTGCGCGATGGTGAGGGCTTCGAGTTGAAAGTTGTTGGTGAGAAAGACGAGACGCAAGTCGCGCTCGGGATCGAAGTAGTGAATCCGCCGCAAGGGCGCTGGATAGCGGCGCGAACTCTTCGGGCCGGTGAGGCGGATGGTTTGATCGGAACGCAGTCCGGTGGAGCGGTCGACCCCGCGCCACGCACAGCGACGGTAGCGCATGTTCTGGTCGGCCCGCGTCACGAAGAACGCCAGCGCCTGGGTGAAAAGGTAGAGACGCCGGTAGTCGATGTAGCCACGGTCCAGCAGATAGAAAGCTCCTGCTTCCAGCACCAACTGGTCGAGCAGCCTCACATCGTTCACCTGTCCGCCGGTCACATAAATAGCGGTCGGAATGTTGCCGCGCAGATCGAGCAGCGTGTGAAGCTTGACCGCGCTCCTGTGGCGTCGAAACTGCGCCCAGGGAAAAAGCGCCAGGCACAAATCGACGGTGGTGGAATCGAAGGCGTAAACCGTCTCGTCCAGTTCCACCCCGAACGGTTCGTCCTGATAAAGCTCGCGCGCGGTTCGAATCAGAATCTGCGCGAAATCGGCGTAGATGCGCCAGTCGCGTTGCTGGTTGGCGTGGGCCAAGTTGTTGCGCGAGACGCCGCCGCGAAAGCCCAGGTGATAGAGCTGACGCGCATGGGCGCGCAGGCAGGTCTCGATGTCGCGCAGACTCTGGCGATAAGTGAGTTGCGCAAAAGCCAAGCACAGGAATTGATCGAGGCAAGAGAAACTCTGCACCTTGTAGTCGCCGTCGTAGCGATCCACGCAGCGGCGAAATTCGGCGAGCGGAAGCCGGTCCATCAGTTGAGCAAAAATCGTGCGGCCACTGTTCATGCCCCATCCCTCGGGAACTTCGGAGATGGCCGAAGGGTAAATCCAAGTTCAAATCGATTTTGCTCATCTTCACGCTCAACTCACGGCTTTACAGGCACTTAATGGAATTCTCGAAATCAACATTGGGACAGTACTGAGACGGTACGAAGATTGCGTTTACAGCGTATGATTTCAAGGCGATTCTTTACGCCCAGGACCTTAAGACGCGAGTACGTTCCAAACTCGTGAGCTCGGGAGGCCGACTGCAAGACTCGGGATGGGTATTCCCGGCATTTGCCCCAAACGGCCGTCAAGTCGCCTTTTCTGCCGCGGTCGGTCCTGTCGTCCCGTCAGCTACAGGATCAGCGTATTACCATGAGATATTCCGCATAGCGCTGAGCGGCGGGGCCCCCGTGAGACTGACAAACGACGAGCGAATGGACACGGAGCCCCGGTTCGCCGACGGACGGGACCGAATCATCTTCGTCTCCTGTGGACGGGAGGACGCTGGCCTGTACGGTATGGGCCTGAATGGTGAAGATAAGCGGCTGATCACACGCTTAAGCCTCCGAGCCTGTAATCCGTCAGGCGTTCCGGGGTCGTTGCAACCTCCGCATTTCGATGTATCGCCTAATGGGCAAACGATTGTATTCGAAGATGTCGGTTCTCCGCTTGAAACAGACCTCTATATTACTAACGTGGAAGGGAGGGGTCGCGTAAGGCTGATGGATCTCCTCAACAGATAAGGAGCGTGGGCTCTTCCGCAACCTGTTTGGTGGGGGACCATCGAGAATGCCCGTATTAATGCCGAGCAACTGACGCAAGAACTGAACGAGCTTACGGGCCGGCAAACGGAGCCTGAGCCGAAGAAGCCGTATGTCGATGTGCTGATCGAAGCCCTGCCCAAGATTAGGAACAGTTTTGCGCACCCCGACATGCATGAAATCCTCGCACCGGGGCAGGCCCTCAGCGGCCTCATTCTGGCAGCCGAGATTATCAATCAGCTCTGGCCCAAATAGGCCGCCATACACAACGGACTTCGCCAACCGCGCAGGTACAATATTGGTACAACTTGAGCGTTCCGAATGTGATTTTCAGTGACTTACGGTTGCCAACCGTGCCGCACAATCAATGAGATACACATACTGATCTAGTTTCGTAAACCGTAGGTCGGAGGTTCGATTCCTCTCGCCGGCTCCATTCTTGTGTCGAATTTCTTGCGATTTTGCAACATGAAGCGCAATCAGTGGATCTGAATCTTCAGCCCCGACACAACCCAAGTGCATTGAATCCGGCACCTCTATCAATTGTCAGAATGGCGCTATAGTCCTTTTGTTGTTATTGCCTCCAGCTTGATCACAGGACGCGGCAAATGACCAGCATCCCGATAAGGTTCCACCCTTAAGGCCTATACCTTGCGCACCTGAGAGGAGCCATGTTGTTCAATTATCGACGCTCTGCAGTTTTGATCGGTCTGCTTATAAGTACAAGCTTGGGAATCGCCAATGCACCGCCCTCAAAACGCTCGTCCCCGCCGGTTCGTAATCCGCACACGGCCGGCTACGTCAAAGCCCGGGAATTGCCCGACGGCCAAGTTCCTCCCTCCGATTCTGACGGCAATTTCATCATCGGGCCTACCCACAAGCCAGCGCCCGAGATGACCGTGCACCCGGATGTGCCCCACGGGAAGGTCTACGTGATCACAATGGATTCGGCGAACAGCAAGTTCTATCCGGGCATCGCGCGCCAGCCCGGAACGTTTGGCACACCCGACCCGGCTGACCCGGCAAAACTAGTTGTGACAACCAGCCACCCAGCTCCTTATACCCGGCGCGTCACGGTTTACGTGCCCATGCAGTACGTCCCGGGAAGTGTCGCGCCCTTCATCGTCGGGGCCGACGGACCTGACCGGGAATTGTTCACAGCCCTCGATAATCTCATTGCGGAGCACAAGGTGCCCGTAATGATTGCGATTTCCATCAGCAACGGCGGAGGCGACGCCCAAGGCAGCGAACGCGGATTGGAATATGACACCATGTCGGGCCGTTATGCGGAGTTTGTCGAGAAGGAAGTGCTGCCCCTTGTCGAGAAGCAATGTCACGTCAGACTGACCCGCAATCCCGACGGCCGGGCGACCATGGGCGGCAGTTCGGGAGGCGCCGCTGCTTTTATCATGGCCTGGTATCACCCAGAACTCTACCACCGAGTGCTGAGCTATTCCGGAACTTTTGTCAATCAGCAGTGGCCGTACAACCCGAAGACTCCGCACGGAGCCTGGGAGCTTCATGAGCATCTGATTCCCGACAGTCCCCGAAAGCCTTTGCGAGTCTGGATGGAAGTGGGCGACCGCGACTTGTTCAATCCGAACGTGATGCGTGACGGCATGCACGATTGGGTCGTCGCTAACGAAGACATGGCCAGAGTGCTGGCAGCCAAAGGCTACAATTACCAGTTCGTTTTTGCCCGCAATGCCGGGCACGTGGACCACGCGGTAAAAGAACAAACACTACCCGAAGCTCTCGAATACGTCTGGCGCGGTTATCCTCTGTCTCCTGCAAAGCATTGAGAACCGGCCCGCACTGTCGCGCGCCACTCGGTAGGCTATTCGATTTTGACGAGGTCGGTACGTTTCCTCTAGAGGATCTACCGCGGAATGCCTATCGGGGAAACGGAAACATCAGCCACCCCAGCATGATGGCAACGCCCACGAAGGCTGCAAAAACCTTGGCACCGTAAATGATCCGTTCACGGGTGCTGCCCAGTCCCAACGCCGCAAAAGCTACGGACACCAGGAAGGAAAACAGACACAGCGCGCTGAAATGCGAGATTACCATTGAGAATCACTTCATCGGGAAACTTCCCGACCACTCAGTCCTTGTTACCGATGGCGATGTCATAAACATCGAGGATCGCCAGGATGTTCAACATTCCTGCGGCCACCAGAAACGCCGTCCCATAATCCGCACAGACAAAAAAAGGATTTCCGCCCGCGTAGCCGAAGAAGGTAGCCGCCGGCATGATGATTCCCGCGCAGAGCTCGCCGTAATGACCGAGCACTTTCAGGTACGAACCTCCGGAAACGGCAAAGAAACTGCCCTGCATTGCGACGCCGCAGAGAAACATTCCCACAATGCACGCAAAGAGGATAAGTGCCCGCCATTTTTTGCGGAGCAGGAGATGTCCGAGACCTGGAATCAGCCAGGCGCCGACGCAGAGCCTGACCAGCTCGCCCAACTTCGGCGGCGGAACCTTTTTAGCCACCTCGTCAGCCGGCGGCTTTGCTTCCACTTCGTCAGTCTTTTTTGGCATAATCGCGGCCCGAACGCGGGATTACGCGGCTGGAATCATCGGACATCTCAACCTAACACAGCTTACGCGCCGCTCGCAAGAATAGGCACGATTGCCCGCTGGGCTTCACCCGTCACACGAGCCTCACTCGCATCCACGTAGACATTCACTTCGCTGCGCACGCCGAACTCATCCAGGTAGATGCCCGGCTCAACGGAGAAACAAGTTTTGGGAATGATGCGGCGCTCGTCGTGCGTCTCAAGGTTATCCATATTCGCACCGTTCCCGTGAACCTCTTCTCCGATCGAATGTCCTGTTCGGTGGACGAAATACTTCCCATAACCAGCCTTGGCGATGACCCCGCGGGCCGCGTCGTCCACTTCAAAGCCGCAGACCTCCCGCCCCGCCCTGATCGCTTCCTGCACACAGGTTACAGCCGCGTCACGAGCATCCCGGACAATTTTAAAGATTTCCGCGTAGCGTGCTGGGACTTCGGTCCCGACAAAACCAGTCCAGGTGATGTCGAAATAAACTGCGCCGGGGCTCTTCAGTTTCCCCCACACGTCAAGCAGAACGAAATCCCCCTGGCCAATCGGCCGAGAGGTTTCAGCGGTGGGGGCATAATGCGGGTCCGCGCTGTGCGCATTCACGCCCACGATCGGCGGCTCGTCAGTAATGATTCCGTGCTCCTCAAAAACGCGCAAAATCTTACGTTGAACCTCAAGTTCATCGGTCTTCTTCCCGCCTTCAACGGCGCGGCGAATGAATTCAAATCCGGCACGGACCGCCGCATGCACGCCCTTGCCAGCCTCCATGTGGGAGGCGAGCGCGGCGGGCGACCAGCGCGCTTCAAACAGCTGGACAAGATCCGCGGAACTCGCCACATCGCAACCCAGACTTTTGACCAGCTCAATCGTCCCCGCATCCACCAGCCCCACGTACGGTATCGCATTGAGCGGCGAATACTGCATCGCAACCCGCCTTCTGCCCTGCAGCATGTCGCGCAGCCCGTCGCGTTGTTCTCTCCAACTGGAATACTCCCGTTGCGTTCCGGGAAGCCCCGCCAGGTTTCCACTTTCAATTCGATGCACCAGTTTCGCCGGCTCTCCATTCGCGGGAATCAGGTAGTACCACCGGCGCGTGCACATGGGCGGCTTGATCTTCAAAATTCGATAAGCGATAGGGTCGCGAAAGTGATGATCGTAGAAGAGCCAGCCGTCGAGGCAGGTTTCTGCCAGCGCCGCCTGGATTTCCGCAAGCTTCAGTTCATTCGCCATGCAATCACCTCTTTTAGCATTCGACTGGACCACCATCGATCAGGATGAAGATACCGTGAGTGTTTGGCCAGGCTTGAAAATCCGATCATACGCAATCATCAGAATGGCACCTGCAACTCCAGTGCCTGTCACCACCCACCACATCAACTGGGGGCGATGCAGGACGTCGCCAAAATAGTGGAGCAAATAGCCGCCCAGTGGGCCGGCGACAAAATAACCAATCGCGACAGGCAGAAAAGCATAACCCATGTAAAGTCCTTGTTGGCCTGAGGGAGCAAGCCGCGAAATGTATTCGTAGTAGCGCGCCGATTGAGTAATCTCACCCAGCGCCAGCACGACAAAGCTGACGACCAAAGCGATGGTCGAAGGGTGAATGGCGAGAGCAATCCACCCGAGGCTCGAAATCAGCAAGCCCAGCGTCATCGCTGAAAACGGAGCAATCTTCCTGGTCAGGTAGCTGACCAAAAGCTGAAAGCAAATGACGACCAGTGGATCGATCGAAAGCAATAGGTCGACGTTGGCGTTGGGATTTACGTAACCCCGAAGGAAAAGCGGAGCGGAAATGAATTCCTGCCAGAAGACTACGTAAAAGCTGGACCAGATCAGAAGAAAAAGAACGAAGCGGAAATTGGCGACGACCACGAACATGTTCTTGACGGCTTCGCTGACCTTTGTGACCTTGTATTCTCCGGGTTGCGCGGGCTCGCGAAAGAAAAGCAGTGTGACCCAAAACATGAGAAAAACGCTGAGCGCGGAAACCTTGAACACGCTTTCAATTCCCAGACCAAGCTGCTTGCGGACCAGCCAGGCCACAATCGGCCCGAGCATTCCACCGACGTTCACCAGCGTGTAGTAGATCGAATAACCCATGGAACGGGATTTTTCCGTCGAAGCCCGGGCCGTGGTTCCCGCTACGCACGGTTTGACCACGGACGGACCGAGTGCGGGGATCATCAGAATGGCGAGGACCAGCCACTTGTCCGTCAAAGCATGCCGCAGCCCCTGCATCCAGGACGATTGGAGCGAGCCGAGGAGGTAATACCCTACCGTCATCACCATGTAAGCAAAGAGCAGGGCGCGCCGAAAACCGAAGCGGTCCGCCAAAGCTCCGCCCAATACAGGCAGGAACCACACCACAAACCCGAAGATTCCCATCATCCAGCCAGTGAGTTCCTTCGAAAAATGCAGTTGCTCGTTGAGATAAATCGCGAGGACGGCCGTCGTCCCGTAATAGGCCAGCCGCTCAAAAAGTTCCGTGTAGTTGGCCACCCAAAAAGAGCGCTGGAATCCTCCGCGAATTTCCCTGAACCGCTCGGCGAAGCTCACACTTCCCTCCCTACGGTGCGCACCCGATTACGTCGTGCAGCCGTCGTCTATCCGCACAAGAACACATTTTCTGGACCGGGCTTGCTATTCCCTGCCGCTCAGCACGGCCTCTAGGCGTTCGCAAATGGCCGCGACCGGCTGGCCGGCGATTTCCACAAGCTTACGCCGTGACCTTTCGCCAATCATAATCTGAACCGCGCTGCGGGGCACGCGTACGCACCTGGCCAAATAATCCACCATGGCCGAATTGGCTTTGTTCTCAACCGCAGGCGCCGGGGTCTCAAAACAGATTTCGGTGTTGGCACCCCGAATCAACCGCTGGCGCCGCGCACGAGGCTTTACTTTGACCCAAAACCGGACCGCCTCGCCGCGGATTTCAAATCCCTGTGTCACGCCGGCTTCTTCTCTCATTGCGCCGGACGTCGGCCGAAGATTGCCGTTCCTACACGCACGATGGTTGCGCCCTCCTCGACGGCGATTTCAAAGTCCTGACTCATGCCCATGGAAAGCTCGCGCATGGAAACACCCTCGAATCCCCTTGCTTCGATTCTTTGTGCCAGCTCACGCAATTTCCGGAAGTACGGTCTGGCGTTTTCGGGGTCCTCAGTCAAAGGTGGAATCACCATCAACCCGCGAAGGTCGAGGCCGGGCATCTTTGCGATCTGTTCCGCCAGGACCGGAGCTTCCGTCTCGCTCACGCCCGATTTGGCCTCTTCCCCGCCAAGATTCACTTCCATAAGAACAGGAAGCCGTTTTCCGCTCTCCGCCGCCGCGTCGCTCAACTTTCGCGCAATTCGAATGGAATCGAGAGACTGGACCCAATCGCACAGCTTCGCTGCGCGCAGGGCCTTGTTGCTCTGCAGGTGGCCGATCAGGTGCAGTGTCACGCCAAGGCCGCTAAGCTCCCGCCATTTGGCCTCGGCCTCCTGAACGCGATTTTCGCCAAAATCCCGCTGCCCGGCATCGAAAGCCTCGCGGACGGCCGCAGCCGGAAACGTTTTGCTGACGGCAACAAGGCGGACGGCTTCAGGATTGCGGCCGCAGCGCGCGGCGGCTGCGCGAATACGCTGTCGAATGTTGGCCAGATTCTCTCTAATGCCTGCCATCGCGGCGTCCGTTGAAGTTCCAGGCCGGGCGTCATTGTATCACTCTCATGCATCACACTGAGGTTGTTGAACCGCGGCCGGGATGCTAGCATCTCTAGTTATTCAGTGGAGAGTTGACTCGAATGGGGCGGTACGGGCATCTGATCACTTTCGAAGGCATTGACGGGACCGGAAAGAGCACCCATCTGCACCTGCTGGCTCGCCACCTGCGCCGCTTCGGCTACCGTGTCACCGTCACGCGCGAACCTGGCGGCACTCCAGCCGGAGAGGCTATCCGGGAAAGGTTGCTGGCGCCACCCGGCAGGTCCATCGAGCCACTCACGGAGCTCGCCTGGATGTATTTGGCCCGTTCGCGGCACATCGAAAAGGTCATCCGTCCGCGCCTTCGAGACGGCCGAATCGTTCTGAGCGACCGTTACAATGATGCTTCCTTTGCCTATCAAGGCTACGGCCGCCGGCTGGGACCGGAGGCTGTGCAGGCGTTTGATGAAATTGTTTGCGGTAACATCCAGCCCGACCTCACGCTTCTACTGGACCTCGACCCCAAAGCCGCGCTGAGGCGGGCTTCGAAACGGAAGGCCGGCAACACGCGCTTTGAGAAGGCGGGCATGAACTTTCTCGAGCGTGTCCGCGCGGGCTACCTGAAGATCGCTCGCAGCCAGCCCGAGCGCGTGAAAATCGTCAAGGCGGAAGGCGACGTTCGACAAGTTCAGAATGAGATTCGACGGATCGTGGATCATTGGCTGGCGCCTGACGGCACGTCCTCGCTGAACCGTAAGCGCTCCCGAAAATCGTCGGGATTGTAACCGGCCAGCTCATCAGGATTGGCAATGGGATTCGATTCTTTTTTGGGAAATCGAAAGGCAGTAGCAACCGTTCGCGGCATGCTCGCCTCGAGCCAGGTGCCCGGCGCGCTGCTTTTTTCCGGCCCGGAAGGGGTCGGCAAACGTACGCTCGCCGTCATGATGGCCATGGCCATCAACTGTGAAAACCGCGGGGCAAGCGGCGACGACTTTTGCGGCTCGTGCCGGAGTTGCCTGGCCGTCGGCGAGATGCTCGCGTCCGGCGCCGAAGATCTGGCTCGCCGCCGCGATACGAAAGATTCGCAGAAGCGGACGGAAAACCTTGTCTACTTCGACGTTCAGATTGTCGCTCCGATCACGCGGTTCATTCTCATCGAACAGATCCGGCAACTTTGCGCGGCCGCTTATTCCCGCCCCTTCACGCTTGGACATCGTATCTTCATTCTTGATGAAGCCCACGCGATTCACTGGCAGGCTACGGATTTGCTTTTGAAGCTGCTGGAAGAGCCTCCTGAAACAACAACTCTTATCCTGGTATGCTCGAACCCCTATCAGTTGCGCACGACGATCCGGTCCCGATGTGTTTGGGTGGATTTTGCCCCCGCCGAGGATTCGATCATTGAAACGACTCTGGCCCAGAATAGGGAAATTCGACCCGCTCAGAGGGCCCTGGCACTGCGCCTGGCCGCCGGAAGCATCGCCTGGGCCAGATCCCCCGCATTCTCCGACTACGAAGCCCGCCGCCGGCCCTGGCTCGATTTCATCGGTGGGCTGGCGGCCCACGCCTCCTCCAGCCGTGGCGATTGGACAAAGGTGCTGGGCGCATCCAAAGCAATCGCCTCCGACCGCGACAATTGGGAAGTCAGCCTGAGCGTGGGATACCAGCTCTGCCGCGACTTGCTGGTTTCACTTTCTGATTCGGAGGGACAACTCATCATCAATGCCGATCTGAGAATTGATATTGCTGCCTGGGCCGGAAAGTTAGGATTTGAGCGCGTGGCCATGCTCATGGAAGGATTGGATGAATCCTTTCGCCTTCGCGCGCGGAACGTGAACTCGCTGATCAGTCTTGATGCTCTTACGGCCCGTATCCTGGCGGGCCCGCGTCCCCGAGCTATCCCTTCCCATTAGTCGAATCCCAGCCTTCCGGCGGAATGGGATTCGCTTGCCAGAAAGCCGGTCCGGATAGTATCATTTTGTGTATCGGAGAGCGGATCGAATCCGGACTGGCTCGATGAAACCCGGCGGCAGTAAACGTCATCTACATTTGTTAGACCTCCTGGTCTGAATCTTTAGGGAACGCGTTCGAAAACAAGGCAGTCCCCTCCAGGAGGCGAAGGAGCGTCCACCAGTGAACCGCAAACTAATCCGTCCAACCCTTTCTGATGTTCAGGATCAAATGGGCGGCCGCATCCAGCGAAGAAAGCCAACTCCTCCCGAACAAACGAGCGCAGAAAGCTTCTATTACTTGAAGCAAATGCAATCAAGAACGCCCGTGGTCGTCGTTCTCGATGAAGGTGAACAAGTCCGTGGCGTCATTGAGTGGTATGACAAAGCCTGCATCAAAGTGCACCGCCAGAACGAACCCAATCTGCTGATCATGAAAAGCTGCATTCGTTATATTTATAAAGAACAGGATGGCAAAGGCACCAACGGAGGAAATGGAAACCACGGGGGCGCTTTCGAAAGCGAATGAGCACCGGCTTTGAATCCGAAAACCCAGGGCTCGACTTGGATGGGATTCTCAATCTGATAAGTGGCGGGAGGAACTCAAACCGTAATGACGCATGAAATGGGGAGAACTTATTACGATTCCGACCCCCTCTTTGAATGCAATCTGATCCGGTAGCGGGGTGCCGTCATGAACAGAAATCCCAGCGCTGCAGTTCAAAACACCAAGTCAAGCCGTCCGAAACACCTCGGCCTCATCCTTCTGACATTCGTTCTCGCCACAACCTCTGCCGTTGGCTTCGCTCAGAGCCGAAAGTCAAAGGTTCCGGTCATCCGCAGACTTCTCGGCGTCAATCACCAGGCCTTCAGCGGCGTGGTGCGATCTCTCGACTCAAAGAGGAAGATCCTGAACGTACAGCGCGCCGAGGCCCGGGACATTGAGATCTTTCCCGTCAAAAAATCGACTCACGTCACCAATGTCAGCGGGAAGATCCTGGGATTGAAGGCCCTGCGGCCCGGGACGGACGTCATGATTTATTACACTGAAAGGAATGGCGAACGAAAGATTTCGCAGATCATGGTCCTGGGCGGGAAACCGAGCGGGGGAAAGAAAGAGAATCACCCGAAATCCTGACGGATGCCATCGCCGAAAATACAGGCGGCGGATTCCCGGCCTGACCGAGAGTCCGCTCCTCGGGAGACCAACCGCCTTGCGGCTAAATCATTCCTAGGCACCGGCCCTTGCCTGCTGCCGAATCGGCAGGATCAATTTATGAAGATCGGGATAACCTGTTACCCCACTTACGGCGGGAGCGGCGTCGTTGCTTCCGAGCTTGGCATCGAGCTGGCCGCCCGTGGCCATCAAGTTCACTTCATCAGCTACGCCCTTCCCGTCCGCATCCCGGAGCCCGGCGAGCGCATCCACTTCCACGAAGTCGAAGTGATGAACTATCCGCTTTTCGACCATCCGCCTTATACCCTGGCCCTGGCTTCGCAAATGTACAATGTGGCGGTGAATGAAAAGCTTGACGTCCTCCACGTCCATTACGCCATTCCCCATTCCGTGAGCGCCTTCCTGGCGCGCGCTATGCTGGGAGATCGCCGGATCCCCGTGGTTACGACGCTGCACGGGACGGACATCACGCTGGTGGGCACCGACCGCTCGTACTTGCCGATCACCCGCTTTGCGATCGAGCAAAGTGACGCGGTCACGGCTATTTCAAACTACCTTCGCGACGTTACCTTACGGGAATTCAAGGTTCGACGGCCGGTTGAGGTCATCCCCAATTTCGTCAATTGCAGCGTTCTCCGGCCAGCCTCCGGAATTTGCCGCCGCGATGAATTCGCTCCCAACGGGGAAATGGTTTTAATGCACCTTTCGAATTTCCGGCCCGTCAAACGCGTGACCGACGTGGTGGAAATATTTGCGCGCGTCCGCCAACGAATGCTCGCCAAATTGCTGATGATCGGCGACGGCCCGGATCGCGTCGCCGCTGAGTGGCTGGTCAGGGAAAAGGGCCTCGAAGAGGATGTTGTCTTTTTCGGAAAGCAGAGCCAGGTCGAAAATTTGCTGAATTGCGGCGATCTGTTTCTGTTGCCCAGCGACCTGGAATCATTCGGACTGGCAGCACTGGAAGCCATGGCTTGCGGTGTTCCCGTGATTTGCTCGCGCGTGGGAGGATTGCCCGAAGTGGTTCGAAACGGAGTGGAAGGTTATCTGGTGCCTCCACGGGACGTCAACACCATGGCGGAGCGAGCGATCGAAATCCTCACCGATTCCGCAAAGCATAAAAGCATGGGGGAAGCCGCTCGCAAGGGCGCCCTGACGCGCTTTTCCTCCGAGGAGATCATTCCGCGGTACGAAAAGCTTTATCAATCTGTTCTCAATCAGTGATCACGGATTATGGTGAAGGCACATAAGCTTGGGGCGGTTATCCTGATTTCAGGCGCCTTCGCGGTTTGCAACCTGCCACAGGCGTGGAGCGCCCAGCTCCAGCCGCATACCAGCCGTGCTTACGACCGGTACATTCGGGCTGCGGAAGCACGAATGGAACGTGACCGCAGCCGGCCCGGGCATTTCCTCTACATCGATTCACTGCCGCCGTCCGACCGCCGGGCGATTCGATCTGAACTGCGACAAGGTGATATTTACGTAACTCGCCCTGTCGCCAGGGACGCCAAGGGAAATGCCATTGAGGCTCCCGATGGCTGGATTCACGACTGGCTGGCCGCAATGTTTGTTCCCAATGTGACCCTGAAGCAGGCCGTCGCGACCGATCAGGACTACGACAAATATTCCAGTTATTACAAGCCGGAAATGGTCCGGTCACGAATTCTTGCCCACAGTGATGACACTTTTAAGGTTTACGCCCGCGTTCAGAAGAAGACGCCCTGGCTGACCGTCACTCTCGACACCTACAACAACGTCCAATACCACTGGGTTGACCCCCGGCATTTGTATTCCGTCTCGCGCTCCTTCCGCATCCAGCAGGTGGATGACGCAGGAACCCCGCAGGAACACCTCGATCCGCCCGGAGACGGCACGGGTTTCCTCTGGGAGCTTGATGTCTATTGGCGATATGAAGCGGTGAAAGGCGGCATCGTCATTGAATCCGAAACCATTGCTCTGACGCGCAGCCTGCCTTTTGGTTTGGAATGGATTATCAAGCCGTTCGTGCACCGCTCGGCCGAAGCGACGGAAAGGCAACTGATGACCCGCACTCGCCAGGTCATCGAGGAGCGCGCCAAGAGCGAGGCGGATGAATCGGGAAGCTCGTAACCTGAATTTCAGCTGCCTGATAACGAGAATCAACTCAAGGCGCAGCAGCTCCGCTCCTGGTGCCCGCGCCGCCAAGAAATGCCTTCACGGCTTCCACATACTGTTGGTGACCGGAGGTCCATCCTTCCCCGTGACGATGCCCGGGAACAATCAGAATTGCCTTGCGGGGACTGTTTGACAGTGAATAGAGCTCTTTTGCCACCGAGGGCGGAATTCGCCGGTCGCCCGCGACGGCAATGAACAGCACAGGACGCGGATTGATCCGTTCAACTGCTTTGCGCAGATCGAAGTCCGAAGGACTGAAGCCTCCGCGCCAGGCCGACCAGTAGATGACCTCGTCGGCGATCGGAAAACTTGGGACGTGAAAGAAAAGGCGCGCATGATGAATGATGACGTCAGAAAAGGAAAGAAAACTGCTGTCGGAAATTACCGCGTCCACGTCCCGCGTCTCTGACCCCGCCATCAAAGCCGCCGACGCCCCCATTGAAACACCCCACAGAATGATCGGCTTCGGAGCTTTCTCCACCTGGACCGCATAACGAACCGCCGCTTCCACGTCCAACCGTTCCTTGTAACCAAGAGTGCCCATCTTTCCGCCGCTCAGACCCGAATGCCGAAGGTCAAACAACAAGCCGTCGTAACCAAGGCCGTGGGCGAACTCCGCCATGGGCAGCATTTCGATCCGCGTCCGGTTTTGGCCGTGGCAATAGATGATCGTCCCTCGAGCCGGCCGGAACGTACCACCCGCTCAGAAACACTCCGTCCGCAGAGTGAAACTGAATCCACTTGTAATTCATGCTGTATGAAGCCGGGGTTTTTCCGTCGTTGGGATCGGGAAAATGAAAGCGGGATGTCGTGACGATGTAAGTCCCGAACCACGGCACGACGACAACGAAGAAGAGCACAACAAGACCCAGCAATATCAGGAAAACATTGCGCACGATTTGCCAGACGCGCTTGCCGGTTATCAATTCATCCCTCCTTCGCTGAAACCGCAGGGCCTGTTTGTAACCCTGATTGAAAAGTTAATTCGCTGGCGTTAACCCCGGGCGCGAGGTTCAACAATATGGGTCGCCAGAAGCACGGCCACGGCGGCCGTCATCACCGCGCATAAAGTGGTTACAAAAACATAACCGCGATGCTGGAACAGGACTCCACCGGCCAGCACCGTCAGCCCTATCCCCATTTGCGATGCAACATTCCGCAGAGCAATGAAGGATCCCCGCTCTTCCGTGGGGACGAGTTCCGTCATGAGCGCGGTCAGCGGCCCCTGACGAAAGGCTGCGGCCAGGCTGGCGCCGCCGAAGGCTACAAGAAGCCACGCACCCCAGCTAAAAATTGGGACAATCGCCACAGAAATCGCAAGCAAAATATTGCTCGCGATTGATACCGCTCTTTTTCCGAACCGGTCCGCAAGAGCTCCGCCCAGCGGCGCGCTGACCACCGCCATCAATCCTCCCAGCATAAAGACCCAGCCGATCGTTCCCGTGCCGATGTGGAAACTTTCGCTCAGCCACTGCCCGATATAGAAGATAAAGGCGTAAAGCCCTCCCGAAACCAGGAATGCAATGACAACGCCGGCCGAAGTATCGCGCCGTCGAAGAAAAGACCGGCAGGTGCGGACGGTGCGCGTGAACCTGCCTTCGGGCCCGTGGGATGCCCCGTGATCCTTCGGCAGGAAGGCCGCAACTCCCGCCACGGCGATGGCCAGGCCGGAAAAGAACATGAATGTCTGCCGCCATCCGAAGTGCGCGGCCACCTGGGCCGCAAGCGGAACGCCCAGAATAGGCGCGGCAAAATAGGAAATGGAAATGATGCCGATCGCGCGGCCCCGCACGCGATAAGGAAACCAGTCGCCGGCGTATGCAATGGAGCAGGTGGAGATAGTTCCAGCGGCAAGGCCGGTGAGCGTTCGGGCTTCAATCAAGCCCCAAAAACCAGTCGTCCGTGAGGCCAGCCAGGACGCGACTGAGAACAGGATCGCGCCGCCAAGCAGAAAACGCTTCCGGCCGAAGTGATCGGAAAGCGTTCCCGAAGCCAGCGAGGCTGCGGCCGCGGCGATGGAATAGAAAACCGCCAGAAGACCTGCCTGCTCCACCGAAATTCGCAGGGATTTAACGAGCAGCGGCAGCAGCGCCGGGATCGTCTGATTATCTGCGAGACCTAGAAACAGGAGGGCGGACAGGCCCGCGACCACTCCGAAGTGGATGGAATCGCGGGAATTCGCAGAGGATTGGACCATAGGCGGGACAACCGGCAACGCACGCTGTCAGCACACGCTCAGGTGTCACCCGATTCGCCACGACCGGCGCTCGGGGCAAAGCCTGCCGCGCGGCGCCCGCGCCAGACGGTCCGGCTATTCGAAATGGTGAAGATCGAGCTTGATCGCCGCCTTGTCCGACATGTCAACCACGCTGGCGGCGCCGATGCCGACCGCAATCACGATCGCATCGGAGACTTCCTGCTTGGTCGCGCCCACCTCGAGCGCCTTTTTGATGTGCCCTTCCAGGCATCCCTCACACTTCGCAACCAGGGAACAGCCGATGGCGATCAGCTCTTTGGTTTTGATGTCCAGAGCTGTCGGCGTGAAATAGCTTTCCTTGTAGAAACTCTTATAGATGTTGCGGAAACGCGGTTCGATCATGCTCATTGAGCTCGGGGTTGTCTTGTTTTTTTCAGGACCCGATTTGTCCATATGCCTTCCTTTACCTTCAAGATTGGCCGGCCCGGAGCCGGCTGCCTCACCCGACCGGTTTCCACGCGTACAACGCCATCCGCGCGCTCGCTTCGCGGCACAGGTATTCTAGTGATACTAACATATCTCCCGCCCGCCTTTGACGGCTGGCGTGCCACCGCCGGAATGCTCGAAAAGGAAAGCTGTCAATCCCGCGTCGAAACCGGCTCCGCTGCCGAGCTTTCTTCCGGGCTGATGAGTTCGGGAATCTCAAAGCGGACCGTCGTGCCAACGTTTGGCTGGCTATCAATCGTCATCTGAAAATCCTGGCCGTAGAGCGCGCGCAGCCGTTCGCGGACGTTCATAATGCCGATTCCCGTGGCCGAAATTTCCTGCTGCGATGCCAGGGAGATTCCGACTCCATTGTCGGCCACTTCGATCGCGATCCGGCCGTCTTTTCGGGACGACCGCACAACAATGGTGCCACCTTCAATCTTCGGTCCAATCCCGTGTCGAATCGCATTTTCCACCAAAGGTTGAAGAACCATGCTGGGAACCACGGCATCCAGCGACCCGGGATCGATTTCCTTCCGGATCTGCAGCTTGTCGCGACCAAAGCGCGCCACTTCGATATCCAGATAATCGTCAATAAACTCAAGCTCCTGGCGCAAAGGCTGAAAGTGCGTCTGAGTTCGCAGACGCCGGCGAAGAATGCTGGAAAGTTTCATCAGCAACTTTCGCGCCGTATCCGGCTCATAACGAATCAGAGAAGAAATCGTGTTGAGCGTGTTGAACAGGAAATGCGGATTGATCTGGCTGATCAGCGCGTCCACACGGGCCTGAATCAGCAAGCGCTCCTTTTCTTCCAGTTTTCGCTCGATGCGCGTGTTGTTCCAGATCTTGAGTGGCAGGGCTACGGCGATGGCGGTGGCCATCATGATAAGGATTTCCGTCCAGACGTGAGGAGTGTTCAGGTAAAAAAGCCTGCCATGCGCAATGCGTCCGATGCTGATCCGCGTCATCTCCAGAAAGACGCAGATCAGGAAAAAGAGCACCTGCCAATCCATCGCCGGCTGCTTGAAGCGCTGTTTGATCGACCGGTAAAGGCTCAGGTCAATGAACGGCGAGAACTTCCAGATTTCTTCCTTGTTCGGGCAGACCCATCGCGCCGAGCCCGCAACCACCGCGTACAGCACGGCCATGGGAACGGCGAGAAGTTCGTGGTGAGCGGGAATCAACAGCGCCGGAAGGCTGACCATCATTCCCGTCATCAGCCCGACCATGGTCCCGCCCAGTAGACCGGCGACAACGGTGATTTCCAGATTCAGATCGAATCCCTGGTAATGGGTTGGCAGTACGCGAGCCAGAACGCCGAAAGCGAACGGAAGACCGAGGAAGGCGGCAAATAGCAGCTTCTGACGGGGTGTACGCTCTTCAACCAGCAGCAGGCGCCGGAACTTGTCAAATCGCGCGATAATGCTGGCGAGCGAGGCAATCACGCTAAGCTTCACCAGCAGGGTGACAAAAATGACCCCGGGCGAATTCATGACGGCGTGGCTCATAGCGGCTGCCCGGCGCGACCCTCACCTAAAGATCTGCCGCCACCCACGAGTTGCACGACCTCCAGCCGGTCCCCCGCTTCAACCGCCGTATCCTTCCAAGAGGCGCGGGGAACCACTTCCAGGTTTCGTTCGACAGCGACCCTGTCAAGCGGCAAGCCCAGCCATTCAAGAAGGGCATTCAGCTTCAGGCCCTCGGGGACTTCCCGCTCGCTGCCATTGATGTTGACCAGCATGAGTCCGTTCTAAGTCGTGGGAGGAGTGCCGCCTGCATGTCCCCTAATTTCGCCGGCTCGGATGCGGCCAATCACTTCCCTGTGCTGAGCCTCGAGCCTCGTCCTGACCTTTTCCTCAGTGAAATCCGGCGACTCGACCAAGTCCCGGTAGGAAGTTTTCAGCGAATGAATCACAGCGCCGCCCACATAGACCGCCGTCTCGATTCCGGCGTCTTTCCGGGTTTCGGTCTGAATGTGATAAACAACACCTTCGTGCTTGATCTCGGTGTTGAATCCGGTCACCATCCGCCCACCCCCTCCACAAAACCGCTATCCCTGTAGGAATCGTAACGGCTTCGGGCCCGCCCTGCAAGCAGCGAAGCTTTGAATTCCGATTTTGCAACTCATCGGAATCACAATACCCGCGTCACGACTCGCCAGGGCACCCGGCAAGATCCCAGCCGCGCGAACGCGAAAAAGGGGAGGCGAAAGCCTCCCCTTCTTCGCAACACCGACAGCAAACTACTTCACCTTCACGAAAATGATCGCGAACGTGTAGAGAGCCAAGGACTCAATGAAAACAAGTCCCAGGATCAGAAAAAGGAAGATCGCAGGGCGTGCGCCGGGGTTTCGCGCCACGCCTTCGCAGGCTCCTGCGGCAGCCTTTCCCTGCCCCAGACCGCACAAACCGGAAGCAATGGCCATCGAAAATCCAGCGGCAATCGGAACCCAGTTGGTTGCGCTGGCGGCGCCCGCCGCCGAGTCCGCACCAAACAGGGGCACAGTGCAAAGCAATCCCATCACCATGGTCATCAAAGCTATCAGCTTCGCCTTCATTCTTCCTCCTCGGTCCCTGCGGAAGCGAGCCGCAGGTCCGCGTTTTGAATTTCCGCCAGTGGGTGGTTGCACATCCAAGCGGGGGCAAGGAGGCCTCACGCTGGCGGAGAAAATCGAAATCAGTGCTCCTCAGACAATGCCAGGCCGATATAAAGTGCCGGGAGAATCATAAACACATAGGCCTGCAGAAACGCTTCAATGATATGAAGGAACATGAAAACAGAAGGAACGCCGAACTGCGTATAGCTGGAAAGCGTCGAGAAAACAACCACGAGGAGCCCGCCCACCAGCATATTGGCCCAGAGACGAACGCTGAGAGACAGCATTCTGAGAAGGTTGCTGAAGACTTCGACAATCAGCATCAGCCAGGAAACCGCCACAATCGGCCCGCAGAGGTGCTTGAAATATCCCCAAACGCCCCTCACCCGCACGGCGTGGAAATTGTAATAAACAAACGCGACGACTGCGCATCCCAGGGTCACCTGAATGCTGGCCGTAGGCGTGACCAGCGAGGGAACCAAACCCTGCAGGTTGCAGAGCAGGATGAAAATTCCCAGGGTTCCGACCAGCGCGACGTAACGACGGCTGCCGTGGCCGATGATCTCATCGGTGAGGTTTTGCGTAAACTGCACAAACACTTCCATCGCATGCTGGAACGTGTCCGGGGCTTCCATCGAGAGACGGCTGCGAAGGATGATTGCGCCCACAACGATGAGCAGCGCTACCAGCACTTCGCCGGCAAAATAATTCGGAATCGGGTGCGCCGGGTCCTGCGGCCGCACGAACGCCAAATGCGGAAGGGCCGAGATCTTGACGAGGATCTCGGTAACCAGGCCGCCGAACATCTTATTCAAAAGTGCCGTAAACCAAAGTTCGTGCTCAACCATGTCGTATCCGCATCTCTCCTGTCAGATGGACGTCCCCGCGTCGCCCTCATGCCAAAGGACAGCGTGGCGATTCAAAAGCAATCTTCCGATAATCACCAGCGATTCCGTCATGGCTCCCGCGATGGGAACGAAAAATCCCAGGACGACTCCGTCAATGGGAAGCCAATGCGTTCCGTAAAAAACAAAAAGGACGGCGATCAGGATCGGGAATCGAAGCATCAGCTTGATGCCGATCGATTTGGGCACGCGCGTGCGGCTTGCATCGAGCGCCGCCGCCATTCCGCGTTCAAGCCAGCGGAAGGCGAGAACTGAAATTGCCGCGCCGGCCAGAAACCCGGCGGCCATCAGCGGCTCGCGAACCCATAGGAACACCGCCGTGCAAAGCGCCGCGAACACCAGCATCCAGCGCAGCAATCTCTCCTCAACCCCATCAAGAATCGCTTGGGGAGCCTTTTCCATTCTTCTCTCTTCGGGTTACGATTTGGATGACTTCGACGATCCCGCCTGCCGTTCCCAGCAGACCTCCTATCATACCTAAAATTGGCGCGGTGTGAAGAGATTCGTCAAAAAAGCGTCCGACAAAGTATCCGGCGATCATGAAGGCCGGGATCAGCGCCCCCAGACCGACGTAAAATGCAACCTGCTGAAGGACTTCGACACGCCAGTCCTTCTGCTGCGGCACTTCGACCTCCTCTCTGCGGCCGCTGCCCCCTAAGCCACTTACTCCTTTGAGTTTGCAGCCCTGGATTCAGCCCACAGGCAAATCAATTCCTGTCTATGATTGATGATGGGAAGTACGCTGAACTCCGCTTTGCGCCGTTGCGGCTTTGAGATTCCTCGCCTTAATACTGCGTGACTTGCTTCACCGTGTCGCCGTCGAACACAACATAGAGGCAATGCGGCGGAAGCCCGTAAATCCAGTCCACTTCTTCGCTTCCGTCCGGCTTGACGTCACGGACCTTGCGGTCCGGCGCGCCCCTGGCGGAAAGCACAGTATCTTTGTTCATTCCCGGCATGACTACATGCTTCTTTATGGCTTCCTTGAACTTCGGGGGAAGGCTCGGCGAGTACAACAATGTCGGCGACTGCCGGTGGAAATCCAGCACCGAACTCAGCATTTGCTTGGCCTGTGACGTCGTTGGCACCGTGGCCTTCTGAGAAAGCATCACGGTGACGTAGGAACCGATCGTCCGTGACTGCTTCGGCTGCTCGGGCACGAGGGGATTCATCGCTCCAGGCCCCATTCCGATTTCGATGTGCTGGTACCACTTCTTGCCGCTTTTGCCGCCGCCGTTGATTTCAAAAACGATCTTGTCGTCATGGAAATCAATCTTGGTAATCTCAACCGGCATTCCCGGCTTGATGGACATTCCGTTGCTGCGAAGCTGCTTTGCCGCGCTGTCCTGGTTTATTTCGCCTGCGCGACTAATCACCACTCCCTTCTTGCCGGCGGGCAAGGGAATTTTGGCCACGGCGATTTCGCGGTCCAGTCCGCGGATCAAAGCAATCCGCGGGTCGGTCATATAGTTTTCCTTGGCGAGAAGACGCGAAGCCCCGGCCAGACAGGCCATGGCGGCGGCCAGAACGCACACAGCCGTAAACCACTTATTCAGGCCGGCTGGAAGGATATCCTGAATGTAGAAATGCTGACCCGGCTTTTTGGGTGAAACCATTGGCGCCACGGTATCACCTCAGCCTCTTTCTACGTCTATATTACTACTTTCGGGCGATTACAACCGGTTTCTTTTCACTCAAACCACGCGAATGAAATTTGCCGAAATTCCGATTTACTCTGCCTTTCCCTTGCCATTCTTCCATGTTTCATGATCAGAGCGAACCTGAAGCCCCGGCCGGGAAACTCCGAATCGAATGATCCGCCCGCCAAGCTTTTCCAGGCAGGCTTCGACGTCCGGCTTGGTTCCAGGCTCGACAAGAAAGACCACGCAGCCTCCTCCGCCGGCCCCGCAGACCTTGGCGGCGCGCGCGCCCTTCCGTCTGCTTTGCTCGATCATGCGCTCGATTTTGGGCGTGGTAATGCCCTTAAAGTTGCGCTTGCGGTTCTCCCATTCCTGCCGCAACAATTCTTCAACATCCCCCCAGTCCGACGCCAGCAGCGCTTCGCGCATTTGCGAGGCAATCGTGGCGATGCGCGAAAAATTGCGGCGGACTTTGAGATCCCCGTCAATGTGGGCCTTCATCACTTCCCAATTGTTGATGGCCGAATCGCGCGGCTCTCCCGTGTAGCACAACACAAAGCGCTTCTCGAGTTCGGCGGACGAAATCGGCAGGCGCTCACGCCGGACGCCGTCGCGCTCCAGGTGGACGGCGTTGGCTCCGCCATACAGCGCGGGGAAATAATCCTGCCACCCGGTCGGAACCCGAATGACAATGGCCTCCACGTTCTTCGCGATCTCCAGAATCTGGGCGCGAGAAAGACGCCGGCCGGTGACGCGGGCCAAAGCACCGCAAAGGGCGATGTTCAGCGCCGACGAACCTCCCAAGCCGGCTCCCGCCGGCGCTTCCGCATGAGTGCGGACGGTAATGCCCCGCCGCGGCTCAAAGAACAGGATCAGTTCACGCACCAGCTTCAGCGAAGAGCGGCTCCGTGCCAGGTCGGCCAGGCTTTCGTACGATTCACGCACTCCCTGGTCACTGGAATGGAGCACGACGCGCATGTCCGATCGCGTCTCAACCACGCAGGAAGCAAAACAACGGATGGCGATGTTCACCGTTTGCGCGCCGGGATGAAAAAGATAAAGCGGCCAGATGTCCACCGTCCCGCCGGCCAGATCAACCCGCGTCGGAGCTCTTGATTCGACCCTCACGAAATCCTCGATTCAACGCAGGTCGTATCACTGCTGCGTGATTTGCATGGAATCGTCAATTGAAAGCGTCGGCCAGTCTTTCTGGGCGGGATCGGAAGGCGATGCCGTGACCTTGAAATGCTGCCCGTCTTCCGTCTGCACATCGAAATGATAACCGCGGCTGTCTGAGCCGGAAAAAGTCAGCGAGCCATCCTGATGGAGCTGCTGGAGCGTGGCGTAGCTTCCGTGGCTCGCCAGGTACATGCGCTCGGCGTTCCCAATCGAGATCAGGTCGCCCTTGATTCCAACCACGTTGATTACTTCCTTGGGCGGCGCCCCATGCGTCGGGCCCTGCGTCATTTGCATTTTGAAGATGTACCAGCCGATGCCCAGCGCTATGACCAGTCCCAGAAGCCCTGCCATCTTTTTCATTGCACCCTCTCAAACTCAGGCTACGGGAACTTTCCAGCGGAGCGTTTTCTGGCGCGGCTGTCTGCCGTAAACCGAAAGAAGAATTTGTCTGAGTTCGTCGAAATCCGAGCAAATGCGATCGGCGCAACCCAGCACCCAGCCGCTGATTTTCTCCGTCGTCATTTCCGTCACCAGATAAATCGGAATGCCCTTGCGATAGGCGCCGGTCAATTCGGCCTGCGTTCCGCCACCCTGCGCCGCAGCCCCATCCCAATAGCAGACGACGTAATCCGCGCGCTGCGCCATCACGTCCAGATCGTGGTTGATGATGAAGCGCATCGTCTTGCGGAAGCGTTCGGGATCGGAAATTTTCCAGGCGGTGAAATTTTCCCGCTCTTCATTGGACAGGATGCGCTCGGCTTCCAGAATGGGATCGAAAACCTGATGGCCGAAATTCTGCTCCAGCCAGTGACGCATGCGCTCGCGCCACCCGCGCCCGCCATCCGGAGAATATTCCATTCCCCCGCAGAGAAATGCCATCATGGCCGTCACCGATGCCGCCCATTTTGCCGATTTCCAGGCCACGATGCAATCAATAAATTTCGGCTCGCTCGATAAAACAGAACGGCAGATTTCAATCGCCGCCGACTTCGTCGGATTGGCTGCTTGTCGTCGTTTGGTTTAGGAGAGTGCGGAAGAGTTCAGGCTGGGTCAAAATCCCGGAAGGCGAGCAAGCCGGGACAAGCCAATTCCTGCCCGAATCCTGATGTCGAGTCCGGCGGCCATGTCCGGCGACACGCCAATCGGGGGCTTGGGTTCAATCGGGTTCGTTCGGGTTCGTTCGGCTTCGTTTGGAGGGCTGATCTATTGTTTTCAATAACTTAACGGCTTCGTTCGTAAAAAAAGATTGTTTTGTTTTGGCGTTTTTTGCCCTACCCACATGCTCCGAAGCGGCTGCTGGAGCGGGTTTCAAGCACTTTTGATGATGCGCAAAGTGGCATATTTCGCGCCCGTCCGTTGGTCCTCGACGCGCGTTTGAGCCGCAATTGGCGCGGATTTAGTGAACTTCTGCAATCGATGCAAACGGCGCGCAACTTGTTCTTCATCTTTTCAACCGCCGGGCGATTTCTCAAGCCAGCAGGCCTTGCCCTGTAGCCTTCCCAGATATATTATCACATTAGTTAATAAAGTCAAGTATGACGGGCCGAGGCCCGCACGGTCAATCGCGTGACGACTGACCGTGGTTGCCTTTTGTTCTATTTATTTCAGCTTCTGCACTGCTTCGAGCACTTCGCCGACGTCCGGCTTCTGGCGAAGCTCATAGACTTTTGCCCACGCGATCTTCCCTGCTTTATCCACGATGAAAATCGCGCGGTCATTGATGAACGGAACCTCGTGCTTTTCGGGCGGAAAGACTCCGTAGGCCTTGGCCGTTTCGGCATAGGGCCAGCGGTCGGTGGCGAGCGCGAACTTCAGCCCGCCCAGAGATTTCTGGAAAGCGATGTGAGAGAAAACGGAATCGGTATTGACGCCCACGACCTGGGCGTTCGCCGCGGCAAACTTCGAGAGATCCTCGTTGAAGGCCGCGAGTTCGCTCTGTCAAACGGGCGTGAAATCGAGCGCGTAGAACAGAATCACCACGTTCTTGCCGCGCTCCGCGGACAACTTGAAATCCGACTGCGCTTCGCCGGTCGCCGACTTCAGCGTGAAATCCGGCGCCACCTCACCTTGCTTTAGAGCCATTTACACCTCCCGGAAATATCAGGCGGCAGCGATGCCAGGCTGCCGACCCACTTAATTGACTTAAACGCTTCAAATCAGAAAGCACAGATTGCCAGACGCACGACATTGAGTCAAGAAATGTTCTGTGACCCCGATGTTTCACCCATCGCAGATGGCCAGCATACATCCATTTGACGATTCCGCGGAGCGCGTGATATCAAAGGGACTTTCACGCTCGCATCCGAAAGAGACTCCATGAAGCCCAAAGTTTTTGTCACGAGAAAACTGCCCGACCCGGCGATGGAGAAACTGCGCTCCGCGTGCGAGGTCAGCTTTTACGCCGAAGATGAGCCTATGCCACCCGAACGGCTGCTTGAAGCCTGCCGCCAGTCGGACGGCCTGCTGGTGGTGGCCAACCGCATCACGGCGGAAATCATTCGCCAGTCTCCGCGCCTGCGGGCCGTTTCCACACCGTCGGTCGGCTATGACAATATTGACGTCGCGGCCTGTACGCGGCGGCGCATTCCGGTGACCAACACTTCCGGGGTCCTCGAGGAGACGACCGCCGACCTCGGCTTTGCCCTCCTGCTCGCCGTGGCGCGGCGCATCGTGGAAGGAGACGCTTACATCCGTGCCGGACATTGGAAGAAGTGGCAGTTCTATCTGCTGCATGGCTCGAACGTCCACCACAAGACATTGGGATTGATCGGCTTCGGGCGCATCGGCCAGGCCATGGCTCAACGGGCGCGAGGATTCTCGATGCGCGTACTTTACTGGTCGCGCAGCGGGCGAAAGGATTCCGCGGAAAAGGATTTGGGGGCTGTCTATGTGGAACGCGACCGATTGCTTGCCGAATCCGATTTTGTCAGCCTGCACGTCCCGCTCTCGCCCGAGACGCGCCACTTTATCCAAGCCAGGGACTTTGACAAGATGAAGCCCACCAGCTTTTTGATTAATACCGCGCGCGGCCCGGTGGTGGACGAAGAAGCGCTCGTTCAGGCGCTCAAGGCCGGGAAGATCGCGGGCGCGGGCCTGGATGTTTTCGAATACGAACCGAAGGTCCATCCCGAGCTTCTGAAGATGAACAATGTGGTTCTCGCGCCGCACGTCGGCAGCGCCACATTGGAAACCAGAACGGCGATGGCCATGCTGGCGGTGAACAATCTGATCGAAGCTCTTGCCGGCCGCCGCCCGCCCAACATCCTGAATCCGGAAGTTTACCTCTAGCTCCGGAACGGGCATCCCCGTTCTCTTCGTCTGCCGTCCCGGTGTGCTTTCCCCGCGCGCGGCTTGCGTTTCTCCGCCGGCTCTCAAATAATCAAAAGCAGAGGTGGCATCGCAGCCGTGATGAGCAGCGAGAATCAAGTCGTGCCTCTCCAAAACGTCGCGGAGCATTCCGGCAAGGAAACGGCGCGGCAGATTTTTCTTGAGACCATGACGCGGATCGATCTCCGGCAGGCCATGCTGGGCAGAATCAGGCGCGACCAGGGCGGACTGATTGCGGGAGATGTTTCATTCCCGATTACATTTCCGCCTCTTGTGATTGCAGTCGGGAAAGCCGCGAACGGCATGGCCGCGACGCTCGGAGAAATTCTGCAGGGAGAAATTGCGGGCGGCATTGTCGTGAGCCCGTCGCCTCCGCGCCGGAAGCTCGATCGGTTTACTTATTTCGAAGGCGGCCATCCCTATCCCTCAGCGGGCAGCCTGGCGGGCGCGGAAGCCGCTCTCGAACTTCTGGGCGGGAGAACGGCCGGCGACTGCGTGGTGTTTCTGATTTCAGGCGGCGGCTCGGCACTTTTCGAAAAGCCGCTCGATCCCGAAGTCACGCTGCCGGACCTGATCGAATTCAACCGCGTGCTCGTGACGTGCGGAATGCCCATCGAACAAATGAATGTGCTGCGCAAACACATTTCGGCAGTCAAGGGCGGCAGGCTGGCGGAGGCGGCGTATCCCGCGCATCAACTGACGATTCACGTTTCCGACGTTCCCGAAGGGCGCGATTCCATGGTCGCATCCGGTCCGACGATGCCCGACGAATCGACCGCCGGCGAGTGCTACGCGCTGGCTGCGCAGGCGGAGCTTGGCGCGCGATTTCCAGCGGCGTTGCGCCGCCGTTTCGATGAACGCACGATTGAGGAAACACCGAAGCCAGGTGATGACCTGTTTCGGAATTCCCGCTACTTCCGGCTTCTCTCCAACACGGACGCCGTCCAGGCGGCGCGGTCGGCAGCAGAACGAGCGGGTTTCGTTTGCGAGCTGGCGCCTCAGCCATGGGACGGCGAGTATCGCGAAATAGCGGACCGGGACCTCACCGCACTTGAGAAGCTGGCTGCGAGGAATCGCGGACAACGCGTGGCATTGATTGCGGGAGGAGAAGTGACTTGTCCCGTGACCGGAACCGGGATGGGCGGACGGAACCAGGCATACGTCCTTTACGCCGCGCAGAAGATCGAAGGGCGAAGGCAGGTGGTGCTCAGCGCCGGAACCGACGGCCGCGACGGCAACAGTCCCGCCTGCGGTGCGCTTGCCGACGGACAGACAATTTCACGCGCGCGCGCCCGCGGACTCGATCCAGAGAAATATCTTGAGGAGAGCGATTCCTACTATTTCTTCCGCTCGCTTGGCGATACGATTGATATCGGTTTCACGGACAATAACGTTCGCGACGTCCGGCTGCTGCTGGATTTTGGCGGATAGAACAAACCCCGGGCCCGTTCCATTGCATCGGGTGCAGGCTATCGACACTCAATATGCTGCGAGGAGATAAATATGCCAAATAAGGTCGGCTTTATAGGGCTGGGGATCATGGGCCAGCCGATGGCTTTGAACCTGATCAAAGCCGGATTCGAAGTTAAGGTTTACAACCGCACTCCGGGAAAGGCGGACGCACTGGTGAAGGCGGGAGCGAAAGCTGCCAAGACTCCGGCAGAGGCCGCGCAGGATGCCCAGTTTGTTTGCACCATCGTGAGCGACTCCGCCGCGATGGAAGAAGTGACGATGGGGAAAAATGGAATGCTGGAAACGATCGGCGCGGGCGCTATCGTGATCGATTCCAGCACAATCAGCCCGGTCGTCAGCCGAAAACTTGCCTGTGCCATCGCGGGAAAAGGAGCAAGCCTTCTGGACGCGCCCGTGACGGGCAGCAAACACGGCGCGGAGAAGGGCGAACTCACGATCATGATCGGCGGCGAGCGGGAAGTTTTCGAGCGGGCCATGCCGGTGCTCAAGGTGCTCGGCAAGAAGCACATCTACTGCGGCGCGAACGGCGCGGGACTCTCCGCCAAGCTCGCGCAGAACGCGATTCAATCCACCACGCTGGAAATTTTCTGCGAAGGATTCGTACTGGCGGCGAAGGCAGGCGTGCGGCCGGAGACGATGTTTGAAATTGTTCAGTCCAGCATGGCAAGAGCCGCGCTGACGGACTTCAAAGCGCCGTTCATCTTCAAAGGTGACTTCACTCCTTACTTCCCTCTCAAATGGATGCACAAGGACCTGGAACTGGCGATGGAAGCCGCCTACTCGCAAGGAGTCACGATGCCTGCGGCGGGCGCGGTGAAGGAAGTTTACGCGGCGGCCAGGGCGCAGGGCAAAGGCGAACTCGATTATGCAGCGGTCATTACTTTTCTCGAAAGTCTTGCCGGAGTTGAAGTGCGAACGAGCGATGAAGAGAAGCAGACAGTTCAGAAAGCATAGGCGAAGCCCGGGAACACCGTGCCTCAGCGCCCAACCGAGGTGTAAAACGTGTTTCGGCCTGTCCGCAAATCTTTGCCGTAGGTCAACACGACCTCGAACCCGCCGAGGACCTTGATCGTGGCTTCACCACCCGTGTCCCACAGCCACTCCCGTTCGCCAAACGGCCCTCCGGGGTCGGTAATTCTGCCTGTGTCGAGAAACGGAGCAATTTTCAGCCCGACCCAGCCGTTCGAATAGATGTTCTTGTCGATTTCCCAATTCGATAGAAAATAGCGCCGGCCCATCGGCGCGTTACCCTTTCTTCCGTCGAGCGTTCCGATGTGAGCGCGCAGCGGAAGATTGTTGTCCCGCTCAAGTCCCAGAATGAACAGTTCGTCCATGGGAAGGTCGCCGCGCGCGTCCCCAAGGTGAAGGCGCTCGGAAATTCCGTAGTCGTCTCCCTGAGCCCGCGGGAACCATGTTGCCGTGAGCACCGCCTCCAGCCTTTGATAAGTTCCCGGCGAGTGCCCGAACATTTTTCCCAATTGCGCGGACAAAGAAGAATCCAGCGTAAACCGCTTCGCCGGCCGGTCCAGCAGGAGCAGGTTCGTCGCCGCACGGTATTCAAGCGATGATCCGCTATTGAAAGCCGGCTCGTCCGCCTGACCGGGCGCGCTGAAGTTACGGAAAGATCGCCAGGTGTAGGCTGCGCCCAGCGTCCAACTCCAGCGGCCATTCTCAGCAGACTCCAATTCGGCTCCGGCTTCGGCCCGCCGCATATTCAGGTCGCTTAGCGGCGGCCCGGCCGAGTTAAGAGTTCGAGAAAGATTCCAGTTTTCGTCCCGGCCGTCGAAATGGAATTCGTATCGCCACTTGGGGTTGCGACGCCACGGGGCGGAAAAAGTCACATTTAAACGCCGCTTTTGATCGTCCCAGCGAATGAGCGAAGTGAGATTGGCGCCGGAACCGCGAATATCGTAAAGCTCCGGATAGATCGTTTCATAGGGCAATCCACGCAGCGACGCCAGCAGCCCTTCCCATTTATCATCGCCCCAGCCTGGTCTTTCGACGGCGCTGAACTTGACGTCAAAGGCATTGGTATCACCGGCGCTCGCATCGGGCACGAGAGAAAAGCGATAATCAGAAAACACTCCAAGCATATTCAGCCTGGCGCGCGTGGCCTGGAGATCTTTCAATCGCAGGATGGCCGCCGGCGAAAAGACAAAAGCGCGGCTGAGAAGCCCTGGATCAATGCGGAGCGGCGGGTCGGTCCGGATCTGGCGGACTTCAGGCCGGCCAATCTGATTCCAGCAAAGGAGAGCTGCGTCCAGATTGCCCTCCAGAAAATAAATTGTGGCGAGAAATTCCTTCGCATAAGCATCGCCGGGCTTGAGCCGCAGCGCCTCGCGCAGTTCGCGCTTGGCCTGGCCGAATTGCTTCTGTTTGAAAGCAAGGCCCGCCAGTTCAAGCGGAAATCTCTCATCCCGCGAATCCTTTTTCCTTCCCTCGATGAAAGCCTGCCGGGCTTCTTCGAACCGGCCCAGCCTGGCAAAGGCCATTCCGCGGTAGTATTCAATTTGCGCTGGCAGGCCGGGCGAATCGGGAAAGTCATTGATAATCGCTTCCCAACGCTTTTGCTGGAAAAGGCGGCGGGCGCGCTCAATTTCACCGTTCTGCCCGCGAGCGATCGAAGGTAGCAGAAGGTTAAAAGCCAAAGCGAAAGTGAGTGTGAATCTCAACGAGGAATCACAAGGAGCGTCCAGTTCTCGCCGGCCGTCCACTCTCTTGTGAAGCGCGCGCGGTCCATCGCCAGAAGCTTTCGACGAGCGGGATCGTTTACCAGAATCGTGTGCTGCGCGGGGTCGAAGCCGGCGACCACAACGTAGTGCAGTGGAGCGCCACGGCCGCCGGGCGCAAGGCAGACAATCAGCGGCCGGCCTTTCGCGACGTTGTGCCGGAGATCGTCCACGCTCCCGTGAAAACTGAAGGTCCGGAAGCCATGTTTGCGAAGATAGCTTTCCATCCTTGAAGCGTAAACGCCGCGCGCGCCGGGCGTATACAGAGCGCGGAAAATATCAGCGGGACTCGGAGGAGCGACGCGGCCCCCGGCATGGTCCCAATACTGCATCACCATGGCGACGCTCGCCGCTCCGCAGCCATTCTGCCGCTGCCTGACGTAGGGCACGTCAATCCACTTTCCCTGCGGCGCAGCCGCGGTGGACACGGCCGCGGCCGCGAGGACGATTGCGGAAACCGCGGCCATTCGAAACTTCATCGTTTCACTTCGCGACGAAAATAATCGTGATCAGCAATGCAGTTCCGATCGCGATCAAAATGTACGTAATCTGCTGGTTGGTCAACGAACCCGCAGCAAAGTCGCGCTGCAGCTTGTCCGTCCGCGCGGCAAGGCGAGCCAACTCCGCGTCGCTCAGTTGCGGGACGGCATTGCGAACCTGAACGGGATCAATCTGCGCCGCTTTCAGGGTCTTTTCAACGCGGGGAGTGGAGAAGAACTCATCGATCTTTGCAACCTTGGCCTGACGGCTTTGCGCCTGAAGATTGACCGCCTGGCGCAACTGCGGAATTGAAACAACGTGGTTTTCCGCCGCCCGGACGCAGGGCGCATTCAAAGCCAACCCCAATGCGATGATGAATAGGAAGGACCCGGTACGGCGTGCGAGGACACTCATAGGCTTCACCTCATGCGAGCAAAGATTGTCCCCTGCTCTAAATTCTAACCGGAAGTTTCAGCTTAAGCAAGCCCCCAACCAACAACGCAGGCAATTCGCGTTAATACGCGGGGAGTTAATAAATCCCCTTGATGAATCCTCCGTCCACGGCGATGGAAACGCCGGTGATGTAGCTGGCACGTTCGGAGGCAAGAAAAACCACCAGGTTCGCAAATTCTTCCGGCCGGCCGAGCCGCCCCATCGGAATCTGACTTGCCCAGCGCTCCTGAATCTTTTGCGGATCCACATTTTCCGCCTTGCTCAATCTGGCAGAAAGCTCCTCCAGACGCGAGGTCAGCGTGTAGCCCGGACAGACATTGTTGACCAGCACGTTGTCTTTGCCATATTCGTTGGAAAGACTTTTGGCAAGGCCGCTCACCGCTGAGCGGACGGAATTTGAAAGAATCAGATTATCAATGGGCTGCTTGACGGAAGCAGAGGTGATGGTGATCAGGCGGCCCCATTTCTGCTTCTGCATGAGCGGCAGAACTTCGCGGGCAAAATAAAGCGTGCTCATCAGATTCAGGTTCACAGCCGCTTGCCAGTCTTCGACGGAAGTTTCAGAAAACGGTTTGGCGGGCGGCCCGCCGGCATTGGTCACGCAGATGTCGATCTTTCCATAATGCTTTGCTGCGGCGGCCACGAAATGCCGGACCTGTTGCTGATCCGTCACATCGATCGGCGCGGCAAAGACGTCCGCCCCGGCATCACGCCGAATTTCGTCAACAGTATCCTGCAGAGTAGAGTCCGTGCGCGCGCACAGCGCCAGCTTTGCTCCTTCGCGCGCCAGGCCGAGCGCGACGGCCTTGCCCAATCCTTTGCTCGAGGCCGCCACCACAGCCACCCGCCCTTTGATTCCCAGATCCATAATCATCCTTTCCGAAGATAGTCGTCCTGCCCGGTCAGCCAATCCGTGCGGATGGGGCTGAACATGTCAAAATCAAAAGTGTCCTCGAGCGCTTCCGCCTTATGAGGAACGTTGGAGGGAATCACGAGAACTTCGCCCGAGCGAACGATCACTTCCCTTCCATCCAGCTCAAACTTCAGCGCGCCTTCGACCACATAAGAAATCTGCTCGCTCTCGTGGTGGTGAAGCGGCACGCGGCCTCCCTTGGCAATGTGAATTTCCGCCATCATGACCTTTTCGCCGGTGATGACCCGGCGCCAGATTTTGGGGTTCATGTCCTCGCGACGAACGTCCTTTAAAGTCAGGTGATTCACTTCCGCCTCCCGCTCGAAATTTGGAATGGACATTTTACACGCGCGGGCGGCTAATTGCGGTTAAAATCGGGCCGTCGGCTCACGAAGCCGGGACGGCATGCGGGCGGTGAAATTTTTTGCTGGCAATTGCGACTAACCTGTTGTAATTAGTGTTCGCTCCGCTCGGAGAGAGGATGTTCGGGCAGCGTCCTGATTCGGATTCAGGGTCCGCCGTGCGCAAACAATTTTCTCCGCGCCTCGGAAAGTGGGCGGAAGAGTCATCCGGCTGGAGGAGGTTTCCATGCGAAGACTATCCCTGGTTTTAATGAGCGCACTTGTTTTTGCGGCGCCGCTTTCGGCGCAGCAGACATGCGGCAATTACTCGGTGGTCATCAATTCACCGGAAGACAAGCTGACGATGGCGATCAACGATGCTGACACTCCGCAAGAGCAGGTGAAGACCATCCAGGCCTTCCTGCAGCAGCATGCGGACTCCAAGTTTGTCCCCTGCGCCTACCAAAGTCTGACCAAGGCTTACTTAAAGATGAAGGATTACAGCAATGCCATCGCAGCGGGCCAGAAAGCCGTGGCCGCAAATTATCTCGACGCGCCGTTTCTCAGGAACCTCCTGCAGGCGTATGTAGAAGCCGGCGAGGCCAGCGATGATGCCTTCGCCGTCATCAACAAGGGTGCGGCGGCAATCAAGGAGCAGAGCGTGGTTGCCCGTCCCATGAAGGCCACCGACGCCGAATATCAGCAAATGCAAAAGCAGGCGGAAGCCGGGGCCGAAGGCGAACGGCAGTACATGGAATATGCTTTCTTCCAGCTTCTCCCGCGAGTCCAGGATCCCGCAAAACGCGTTGCCACGCTGGATCAGTTCAGCCAGACCTACCCCGATGCCGTGCAGAAGAACGCAGGGTGGGTCAACTCTCAGTACGCCACCGCCTATTCGTCCATGAATCAGACCGCAAAGGCCGATGAATACGCAGAGAAGACCGTGGCAGCCGATCCCTCGAACGTGGAAGCCTTGAACATGCTCGCCCTGGATTACTCCATCGTCCGCCAGGACAAGAAACTCGACGCCGCGGCTGCCGACGCGCAAAAAGTTATCGACCTCGTTCCCAACATGAAAGCGCCCGCAGGCACGACGGCCGAGCAATTCAAGCCACTGCAGGACAATCTTCTCGGCAGCGCACATCTTTGTCTCGGCTACATTCACCTGTATCGCGCCTCGAGCGGCAAACATTATTCCACCCACAGTCAGATGGCCCCCGCCATCAAAGAACTGAAGGATGCCATCGGTCTGCTGGCGAACAAGCCGGAACTCCAGGGTGGCGCTTACTTCTATCTGGGCACCGCTTACGAGGAGGAATATCCCGCCGAGCACCACGAAGCGCTGGAAGCGTTCTCGAAATCGGCGGAGCTGCAGGGCCCGTGGAAAGCTTCGGCGGAAAGCTCGCTCGCCAAAGTTAAGCGCGCCGTGCAGTAGAGACCTTGATGGAAAAAGTGATTGGGTCTTGACCAGGAACAACAGTCTGGCCGCGACCAGACGAAAATTGCCAATGCGCAAACGGCTCAGAGGCAGCGGAAGCTTGCTGCTTCTGCTCGCATTCCTGGGCGTGTCCGCCGTCTGTCTCGGCGCGCAGCCACAGCCGCGATCGCCCGAATACGAGGCAGTGCAAAAAAAGCTGGCCACCGGCTGGAACACCTGGGACGTTCACAGTGTCATCACTCAGGTTTTGCTGCCGGCCGGCCTCGCCATTCAGATGGGAATCGATCGTCGAACGGCCTTGAACGGAGATGCGTTTCTCCAAAGCGCTTTGATTGGCCGCCTGAACCCATCCGAGGAACAAGTCACGCCCGGTCCGCATGCATGGAATGGCAGTTACACCAGCCTGAAACTTTCCTGGCAAGGCCTGAGCCTGCAGGTCGAAAGCGCGCACGCAGGCAGCGACCTGGTGATTCTTGTAACACCGCTCCCCGGCCACCCGCACAGTCACATCCCCGCATCCGTCGTTTTCTCCGCCGGCTTCCTCTGGAATCGTCCGGGGAGCGTGGAAAAGCAGCCCAACAAGCTGGAAGCGCGAGGGCCCAAGGGCACATTGGACATTTATTCCGACGGCGCCAAAGCCCCGTTCAGAAGTCTTTCGGTGACAGGCCCGTATTTCGATCGCGAACTAACCGGCCCCGTTGCCATCAGCACCGGCAAACCTCGGACTATCGCCGAAATCCGAAAACTGATCGCCGAGCAGCGTGAAGCTTACGAGAAGTCATTGGGGACGCGAGCTCCGGAGGCCGTGGACGCCATTCAGACCACGATTGGATGGGACACGATTTACGATCCGGAAGGCGATCGCGTGATAACGCCGGTCAGCCGAAACTGGAGCGTGCAATGGGGCGGTTACGTTCTGTTCGATTGGGACACATTTTTTGCAGCAACCCTGTCGAGCGTCGGCGACCGCGACCTTGCCTACGCCAACGCCATGGAAATTCTTCGCGAAGAAACTCCGGCGGGCTTTGTGCCGAACTACGCGCGGGCCGGGGGCTGGAAAAGTTTTGACCGGTCCGAGCCGCCCGTCGGCGCGATTACGGTGCTTGGCCTTTATCAGGAATTCCACGACCGCTGGTTCCTGCGCGACACTTTCGAACCTCTGCTCCGATGGAACCGGTGGTGGCACAAGCACCGCAGCGTCGGACGATATCTCGTCTGGGGCACCGACGCGAACAATCAGCCGCAGGATCCCGATGACGGGTCGCGCGGAACCCGGCAGGGAGCCATCTACGAATCCGGCCTCGACAACAGCCCGATGTACGATGCCGCCCCGTTTGACGCCGGGACCGGAAAGGTGATGCTGGCCGACGTCGGCCTGATGAGCGAGTACGTGGCGGACTGCAACGCGCTGGCGAAAATTGCAGCGATTCTCAATCGGCCGAGTGAAGAAAAGGAACTTCGCGAGAGGGCCGATTTTTACCGCGCTTCGCTCGCTACGCTTTGGGATGAGAAGACGGGAATGTTTTTAAACAAGAATTTGCGCACCGGCAAATTGAATCCCAGAACATCGCCGACCAATTTTTATCCGCTGCTGGCGCGCGCCGCCACGCCGCAACAGGCGGACCGCATGATCCGGGAACACCTGCTGAATCCGCAGGAATTCTGGGGGAAATGGGTTATTCCCGCCGCGCCCAGAAACGATCCGGCGTTCAAGGATCAGAACTACTGGCGCGGGCGCATCTGGGGACCGATGAATTATCTGGTTTATCTCGGTCTGCGAAATTACGGCCAAAAGCAGGTGTGCTCGGAATTCGCAAAAAAGTCCTTCGCACTTTTTCTGCAGGAATGGAACGCCAAACATCACGTTCACGAAAATTACAATGCCATTACCGGATGGGGCGACGATGTGACTTCCAGCGACCGCTTTTATACCTGGGGCGCGCTGCTGGCGATGATTGATTACCTCCAGACTTCTCCCCCGAGTGGAATTGGGAACTAACCCGGGGTGTCCTGGAAGCTCACGACAAGCTTCGCGCCATCCTATGCCTGAGTTATAATAACTGCTCAAGTTTTGATCCGGGAAGATTCTGAATGCGCTACGACAACATTCTGGAAGCAGTTGGCCGCACGCCGCTGGTGCGGCTGAACCGAATCGCCAAGGACTCGCGCGCACCGCTTTACGCGAAGTGCGATCTGATGAATCCCGGCGGAAGCGTCAAAGACCGCATTGGCATCTCGATGGTCGAGGACGCGGAAAAGAAAGGACTGCTCAAGCCGGGCGGCACGATCATCGAAGGAACTTCCGGCAATACCGGCATGGGGCTGGCGCTCGTCGCCGCGGTCAAAGGATACAAGGCCATTTTCACCATGGCCGACAAACAATCCAAAGAAAAGGTTGACGCGCTCAAAGCCGTGGGCGCGGAAGTGATTGTTTGCCCGACTGCCGTTCCTCCGGAAGATCCGCGCAGCTATCATTCCGTCGCCAGAAAGCTGGCGGCTGAAATTCCGAATTCGTTTCACCCCGATCAATATTCGAACCCCGCCAATCCCGCCGTTCACGTGCAAACCACGGGACCGGAAATCTGGGAAGACAGCGAAGGCAAAATCACCCACTTCGTTGCCGGCATGGGGACGGGCGGAACCGTTACCGGCGTCGGCCGCTTTCTGAAAGAGAAGAATCCTCAAGTGAAGATGATCGGCGTGGACCCGGTGGGTTCCATCCTCTACGAATTCTTCCACAAGGGAACGACCGGCAAGGGTGAAACTTACAAGGTGGAAGGCATCGGCGAGGATTTCTTCCCTGAGGCGCTCGATTTCAGCGTGCTCGACGACATCGTTCAGGTGAGCGACAAAGACTCGTTTCTCTGGGCGCGACGACTGGCCCGGACGGAAGGGATTTTTGCCGGAGGCTCGGCGGGCACGGCGCTGGCCGGAGCCATGAAGCTTCTTCCCTCGCTGACCGAAAAGGATTTTGTCGTCGTCTTCATTCCCGACAGCGGCTCTCGCTATCTCAGCAAGCTTTACAACAACGAATGGATGCGCGACAACCGCTACGTTGAGCCGACAGTTTCTCTGACGGCGGGAGAAGTGGTGAAGGCGAAAAGCGCGTGGAGACAATCCCAATCGATGGTGCAGGTGGCGCCGTCGGAGCAGTTGGCCGTGGCGCTGGAGCGCATGCAGGCCAACGATTTCTCACAACTGCCCGTGTTTGAAGCAGGAAATCCCGTCGGCTCGCTCTATGAAGATGCGATTTTGAACCTGGTGCTGGAAGGGAAAGACATCAAGAAACTGGTGGTTCGCGAGGCGATGAGCGAGCCTTTCCCGGTTCTTACTCCTTCGGCCGGCGTCGAGCAAATCACCTCCCGCATCACTCGCGATTGCCCCGCCGTTTTCGTGAGCTCCGGCGACGGCCAGTTCGAGATCCTGACGAAATACGATTTGCTCCACTCCATCGCCCGGCTCGTTGAGGCGCCGTAAAAGCCTCGACGGAATGCGGGGGCGGCGGATTCAGCGGCGGCCACAGAAGTTTTTCCAGATAATGAGCAAAAGACCAAGCCCTCAGGACGTTCTGAACGCGCTGCGCACGGTTGAAGACCCGGTGACGCGGCGCGACATCGTTTCACTCGGCTACGTGAAGGACGTGGAAGTGGCGAGCGAGTATATTTCCTTCACCATTCAATTCCGCGCGCAGCCGGTTCCGGAACAAACGCAACTTGGCGTGGCGGCTCGGAAGGCGGTGGAAGCGCTGGGCATTGCCGACGTTCGCGTGCAAATGACCATGCCGCCACCGCCCGATCGCGGCTCGGCGCTGATTCCGAACGTCAAGCACACGATCGCCGTGGCGAGCGGCAAAGGTGGCGTGGGCAAATCAACCGTGGCGGCAAACCTGGCCGTCGCCCTGCACAGGCAGAAAATGCGCGTCGGCCTGATGGATACCGACGTTTACGGCCCCAGTATTCCGGCGCTGCTGGGAGGCAAGGAACCGCCGCAAGTGGTCGAAGGCAAGCTGGAACCGGCAACCGAATTCGGAGTCAAGATCGTTTCCATGGCCTATTTCCTGCCACCTGATGAAGCCGTTGTCTGGCGCGGCCCCATGCTGCACAAGACCATTCAGCAATTTCTGGGCGACGTGCGCTGGGGAGAACTCGATTACCTGATTATGGATTTGCCGCCGGGAACGGGCGACATCCAGCTCAGTCTTTCTCAAACCATCCCGCTGACCGGAGCCGTGATCGTCTCCACGCCGCAGGATCTGGCGCTTTCCGTGGCCTGGAAGGCGATCGCCATGTTCAAAAAAATGCAGGTGCCGATTCTGGGCATCATTGAGAATATGAGCTATTACGTCTGCCCGCATTGCGGACATCGCGAGGATATCTTCGGTCACGGCGGAGCACGCCGCGCCGCCCAGAAGATCGGCTATCCTTTTCTGGGCGAAATTCCGCTGGATCCTTCCATTCGCAAGCGAAGCGACTCCGGAAAACCAGTTGCGCTGGGTGAGGACGATGAATCGAAAGCTCATGCCGCAGCGTACCTTTCCATTGCCGGAGCGCTCTGCGAGCAGGTCGAGAAAACCTCCGCAACATCAGGCCCGGTAGTCATCGAGTGATTTCTTCATGAATCCTAAAACGGTCAGGCTGTCCGGGCCGAATCAGACCTTGCTCATCGATTGGAGCGACGGACACCACAGCGCTTACCCCTATCAATACCTGCGCGACCGTTGCCCCTGCGTCACCTGCAACGGCGAACACGATTCCAAGGCAGAGGCCCAGCCGTCGAACCCGTTGCCCATGATCGGTTCCAAGGCGCTCCGCCCGGACCGCGCGGAAGCCGTGGGCCGCTACGCGCTGCAGATTTACTGGAATGACGGCCACTCCTCCGGGATTTACACCTTCGATTACCTGCGAAGCCTCTGCCCATGTGAGGCATGTCGCGCAAAAGAGGAGCGCATCGGCTAGACTCGCATTGGACCGCGAGCAGGTTCAATCCGGAGCGGGAAGCGCGATTGGGCGGAAAAATGCAGCCGCAACCGGGACCACTTTCCGGGCTTCCGGCGGTTCAACTAACGGGCCGCCTCATTTTTTTCTTGCGTCCGTTAAAAGAATATGTAATTGATTATGCGGTCTGGATGCAGAGTGAGGTAATTTCTTGCCAAAGCCCCTCACCAAAGAGGCTGCGCACCTGGCAGGCATGGTCCGCCGATTCGACGTTGTGACTGTCTTCACCGCGACCATGACTACTTCATGACATTTTATTGCAAAATCCCAGGACTCCTGCGTATTTTCGATGAAACAAGGGAGAAAGCAGAAAAGAGGAAATTCAAATGATGGACGTGCCGACGCAAGCTGGAATCAGTGCGAACCTGAAGGCGCTCAAGCAGCTTTTCGGTCCGCGCCGCGCCTTGCTTTTCTTCAGCATCGTGCTCTCGCTCGGTCTTGTGGCGGGCTGCGGCGGAAGCGGCTCGGCGCCGCTTCAAGTCACGACATCGAGTGCTTTGAGCATCGTTCCATCCTCGGCCTCACTCAACTTGCCCGGGAGTCAACGGTTCCAGGCCAGCGGCCCCGTCGGCAGCGGTACGCTGACCTGGTCGGTCAACGGAGTCGCCGGAGGCAATGCCCAGGTCGGCACGATTACCCCCGACGGCTTCAACGGCGCAACTTACACACCGCCGGCTGCGCTGCCTTCTTCCAGCACGGTGACGATCACCGTGAGCAGCAGCGCCAGCTCAGTGACGGCGGGCAAGGCCACGGTGACCTTGGCGTGCGGCGCGCCGACGATTCATGCTCTTTCGCCGGATTATGCTTTTGTGGGAAGCGGCGACACACAAGTCAGCGTCACGGGAGTTTGTTTCAGTTCCTCAACGGCGCTCCAGGTGAACGGCGCCGCGGTTGCCACGACCATCAACGGACCCAATAGTCTGACGGCAACTGTCCCTTCCGCCTCACTGTCCGCTCCGGCTGAACTGACGATGATCGCGGCCACTTCCGGCGTTTCCGGAACCAGCGGCCCCTTGAACTTCACGGTTCTGAATCCCGGGCAGGTCACGGCCACGCAGAATCCGCTGGTGGCCAACTACTCAATTACCTTGCCGCGCGACGCCAAGGTCAAGGTGGAGTTCGGCCCGGATACCAATTACGGACTCCAGACCTGGACGCGCCCCACGCCGACCGGCGGCGGGACGGTGAATATCTATGTCGCCGGGATGCGCGCATCCACGACTTATCACATGCGCGCCGATGTCACTTTCCCGGATGGAACCACCTATCAGGATCCCGACCTCACCTTTGGAACCGGTGCTGTTGACCCCACGCTCGTGCCTCAAGTCACCGTGACTCAGCCCGGCCCGCTCACACCCAGTCCTGGTGTCGAGCTGATGGACCTGCTTTCCGGAGGCCACGGCATCGCCTATGGGAATGTAGTCTTTGACTTGCAAGGTAATCTGATTTGGTATTACCCGATCGATCTTTCGGTGGGCGGCAGTCTCCCTATTAAGCTTCTGCCGAACGGCGATTTCATGGCAATTCTGATCGGAACTTTTTACGGTGTGCCGGGAAATTCAGTCCTTCGGGAATTTGATTTGGCAGGAAATACCGTGAGGGAAATTACGCAGGACCAGTTGGGTACGGAACTTACCGCGGCAGGATATAACCTGGCTCCGGTGGGAATCAGTCATGACTTTGTGCTCCTGCCGAACGGCCATGTGGTGGTGATCGTGACCCACACTGAAACGATCAGCAACCTCGTGGGCTACACCGGGCCGGTGCAGGTGATCGGAGACGCCCTTGTCGAGCTGGACCAGAATTTTAAACCCGTCTGGGTTTGGGACACGTTTGACCACCTGGACGTGAACCGGCATCCCTTCGGCTTTGGCACCAGGGCCCCCTATGATTGGACCCATTGCAATGCGGTTGCCTATTCCAAGGACGACGGAGATCTTCTCCTCTCCAGCCGCCACCAGAGCTGGATCATGAAGATCGATTACCAGGATGGAAAGGGCTCGGGGAACATCCTCTGGCGCTTGGGGTACCAGGGCGATTTCACTATGGCGAGTGGAGCGCCGGCCGCCTGGCAATATGGCCAGCATTACATCTTCTTCCCGCAGGGCACCACCAGCGGGGATTTCGAACTCGAAACTTTTGACGACGGCAATAACCGCGTGATGGACGCGAACGGCGACATTTGCGGCACTACGGGCCAGCCCGCCTGCTACAGCCGCGGGGTCATCTTCAATGTCAATGAGGCGACCAAGACCGCCAGCGTGGCTTGGGAGGATATTCTTCCCTTTTACTCACAATTTTTGGGAAGCATGCAACAGCTTCCGAATGGGGACGAGGAGGTTGGAGAGCCCTATACCAGCCAAAATCCATTGATGTCCGGCGCGTTAGAGGTGACCCGGGAAAATCCCCCTCAAACGGTATGGCAGATGACGGTTAACAATCTATATACATACCGTGGTTTGCGACTCCCGAGTCTCTATCCCGGGGTCCAATGGTAGCCCGCGTCCTGGCGACGTGCGCGCAGCATCGAGACCTGATCGGGCTCGCAACAATTTGAATTTCAGTTTCAAGGGCCGGAGTCCGGTCAGCAAAGCCCACATGTGTCGGGGGAGACGAAGATTAAGTACCTGACTGCACTTCCAATACTTTTAACTTGCGCGGTGCCGGTTGCGCCCGCCTTTGCCGCCAAACCGCGCGGTCCCGCGGCGTCCCGCGGCTATGTCCTGGTCGCAAATAAGGGCGATCAGACCGTGGGCGTAATTGATCCCGCAAGCGGCCGTGAGATCGCCACCATCAAAGAAACCGGTTTCACCGTTCATGAGCTTGCCGCTTCAGCCGACGGCGCCACGGTTTACGCTCCCATCTATGGCAATTCCGGCGTGGGCTCGCCCGGAACCGACGGCCGCACCATTGACGTCATCAACCTTCCCGAGCGCCGCGTGGTCACAACCATCGATCTGGGCCACGGCTTGCGCCCGCATTGCGTGAAGTTCGGCCCGAAGGACGGCCTGGTTTATGTTTCAACCGAACTGGGCGACGTAATCACCGTCATTAATCCCAAAACGAATAAAGTCGTTGGCACGCTGCCCACCGGCCAGCCGCAATCGCATATGTTCGCTTTTTCGCCCGACGGCAAGCGGATTTACACGGCCAACGTGGGACCGGGAACCGTTTCCGTGATCAGCGTTCCGCAGCGCAAGGTCCTTGCTGTGATTCCTATTTCCAAAATGACGCAGCGAATATCGGTTTCCGTGGACGGCCGATGGGCTTTTACTTCCGATCAGACTTCACCGCGCCTGGCCGTGATTGACACACGCACCAACAAAATCGCGCGCTGGGTTGAGCTTCCCGGCATCGGTTACGGAACTACGCCCACGCCCGACGGCCGCTACCTGCTCATCGCCATCATCAACAAGGACAAAGTCGCCGTTCTGGACTTGAAAACAATGGAAGTGGTCCGCACGATTGACGTTCCTCATTCGCCTCAGGAGATTCTGATTCCTCCCGGCGGCCAGATGGCTTACGTCTCCTGCAGCCAGACGCGCAAAGTCGCAGCCATCAATCTGCAAACCTGGAAGGTTGATAAGGAAATTTCCGCCGGCCGCAACGCCGACGGCCTCGCCTGGGCCCAGTGAAATGTTCTCGCATTCGCCGCTTGTCGGTGCGAATCACTCCGCATCCACAACGCAGCGAAAACCGACGGTCCCCGCGCGGTCGATGCTTGGCGCCATCAGCAGATATTTTCCGTGCTCATCCAGACGATATGCCTGAGGAAAATACCAGCCCGAACCCTGCGGCTGGTAATAACTTCCGCCGCGCAGAATCGCCGCGCTCGTGTGCTCATCCATGAATTCGTCCGTCCACTGCCAGACGTTCCCCAACATGTCCATCACGCCGAATGGACTAGCGCCTGAGGGGTGAGCATCCACCGCATCCGGCCCGCGCAGCAGCCGGCCTTTGTCCGGCACCGGAACCGCGTCCGCGTTCCACTTGTTTCCCCACGGGTAGAGCCGGCCGTCACTTCCCTGCGCCGCATACTGCCACTCCCACTCGTGCGGTAACCGCTTCCCTGCCCAGGCCGCGTAAGCGCGCGCGTCTTCAAGCGAAACCCAGGTCACCGGCCGGTCGCCCCAGCCGGCGGGATATTCGCCATTCTTCCAGTCGCGCAGAAAATTGTGCGTGTCGCGCGGGTGATAACCGGAAGCACCGAGAAATTTCTTGAACTGGGCGTTCGTCACCGGATAGCGGTCGATAAAGAACGGCTTGATGCGCATTTCGTGGCGGTGGCGCCGGCGCGGCGAATCCTCCCAAGGATATTGAACGTCCACGCCCACGTCGTCACCGCCCTCGATTTCGATTCCGGAAACCCGAAAATCAAATTCGCCGCCTGGAATCCGGATCATCCCCGCAGGTGCGCTTGCGGCGGGCCGGGTGGGCTTGATTTCCACCATCTTCTGCGGCAGGAATTTCCATTCGTGCGAATAACTCTCGAGCGGCTGCTCGCTCATTTTCGCCATTTCCGCAATCAGCGCAGATAGCTTTCCCGCGTCTTCTTTCGTCCCCTGAACTGCGAGTACCGCGCCAAAACCGTGCGGCGCAATTTCGAAGCTGAGCGTTGCGGATTGCCCCTCCACGTTTACCTTGAGTTCTTTCCCGTGCCAGAGATCGTAATACCGAGCACCGGGGCTTGACGGCACGCGCATCTCGACGCCCGTCGCGTCAAACTCGCTGCGATTGACAATCGTCCACAGCGTTTGGCCCTCGCCCGGCCATTCGCTTGCGAACACGCCGTACTGCAGCATGGGAAAGTGCGGCGTCCAATTGCGGTTGGCCAGCAGTTCGGCGAATGCGCGCTCGATAGTCGCAATCCGTCGCAGCGCTTCGGCGTCGCGCGGAGTGATCCCGTTCCAGATTCCCCAGACGTTTTCCCAGCTTTCATAGCCCACGCCGTTGAAAAATGCGTATTGCAGGTCGTTGGTTTTGTCGCGCGCCCAGCGGTCGCAAACGTTCACCATGTGCCGCGGCTCAAGCCACTTGTTCTTGCTGATCATGGGGACGAACGGATATTTCCAGTAGCCCCAGCTCAGGTTGTTCCAGGCGATGGCTGGGTCGGATTCGCCCGTATCGCCGCCCTCGGGCTCAAGCGCAATGGGATCGCTGGTCGCATCCGAGGCCTTGCGGAAAGCGATGGGAATCCCGTCCATCGTGTCGCCGTTGATTCCGTCCGCGCCGATTTCCGCCATCAGTTGCGCCAGCGCCTGCCAGTCCGGGACGCCTTCCGGCCGCGTGCCCTGATCCCACGGATTGTAGGGAAACAGCACTCGCACACCATGACTATGAAACTCGGCAACCATCTGCTTCAGGCCCGCAATGCCTCCCGGCATGTCGCGAATCAAATCGAACTGGTTGCGGTTGTCGATGCCAATGTTCGGATATGTCGGCCAGATGAGGACGGAGTCGATTCCACCGTAGCGAGATTGCAAATCCGCGAGATAGCGAGCAACCGTGTAGCGCCCGCTCGACGGGTCGTAGAAGAACCGGTCCTGCGCCATCATCTGCGGCTGGATAAAGCTCGATTGCGTCCACTTCAGTTGCGGCCGGGAATATTCGGACCCGCTGTAGCCCATCCGGACCAAATGCTCTTCCCGCCAGTGGCGAATGTCCTTCAGCCATTCGCGCCAAATTTCTTCGCGCGTCTTTTCGCCCACGCCGCGATAACAGCAATGATCCTGGGCAATCGTGAAGTTCGGACCGGGAATCTGCTCGCCCTGCGGCCAGTACTTCGTGTCCTGCGCCAGACAGCCTCCAGCAGACCACACTGTGAGCAGCAGGACTGTCCAACACATTTGTTTTCTCATCCCATTCACCTTCCGATCGATGAATTCCTTTGCCGTGCCGGATTCAATAGCGCCATCATTTGCGACAGTCACAAAGCGGCTGGGCACGCCGCAATCTCGCGACAGTTTATAACATTTCCTGAACCATCGGGAGTCGCTCCATTCAAAGTGATGCCGCCTGATCGTTTCCGATTGGGTATAATCAGGCGGCGATGCCGGAACACGACAAATCCCAATCGCTGGAAAGTCTCGGCGAGGAAATCGGCCGCTTTATTCGATCCCTGAAGCGCCCGGTGCTGGTCGAGGACGATGTCGAACTGCTGGATCTCGTGGGTGCGGAATGGCGAGTGACACCGGAATTTGGCAAATTGATCCTTCAGGTGTGGAATCGGAACCGTTCGATTGCCCTGCGCGTTGAAGGCATCGCCTATCGCGACCGAGATCGCATCGGACTGTTCGTTCGAAAGGCGCACGCGCGCGAAACCAGCACCATTGAAATCCGCGAGTTCACCGATCCGTCAGGACGAAAAAACCGGACAATTGACCGGACGAGCTTCCGGCGCGAGTTGCTGGCGATGCTGGAACGTGAGCATCGCGGATGGAAGTTCGAGCTGGTGAGCAATCGCTCCGACCGGGAACATTCTTTCTCCGCTTGGTACACGCGCGGGTTGGCACGCAGAGGTCGCCAAGGCTGGGCCTTTTTGGGACTGCATGAGAACGAATCTCCTGCTGCTGCGGATTCGATCCTTGCGTTCGCGCTCTTGTGGCTCGATCATTTGCGGAAACGAGGCAGCGGCCTCGTCGTTCCAGGCCTGAAACTTTTCCTGCCGGACGTTTCGCCAACTATTCTCAGCCGTATTGCGTGTCTCGCTCCCCGTTCGCTTCAGCTTGAGATTTTTGAATGGCGTCCGGGAAACGCAGCGCCCCGACCCATTGATCTCGCTGTTCAGCAGCCCGTCAATACCCGGCTCGTGACGCATGCGCAAGGATTCGACTTGCTTGAACGCCACAACCCGCTTCTAAGAGAGCTTCTTGGGGAATTGTACGACCGCGTCGTCATTGCTCCTGATGCGGCCAAAAAGCGTTTGTCGATTCGCGTCGCGGGACTCGAACTGGCAATTATTGAAGGTGATCTCGCACCACGGATTCTTTTCGGTCTCGAAGGCCAAGTGCGCCAGCTTGGCAGAGCAAGTCCGGCGGAATTCAGGGATTTCATCCGGTCCGCGGTCGAGTGCCGGCGAGCGGACAGCTCTGACACATCGCATGAACTTTATCGCGTGCAGGCCGAACGCTGGCTGGAAAGCCTGGTGGTGCGCGATCTTACAAAGCTCGATCTGCGGCTTGACCCACGGTTCGCGTATTCGCAGGTGCCGGCATTTTCAAATGTCAATCGTGGCGTGATCGACATTCTCGGAATCCGTGATGACGCCCGGCTTGCCGTAATCGAGCTCAAGCTTCATGAGGAAATCAATCTTCCATTTCAGGCTCTCGATTATTGGATCGCTGTAAAGGAAATCGCTGCCCGCCGCCAGTTTCAGGCTTTCGGCTATTTCCAGGGCATCGAGCCCGCCGCTTCATCACCTCTGCTTTATCTTGTTGCACCCGCATTTCGATTCCATTCAAGCACGGACCTGCTCCTGCGTTATCTTGATCCTTCAATCGAAGTCGTAAAGGTGGGAATCAATCAGGAATGGCGCAACAATCTCAAGGTTTTGTTTCGGCGGGAGCGCAAATCGAAAGGCTGATCCGACAAATTCAATCGAGCGAGTGCGCGGCCCGATTTAGAACGATCTTTCCGTATCCAGCAACAGCGTGACGGGACCGTCATTCGTAAGCTCCACGCGCATCATTGCCTGAAATTCTCCTGTGGCGACTTTCACTCCGCATTGCTCGAGGGATTCCACAAAAGCCAAATACAAATCGCGCGCGCGCTGCGGCGGTGCGGCGCGAATGTAATTGGGGCGGCGGCCTTTGCGGCAATCGCCGTAAAGTGTGAACTCGGAAACGACCAGCGCCTCGCCTTTGAAATCGAGCAGAGACAGATTCATTTTTCCATGCTCATCATCGAAGATTCTCAGGTTTGCGACCTTCTGCGCCAATGATGCAGCCTCATCAGCAGTGTCCTCGGAACCGACTCCCAGGAAGACCAGCAGACCCGGTCCAATCTTGCCGGCGACCTGATCACCGATAGTTACTTTGGCCTCGATTACACGCTGGACTGCAGCTCGCATGTTGCCTCCTTAAAACCGAATCGAGGTTGTAACATTGCCGCAGCCAGGATGCAAATTGACAATTTAGGTCATTGTGAATTTCAAGTGTGTAAAAAGTGCTCAGTGTGACAAAATGTCCCAAATTGCGTGTTTTTCAGGGCCTCATCAGTACTAAATTATAACTATATTTCATTTGTTATCAACAACTTAACAAAATATTTTGGAAAACGTCCCAAACGTCCCAATCGTCCCATTTTCGTTTGCTAGGCTTGTTTTGTCGCTGAGGAACGGCGAGCGCGAGTGAAAGCGCGACCGAAACCTCAGCCGGCGAATGATCCGGCCGGGCGGGCCGAGAGAGGTGTGTCCGATGGGAAAAGGGACTTCGACAGCGCAAGCGAACACGCAATCTGCGGCGGCCGAGCCGAAAGCCTCGCGCCCGGCCCAGAACCCGTTTCCGTTTGCGCCCGTTTCCCTGCGGCAGAATTCCACGCCCGGCGCTTCCCTCCAGGCGAGCGCCGCCGGCGAAAGCAGCCCCGCAGTTGGCGCGCAATCCGGCGGGCAAGTGGCGGCCTCGATTTCGACAACTGTCTTTCCCGCCGAGCGCCGTCTGATGACGCGCGTTTTTGAGCGATGGCACTCGGTGATTCTCGCCGCGTGCCGGATGTCTTCGGTGCCCGCGGTTTTTCTTGCAGCGCTGACCGCCAACGAATCGAGCGGCTATGCGGACGCGCGCCGATTTGAGCCGGCAGTCTTTGCTCATCTTGAAGCCGTTGCGCGCGGCGAGCGCCGTGCCTATGGAGCGATTACGCGCGTGCGGCTGGAGCAGAAACTCAAAGCCTGCACCGGCAGCAAGACGGCCGACGAAGTGTTGCACGATCTTGCGACCTCCTGGGGGCTGACGCAGATCATGGGCTATCACCTGGCCGGGCGCAGCGAGCCGGTCAGCGAGTTGATGAATCCGGAATTTCATTTTCACTTTGCACTGGAACTGCTCGCCGGCTTCGCGCGCGAGTTTCATCTCAACCCGGCAAAGGATTTTGAAGAAATGTTTCATTGCTGGAACACCGGCCAGCCTTACGGCCCGCCGCGCGGCCCGGCAACCTACGATCCGCACTACGTCGAGAACGGGATGCGGCGGATGGAAATCTACAGCGAGATTCAGAATCGCAGGTAGCAAGTGGCAGGTGGTATATGGGGTTTCCCTATCTGCCACATCCCACCTGCCACATTTCCAGGAGGTTCTTATGCATCTGATCGAATCCTTCATCATCGGCGCGGCGGCGGGGGCAACGGTTGTCGCCATCTATTACCGGCGCGCCGCGGCGGAAGCGGCGAAATTGAAGCAGGAAGTGGAAGCGCGGGCGAAAAGCCTGCTCTAAACCAGGACGAAAGGGGAAGTTTGAAGTGTGAAGTCAGAAGTAAGAAATCAAGGCCGAACGCAGACAACTTTGGCCTTCTCAGTCCGAACTTCTGACTTCTGACTTCAGACCTACGACGTCACGCTTCTGACTTCGATAAATTATGGCTGGAATTGATCCCATTTCGAATGTAGCGGACGCGGCGGCGAAAATCATTTCGCTGTTCAAGACGAATCCGACGGTGAAGCTGGCGGACGACTTTACCTTGCGCGAGCAGGAACTGCAAGGCCAGATCGAAACCGTCCTCGCGCAGCTCAAGGTGGACGCGGTGGAAGCGGCGTCAAAGTCTCTGTGGGTGGCCGGCTGGCGTCCCTACATCGGATGGGTGTGCGGAACGGCTTTTGCCATTCCCGTCTTCGTATGGCTCCTGCAGTGCGCCGTGATGCTGTGGCACGGGCAATACAACCTGCCGGAGTTCAACTCCACGGAAATGGTGACGGTCCTCTTCGGCCTGCTCGGCCTGGGCACGATGCGGACTTACGAAAAGGTCCAGGGCAAGGCGGGGCCGGGCAACGTTGGGCAATGAGTTTGAAGTGTGAAGTATGAAGTGAGAAGTCAGAAGTTGCAAACCGAGAGTGACGCTCGCGGCGGGACTCCAGCAATTACGAATTATGAATTACAAGTTACTAGTTGCGAGTCGCGCCACGAGCCGGTCATTCGTAATTTGTAATTCGTAATTCTCAATTTCCCGCTGTTCATCGAAGAACGAGGAAGGGTGCGAACAGAATTGCTGCCTGACGATTTATATCACATTGCGATCTGGTGGGGGCCCGGCGCGCTGCTGCTGATGGCTTTCGGTTACGGATGCCTGCGGCTGGCGAGGGTGTGGATTGACCGCACGATGGACGCGCGGCGGCGGCAGACGGAAAGCCTGTTCACGCTGGCGGGCGAATACGTGGAGCGGTTTCTGGGCGCGCAACGCTCGCAGGCGGACGCATTGTTGAGGCTCGCGGAATCGGTTGAGCGCGCGGATTCGCGGGACAGCATGGAGCATCAGCAGATTCTGATCGCGCTCAAGGCGCTGCATCAGGAGGTCAAGGCGATCGAGGGGTGAAGAACAAATTACGAATTATGAATTACAAATTACAAACGCCCGCAGCGAATCAGCGACTTTCTTCGGGTAACTCGCAATTCGTAATTTGCAATTCCCAAAGCCAAGGGCAAGGCGCGGAGGAATGAGGAGGCCGGAATCAGGGGCCGAACGCGCCGCGCCAGCGGGTGGGCAATTCGAAATTCGTTACCGAGGGGACGGGGGATGGAAACTATGCCAAACACGACGCGGCAATTCGAAGTGGTGCGCGGGAAGATTCTTTATTACCTGAAATTGATTTATCCGCAGGCCGCCACGCTGCCGCTGCTGCAGGGGGAGCTGGATATTTTCGGCTTCCCCATGGCGATTGCCGATCTGGATTTCCACGTGGCCTATCTGGAGGAAAAGGGCCTGGTCTCGGCGGAAAGCGTGCGCGGACCACGGCCGAGGCGCACCGTGACGCTGGTGAAAATCACGGCGCGCGGAATCGATTATTTCGACGGCCGCCTGCCGCGCGATGAAGGCGTTTATCTGGGTCCGGCGAATGAGTAACGAACACACACAACCCGATCTCGAACTTGCGCCGCCGGCTGCGCCGCCGATGAGCGTGGAGCGCCTATCGGAAAATCTCCGGGCGCTGGTCGAGAAAACGCTGCTCGAAGGCGGAACGCTCGAGGACGCGGCGGAACGGGTGGCGGAGGCCGGCGGGCCCGAAATCCTGCCGGACGCCGTGGCGCGGTTTTTCAATTCGCGCGCTGATCTGCAGGTGGGCCGCGTGATGGGAATGATGGCGGCCGTGGATGAGATCAAGGCCGGAGCCACGGACCCGACGTCGGTGGAAGCGCGGATGGTGGACGCGGCCATCATGCAGGGCCTGCAGCGCGTGGAGCGGAAGACGGCGCGGCTTTCGGCGGCGCAGGCGGTGAACGCTCGGGTGCAGCGGGAAAATTTCCGACTGCGCCAGGACCTGCTGAAATTGCGCGTGCAGAAGCAGCAGAAGGAAGAGCTGCTGATGACCCGGCGGGCCGATCACGAAATCGAACGGACGCGGCTGCTGCGAGTGCAAATCCGGCAACTGGTGAAACTGATGGAAACGGACAAGAAGGATCTGAAGCCGGCGCTGATTGACAAGATTCACGAGGTTTACGGCCTGGCGGAAATGCCGGAGGTGCCGGTGGCGGCGGAGCCGACGGGCAATTAAGCCTGAAGTTTGAAGTGCGAAGTGTGAAGTCTGAAGTAAAGACGCAGGTCGAGGAGTCGAGGGGTCGAAAGTCTGGAGCATGAAGTGTGAAGTCTGAAGCCTGAAGCAAACGCCAAAGATTGTGGCGCGGAGTTTGCTGATTTCAAAGGCCGCGACTTTTCGGTGATCCCATCGAAAAAGCCACGGACTTCCCGAGTGGCGAATGGCCGCACCGGCGGTTGAAGGGTAAAGCATGAAGTCTGAAAGCAAAAACAGGGATCGGAAGTCAGGAGTCCTGAGGCAGTCCCGGAAGGCGCGGGCGCTGCGCAGGGTTGGTTCGGGCGGCGAACTTCAGACTTCTGACTTCACACTTCACACTTCAGCGCCCCGTCCACGGTTTCGATTGCTGCCTTATCAGCAGCGATGGGTGAAGGACGATTCGCGGCTGAAGATTGCCGTGAAGGCGCGGCAGATCGGCTACTCGTTTGCCGCCACGCTGAGGGCCGTGATGCAGTGCCTGGAAAAGAAAACCACCTGGATTTTTCTTTCCAAAGGCGAAAGGCAATCGCGGCTGCTGATGGAAAAAGTGCAGGAGCACGTCCAGGCGTGCGGCGCCGTGGCGGACTCGATCGAATCGAATTTCTTTGAAGGCACCAGCTTGCGGCAGCTCGAGGCGCGCTTCCCGAACGGCAGCGTGATTTACGGCCTGCCCGCGAATCCCGATACGGCGCGGGGATATTCCGGCAACGTCACGCTGGATGAATTCGCTTTCCACGCCGACGCGGGGAAAATCTACGCGGCGCTCTTCCCTACCGTGACCCGCGGCTATCAACTGGAAGTGATTTCCACGCCCAACGGACAGCAGGGGAACTTTTATGAGCTGGCGAAAGCGGCGGGACTGACAGAGGGAATTGGGAACAGGGAACGGAGACCAGCACGCCCTGCGCCGTCTTCGCCTGTTCCCTCTTCCCTGTCACCTGTTCTCTGGTCCGGCCATTGGTGCGACGTTTATGAAGCGGCGCGGCAGGGATTGCGTCTCGACATTCCATTGCTCCGCTCGGGCTGCGAGGACGAAACGGCGTGGCAACAGGAATTCTGCTGCGGATTCGTTTCCACGGCGGAAAACTTTTTCCCGCCCGAACTCCTCGCCGCCTGCCTGAGCGCTGAAGGACAGGGAACGGGGAATAGGGAACAGGGAATAGGTCCGGAACGAAATTCTTCCTTTACTGTTCCCGGTTCCCTGTCACCTGTTCCCTCTTCGGAGTTCTTCCTCGGTATCGACGTGGGGCGGAAACACGACCGCACGGTTTTCTGGCTGGATGAAATCAAGGTTACGGGGAATAGGGAACAGGGAACGGAAATACTCTCGCCGGCCTCTTCTATTCCCAGTTCCCTGTCACCTGTTCCCTCGCTTTCCGTCGCTCGCATGGTGCGCACGATGGCGGGCGCGACATTCGCGGAGCAACTCGCCTACGCGCGCGAACTGATGAACATGCGAGCTGCCGACGGACGTCTGCTGATTCGCCGCGCGGCAATGGACGCGACGGGAATCGGAGCGATGCTGGCGGAAACATTGACGGAGGAATTCGGGCCGAGGGTGGAAGCGGTTGTTTTCACGAATGCCGTCAAGGAAAACCTGGCCTGGCGCACCCGGCGGCGGATGGAATCGGGGCTGACGCTGCTGCCCGACACGCTCGAAGTGCGGCGAGCTTTCAGCGCCGTGAAGAAATTCGTGACCGCGACCGGTCACCTGCGTTTTGACGCGGCGCGCACCGACGCCGGGCACGCCGATGAATTCTGGGCCAAAGCGCTGGCGGATTTTGCGGCGTCGGAACGGCCCGCGCCCCAGGCCGGCGACGCGTTTCTCGCGCCCGCGCGGCCGGTGATCGATCCGCGGCAGTTTTTGGAAACCGCGTCCGGATGGGCGGGGTTGGCGTGAAGAGTGATTAGTTGTTAGTCGTCAGTTTTCAGTTTCCGAAACTCCGGACTGAAAACTAATAACTGAAAACTTACAACTGGAAACTTTTATGAAACTTGGACCGATTGAATTGAACTGGAAGCGTGGCACAGGCGTCTCGCCCGTGTCCGATGGCCGTGCTGCACGAATGGCCGACACGCCGCAGGCGGCGACGCCGCTGGAACGGACGCGCGCGCAAATGGAAACGCCGCCCAGAGGTTTGCCGGGCACGCCGATCTTCCACGGATTTCTGGCCGACTTCGGCGAGTACAACTCGACGCTGGAAGGACTTTCCGCCGTGCGCACTTACGAAATGATGCGCCGCTCGGACGCGCAGGTGGCCGCGACGCTGCGCGTGTGCGAATTGCCGATTCGCATGGCGGAGTGGGACGTGCGGCCCGCGACGAGCGATCCGCTGGATCAGGAAATCGCCGCGTACGTTCGCGAAAATCTTTTTGGCGGGCTGGAATACGTATCGCCTTCGGGCGTGAAGACGACGCAGACCTGGGACGACGTGCTGCGAAACGCGCTGCTGATGCTGCCCTTCGGCGCTTCGGCGCATGAGGAAATTTACGCCGTGGACGCCGAACGGGTGCGCCTGGCGAGGCTCGCGCCGCGGCCGCCCGTCACCTTTTACCGCTGGATCACGGACACGGACGGCGAAACGCTGCTGGCGCTGAATCAATACGGCTACCGCAACGCGAATTTCGAAAGCGTCGAAATTCCCGCCGACCGCCTCGCGGTTTTTACTTTCGATCAGGAGGGCGCGAACTTTTTCGGGCGCTCCATGCTGCGGCCCGCGTACCTGCACTGGTACATCAAGCAGCAGCTCTATCGCATTGACGCCATCGCGAGCGAGCGGAACGGGCTGGGCGTGCCGACCATCGAGCAGGCGGCGACGAGCTCGAAGGAAGACCGCCTGGCGGCGCAGCAGTGGGTGACGCAGCTCGCCGCGCACGAAAAAACAGGCATCGTGCTGCCCGCCGGATGGAAATTGACGCTGCAGGGCGTGCAGGGGCAGGTGCGCGATCCGTACAATTCCATCCAGCACCACAACGTTGAAATTTCGCGCAGCGCGCTCGCGTTCTTCATGAACCTGGGCCACGGGTCGCGATCGGGGGGCAATCGCGCGCTGGCCGAATCGCAGACGGACTTTTTCTACGGCGCGCTGCAGGCCACGGCGGAGCAGATTGCGCAGACGCTGACGGCCACGACCGTGCGCCGGCTGGTGGATTACAACTGGGAAAACGTCGGGCGCTATCCGCTGGTGACGGTCTCGAATTTGCGGGCGCGGAAGTTTGAGGTGGTTTTCCAGTCGCTCGCGCAACTAGCGCAGGCCGGGCTGGTGCAGCCGTCGCCGGAAATCGAAAAGTACGTGTCGCGCCAGATCGGATTGCCGGAGCCGCAGACGAGCGGCGAATAGTTTTCAGGAGGAATCAAAACGTGCCAGCTACAGCAGAACACATGACGATGACAACAAACCCGGCGCCGCAATTCGTGGCGGCGCTCGCGGCAACGGCGGAAAAAGGTTCGGTGCGGATTCCCCTGGCGGTCACGGGAACGTGGGTTCGCGGCGAACAGCAATTTTCCATTACGCGGCGCGATCTCGAATCCATCGCGCGAAATTTCAAGGCGCGGCGGAACGGCGAGATCAATGTGGATTACGACCACGCGAGCGAAATGCCGGAAGTGGCGGCGGGCGGGCCGATTCCGAGCGCGGGAAGAATCGTCGCAATCGACGCGCCGGAATCAGCGGGCGCGACGCAGGACAAGCAAAGCGCGCGCTTTATTCTGTGGGGCTGGTATGAGCCGACGGCGCGGGCGCGGCAGATGATTCAGCGGCAGGAATACCGCTACATCTCGCCCGCCATCGACTGGGGCGCGCGGTCGAAGCGCACCGGGCGCTCGCAGGGCGCGACGCTGACTTCAGTGGCGCTGACGAACCGGCCGTTCCTCGAGGAGCTGCCTCAGATTCATTTGTCGGACCCGTCGTTCCGGCTGATTGAAAAGGAAATCAGAAGTCAGAAGTCAGAAATCAGAAGGACAACGGGCGAAGAACTTCACGCAAGCGATTCGGAATTCCAGATTCAAGATTCCGGATTCAAGACCGGCGGCCAGAAGCCGCCGCGACAACCGGACGCCGGCCAGGAACCGGCGCTACAACAAGGAGGTTCCATGAAAAAGGTTCAGGTCTCCGCCGCGCCGGGCGATGCCGCTGCGGGTGCGGACGGGAAAATCATGGTCGGCCATCCGGATTTTGAGGACGAGTACTACGCCGATCCGGACGAGGTGCGCCAGGTGCTGCAGGACATGGGCCTGGCGGCGCCGCAGGCGAGAGGAAGTCAGGAGTCAGAAGCCGGAAGTCAGAATGAAGGCGACGACCCGGACGGCGATAACGACAACGATGCCGCAACGGCGCAACTGCGCGAGATTCCGCTGGCGGAAGCGGCGGCGGTGCTTTCCGAATCCCAGGCGCGCGGGAAGGCGGTTCCGGCCGGGGAGTTTTTCCGGGCGCGAGTGGAGCAGGCCGTGGACGACGCCGTGAAGGCGGGCAAGATTCTGCCGCGGCAACGGCAGGACTGGCGGCGGATCGCGCTGGCCGATTTCACGACCTTCTCGCGGTTGATGGGCGAGCAGCCGACGCGGCTGCCGCTGAAGCCGCTGGGATTTTCCGGCGCCGCTCCGGTGGACGTTCCGACGCAGGTCAAGTTCCTGGCCGAGCAGCGCATGCGCGAACGCGGCATGAGCTTCGGGCAGGCGCTTTCTGAAATCGGACGCGAGCAGCCGGCGCTGATGCAGGAATACCGCAAGGCGGTGAGCGGGCAGTAGGCCCGCGGGAAGTTTCGGATGTAGGGGCGGATGGCATCCGCCCACAAACGCGGGCGCACGCTGTGCGCCCCTACAGGAGGAAAAATGGCAGGAGCAACATACGTTCTGGACAAGACTTACTCGATTGATTCGGCGGGCGGCGTGAACACTTTCACGGCGGTCGCGGCGGGCTCGGCGGACGGCCACTGCGCGCTGCCCTCAGGCGCCAACAAAGTTTGCCTGGGCATCACACAGGAAAATCAGACCACGCAGGGCGAAAACGTGGTGGTGCGCAAGTACGGAATTTCGCGCGCCGTCGCTGCGGGCGCGATTGCCGCGGGCGATTACGTCGAGATCGCGAACGCCCAGGGACAGCTTCAGGCTTCGGATCTGACGACGGTTCCCGGCACGGCCACGCTGCACAACGTGGTGGGCATCGCCGAAAGTTCGGCCACGCAGGCGGGAGACGTTTTCTTCGTCTTCCTGCTGCCGTCACCCGTGGTTGTGCCGGTGAGTTAGAAGCAGCTTTCAGCGGTCAGCTTTCAGCGATCGGCAAAGGCAGTATCGCTCACGGCTGAAGACTGATGGCTGACCGCTAGTATCCGCGGGTTGGCTCCGCGCCGTCAGCGGCGGGAGCACATCGAACCCGCTTCGAGCAAGGCGACCTGCTGACAGGTCTCCACGGGGAGAAGTCAGAATTCAGAATTCAGAAGTCAGAATAAAGACGGAACCGGCATTCATTCGCCTTCCCCATTCTGACTCCTGACTCCTGGCTTCTGCCTCCTTCATCATCCCGCGCGCGGAGCGCCGGCTGGAAGCGGAATTTTGGGAGAAACACGATGCCCGACGTTTCGATGGTACACGTAGATCAAGCCCTGACCAACGTGTCCGTCGCTTATCACAACACGCAATTCGTGGCGGACCAGGTTTTTCCGGCCGCGCCCGTCTCGAAGCAGTCCAACAAGTATTTCGTTTACTCGAAGGACCGCTTCCGCATCATGGACGACGCGCGGCGGCCGGGAGCGCGCGCCAATGAAATCAACTGGACGCTCTCGACCGACACGTACTACGCCGAAGGCCACGCGCTGGCGCAGGCCATTCCCGACGAGCTGCGCGCCAACGCCGACCAGGCCATTGACGTGGACGTGGACACCACGGAAACCCTGACCGACCTTCTCTACCTGCAACGCGAGATCGCCATCGCCAACGTGGTCAGCAATCCGGCGACGATCACGCAAAACGCGACGCTCTCCGGAGCCAACCAGTGGTCGGACTCGAGTTCGCCCGACCCCGTCACCACCGTGGAGGAAGCGAAGCCCGTGATCCAGCAGCAGATCGGCCAGATGCCGAACGCCATGCTGGTCAGCTATCCGGTGTTCACGGCGCTGCGCAACCATCCGGCCATCATTGACCGCTTCAAGTACACGCAGGTGGGCGTGCTGCAACCCGACCACCTGAAGGCGGCGTTCAATGTGGACTACTTCTTCATCGCCTCCGCCATCGAGAACACGGCGAAGGAAGGCGAAGCAGACAACTTCCAATACGTCTGGGGCAAAAACGCCCTGCTCTTCTACCGCCCGACGGCTCCGGGCCGGCGAACCGTTTCGCTGGGCTATCAGTTCACGTGGCTGTTCGGGACCAACACGAACGGCTTTCTGGTCAAACGCTATCGCGACGAATCGCGCACAGCGGACGTCGTGGAAACGCAGCTCTACTACGACCTGAAAGTTGTCGCCGCTCCGGCCGCGTATCTGTGGCTCTCGGCGGTGGCATAGAAAGAAGCTCTCAGCTTTCAGCTATCAGCTCTCAGCCGCAAGGCTCCTGCTGATGGCTGACGGCTGATGGCGAACCGGAGGTTCCATGGGCTTTACAACGATTGACGCAGTGGCGGCGCATTATCCCGGATTCCAGCGCGGCGTGCCGAATCAGAATCCGGCGGACGCGCAGATCCAGGCGTGGATTGACAATCAGTCGGCCCGAATCACGGCGCTGGCGGCGGCGCGCGGCTACGACCTGACGAATCTTTCAACCGCGAACCCGCAGGCGGCGGCGCTGCTGGCGCTGGTCAACGAAGCGGGCGCGGCGGCAGACCTGGGCGATTCGCTTTTTTCCATGCTCGGACCGGGCACGGCCGGCGCCGGCTGGGCCAATCCGAATACGCTGCGCAAGTCGTACGAAAACATGATGGCCGACCTGGCCAAAGGAACGTACGACAAGTTGTTTGTCGCGACGGCGCGCACCGGCGACGTCTTTCCGCAGCTGGGCGGAATTGCGGGACAGGAAACGGATCCCAATGATCCAGAGGATAACTTGAATGTGGCCTTTCGCAAGAATGACGTGTATTGAGGGCAGCTATCAGCGTTCAGCCGTCAGCAGTGAGCAAGCTAAAACTGACCGCTGAAAGCAGATCGCTGAGGGCATTTAACCATGGCTACTTTCGGCTTCAACATCAATTCGACGGGGGCGACGAACCCGATCGCGGGGCTGCAAGGGGCCCTCAAGCGCCTTCAAGATATGAACTGGAACATTCTGCTGATGCAGGATGACACCGGCGCGGGGCCGAAGTCCGCCGGCGACCAGGAAGAATGGCCGCCCTATCATTTGAGCAAAAAGGGGCGAGAGTTCATTGTCCGGCACGAAACGTACGGCCGCAGATCGAACCTGAAGCTGTACATAGACCCGGCGGGAAACGCGACCATCGGTTACGGACACCTCGTCAAGCACAGTGAGGATTTCTCGAACGGTGTTACGATGGACCAAGCCATGGCGCGGCTGGGTGAAGACGTTCGCCAGGCGGCGGACGAGGTGAACGCAGCCCTGAACGTCCCGCTGGCGCAGAGCCAATTCGATGCGCTGGTGGATCTGGCGTTTAATGAGGGGTCCGGCTCCGTCGCGCCAAATAACGAGTTCATGCCTGCCCTGAAAGGCGGCCATCTGTCTGAATCAAACTTCACTCAGTACGACATCATCCACGTGAAGGGGCGTAAGAAGGTGAGCCAAGGGCTGCTCGATCGCCGGATTGAAGAGTGGCTACTGTTCGAGAAGGGAGAGTACTGAAATGAAGCGAATCACCGCCGCCACACTCTGCTTTTTAATCTTGACGGTCGCATTGCCGCTTTGCGGCGCGCCTCAATCCGGCCAAGCAGGAACGACTAAGCTTATTCCCAAGTGGTTCTGGGGGTGCTGGGTCGTGAAAAGGGAGCTGCCGGTTCCTACGGCGGTTGTCGGCGTCTCCGAAGCGAAGGGGAGGTCTATCATCGGCACGCGGATGGTTTTCACCCCGACCTGGGTGCGCTCGGGCCGCGCTATAGCGAACCCCGCCTCGTATTCGGTAGCTGTCTTGTCCTCGCGGGACTTTCTCATGCAGCACCACGGATCAGCTTCTGAAATAACGCTCCGCCAGATCGGCATTCGCAGCGGTCAGGTAACAGAAGTGCAGGTGGCACCCCCCGAGGGGCTCTCTGACCTGGATTTCGTCGCGTCTGACTGCTATCTGCGTGAGAGCAAGAAGGACATCGTCATCGACGTCGAGGAAGACACGTTCGTGGCCGAAAAGGCCAAGGCCGGCGATCCAGCGTGCGCGTCGCGCTCCACAGACGCCGCGCCAAAGCACAGAACTCGTAACCCATAACTCAGAACTCAAACTGAGGACTGAAAACTGCGCACCGACAACTTACACTCCGATGATAACTGACACGATATGACGCTTTTATATGCTGCACAATTCGCTAAGCCGTTAATCAATCAACTGATTGCCGTCCTGCAGCGCGATCAGCAGTCGGCGCTGGACATTATTAATGCGTCGAGGCCGGCGGGACGCGAGCTCGTTCCCTTCACCGCGTTCTTCAAGGAAGCCGCGCCCATCCAGAACTGGCCGGCGCTGGTGCTGGTGGCGCAGCAAACGACGTTCGATCCGAACACCGACATCGGGCTGCGGACGGAGACCGTTCAATTCTTCTGCGCCATGGCCCTGAGCGGCACCGATCCGGAATGGCTGGCGGAAGACGCCATGGATTATCTGCGCGCCGTGGACATGGTTCTGACTTCCGCGCCGCTTTCCGACTTTTACCTGGCGCTGCCCATCGCGCAGACCACCGTGCCGGGCGGCGTGACGACGGGCCTGCCCGCGACCGCGAAAATCCAGGACCTGCGCGTGACGCGGCACAACCTGGGCTCGCTCGTGACCCGGCGCAGCGGCGCATTTGCGCGCGGACCGCAAATCGAATTTGAAGTGGAGATGGAGGAGCAATGAGGAATTCAGGAGTCAGGAGTCAGAAGTCAGAAGGCGGCAGGTGGCATGTTGCAGATGGCATGTCGGGGGATTGGTCTGCCTCAGGCAGCCCCACATCCCACATACCATCTACCCTCTGCCTGTTTCTGGCTTCTTACTTCTGCCTTCTGACTCCGGCTTTCGCCGCGACGCACGTCACCGCGACCTACGGCCTGCCGGCGAATCCCGCCGTGATGGCGACGGTGAACGGCACACCGGAATACGGCCTGATTTTTGTCGAGCGGAACGAGGCCGTCACGTGGAACGCGGTCGAGTACGGCAAGACGACGATCGAGGGTTATCTGAACGCGAGCGGCCAGTTGAACGACGGCGCGGGAAATCTCTATCTCGACGTCGTGCCCGACAGTGACGCTTCGCCCGGCGGCAGCTATTACGTGGTGACGGTCAATATCCAGGGCAAAGTGCATTCGGAAATCTGGATTGTGCCCGACCAGACGACGGTCGACGCCACGCTGATTCGCCAGACGCAAACGCCGGGCGCCACGGGAACGACACTCTTTTACCAGTCGGTTGAAAATGCCGGCACGCCGCTCGCTCAGCGGCAGGCTCTGAACTTTTCCGGCACGGGCGTGAGCTGCGCCGACGATTCCGCGCTCGGCCGCACGGATTGCACCATCACGGCCGGTTCGGGCGGCGGAAGCGGCGGCGGAACCGTAACCAGTTTCAGCGCGGGCGGGCTCGCGCCGCTTTTTGCGGCAAGCGTTTCGAATGCGACAACCACGCCCGCGCTGACTTTTTCGCTTTCCAACGCGCCGGCCGATTCATGGTTTGGCAATGCGACGGGCGCGAGCGCGGCTCCCGCTTATAACACCTCCACGATCCCCGTTTCTCTCATCCCTGCACTTAACTATCAAACTCCACTTTCAGGCTACGCCGCGCCCTCGCATGAATTTCTGACCGGCTTCACTTCCCCGAATACCTTTGCCGCAGCGCAGCCGGGCTTCTCGGATTTATCCGGATCGATCACGGCGGCGCAGGAGCCTTCGACCACCGTCAATTCGGTGACGAATGATACGAACGTGACCGGCTCGATTGCGACGCAGGCGCTGACGCTGGGCTGGACGGGAACGCTGGCAACTTCGCGCGGCGGCACGGGCGCGGCAAGTTTGAGCGCGGCGAATATTCCGGTGCAATCCGGCGTGATCACGACCGGCGATTGCGTGAAGTGGGCGAGCGGAACCTCGATTACCGACGCGGGCGCGGCGTGCGGCTCGGGCGGCGGCGGCAGCGGAACTGTGACCACCTTCAGCGCGGGAAATCTTTCGCCGCTCTTCGCGACTTCAGTCACGAACGCCTCCACCACACCGGCGCTGAGCTTTTCGCTTTCGAACACGAGCCAGCATTACTTCTTCGGCAGGCAGGCGGCAGGCTCGGGCGCGCCGTCGTTCCTGCGGCCGGCGTGCGGAGACCTTTCCGACGCGGCGGCAAGCTGCTCGACGGACGCGACAAATGCTTCCAACATTTCGAGCGGAACGCTGGCAACTTCGCGCGGCGGCACGGGCGCATCAAGCCTGAGCGCGGCGAACATTCCGGTGCAGAGCGGAACGATCACCACCGGCGATTGCGTGAAGTGGGCAAGCGGAACCTCGATTACCGACGCGGGCGCGGCGTGCGGAACGGGCAGCGGCGGCGACACGACGAAGACGCATTACGTTCCGCTGGAAAACTGCTCGCCGGCGGAATCGAGCAACGCGGGAAACTCTTTCTGGACGGTTACCGGCCTGACGGCGTGGGACGCCGGGCATTGGGAATTCGTCAAGAACGCGAGCGGCGACATCTACTGCACGGTTCGCATTCCGCACAACGTCTCGGCGACGCCCAACGCCAACATCGTTCTCGACACGGCGATCAATGTGACCAGCGGAAACGTGGTGCTGCAAACTTCCGACGCTGCGGTGGGAGCAAGTGGGAGCGTGAATCCCGCGTCGCTCACTTCCGCCACGGCGCAGACGGTGACGGTTCCGGCCACGGCTTACAACCGCTTCACGACGACGTTCGCAGTGCAATCAAGCGTGGCGGCGGACAATCTGCTGATCGTGAAAATCCATCAGAATTCCACCTCGACGGCAGCGGCGAACCTGCTGCTGGTCGGGGAATATCTGAAGATTGACGAGACGCTATGAGGAAAGCTATCAGCCTTCAGCTTTCAGTTCTCAGCCTGGCGGTGCTGCTGGCAGCACCGGCTTTTGCCGCGCGGAATTTTAACGGCACGAGCGACTACATCAATGCCGGAACGTCGGCGGCGAACCTGAGCAGCGGCGCGATGACGGTTTGCGCGTGGGTTTATCCGACCTCGCTTGTTGCGAACGCCACTATCGCCGGCCGCTGGGATGTCACGAACCAATATCTGCTGGTCGTCAACAACTCGAGCGGCCAGGTCCTCTTCGGCGTTCAGGCAGGCAGCGGGACAGCATTTCCGACTGGCTCGGTGAGCCTGACCGCCAGTGCGTGGTCGTACGTCTGCGGTCTGTACGATGGGTCCAACGCCTACGTCTATGTCAACGGAGTGGCGGGTTCAGGAGCCGCGCTGACGGGCGCTCTGATTCCCGGGTCGAGCAACTTCGGAATCGGGGGACGTCCGAGCGGCTCGCTGTATCCCTTTCAAGGGCGCATCGCGGAGGTCGCAGTCTGGAATGTGGCGCTTTCCTCCGGTGAGATTTCCGCGCTGGCACACGGCGCGCCGCCATCGAAGATTCGACCCGGCAACCTGGTGGGCTACTGGCCGCTGCACGGTTTTGCTTCGCCTGAACCCGATCTGAGGGAGAACAGCCATAACGGAACCCTGACGGGAACGACGGAAGCGAATCATTGCCCGTGCGGGCACTAGCGCAACTGCAGGCCACGGCGTTCAGGGAGCTGACGGCCGATAGCAAATTGCTGAAAGTTTGAAACGGAGGAACCATGGCAAACGTTGATGCAACAAAAATTCATCAGGGACCCGGCAATCTGTGGCTGGGCGTGACGGTTCCGGCGACGGGGGCGCGGCTATTGATTGATTCCACCGGCGCGCCGACGGCCGGCTCGCCGGTTTTTGCCGGAGCGACGAACGGCGCAATGACGGTGGTGCTGACGCCCAAGCTGGAGGAAATCAGCGCCGACCAGACCGCCGGTCCGATTGACGTGGTGATGACCGCGGAAGCGGCCGCGGTGGAAGTCACGCTGATGCAATCGGACCTGGCGAACCTGAAAAACTTCATCGTGCACGGAACTTACACCGTGGGCACGGACGCGAGCCTGCCGGCGGGCTCGCAGGCATACGAGGAGATCGCATTCGGCGGAATCATCGCCATTCCCAAAACTTCCATCGCTGTGATTTCGCCGCGGCGCGATTCGCCCGGCAAATTTGTGGTCAGCCAGCTTTACCAGGCTTATCAGGCGGAGGCGATGCAGATTCCCTTCCAGCGCGGCAAGGAGACGACGTACAAGGTAAAGTTCTCCGGCCTCGCCGATCCCACGCGGCCCGCGGGCGATCAGGTGGGAAAGCTGTACCGGCAAACGTAAAAACGGCAGGTGGGATATGGCAGATGGCATGTGGCGTTGGAATGTGGGGCGCACATGCACAATGCCACTTGCCACATTCAAGGAGGGGAGCGGTGACGAAAGCCAAAGATAACGGAATTGCCACGGCCGGTGAATGGCGCGCGGCGGCGCGAGCGGAAAAGCTCGGGCGCGCCGAACAATTGCGCCTGCCGAGCGGAGCGACGATTGTTGCGTCGAAGCCGGGACCGCTGGAGTGGGTCATCTCCGGGCGGATCCCGCAACGGCTGCTGGCCGTGGCACTGGATGAGGGCACGGCGAAAGAGGATTGCCCGCTGAGGCCGGACGAAATCCTGGAACTGGCATCGTTTGCCACGCGCCTGATCATGGCCAGCGTGATCGAACCGGCCATCGGCGAAGGGCCGGACGAAGTTTCGCTGGACGATATTCCGCTGGAAGATCGTGCCTTCATTTTTGAGTGGGCGTGCCGAGCCATGAGCGGGAACAACGCGGAATCCGCCAATGCCGCGAAGGAGGACGATTCGATCCCGGCCGCCGGGATCGAGCGATTTCGTTCGAAGTGAGAATTTTCTTCTGCTTGCTTCGGCGGCGGAACGGTTCGGCTGCCGGCCGAGCCGCATGGCGGACATCGAAGACGCCGTGGTCGCGCTCGACTTCGATCTTGCGGCAGCGGCGCGCCTGATGCAGGACGAACGGCGGGCGCTGGAGGAATCACTGGAGTCCGCGGGAATTGAACGGCCGGCGCGCGGGCGGCCGAGAGAAGTGAACTGGTAGCGGAGCAAAGAATGTCATCAAACGCATCGCAAGTGCTGATTCAAATCGCGGCCGATCCTTCGAACGCGGAAGCGGGGATCAAATCGTTCCAGACGAATTTCAGCCAGAACCTGGCAAGCCTGGGATTGAACCTGAGCCAGTGGGCGGCGAGAGGCCAGGCGAGTTTCAAATCGGCGGGCGGCGGGCTGGAAGCGTTCACGTCCGGTTCCAGAAAGCAGTTCAGCACGCTCGGAACGCTGCTGGCCCAACATCGCAGCGCCGTCGCTGAGTGGAGCAAATCGGTGAGCGGCAGCTTTCGCGAGGTGCAGACTTCCGCCGCGGGGACGCTGCAGTCGAGCCTGCTTCAGACGTTCGTCAGCTTCGACAGCGCGCTGGCCAGGAACATCGGGAACGCCAGGGTCTGGCAAAAGAGTATCGGCCAGGCCTTCAGCCAGGCGGCGGAACGAACCATCGCCGCCATCGCACAGGAAGCGATTGTGCGCGCGATCTATTCGACGGCGCTGGGCTTCCTGCTGCTAGCGGAAATGGATTTCTCCGGCGCGGCGCAGGCTTTTGAATCGGCCGCCGTATTTGGCGCGGTGGGCGGAGCGGCCGCGCTGGCCTCGCATGCGCTGGGAGGAAGCTCCTCCGGCCACAGGGCGTCCGGCTCCGGCCAGAAATCCAGTTCATCGCGCACGGCCACAACCGGCAAGTCCGGCGCAAAAAGCGCGGGCGCTGGACAAACTGTGCAGGTGATTTTTCAGGGCCCGGTGTACGGCGGGCAGGCGGGGATTGACGAACTGACGCGAAAGATTTCCCAGGCCGTCGTCGAGCGTGATGTGAATTTGACCGCTTACACGGTGGTCCGGCAGCCGGCCACGCGGGCATGGCGCACGGAGTCGTCAGTTTTCAATTCGCCGATTTACACGGTGGAATCTGAGAACTGAAAACTGAGAACTGAGAACTAAATATGGCAAATCCAAAAATTGTTTACACCCCGATTGGCGGCACGGCGCAGACGCTCAACTTCTCCGCCCCGCCGCGCCAGCAGCCCGGCTATTCCAAAACAGCCGTGCGCCACGACAACATTTCCACGGCGGGCGTGCGGGAGTCCGTGCTGGAGCGCATTGATACCTTTCTGGAATTTACGGTGGATTACATCCGCGCGGGATCGGACCTTGCCGCTTGGAGCGCTTTTCTCGATTACGCGCTTACGGGCGCACCGTTTTCCTATTATCCCGATTCTTCGCAATCCGGCTCGCAGAGTTATCTGCTCGAGAACACGGATGCGACAATCCAGTACAAGGGACCGCGCGTCTATTCACTAGCGGTGAAGTTCAGAGCATTGGTGATGTAAAGAGTTTTCGGTTTTCAGTTCTCAGTTTTCAGTTTCGGAACTGAGAACTGAAGACTGACGGCTGCGGACACAACGAATGGCGATACAAACTAACCCGAATTTTGACGAGCAGAATGCGGCGCTGCAGAAGCGGCCGCTCTACGTGCTGGTGATTGAAGGCGTGCTGGACCCGCTCACCACTTTTCGCCCGCAGGACTGGAACGTGACGCTGACCGGTTACGGAGTGAGCGGATACGGGACGACGGGATACGGAAGCTGAAGACCTATGGAAGTTTCTGACTACTATCCGGGAAATTTGAACGCCGCGCTCGACGCCGCCCTGGCCTGGCTGCTGGGACGCATGACGTCGAACGAGTCGGAATATTCGGGCAGCGCTCTGCCCACGCCGACCGGCGCGCAATTCATCGAAGGCGCGATGGACTCGCTCGGCCAGCAGCTGGACGGCCTGACGCAACTGACGGCGGAGAACATCGTGCTCGATCCGCTTTCCTCGACGACGCTCGACCAGGCGAAAGGCCCGGACGGATTCCCCGTCAACTACAGTCCGGCGCTGCTGCTTTCCGGAAATCTGCTGGTGAACCTGATCGAACTCACAGCCATGACGACTATCAGCGGCCGCTGCTTCAATCTCGCGAACGGCGCCTCCGCCTATCGCGTGGACGTCTATGCCGCGACCGACGCTCTCTATTACATGGGCTCGGCGACGCCCGCGGCGGACGGAACGTGGTCGGTGGCGAACGTCAGCCAGGGCACGGCGATTGCGTTTCTGATGCCCTCGAACTCCACGCAGCCCGCTGCCGGCTCGAACACCGCAGCGGTCACGGGATGGATCGCGCACAGCAATATGGGCGTGGGCACGAAACTGCAGGACTACTTCATCCGCCTCTATTCCAAAACGGACATCGAGTACCTGCAAGAAGACAACATTCCGGTGATCGTCCAGGATTCCGTGCACGCGCGCTTTGGATCGAGCCGCGTTACGGGAGCGGGCATGCCGGTCGCGCACCTGATCTATAACGATCCGGTTTTTGGCGAACTCGATCTCTATTCCACGCTGCAGAACGACGCCGTCTATTCCGATCTGCCGCGCTCGATTGAAGTTCCGCCGGGCGATCCTGATTACCGGAGCGCCGCGCAATTGACCAGTTCGACGGTCGCGGCCATTCAAAACCGCTGCTGGATCTACGACGCCGCGCTGGCCATTATCGCTTTCACGCTCGCCGGGCTGTGGGACATGGCGGGGCGCATTATCACTCGCCTGAACAGCCTGCGCGAAAATCCCGGCTACCTGCCTTCGCTGGTTTTCGAAGATGCCGAGGACGGCTCGACCGCGCGGTGGACGCTCGCTTCCGGCAGCGGAACGATTGCGAATGTTTTCGATTCAACCGAACCGCCCGCATCCTCCGGCGGCTCGAACGTCATCGTTTTCACGGCCACAGCGGCGCCCGCAACCTGGCATTTCTCAGGCAGCGGCCTGCCCGACGCACTGGACTCCATTCTGCAATGGCGCTTCAAAAGCGCAGTTGATTTCACTTTCAACGCGGGCGTTACGACGTCGAGCGGCAAAGTGACGTCCATCATTTTCACATCGACGGGCACGGCGGGCTACGACGCGAATTCGAAAACGATTACGCAGGTCGTAGCGCTCGTGCAAAACGAGTGGGAATCCATCACGCAGGATTTGAATTCGCTGCTCGCCACTTACGTGCCGGGGGAAACGATCGTCTCCATCACCTCCTTTTCCGTGACGCTGAATGCAGCGGGCGCGCTCAGCTTTGACGATCTTTCCGCGGGCGCGCCGCAACCCGCCGGTTCGCTAAGTTTTTCCTATGACGTTTACAACGGCCAGGTGGACCAGGCCTATATTCGCGCGGGTTCGGTGGCGTGGGTCGCCTACGCTTACGGCATCTACATGGAGCAAACGGGCGACTACGAACGCGCGGCGCTGGGGCTGGGCGATTTGCTGAACTTCCTTGCGTCGCTGCAATCCACGGCATCCGACTCCACCCAGAACCTGATTACGCTTGGCTGGGGCAATTACCAGGACCCCGGCTACCAATACGTGCCGGGCAAGCTTTCAAACGTTTCGACCGAGCACAACGTGGATTGCTACTTCGCTTTCGACAAAGCATCGAGGATTCTGCCCGCGGCCGCGCAGGCGCTGGTCGCCAAGGGTTCGATTACCGAGGCGCAGTATTCCTCGCTGATTGCCGCGGCGCAGAGCGCTTCCACGATTTCACTGGCAATTAAGAACGCGATTCTGAATCAACTGTGGATTCCCGCAGCCGGCAACGTGAAGGGACATTTCGCCGAGGGCGCTTCCAGCAGCGGCCTGGATGACGCTTATGCGCTCGATGCTTCCGGGACGTGGGCGGCGCTTTTCTGCCACGAAGCCGGCGACGACGCGAAGGCTACATCCTGCCTGGAATTTGTCTTTGAGAATTTCTTTCTGGCGAATCAGCAGATCCTGCTCGATTCCACGGTGAATGCCTACAACGAAACGTACCAGCAGACCACGCCATTCGACGGCTTCAAGCCGTACGCCGACTCCACGGGCGGCTATTCAGGATCGCCCGATTCCGTGTGGGCGGAAGGGAGCTGGGGCGCGATCGCCGCATATCTCCGGCTCACCGGAAACACTGACCTGCAAACTTATTTCAGCACCGCGTACACGGGCGGGCTGACATCATTCATCAGCGACCTTGTTTCCAGCATGGAAACTGTGGGCGAAACCACCGGCGACGGCGTCCTCTCCTTTTCGCTTGCGGCGCGCGCGCTGCCGTGGGAATTCTCCGCGCGCAAGACGGTGGCTTCCACGGCCTGGTTCTGGATCACCGCCGACCGCAATGACATTCTGCTGACCACCGGCGCGGCCGGGCTCGGCAAGCGGCCTTATCTAAAAGTTCCGCAGGGCGTCGAGCAAAGCGTGAACCAGATGGACGGGCAAAGTTCGATTGGAGCGCTCGAACTGGAAGTGGTGGACGTTCGCGGCTACGCGACGGCGCTCGCAAGCGGAGGCAAGCTGGAGGGGCGCAAGGCGCAGTTGCGCGTCGGCTATCCGGGCATGGACTCGACGGATTTTGTGACCGTTGCCACGCAGCAGATCGACCACATTGACGTTCTGCCGGACGCGACCGGATTCAAGATCGAATGTATGGACCTGAAGCGCTCGGCCAAGACCAAGATCTTTCTGACCGGCGACGACAGCGAATCCATTTCTAAAAATCATCCGCGAACCATCAGCGCCAATCCCATGGACGTAGCGTTGATCGCTCTGCAGAACGAGCTGGGCGTGGGACAGTCTGACCTGGTGCCGCAAACGGCGTGGAAAATCTATGATCCCGCGCAGTGGGACTCAACGAATTCGAGCAATCCGACGCTCGTCTATCCCAACCCTTACGTGGACGTGGACACCTTTTTGAACTACCGCAACGGAATCTTTGCGGGCTATCTGTTCGATTTCACTCTGACACAATCCATCGAGGCGAAACAGTTTCTGGAATACGAGATTTTCAAGGCGCTGGGCGGATATTGGATTACGCTTGCGGACGGAAGAATTTCCCCGCGCTTCTTTTTCCCACCCTACTCGTTTTCCAACCTTGCCTCGCTCGACCAGCGCACGCTGACCGCGCTGCCCGCCGTCACGCGGAATCCGATCATCAATCAAGTGACTTATCGCATGGACTACGACGGCAGCAAGTTCCTGACTGAACTCAATTTTGCGTACGCGCCCTCGATTGAACAGTTCGATCTGCAGGGGATTCAAATTATCGAGTCGAAAGGCATGAGAACCGACCGCGGCGGGGCGGCACTCGCGGGCCTAACCGCCAACCGGATTTTTCGGCGCTTCGGCGGAATCAATCCCACGAGCGGCAAGGCCTCGGCCGGCGCGCCGGTTTATCAGGTGGAAAGCCAACTGATGACGCTGGGCATCGAGGCCGGCGACTTCATCTTTCTTTCTCATCCGCTGCTGCCAGATTTCACCACCGGACAGCGCGGCGTGTTCAATCGGCTGGCGGAAGTGATCGAAAAGCAGCCGAATTATACAAACGGAAAAATGACCTACAAACTGCTTGACGCGGGCTGGCTGGTTTCCAAGCAGCTTGCGCGCGTCGCGCCGGCGGGAACACCGGCGTGGTCCGGCGCATCGGGAAGCCAGCAGACGGAGTACATGTTTCTTTCGAATTCGGCGACGGAAGAGTATTCGGACGGAACGTCAGCAAAAACCATTTGGTAGCCGTCAGCGGCAAAATCTCGGCCGCCGCGCGGCTTCTGGCGGCCGGAAGCTTGTCACCCACGGCTGAAAGCAGAAGGCAAACATGGCGCAACTGACTTTTTCGGAAATTCCTGGCTTTGTGGATTTGCCGGACGCAAATCTGGCGGCGGACCAGCCGTTGACGGATTACGACCTGACGAAAATCTCGAACAACGCCAAGTTCGCCGCCGTGCGCCCGGAAACTTTTTACGGCTGGTACAGGAACGGCGAGACCGTTTTGCTGCCTGTCAGCTCCGTGGACGGCTACGCTTACTCGCAGCAGGAACTGGAATATTCGATTGCCGCCTTCTGTACGCGCTCGCCCTCGGGCGCGGCGAACGGCGCGCTGATTAAGCCCTCGCGCCAAAATGCGAACGACGGGCCGGGCTCGCTTTTCCTGCTCGATTACTGGGTGGAAGAGAAAAATGAAGCAAACCCCGGCCTGGTGCATCTCGAAACGCACTACTGGACCGGCAGCACGGAAACCGTCACCAACGGCGGCTTTGTGAAAGTGCGCACCATCGCAACGCGACTATCAGGATAGCTGTCAGCGATCAGCCGTCAGTCTTCAGCGCGCTGACGCCTGACCGCTTACCGCTGAAAGCTGAGGACTGAATATGGCTGTTGTCAGAACCGTTCTGCCCCGCAAGGGGATCATCGAACCGCAGCATGGCGAAAATTACGAGAGCGATCTCGACACCAACTGGCAGATTATCGATTCGCTGCTTCAGGACGCGAATGATGTCCAGACGGCCGTCGCCGCGGCGGGCAGCGTTTCCACTTATCTCGCCGACTTTGGAATGTGCGGTGTCGCTTCCGGCTTTTCGCTTTCTACTTCCGCCACATTGGCGCCCGGTCTCGCCGTGGGAGTATTATACGCCCAGGGCAAGCGCTATGCGCCCGCGACCGCTCCTTCCGCTCCGGCGGCGCCCGCCAGCGGGACGAATTATCTCTTCTACAATTCCACCAGCGGCTTCTACTACAACCAGACGGGAGCCGCTTCAACCTCGGGCGATGCTTTCCTGGGTGTTGTGGTGACGGGCGCCACCGCAGTCACAGCCGTGACGAACGCAACGAAAATCTTCGGACAAGTCGCGATTGCAGCCGGCGCGCCGGGGAACTTTACCGTCCAGCATCTCCTGGGACGCGTGCCGGCGGGAGTGGCGCTGCGCATGACGAGCGGAGGGTCAATCTGGTTTCAATCGCCGACGGACATGGATGCGGCGAATCTGTACTTCGTCAGCTCAGGCACTGGAGTGACGGGAAAGGTGGTTGTATGGTGACGGAAAGTCGAAGGTCGAGAGTCGAAAGTCGAGAGTTTAAGAGAGGGATATGGACCGGGACGGCGCTTCTGCTCTTGGCTCTGAGCGCCGGACTCTCAACCGCCTTTGCCCAGGCCGTTTCCGAGCAGCACGCCGACCTGAACAACGTGCTTTACGCCAGCGCCTTTCCCGGCGCGGACATCGGTGCGCAAATCACCAACGCCATCGCGGCATGCGGAACTCCGCCGTGTGAAATCTGGGTGACGCAGCCCGGGACGATTTCAAATCCTCCCGACGTTCCGCAGGGCTACACCCTTCATTTTGTACCCGGCAATTACACGCTGACCACCACCTGGTACATCAAGCATTCGGGCACGATCTTTGATTTTGACGGCGCGATCTTCGACGACCCGCAGGACTCGGCGGGAAGTTATGCCATCGTGGTGGGCAAAGATTCTTCGGGTACCGTCAACACCAGCGGCACCAGCGTCACATGGGTCAGCGGAACCAAGTTTTCCGACATGGATGTGAACGACGTGATCGTCATTAACGGCCAGTCTTTCAATGTGGATTCCGTGGATTCGTCCACTCAGATCACACTTGCGCCGGGCTCGAACGCGGGAACGCAGACGGGCGCGACCTATTTTGGTCTGATGCTCAACAATGTGAACGCCACCTATTCTTCAACGGTCGTTTTGCGCGATCTGAACCTGATCTACACCGGGCCGGGCTCGGTGGCGAATAACGGAATCCTCTTTGACGGCGTCATCCGCCCGGAGGTCGATGACGTTCGCGCGGACTGGTTCGATCCCGGGGTGGGATGGACGCTTGATGGCACGCTGGAAGGTGAATTCCACAGGCTCCAGGCCGACTTCAACGGAACGAACCTCATTCTTGATCGCGTTTCCAATTTCAGCGGCTCAAACCTGAACGCGTTTTACTCGCCGTCTCTCGAGCAAAACCAAGTTGCCTCCGGCCATGCACTTGAAATTCTGAACAGTTCGACACAAAACCTGTTTGTTGGCGCGGACATCGAATCCAATCTGGGCACCGTCGCCGTTTCCATTGATCCCACCTCGCAGCAGAACGTCTTCAGGGACTGCGATTTTGAGATCAATGGCGACGGCACAGCGAACTCCGCCGATGTTGTCAACAACGCCTCCTACACGAGTTTTGAGGATGATAGTTTCTCCTCGGCACCGGCCAACCATCCGGCATCCGGTATTGTCAGCAACGCAGGAAACGGTGTGATGCTTCGCAACCTGAACTTTAACGGGAGCTATACGGCTTCTTACAACTTCACGGGCGGCACGGGCAAAATCGAAAACGTCGTTACCGTCGGCAGCGCAACCGACTCCGGCGTGCGCGAAGATTCGTCGGGAGACTACGTGCTCAAAAACCTGACGATCGGGGGCGACAGCGGCCCGTCCTGGACTTCCGGCTCCGGCGCGCCTTCAGGTGCTTGCATAACCGGCAGCCTGTATTCGAATACGAGCGGCGGCTCGGGAACCACGCTCTACGCCTGCCAGACGGGCGCCTGGGCGGCAAAATAGGTGAAGCGCAGTTCCCTTCTCCGCTCTCCGGGATTGACTAATCGGGCGTTCGCCTCTACTCTTTTCTTCCGAGGGTAAATCATTCAAACCGCGCGGCAACGATGACTGAATCCTGCGCGCGGGACGAATCAGGAACAACCTTTGGGCCCCGCGTGGGCGATTGAACTGCCTATGGATAATTCCGCCAAGCCTGTCCGCCGCCACCGCGTTCGCGTCGGGATGCTGATTCGAGTGCGCGGCATGAGCGCCGAGCAGAAGTTCTTCGATGAGGAAACGGAGACGCTGATCCTCAGCGGCCATGAAGTGATGGCGCGCATTCACAGCCTGCCGGAACTGGACAGCGAAATCCACATCACCTCGCTTAAGAATGGCGCGGCCGGAATTTTCCGCGTCAGTTGGCTGGGCGTGGAGCCCCAGGACGGCGCGCACGACATCGGGCTGGAAAAAATGGAAGCCGAAGGCGATCTGTGGGAAATGGATTTTCCCGCGGCCGCCGGGCCGGAAGAGGAGACGCTTCCGCAATGCCGGCTGGAATGCCGAGGCTGCCACGAGAAAGTTCTTTCCGCCGTTCCGGAAGCGGAAGAGGAATTTATCCGTCAGGGATTCCGCGTGGCGAGGCCCTGCGACCACTGCAAAGCCACGACAGCGTGGGAATTCGCCGCCGAGGAATCCGCGGAGGCGGAGCGGGAAACGGGCGCGCCGGCGGTGGATCTGCGCGGCAAAGGACGCGCCCCATTGCGCATTCAGTTGCAGATCACGCGCAGGCGGTTCGGAACGCCGATGGATGAAGTCTGCCACACGGAAAACGTCTCACGCACCGGCGCTTACTTCTTCAGCGGCCATCGCTATGAAGTGGGCGAATTCGTGCGCGTCGTGCTTCCGTACAAAGAGGGCGATCTGGCCATCCCCGTGCCGGCGCGAGTGGTTCGTGTGGACAAGCCTTCTTCCGGCGATTACCACGGAGTTGCAATCAACTTGCTTTCCGGAGAAAATGCCTGAGTGCCGCCGCTTGTTCGAGCTTGAAAGCAGATGTGCGGCGCAGGCGGTCAAAATGCTCCGCAAGCACGCGTTCATTCCGGCCATCCTACTTGTGACGATTTTCTCGCCCTTGCTGTTTGCCGCTCCGCAGCAATCGCCCGACCAGCAGCCCATGCCCTTCACGGTCGAGGGTAAAATCAACGAAATCAAAGGCAGCAAGATCACGCTCAGCACCGGCGAAAACGTTTTCTTCTACGTTCTGGTCAGCGACAACACGCAGATACTGCAAGCAGACGGCAGCGCCGGAAAAAGCAGCGACTTGCACGAGGGAATCCGGATCAACGTCAAAGGCGATCTGGATGAGAACGGCAACGTGGCCGCGAAGAAGATTCAGATTGAGGCGGAGAAATCCAAGAGCGGAGAGAATCCGTAAATCACGGATCGGGCGATCCTTCTGCCGGATCCAGGCTGCCGCGCGCTAAGCTTCAATCTTTTTTCCCTTCCCTGCTTTTAAGGCTTCCTGATAAATAAAACCCGCCACTGCCACATCCCAGACGGCAATTCCGCAGGATTTGAAAATCGTGATTTCAACCTCGCTGCGGCGGCCGGGCCGGGCGGCGGCCACGACTTCCTGCAATTCGCCGACGTCCTTCCAGCTACGTCCGGAGCTCATCAGACCCTGAATCAGGTCGCCGGCTTCGCGGTGCGCCTGCTCCGCTGAATCCGCCAGGATCGTGCCGGCGCGAGCGAGCACGGCATTGTCCAGCTCGCGGCGATTCGCCATGTTCGACCCGATGGCATTGATGTGCGTTCCGGCTTTGAGCCACGGTCCGTGCACGACGGGCTCCGTGGCATTCGTCGCCGTAATGACGATGTCAGCCGGCCGGATGGCTGCCTCGGCTCTGTCCGCAGGTTCGACCGGAAATTTAAGCGATTTCTCCATTTCGCTACAGAACGCGCGCCGGCGGTCCGAATCGCGGCTGAAAACACGAGCCTTCTTGATTTTTCGAACGCGCGAAACGGCTTCAAGCTGTGTGCGAGCCTGCCGCCCGGCGCCGATCATCCCCACCTCCGACGCTTGTTCGCGGGCCAGATACTTTGTGGCCACGCCGCTGGCCGCGCCGGTGCGAATGCGACCCAGGTGGTCCGCTTCAAGCAATGCCAGCAGATCGCCGTTTTCGGCGCTGAAGAGCGGCACGATGAACCGCATGCCGCGGGAAGTGACGGCATAAATCTTCATGCCCAGAAGCTTTTCACCGGTGAGAGCAGCCGCCATGTAATGGAACGAAGCGCCGGGAATCAGAATCCGCTCGCGCGAACGGTTGACGGCATTGCCCTCATGCTGCATCCTGAGGCTCGCTTCCACCAGCTCGATCGCGCGATCCATGGGCAGAAGCTCGCGCACTTCATCTTCGGTCAAAAAAAGCGCCATCCGATGGCCTCCATCAAATCCGTTGCCGCCAGTTCGCGGCGAACTGCAAATTCTGTTTCTCCGGCCCTAGCGGATCAGTTCTTCCGCCAGCGCACGTCTAAAAGAAGGCCTGAAATGCGGAATTCTATAGCAGGACAATTGCCATTCATAATGGCTGGCTTGTGAAGCTTTCCGTCGCTCAACGCGGAACGCCCAGAGAACGGGAATGATTCGCAATCCGCAGATCAAGCTCGCGTACCACGGCCTGTCGGCTATTCTGCAGGCGCCGCAGGGCGAGAGGCGCAAGCACCCGGCTGAAGAGTCTTCCCGTCCGGTTGCGAGCCAGCCACGAATAGCGCCAGAGGTACGCGCCGCTCAGCGGAAGCGTGAGAGCGTAATATCCTGCTGTCGCGCGTCCCAGCCAATGATTGCAGAGCAGAACTTGAATCGTGTAGCCGGCGAGCGCTCCGAAGCCGGCCGCAATCCACTTGTCACGGGAGACGCCGGAAGACTTTTGCAGGCGGCGGAGAATAACATAGACGCCGCCCGCCAGAAGATGATTGGCCAGTCCGTAAAGCGCCACCGGAAAGCCCAGCGTACTTTCAAGCCAGACCAGCGTGCGGCGAAAGGATGAACTCATCCAGGCGCCCGCGGTATCCGACTTGAATTGCCGCGCCGCCCAGCGCTGGCGGGAATCGCGCGAGGCTTCCACTCGCTCGCGCAGCGCCACAATGCTTGCCGGATCGAAGCGATTGGTCTGCTCGATCCATCGCGCGACAAATTCGCTCAACACCAGTTCCTGCGCGTCCTGCTGCCAGCCCGGGCGCCCGGCCCACTCGTTCTTGAGATCGCCGCGCAGAATTCCTTCCAGGTCCTTCAGGAAAAGCGTCAGCTCAGGCGGCGGCAGGCGAAAAGGGTTCGAGGCGCAGCTTTCTGCAAGAGCCTGCGCCAGCGCGCGACCGGCTTGAGCGGAGTCACTGTCCGCCCGATGGAGGTGCTCGACGGGATAGATGGGAGCGCCCACGAAAATCAGTGCCTCGCGCCCGGCGGAATCCCGCGGCGGATCGAACAGATGAACGGGATAAATGGTGACATCGAGGGGATCGTGGGCTTCTTTGGCCAGCTCGATTCCCAGACGCGAAGCGATCTCACGGCCATCCGCTTGCCCGCCCGGTTCTCCGCTGCCGGCAAAAACGGCCGTCATGCCGCCCGCCGCAAAGGCGCGCCTGCAATCCTCCACCAGACCCGGTTCAGCGCCGGACCTTCCGGCCAGGTCCGCTGCGCCGAAGCTTGCCGCAGCAGCAGACAGCCTGGAATCCAGCAGCCAATAGAGCGGGCGATCAAAGGCGGCATTGAGAAGCCCCACCGTCCGCATGCTCGGCGGACTGTTGACAAGCAGCAGCGCACGCCCGGAATTGCCGATGCGGTCCGGCCAAAGCAGCCGCGTTCGCAGACTCGAAAACTTCAGGCGTGCGACGGAGCGCGCCAGGCGATAGCGCGCGCCGGTGATTCGAACGCGTTCCATTTTGCCACCATTCGCGGAACTCATTTTCGGTGCGCCTTTGCCAAGCCGCCTCTCTTGCTAGCGGCGTCCGCTGCCGCGCCTTGCCCGGCGCCCATGCCCGGCGGGCGGCCCGGCCTGCGGTTGCCATCCCGCTACGGTTCCGAGCGGCCGCACTATCGTGTCATACAACCCATAGAACTTCTGATATTTTTTCCCGTCTTTGTCCGTCAGGCGCAGTGCAAAATAGGGGACATCACCTGCCTGGCCCGAGGTGATTGGAAATTGCCCTCGCAGGCCGCTTTCAACAAATGCCGTCACATAATGATCCTGCGCGACCGCCCAGGTGAAAACACGAATGTGATTGAAATCGACTTCCTGCGACCCCACGCGATCGGCCACCACGTACTCGGGAAACTGCTGGCCATTGTCGTCCACCACCGTAAGCGTCCGCCAGGCGACCAGATTATAAGCCTGCGCGTATTGGGAAATGGCCGGCGGGATATCAAGAGTAATCAGCCTGCCCAGCACCCATCCCGCGCTGCGCGGTGGAGATTGCGCTTGCACCAAGTACCAGGCCTCGGGCGACTTGCCGGCCGCGGGTTCCGAGGAACCTGCAACCGTCGCGCCGCGCGGGACCAGTTTGCGGTCATACATTTCAACTTTCTCCTGAGGCTGGAGAACGGTGAGCAACGCTCCTTCCCGCGACGGCTCAACGTGAAGATTGACGATGCCGGAGGTGTGCCCGGCGGCCTGAGCCTGCTCGCCGGAAACCCGTTGCAAAAGCTGCTTTCCCGCCGCGAAAGTCTGCGGGCCGATCAACTGGCTAGCCAGAACCCAGCCGGTCTTTCCGGCCGAAAGACGGATCTCCGCCCAATCGTGCGCGCGCTTCACAATCTCAACGCGATCGCCGGCCTTCAAGACATTCACTACCATGTGGACGGGCGCGTAAGTGTTCAGCACGTCGAGCGACGGTGAAATGACATAATCCGTTTCGATCACCGGAAGGTGCGCGGGCCGGTAAATCCACTTGTAGTAGCCGAATCCTACGGCAGACAAGATGAGAATCAGAATAATGGCGAACCTGAGTCGGATAACCCACTCCCAATAATCGAATTGCGCTCCCACCCCACTCGCACGGGGCTTGACCGTCATTTTACACTATCTGAAGCGACGTTTACGCAGGGAGAGAATTCCAACACGCGCCTGTTGCAGCCCTGCGCGATAGGCGAGGGACACAAAAAGGGGGAAGCCACGAAAATCGAACGCCTGACACTTACGGGGCCGGCCGGCCGGCTGGAAGCGCTGCTCGAGTGGGAACCGGATAGTACGCCGAATCTCGCGGCCGTGGTCTGCCATCCTCACCCGCTCTATGGCGGGACGATGCACAACAAGGTGGTCTATCGCGCAGCTAAGGCGGCGCTGGCGGCGGGAGCGCCAACCCTGCGCTTCAACTTTCGCGGGGTCGGGAAAAGTGAGGGGGAATATGCAAATGGAATCGGCGAACGCGATGACGCGCGCGCGGCGCTCGACTGGCTTGCAGGACGATTTCCGGGACTGCCCGTCGCCATGATGGGATTCTCATTCGGTTCGGCGGTTGCGCTCTATGTGGGCGCAGCGGACGAGCGTGTCCGCGTGTTGGTCGGACTGGGCCTGCCGGTCGGCTCAACGGATTTCGCTTTCCTCGAAACCTCCAACAAACCAAAGCTTGTCGTGCAAGCAACCGAGGACCAGTACGGTCCGCGCGACAGATTACAGGAAGCCTTCAACCGATTTCAGGAACCCAAAGAACTCCGTTGGATTGAAGGGGTGGACCATTTCTTCAACGGAAAGCTGCCGGAATTGCAATCGGCCATTGAAGGATTTCTACGAAGCTGGCAGGATCGGCGGAAATAAATCTTCGTCGGTGATTCCGGCTTCGTGTATTGTCTCATTCAAGCGTGCCTTATGACCAGAATCGAAGAACCCGATAAAGCCTCGCTCTATTGCCCCGCCTGCAACATGGAAGTCACAGACCCGCTGGTGTGCGGCGACTGCGGCGCCGTCATCTGCCGCCGTTGCGGAACTGTGCTCGAAGAACTGGATGAACTGGGAATCGGATAAAATCGCCTGCCGTATCGTCCCATGGCCCGGTTCACAGCGAACGCCTGCCTACCCCTTAGCTGAGGTCGGGTCAATCATGGACTTTACTTCTGAAATGCGATTGGCGGGAAAGCCGCCCTGGCGCGCGTGTTCCTTAACCATGTCCGCGTTGGGCGCAATATAAACGCAATAGACTTTGTCGTCGGTCACAAAGCTTTCGACCCACTGAATCTGCGGTCCCATACCCTTGAGAACGCCACAGGATTTCTGCGAGATGGCGTGCAGCTCCTGTCGGGAAAGTTTGCCTGCCCCGGGAATTTCGCGCTCGATCACATACTTCGGCATTGGTTGACACTCCTACTCTCAGGATTTCGGCAAAAGGCAGCCGTTAAAAGAGCTAAAAAGAAGCCAGGTCGTTTACAGCCTTCACGATGTCCGCCGGCTGAGGCAGCACGGCGTCCTCCAGGACAGGATGATATGGAATATAAACGTCTTTACCGGCCAGCCGCCGCACCGGCGCATCCAGGATTTCAAAAAGCTCGTCGGCAATGCGGGCCGCGATCTCCGCGCCATAGCCCCAGGAAACGCAATCCTCGTAGAGCACGAGAACCCGGCTGGTCTTGCGCACCGAAGCGCTGATCAGGTCCCAATCGTACGGCTGGAGCGAGCGAAGGTCGAGAATCTCAACGCTGATTCCGGCCTCCTCCAATTCCTTCGCGGCCTGCACGGAGCGATAAACCAGAGAGCCGTAAGTAACGATGGAAACGTCGCTCCCTTCGCGCACCAGCTTCGCCTTACCGAAGGGAATCATATAATCCGGTCCGGGATACGGGCTGCGATTGTGCGTCTGGCGGTAGAGATGCTTGGGTTCGAGAAAGAGCACGGGATCATCGCTTCGAATGGCCGTACGCAGAAGGCCATTGGCATCGAGGGCCGTCGAGGGCATGATCACCCGCCAGCCGGGCAGATGAGCGAAAATGGATTCCCCGGACTGACTGTGATAAATGGCGCCGCCCGCCAGATAGCCGCCGATGGGAGTGCGCAGGACCATCGGGCAGGAGAAAGCGTTGTTCGAGCGCCAGCGCAGAGTGGCAACTTCGTCCCGAATCTGCATCATCGCAGGCCAGATGTAGTCGAAGAACTGAATTTCAGCCACGGGCTTGAGCCCGCGCGTCGCCATGCCCATGGCGCGGCCCACGATACCCGCCTCCGCCAAAGACGTGTTGTAGCAGCGCGCGCTTCCGAAGTGGCGCTGCAAACCGTGCGTTACCTTGAACACGCCGCCCTTGCCCTTCACTCTTGCGAGTTCTTCCTCATGGCTGCAATCGGCAACGTCTTCGCCGAAAACGACCACGCGCGGATCACGAGTCATCTCATCACGAAGGCAGGCGTTAATCAGGTCAACCATCGTTTTCGGATCGCCGTGAAATTTGGGCGGCTGGTCAAAGTGCTCCGAGCAGGGGTCAACCGTGGGAGAGCATAGATAAAGCATCACGGATTCGGGATCGGGAGGAGGCGCTTCCAGAGCCTTATCGGCCGCGGCGCGCACTTCACGGTCGACTTCGGCTTCCAGATGCTTCAGATCCTTCTCTGTGGTCACGTGCTCGGAGAGCAGGATATGCGACAGCCGCTGCAAGGGGTCGCGTTTGGCTTCCTGCTGGCGGACGCTCTCCGGCTTATAAAGCCGTTCGTCATCGGACAAGGAATGCGAGTAGGGGCGAATCACATGGGCGTGGATGAGCGACGGTCCGCGCCTTTGGCGCGCATGTTCAACCGCCTTCCGAGCCGCCTCATAGCTCTCCCTGAAATCCGTGCCGTCGCATTCGGCGATGAGCAGATTGGGAAAATCCCGGACAAGGGCGGACAAACTCCCGCCCGCCGTCTGTGCGTCCACGGGAACGGAAATCGCATAGCCGTTATCTTCCAGAACGTAAACCACGGGAAGCTTGCGGAGGCAGGCCCAATTCAGCGACTCCCAGAATTCACCTTCACTCGAGGCGCCGTCGCCGAAGGAAACGTAAGCGACTTCGTCCGCATGAAAACGCGTCGCAAGCTGCGCCGCTTCATGAACGCGTGAAAAATACTGGTTCGCTTCCGCCGCGCCGACGGCTTGAAGGATTTGCGAACCCGTGGGACTTGATCCGGAAACGATGTTGAGGGATTTCGACGACCAGTGCGAAGGCATCTGACGGCCGCCGGACATGGGATCTTCCTTCGACCCAAGGGCCTGGAGCAGCATGTCGTAAGGCGTGATGCCGATCTGAAGACAGAAAGCGCGGTCGCGATAATACGGGTAGAACCAGTCGTAACCAGGCTTCAGATGCAGTGCAACGGCAACGTTGATGCCTTCGTGACCGACGCCGTTAATTTGAAAAAACGCGCGATTCTGGCGTTTGAACTGAATCTCCTTGTCGTCGACTCGCCGGGAGAGAAACATCGTCCGGTAAGCGCCGACCAGGAGATCCTTTGCAAGCTTCTGCTCTTTGGGGACGGATGTTGTCGTAGCCATGCATCCTCACTCTGAGCGAATATAACTGATGTGCAGTTGGGCCTGTGCGCAGCATGCTCTCGCGTTCCACTTTGCATTATTGATTTGACCGGAACGAATGTCAACCATAGGATTCGAAAACAGTTACCGACCGGTCAGAACGCCGTGAAAGCAAACGAACTTACACCCGGCGCAGGCTACTGGACAGCCCGAGGTTAGCCCAATTCGAAAAAGCTTTGATGGAGGATTTTGCTTGTGCTAGTATCAGCGAAGAAAAAGCGAACGCAATGCGGCGCTCGCAAGGGGAAAACAGCAATGAAGGCAACTGAAGACCTTATCCGATCCGAGCCGGCAAGTCTGACGCCGGTCGTGGCAGCGCTCGAAGAGCTCGAGCAGAGGTTCAAGCCTGGGCCCGGCCACGGCGGCGTCACTGCACTCAAGCGAATTCCCGCGCGCGAGGCTCGCTTTGCTCCCTTCCCCGAATTCCTGCCGGCCGCGGTCGCGGAAATCCTCAAAGCGCGCGGCATGGATAAGCTCTATTCGCATCAGGCGCGAGCGGCGGAGCTTGCGAACCAAGGCAAGAATGTGGTTGTTGTGACGCCCACGGCTTCCGGCAAAACGCTCTGTTACAACCTGCCCATTCTTTCCATGCTGGCGGAAAATCCCGAAGCCCGCGCTCTCTATCTTTTTCCCACCAAGGCGCTCGCGCAGGACCAGCTCGCGGAATTGAATCGCTGGACTGAAAAGCTGGGCGACGCCGTTCGCACTTTTACTTACGACGGCGACACGCCCCAGGACGCGCGCAAAGCCATCCGCTCCCGCGCCAATCTTGTAATCACCAATCCGGACATGCTCCACAGCGGGATTCTTCCCCACCACACAAAGTGGGAACGGCTGTTTGAGAATCTGCGTTACGTCGTGATTGACGAGCTTCATTATTATCGCGGCGTTTTCGGCAGTCACCTGGCCAATCTCCTCCGGCGGCTGAAGCGCGTCGCAAAGTTCTACGGAAGCACGGTACAATTCGTCTGCACTTCAGCGACGATTGCCAATCCACAGGAGCTTGCCCAGCGAATCCTGGAAGAAGACGTTGCGCTGGTCGACGAGAGCGGCGCACCGTCGTCGGAAAAGTTTTTCGTGTTCTACAATCCTCCCGTCGTGAATCCGCAGCTTGGTATCCGGCGCTCCTACCTGAACGAAACGCGCCGCCTTGCCCGGCTGTTCCTGGGCCGGCGACTCGGAACGATTGTCTTTGCCAATTCAAGGCTGGCGGCGGAAGTGCTTGTGACTTACTTGAAAGAAGATTTTCCTCGCCCGCCCGGCCAGGCTGATGCGGTGCGCGGATACCGCGGCGGATATCTGCCGCGCGAACGGCGGGAAATCGAGCGCGATTTGCGTGACGGGCGCCTGGAAGGCGTTGTGACCACGAACGCCCTCGAACTCGGCATTGATATCGGCTCGCTCGACGCAGCCGTGCTGGCGGGGTATCCGGGAACAATCGCTTCCACTTGGCAGCGGGCAGGACGCGCGGGAAGGCGCGATGGCGCCTCGGCGGTTACTCTGGTCGCTTCCAGCGCCCCGCTCGACCAGTTCATCGTCCAGAATCCGGAATATTTTTTCGGCCGGTCCCCAGAGCACGGTTACGTCAACCCTGACAATCTCCAGATTCTACTAAATCATCTGAAGTGCGCTGCCTTCGAGCTGCCTTTGCAGGAGGACGAGCAATTTGGGCCGCATCCTCTTCGCCCGCTGTGCGAACATCTTGCCGAACTGGGTTTCCTGCACCGGACCAGCGACGGATGGCATTGGATCTCAGAAAGCTATCCGGCGGACGCCATCAGCCTGCGATCGGTTTCGTCGGACAATTTCGTGGTCGTGGATACGACGCGCGAGCCGCAGGTCATCGCTGAAGTGGACTTCTCTTCCGCGCTGACCACCGTCCACGAAAAAGCCATTTATCTGCAGGACGGCGAACAATTCCACGTGGAGCGGCTGGATTACGACGAACGCAAGGCCTACGTTCGCCGCTGCGATTCGGAATACTTCACGGATGCCATTTCCTACACGAAGATCAAAATCCTCGAGCACTTTGCCGCCGAGCCTCAGGGTGCCGCGGAAAAGGCGCACGGGGAAGTGCAGGTCAATACGCAGGTGGTGGGATTCAAGAAAATCAAATTTCACACCAATGAGAACGTCGGCTCGGGCGAACTTGCGCTGCCCGAACAGGAAATGCACACCACGGCCTTCTGGCTGACCGTGCCCAAAGAGCTTTTGGCCCGGCTTCCCTATTCGGCCGAGGAGCGGCAAAACGGCGTTCAGGGACTGGCCAGCGCGCTTCATGCAATTGCAACACTCCTCCTGATGTGCGACGCGCGCGACCTGGGCGTTGCAGTGGGTGAGAATCGAGTGGATGAAACACAGGAGATTGAAGGCGCCGCTCAAGGAATCGAAACCGGAGGCCGGATTGCCGGTCCCGCACCGCGAATTTTTTTTGAACCCAACATCTATCTTTACGACAAATATCCCGGCGGCATCGGTTTCAGTGAGCCGCTGTTTCGCATGAGCCCGGAACTGGTGCAGAACACGCGCCGCCTGATTGCAAATTGCTCGTGCCCCTCGGGATGCCCTTCCTGCGTCGGACCGGTTGGCGAGGTGGGAGAAAAAGGCAAAGAGGTGGCCCTGACATTGCTCGAAGCGATACTCGAATTCGAGGGAGGACCTGAGGTTTCCGCATGAGCCTGGAGAAGAAGCTTCGGCTTCTTAAAGAAGCACCCGCAAAACGCCAAATCAAATCGGAACTGCAAAGGCAGCTTGAATACCTGCGCAAGATCGAGCGCCGCCAACAAACATTGCCCGCTGAGCGATTTCCGCACAGCATTGAGGAATATGTCGATGGCGAAACCTGCTCAAACTCGCGGGGTGAGTTCTTCCTGACGCAGCAAACGCTGCCTTTCGGCCGGCCATACGGAACGGCGCGAATCGGCGAGGTGGCAACGGCGGATCTGAGCCCGCTGAATCTGTTCCTGTCTGGAGCAATCCTTCCGCCGCCTTCATCCATCGCCTACCTCGATACAGAAACTACAGGCCTTGCGGGCGGGACGGGAACCTGCGCCTTTTTGATCGGCCTTGGAGCGGCTGACGGAACGACGTTCAAAGTCCGCCAGTTTTTCCTACGCGAGATGGACGAGGAAAAAGCCGCGCTCGCGGCGTTATCCGAGGCGCTCGAGCCCTATTCTGCTCTCATCACTTTCAACGGGAAAGCATTCGATCTTCCGCTGCTCGAGACGCGCTACACGCTGGCGCGGATGCGCTCGCCTTTCGGACGCCTGCTCCATCTCGACCTGCTCCATCCCGCCCGCCGCCTCTGGAAACTGCGGCTGGAGCGTTGCGACCTGAAACGCCTGGAGCGCGAGCTGCTTAAGATCAAACGTGAGGGCGACGTGGATGGCGCTGATATTCCGCAGATTTACTTCAATTATCTGCGCTCGCGGAACGCCCGCGGATTGCAACCGGTGTTCTTCCACAATTCGCTCGACATCGTGACGCTCGCGGCACTGGCCGCGGAGCTCAGCCGCGCGCTGGTAGAACTCGCGGACCAGAATGACGCCGACGGCCGCGATCTTTTCAGTCTGAGCAGAATTTTTCATCGCGCCGGCGACTCCGGACGCGCGCTTGATGTTTGCCGCCAGGCCATCGACCGGGGTTTACCCGAGCACCTTGAGCCGCAAGCGATTTGGCAGTTGGCCCTTCAGCACAAACGGGAGCAACGCTACGAACACGCGGTGGAATTATGGCTGGAAATCCTGTGCCGCAACACTTCATATTCGCTGCGGGCCTGCGAGGAGCTTGCCATCTTTTACGAGCATCGGCGGCGGGACCTTGAAGCGGCGCTCAAATTCGCCGAGGCCGCCGAGGAAAAACTAGATGGCCACGATCATCCTTTTCCCCACATCAGGCCCCTCGCACACCGCATCACCCGGCTGCGCAAGAAGCTGGCGAAGCAATCGAAAGCCCGGCAAGACGCGCACGAAGGCCTGAAATCGGTCGAGGGAAGAAAAGTTCTTCCGCGGGATCAATGCTCCTGATTTGCGCGGCTTTTGGACTTGAAAACCACCTTCTGGCGGTCAATGGTTTGCTTTTCAGTAACGGAATTCTCGGTGATGGTCTGGAGTTCACCGGTCAGTTGCAGATAATCCGAATCGCCGGGCGCTTTTCCCGTGCCGCGTTGTGCAGTTCCTGAAAAGCGGTAATACTTCTCATGAATCTTCTGCGTCCGAAAGGCAACTTGATCGGCCTTACGCGAGCCGATAGTGATTTGATAACTCAGCAGCGCGTCGGATTCCTCATCTCCCTGAAACACATCAATGTAACCCTTGAGCATGCCGTCCTCGTCGAGGATCGCCAGCGTATTCTCAGGCGTTAAAAAGTCATACTGCCCGGTGATGTCGGAAACGGCAGGTTTCGCGGCCTGCGATTGAGGTTTCGCCGCCGGACAAAATATCACGCCGATCGAAATGACCATCACTGCCAGCTGAAGAGCGCAGCGCCCTGCAATGGGCCGGAACTCAGCCCGCACCCCACGGAACGTCCTGTGATCGCCTTTCATCGAAGAAACTTCTGGCCCTTTCCTCGTGCACTCATCCTTCAACCAAGTTTATGCCGAGGAATGTTTGGGGGCAACCCGAGTGGCGCGGGCGTCTTGGCTCGCCGGAAATTCCCTGCGGCCTGCACTCATCCTCGGGACGCGCTTTTATAGCAGCCGAGCACTCGCAGGAAATTCGTCACCTCTGCAAGATGGGTCAGCGCTTTCCTACAGCGGTCCTCACGAATATTCCCGGCGAAATCGAGGTAGAAGAAATATTCCCACGGCCGACCGCGCAAGGGCCGCGATTCCATTTTGGTCAGGTCAATATCGCGAAGAGCAAAAACGCTCAGGCACTTGAAGAGCGCGCCGGGAATATTGCGCGTGGAGAAGACGATGGAAACTTTGTCGGCATCGCGTCGAACCAATTCCTGCTTGGAGAGCAACAGGAAGCGTGTAAAGTTCTCGCGATGGTCTTCCAGATGCCTTTTCAGAATGCGCGCCCCATAGACCGACGCCGCGGCACGGCTGGCGATGGCCGCCGCTCCCGGAATCCGCCTCTCCTTCAGCATTTTGACGGAGCCCGCGGTGTCATAAAAGGGAATGCGCTCCACCTTCGGATTGTGAGCAAAAAATCGATTGCACTGCGCGAGCGCCACCGGATGCGAATAGACCTGGCGGAGATTGCGGAGTGAAGTCTTCGGGAAGGCAATCAGGTTGTGGACAATCTGCAAACTCGCCTCGCGAACGATGTGCAGATCATTCTTGAGAAGCAGGTCGTAATTCTCATAGACCGAGCCGGCAAGAGTGTTCTCAATAGGAACAAGGCAAAGGCCGGCCTTGCCCGAAGCGACACTTTGAAATACCGCCTCAAAACGGTCGCACGGCAAAACACGGATATTCGTCCCCAGAAGCTTGCGCGCCGCTTCCTCGCTGAACGCGCCTCTTTCACCTTGAAATGCAACTGTGGCTGTTTTCATCTTTGAGCCTTTGCCAAAGGCATCTGCTGAGGGTCAAATCCCGGACTCCGCGGTGGCTGCGAAAGCCCGAAACGCGGTGGTCAATTCGGATTGCCCTGCAGGCCGCGGAAAAAAAACTTTATGGTCTCATCTTCAAGCTCTTTCTGACTGATCGGCCCTTCCGGCTGGTACCACTGATAGAGCCAGTTTACGATTCCCAATAAGTAGAAAGTGGCGAGCGCCGGCGGCGGTCCTGATTCGCCGCCTTCCTGCTTCTGAACCTCAGTGATTAATTCCTTCAGATGATCAACGTAGGCTCGCTTGCGCGCGTTGATCTTCTTTCTCAGCGCGCCCTTCAGCGACCTGTTTTCGTGCAGGATGACGGTGATTTCAAGATCCCGGGCCCGAACAATCAGATCTATATGGCCGACGATCGTGGCGCGCAGCCGTTCCCGGGGATCACGGATGGATTGAACCTTGGAAAGCACGGTTTCGTCCAGGATATCCATCCCGTAATTCATGATTTCGAAAAGCAGCCGGTCCTTGCTGCCGACATGATGGTAAAGTCCCGCCTTGGTCAGTCCCACGGCCTCGGCGATATCCTGCATCGAGGCGCCGTCATAGCCCTTCTCGTAGAAAACACGTGCCGCCGTGCGACAAATTTCCCGCAGCTTACGGCTGGAGTTTTGCTTTCGATCCATGCGGCAACTCAGGGCGCCTGCGCGCCCCGACAGTCTATCACAGGGGAAATATAAAGCTGCAATTCAGGATTGGTGCGGAAGGGGGGATTCGAACCCCCACGGTCTTGCGACCGTCAGCCCCTCAAGCTGGTGCGTCTGCCAATTCCGCCACTTCCGCACTTGGGAGGCCAAGAAACTGAGCACTACTTCTTCGCCGGCGCCGGGCCGGGAGTCGCGGGAGCGCTTTTTGCGGGCGCGCCCTGAAGCACGGAACTGGACGAAGTCTTTGTCGCAAGGACCGTCAGCGTTATGGAGGTTAACATAAAGATCGCCCCCAGTACCCAGGTGATTTTCTGGATCGTGGTTACGGCTCCGCGTGGACCGAAAGCCGCCTGGCTGGACCCGCCAAAGGCTGCGGCCATGTCCACGTTCTCGCCGCCCTGGATCAGCACGACAAGGATCAACAGAAGACTTATCACAACTTGAAGAATCGAAAGTGCCGTGACCATGAAACTCTAACCCTTTCTCTTGCAGCAGCGGCGGCTACGCGTATTTCACAATTGCAGTAAAAGAATCAATCTCAAGGCTGGCTCCGCCGACGAGCGCGCCGTCAATTTCCGGCTGGGCCATCAACCCGGCAACGTTGGAGGGCTTCACGCTTCCGCCGTAAAGAATCCGGAGTTCCTCAGCGGTCCTCTCCCCTAACGCTTCCTTGACGAGCCTTCTCACGTACTGGTGGCTTTCCGCCGCCATTTCCGGGGTCGCCGTCTTTCCTGTGCCAATCGCCCAGACAGGCTCGTATGCAACAATAATACGAGAAAACTCCGGGGGGGTCAAACCTTCGAATCCGCGCTTAAACTGCCGCTCCAGCGTCCGCTCGGTCTCGCCAGCCTCGCGCTGGGCCAGCGTTTCACCCACGCAGGCGATGGGAAGAAGGCCGCAAGCCAGCGCCGCTTTCAATTTTCGGTTGACGACTTCGTCAGTTTCTCCATGGTCGCGGCGCCTTTCGGAGTGGCCAACGATAACGTGCGTAGCCCCCGCTTCAAGCAGCATCGGTCCGGAAACGTCCCCGGTGTGCGCGCCCTCTTTATCCCAATGAAGATCCTGAGCGGCAACCTGAATATTGCTGCCGTGCGCCGCCTCCGATGCCGCTCGGACCGCGGGAAAGGGCGGGGCGACGATGATCTCGCAATGAGTCACTCCTGCGACGCGATCGCGAAGTTGCTGGACGAAGCGGGCCGTCTCCGCAATCGTCTTGTACATTTTCCAGTTTCCGGCTATGACAGGTTTTCGCATTCGGTGACCCGGGACAATCCTTTCCTGTTCGTCGCTACTATTCTGCTTCGGTCAACGCTTCAACGCCGGGAAGCTTCATGCCGGATAGGAATTCGAGGGAGGCGCCTCCGCCCGTAGAAATATGAGTGATTTTGTCCGCAACTCCGGCCTTGTGAACAGCCGCAACGGAATCTCCACCCCCGACGATCGAGACCGCACCGGACTCGGCCACGGCGAATGCAATCTTCACCGTTCCCTGTGAGAATTGATCGATCTCAAAAACTCCCATGGGCCCGTTCCAGACAATGGTGCGCGCGGATTTGATCTCGCGGGCAAACTCCTCCTGCGTCGTGGGACCGATATCCACTCCCATGCGGCCGGCCGGAATCGCCTTGGAATTGATCACTTCAGCTTTCGCGGACGGATCGATCTTCTCCGCCACCAGGTGATCTTTCGGCAGGCAGAGCTTGATCGACCTTCGTCCCGCAAAACTGAGCAGGTCCCTGGCCAAATCCAGCTTATCCGCCTCGAACCTCGACTGGCCGACGTCAATTCCCTGAGCTTTCAGAAAAGTGTACGCCATTGCGCCGCCGATCAGGACGACGTCGGCGAAACGCATGAGGTTCTGAAGAAACTCGATCTTGTCGGAAACCTTTGCGCCGCCCACAATGGCAACGTACGGGCGCGCAGGATCCTGGACCGCCCGCCCAAGATAATCGAGTTCCTTTTCCATCAGCATGCCGGCGGCGGAAACCGGAAGGAAATGAGTAATGCCTTCAGTCGAGGCATGAGCACGATGCGCCGAGCCGAAGGCGTCGTTAACGTAAAGCTCCGCCAGGCCGGCCAGCTTGCGGGAGAACTCCGGATCGTTCTTTTCTTCCTCGGGATGGAACCGGAGATTCTCAAGCAGCAAGACCCGGCCTTCGGCGAGCGCCGCCACAGCCTTTTCCGCCTCCGGCCCGATGCAATCTGGACTAAAGGCAACCGGTTGTCTCAGCAATTCGGACAAGCGATCTGCGGCCGGGCGCAGACTCATTTTGGGATTCGGCTTCCCTTTCGGTCTTCCCAGGTGCGAAGCAAGAATCAGCCGGGCCCCTTTTTCCAGGGCATATTGAATCGTTGGAAGGCTGGCACGGATACGCGTGTCATCCGTGATCTTGCCATCATCGTTCAGCGGCACGTTGAAATCCACTCGCATGAAGGTCCGCTTACTCTTCAAATCGAGGGCACGAATAGATAGTTTGGGCATTGTGAATACCTACAAATTCCCTTTCGCTCGAATCAAAGAGCAGCGGATGACTCATGGCATCGCGCGCGATATCGAGCCTTCAAAACTTCTTTGCCACGAATTTGATCAAGTCTACGACGCGGTTCGAGTAACCCCATTCATTGTCATACCACGCCGTCACTTTGGCGCAGGTTCCGTCGATGACCTTGCAGAATGGAGCGTCAACAATGGAAGAGTGCGGATTGCCACGGAAATCAACTGAAACAAGCGCCTCCGTGGAATACTGCAGAATTCCCTTCAAGGGTCCTTCCGCCGCCTTCTTGAATGCCGCGGTCAGTTCTTCAGTGGTCGCGGATTTCTCGATAACCGCGACAAGATCAACCAGAGAAACGTTAGGAGTGGGGACTCGCATGGCGAACCCGTCCAGCTTTCCCTTCAACTCAGGCAAAACCAAGCCGACGGCCTTGGCCGCGCCGGTCGAGGTCGGAATGATAGAGAGGGCTGCGGCCCGAGCGCGTCGAAGGTCCTTGTGCGGCAGATCCAGAATTCGCTGGTCGTTCGTATACGAGTGGACGGTGGTCATCGCGCCATTCTTGATGCCGAACGTTTCCTGAACGACTTTAGCGACGGGCGCCAGACAATTCGTGGTGCAGGAGGCGTTGGAGATCACATGGTGCTTGGCGGGATCGTAGTTCTTATCGTTCACACCCAAAACGATTGTAATCTCCTCGTTCTTCGCGGGAGCAGAAATCAGGACCTTCTTCACGGTCCCCTTCAAATGCTTCCGCGCATCCTCAGCTTTTGTGAAAAGCCCGGTTGATTCAACAACTACTTGAATCCCCAGAGATGACCAGTCCAGTTCCGCAGGGTCCTTAATCTTGAAGACCTTGATAGAGCGATCGTTGACGCGGATTGAATCGTCGCTGTATCCAACGTCATCGCTCAAATTTCCCAAAACGGAATCGTATTTCAGCAAATGCGCCAGAGTCTTCGGATCCGTAATATCATTGACCGCGACAAACTCGATCTCAGGGTCGCGATAGCCGGCGCGTAACACGTTCCTGCCGATTCTTCCAAACCCATTAATCCCAACTTTGACGGACATTTTCACTCCTCCCACTGCTGCTTTCACATTAAATTGGCAACTAATTATGCTAATGCCGCGGTGGCAAAACTGTCAAATTCAAAACCCCCCTTCGTGTCCAGTTCTATGCACTGAATCTGCGAAGGCAGGTAGAATTTACAGAATAATTGCAATAGGAAACGGCAGACTGAAAAGGCCAGCTGCAGGTGAGGTGTTCTTTACGATGCCTTCGGACTTCCCTCGGCGGCCTCCAGAAGGGATCGAATCGCGTACGCCGGACCACGCTTCGATTCGAACACCGCCGATCCCGCAACCAGGACATCGGCGCCGGCTTCTACAACGAGAGGAGCGGTCGAGGCATGAATTCCGCCGTCCACTTCCACTTCGCAGTTCAATCCGCGCTCGCGGATTCTTGTCCGGACTTCGCGCATTTTGGGAAGCGTCTCCGGTATAAATTTCTGCCCGCCAAAGCCCGGATTAACCGTCATGACCAGCACGAGGCCGAGGCTGTCCAGAACTTCGGAGAGCATGGCAGCGGGCGTGGAAGGATTCAGCGCGACGCCGGCCTTTTTGCCCAACGCCCGGATCTGTTGAATGGCGCGATGGAGGTGGGGTGTGGCTTCTTGGTGGATAATGATCGTGTCCGCACCGGCTCTCGCGAACTTCTCGATAAAGTCCTCGGGCGGAGTGACCATCAAGTGCGCTTCGATAATCAAGCTGGTGAGCGGCCGCAGCGATTTGACGGCTTGAACGCCGAAGGTGATGTTGGGGACAAACCGGCCGTCCATGACGTCAACTTGGATTCGGTCAACGCCCGCCGCCTCGACAGCCTGCACTTCTTCACCCAGGCGCGTGAAATCAGCGGAAAGAATTGAAGGCGCAATCTTGATCAACTTCCGGCCCCCGCACGCTGCTGAAGGAGGCTGGCAGCGGCCTTGTCAAGATACCAGAAAACCGTACCTCTGGAAGGCCGAATGCCTTGCGAAGGAAGCTCGTCTGGCTGGCGGGGACCTTCCAGAACATTCTTGAGGATTTCGGCTTTCTCGGCTCCCGAAACAAGAAAGATGATTTCCTGCGCCGCGTTCAGGACAGGATAGGTTAGGGTCACTCTGTTCGTGTCCAGCTTGGCGACATAATTCGGCCGCACCCAGTTGACCTGCTCAGCGAGCGACGGCGAGTGAGGAAACAGGGAGGCCGTGTGGCCGTCAGAACCCATGCCGAGAAACACCAAGTCGAGAGACGGAAACTGCCCTTCAGCGACGCCAAGCGCTTTGCCAATTTCGAGCGCGTAATCGCGCGCCGCCGACTCCAGGTCGGCTCGCTCGGCCTCCATACGATGAAAATTCTTCAGCGCATCAGGGACATGACTCAGGAAAACTTCACGGATCATCCGAAAATTGCTTTGCGGATGGTCAGGAGGCACGGGACGCTCGTCCACCTGAAAAAGCTGGACGCGCGCCCAGTTCACTTCCGCCGCCATTTCCGTGAGGAACTGAAAGAATTTCCTGGGAGTCCCGCCGCCGGAAAAAGCCGCTGACAGAATCCTGCCGGCGGATTCTCGCTCCCGGGCAAGCTGGACAAATCGGGCCGCGGCCGCCCGGCTCAATTCATCGTAATTCTCGAAGATTCGGAGTTCGCGTTGAGGCATAGAATTCGCGATTGATGTTCAGGCTTTGAAGAGTGCCTTGCTAAAGCGTGCAGAGACGGGCTGCGACGCCGAGAGCCTCTTCGTAGATCTCGTCTCGACTTGAATGCCGGATTTCTTCATGAAACAGGCTCACTTCGTCGAAGCGCGCGGTCTGAATCTTCCTCTCTTTGGCAGCCCGTCCAGCGGCATCGAGGCGCATGACAATTCCCGTACTGTCCTTCGTTTCCCGGAAAGCAAACGACGATGGAGATTCGTCCCCCACCTCAATCTGAACGGCAAAAGGAACTTCCTTCGCTTTCTGGCCGCTCCTGCGATGCAGCTCGATCCGCGCAGTTCGAGGGCCAGCTTCAAAGAACAACTCCCGAACTCCATGCGGATGTTTCAAGGACGAGGCCGGTTTCCATCCGAGCCGCCCTGCAAGCCAGCTCGCCATCAGGAGCGCCTTGGCAGCCCGGCCGCCTTCCTGTTCCGCATCCGCGAGCCATTCGATCCTGATATCCGTGACCCGTGAGAGAAGCGGAATTTCCGCAGGCGAGCTGAAGGCCTGGGCGATCGTCTCTCGCCAGGGAGTCAGGCGCGACCAGTTGAGATCGGTAAAGGCAATGGCGTGTGGACCCGAAAAATGTGCGATCTGGCGCGCCAGATCCCGCAGGCCTGTATCGGGATCCGGAAAGAGCGAGGAGTCCACCACAAGGCGATCGGTTCGGCGCAGCACATCCCGCAGGAAATCCGGGGGATCAAAACGTTTGGCTCTCCACCAGAGGTATACAGGCAATCCCGGAATCGTCAGGGGAACGACCACGCTGTCCAGTCCGTCAACGGATCCACCGTGCGCTCGCACGACGATCTGCTCGCAGCAGACCTGTTTTCCGCCACCCGCCGCCAGGCGGCAGCGCGCGGAAATCGAAGTAACCAGAGAGTCCGGCTTGGCATCGCGATCCGCAACCATGACGATCGCCCGGCAGGGATTCTGGTGCATAATATCCGCGACCAGGTTCAGGGTTTCTAAACCCTCCGCTTCACTTTCGACGTAAACGAGCAGCGTCAGGACCGAGGCGCGAGTGACGGGATGCTCCGGTTTGGAGTCTTTTGCCGCGGCGTGCCAGAGCGCCGAAAGCTCAGACTCGAGATTCTCCACCTTCACCGTGCGCAATTCTCCGGCAGTCAGAGAAATTGAATTTCTCCCCGCGCCGACGGAATCGGTTTGATTGGCTTCGCTCACAAGTTGTACCATGCGCGCCCATCCTGTTCGAGGAGCGCGTCCGCTTCCACCGGGCCCCACGACCCAGCCTCATAAAAGGTCAGCCCTTTATCCCCGTCTTCCTTCCATTTTTCCAGCACCGGCGTCAGCAATTCCCAAGCCAGTTCCAAAGCATCCTCACGGTTGAACAGGGTCTGGTCGCCCAGCATGCAATCGAGCAGCAGCGTTTCGTAGGCGCTTGGGGCTTCCACTCCAAACGACTCCGAATACCGGAAGTCCATTTTGACGGGCCTGATCTGCATTCCGGTTCCGGGGTATTTCGCGTTGAATTTGATCGAAATTCCTTCGTTCGGCTGGATGCGCATGGACATGACGCTCGGCTGGATGGCGCTCGATTCCGCTTTCCGGAAAACAATATGAGGAACGCGCCGGAACTGAATGACAATCTCTGAGACCCGTTTCGCCAGCCGCTTGCCCGAACGCACATAAAATGGAACGTCCGCCCAGCGCCAGTTGTCAATGGCGATCTTCAATGCGGCATAGCTTTCCGTCGTCGAACTGGAAGAAACCTTCGGCTCCTGCCGGTAGCCCGGGACTTTCTGGCCCTTCGTCCATCCCTCCGTGTACTGGCCGCGGACGACGTTCCGATCGAGGTGGTCCAAGTCAAAGGGCCGGATTGCACGAAAGACCTTCGCTTTCTCATCGCGAACCTGCATCGCCTGAAAGGACGCGGGCGGTTCCATGGCCATCAGGCTGAGGACGGACATCACGTGGTTCTGGATCATGTCCCGGAGCAGGCCGGATTCCTCGTAATAAGCACCGCGGCCTTCCACGCCGATATTTTCCGCCACCGTGATTTCCACGTGATCAATGTAGCGGCGATTCCAGATCGGCTCAAAAATGCCGTTTCCAAAGCGGAAGACCAGGAGATTCTGGACGGTTTCCTTCCCCAGATAATGATCAATTCTGTAAACCTGGTCTTCGGAAAAGGCGGCCGAGATGGCTCCATTCAATTCGCGGGCGCTCTCCAGGTCGCGGCCGAACGGCTTCTCAATAATGATGCGAGTCCAGCCTTTATCGGATTCCTTGGGATCGGAGAGGCCACAATTCAAGAGGTGTCCGATGATCACCGGAAACGAGCTCGGCGGCGTCGCCAGGTAAAACAGGCGATTTCCCCGCGTCCCTTTTTCCCGATCCAACTGGTCGAGCAGGTCTGAGAGCTGGCTGTAGGCTTTGGAGTCGCTGAAATTATCCGTCAGGTAGTAAAAAGGCTCGACAAAGCTGCGAACCAGGGCAGGATCCGTCGGCCGCTCGGAAAACTTGGTCACTGCGTCGGCCATCGCCTCGCGAAAGGCCTCATTGGAATAAGGGGTCTTGGCACAGCCGATGACGGAAAAGCCGGCGGGCAGCAAGCGCTCACTATAGAGGTAATAGAGCGCAGGGATCAGCTTGCGCGCCGTCAGATCACCCGAGGCGCCAAAAATCACCATCGCGCAAGGATCTGGCGTCTTTCGCATACGCATCCCTTCCGTCAGAGGATTGCTTACGGCCGCCGGCGTTCCCATTCGCCCTCCTGTTCTATAAAGCCCGGTTCCGGAAAACCCACAGTCAAGCCGCTTTGGCCCGCACCTTGGCCAGCGCGGCGTTCACCGCCGCCAAAAGACGCTCCAGGCCCGCCGCGGCATCTTTTGGAAGCTGGACCCGCATGACGCGCCGCCTTTTGGATTGGAGCGACTGCAAATCGCCAAGGGCTTGGGCCTGCTTGAGTATTGAAAAGGTGTAAGGCTGGCCCGGGACCGGCACGTCCTGCGCGTCCTCCGAAGTAAGCTGCAGGTAAAGCCCGGCATTCGGGCCGCCTTTGTGGAGCTGACCAGTGGAATGCAAAAACCTTGGTCCAAAGCCGAGCGTGGTTGCAAAGCGGAGCCGGTCACGAAGGCTGAGGCGAATGGCATCAAGGCCGTGCTCGACCTGTTCGGACTCGTCGAGATAGGCCATCAACGCGACGTAGTCGCCGGGCCGGCCTTCGGCAAGAAACGCTGTGAGCAATCCGTCCGGCGAAAGAGCCTGCTTTGTCGAACCCTCCGCCAGCGCCCGCGTCGCCGAATCACAGTAAAAGCCAAGGCCGTCCGCCTTCAGGACGGGCGATTCCGCCGGCAACTTACCTGTCGCCTTGAATTCGTCCAACAGGCGGTTTGTATTGTCCTTGCTCTCCTGCACATTCGGCTGGTCGAAAGCATCAATCCCGAGCAGCGCGCCGGCCGTGGCTGTGGCGATTTCCCAGCGGAAAAATTCCTGGCCAAGATCGAGCTTGTCCGCCAATTCGATTCGGACCACAGGATGGCCCGCCGTTTCCAGCGCCTTCAGCTTGACTTCCCTTTCCGCATCGGCTTCTGCGGCCAATTGAATGGAAACAAAGAGCCTGTCAGCGGAATAGTTCGCCGGTCCGCCGAGCGCTTCCCCGGCAACGGGAATCAGCCCTTTTCCTTCTTTCCCCGTGCTTTCGGCTATAAGCTGCTCCAGCCAAAGTCCAAGGGAGGCGATCCCCGGCGACATGACGAACGTGACCTTGTTGCGTCCCGCCCGCGCCGATTCCGCCATGACCGCGCCCAGACTCACGCCCGGATTTGTCTTCGCCGGAATGCAGCCGTCACAAGCCTGGACCATCCGCTCCGCCCGCTCAAGCAAGGCGCCGATGTCCACTCCCGCCAGCGCCGCGGGAACCATGCCGAAATTGGAAAGGGCCGAATACCGTCCGCCAATATCGGGCTTGCCGGCGAAAACATGCCGGAAGCCTTTTGAATGCGCCAGCTTCTCAAGACCCGTTCCCGGGTCCGTGATCGCGATGAAATTATCGCCAGGATTCTCCGGCTTGACGCTCTTAACGCGTTCATAAAAATAGGCGAAGAAGCTGAGCGGCTCAACGGTTCCTCCGGATTTGCTGGAAACGATGAACAACGTTTTTGCCGGATCAACGGCTTTTTCGATCCGGGCGATATTGGCCGGAACGGTCGAATCGAGGACATGAAGATCGAGGTATCCCGGCGCCGTGCCGAAGGTTTCGCGGCAAACTTCCGGGCACAAACTGCTGCCGCCCATGCCCAGCAGGACGGCATGCTGGAGCCCCGCCCGTTTCGCGTCCTGAACAAAACTCAGAATCGATGTCTTCTGCTCCTGCATTTCCTGGGCGATGCTCAACCAGCCAAGCGCGTTCTTGATGATTTTCTGGTGCGCCGGCTCTGACTTCCAAACCGAGGGATCGCGGTCCCAGATTCGGCGGGCCGTCTGATTTCCGTCCAGTTTTGCAAGCACGTCTTCAACGGGCCCGCCAAGAGACCCGATTGAAGTCGTTGCCCGGTCCACTCTCTGCTCCATCAGCTTTTTCCGCTTCTCCTCAATCACGCCCACCAGCTTGTTGTAATCTCGCGCAAAAGCGTCGCAGCCATCCTTTTCGAGTTTCGCCGTCGCGGCAGCCATACTGATCCCCAATTCCTCAAGATGCTGGAAGACTTGCCGCGCTTCATCCAGGCCGCTCTCAATCCTGACTTGCGGTTTGCCGTGATCCCGGTAAGCGGTCATCGTTGCAGTCGGCATGGTGTTGACCGTGTCCGGCCCGGCCAGATCGTCAACGTAAAGCACGTCGCTGTATTTGGGATTCTTGGTGCTCGTAGAAGCCCACAGGACTCTTTGGACGCGCGCGCCCTTTTCCGCCAATGGCTTGAACTCGTCGCCTGAAAAGATCTTTTTGAACTCCTGATACGCAATTTTGGCATTTGCGACGGCAGCCTTTCCGAAGAGGCTTTCGATCTTGCGGCGCTCCGCCTCGCCTTTCGCTGACTTGAGCTTCTCCTCAAGCTGCTGGTCGATCAGCGTATCGATCCGGCTGACAAAAAAGCTCGCGACAGAGGCCACACGAGCGATCGGTTTGCCCTCCTTTAAGCGCTTCGTCAGCGCCGCCACATAAGTTCGGGCCACTTCAACATATCGCTCGACAGCAAACAGCAGCGTAATGTTGATATTGATTCCTTCAAGCAGCATCTGCTCGATGGCAGGCAGCCCTTCCTTGGTGCCCGGGATTTTCACCATCACATTCGGCCGGTTCACCGATCGATGCAGACGGCGCGCTTCCTCCATCGTTCCTTTCGTGTCGTGAGCCAGCAGAGGCGACACTTCGATGCTGACAAAGCCGTCCCGCCCTTCGGTGGAATCGTAAACAGGCCGGAACAGGTCGGTGGCGCTTTGAATGTCTTCAACCGCAAGATGTTCGTAGATTTCCGGCGCTGAGAGTTCCTGCCCGGCGTATTTACGGATTGCGTCGTCGTAATCGCTGCTTCCGGCGATCGCCTTTTCAAAGATGCTGGGATTCGAAGTTACGCCGGTCAAGCCGTCTTCATCAATCAGCCGCTTTAGGCCTCCGGAACAGAGTTCTCCTCGGCGAATGTAGTCATGCCAAACGCTCTGCCCCAGCCGATTCAGTTCGCGAAGCGGATTTGTAGCCATAATTCCTCCCAAAAACAATCAAGATTTGCAAATGAGAACTCTCGCTGGACGGAGTCGCAGGTCGCGCCGGCCGAAGATGTGCCGGCTCAAGTCCGCGTCTCATGCTTTCCCTAAAAGGGCCCGAGCCTTCCCGGCAATGTTCTCCGCGGTAAAGCCGAATTTTTCGGCCAAAATCTTGTACGGCGCTGAGGCTCCAAAGCGGTTCATCCCGATTACGGCGCCCTTCAAACCGACATAACGCTCCCAGCCAAACGGCGCGGCAGCCTCAACGGCCAGGCGGGCCGTCACCCCAGGCGGCAAAACCTGATCCCGGTAGCTTTGCGGCTGCATTTCAAACAGTTCCGAGGAGGGCATGCTGACCACCCGCGCGCCGATTCCCTGAGCATTCAGTTTTTCCCCGGCTTCGAGCGCAATAGAAACTTCGGACCCTGACGCCATCAGGATAACTTCGGGGGTTTTCCCGCCTGCCTCCGCCAGAATGTAAGCGCCCTTTTCCAAACCCTCGGCCGAACCGTATTTCTGCTGATCAATCACCGGCAGCTTTTGCCGCGTCAGCGCCAGCGCAACGGGGCCGCCTTTATGTTCAATAGTAACTCGCCAGGCAGCAGATGTTTCGTTTGCATCCGCCGGCCGGATCAAAACCAGGTTCGGAATGGCGCGCAAAGACGGAACCTGTTCGATGGGCTGATGTGTCGGACCGTCTTCACCCAGGAAGATGCTGTCATGCGTGAAAACGAAAATCGAGTGAACTTCCATGAGCGCCGCCAGGCGAATCGAAGGCCGGCAGTAGTCTGAAAAAATCAGGAATGTCGCGCCATAGGGCATAAGTCCGCTTAGCGCCATACCGTTCAGGACGGCGCCCATGCCGTGCTCACGCACACCAAAATGGAAATTGCGGCCGCCATAACTCCCCTTTTCAAACTCGCCCGCACCTTTCATCAGCGTATCGGTGGAGGGCGCAAGGTCCGCGGAGCCGCCCAGCAGAAACGGCAGGCTCGGACCGATTGCGTTAAGCACCTTTCCTGATGCTTGCCGCGTTGCCAGCGGACCATCCGAGGGCTTGAATGAGGGCAACTTCGATTTCCAGCCCGCGGGCAGTTCACCACGAAGGAAGCGCTCGAACTCCTGCGCCAGATCCGGATGTGCCGCCCGATAAGCATCGAGCCGTTTCTTCCACTCACTTTCAAGCTGGGCTCCCATTTCGACCGCCTTGCGGTAATTTGCCAGTGCCTCGTCAGGAACGTAGAAATCAGGCTCGAGCGGCCAGCCCAGGTTCTTCTTGGTCAATTTCACTTCTTCGGCGCCCAGCGGAGAGCCGTGCGCCTCCGCCGTATCCTGCTTGTTGGGGCTGCCGAATCCAATATGCGTCCTGCACATGATGATGGACGGACGATCCTTCTCCGCCTGCGCGGCGCGAATCGCGCGATCGACCGCCGCAAGATCGTTCCCGTCCGGCAGGTTCTGAACGAACCATCCGTACGCTTAAAATCTCTTGGCGCGGTCCTCTGTGAAAGCGAGGTCCGTTGATCCTTCAATCGAAATATGGTTGTTGTCGTAAATGTAGATCAGATTGCTCAAGCCCAGATGGCCGGCCAGCGAAGCCGCTTCCGAAGCCACACCCTCCATCAAGTCGCCGTCACTGACCAAAGCGTAGACTTTATAGTTCAGAAGCTCATGCCCGGGGCGATTAAAGTACGCGGCCAGATAGCGCTCGGCAATCGCCATGCCGACGCCGTTGCCGAACCCCTGCCCCAGCGGCCCGGTCGTAGTCTCGATGCCCTTGACCAGCGTGTGTTCAGGATGGCCAGGAGTCTTACTGCCCCATTGCCGGAATTGCTTGATATCGTCCAGCGTCAGGTCGTAGCCGGTGAGATAAAGCAAGCTGTAAAGAAGCAGGCAACCGTGGCCGGCGGAAAGAACGAAGCGATCGCGGTTCGGCCAGTCGGCGTTGCGGGGGTTATGCCTGAGAAATCGCGTCCAAAGCACGTAAGCCATCGGCGCGGCGCCCATCGGCAGGCCGGGATGGCCGGAGTTCGCCTTTTGCGTGGCGTCCATGGCCAGGCCGCGAATCGTATTAATGGAGAGTTGGTCGAGTTCCGCTTCACCCGATGTGCTTTTCTTTTGTTTTGCGCTGGTCTGTCCGTCCAAGGTGTCCTCCCGACTTGAATTGGCCGCTCGCTGGTGGCCGATGGAAGAGGCGCCAAGCCCTCCGAGTCCGCGACTCAGGGATTATCGATGCGCCGCAATTCGAAATGCTACCCTCGAAGGTAGTATTATATAACTTTGTTATGGATTTGAGAAAACGGTAGTACGGGAATCTCTACTCCCGCTCGCGAACCCCTTTTTCCGAAGGGCCAGCGTGAATTTGGCTGTAATGCGACCGGGCAGTTCTGCAAAACAATTTTGATGGAGGCATTCATGGAAAAGCGGCACTTGGGTGTAATCGGGTTGGGTGTGATGGGAAAGAATTTGGCGTTGAACGCGGAAAGCAAGGGATTTTCCGCCGCCGGCTTCGATGTGGACGCTGACAAATGCAAAAAAGTCGCGGCCGAAGTCGCGGGAAGAAAAATTACCGTCACCAGTTCACTCAAGGACTTTGTCGAGACGCTCGAACGTCCGCGGCGTATTCTGGCAATGGTCCCGGCAGGCAAAGCAGTTGACGCAGTTCTGAATAATTTGAAACCTTCCCTTGAGAAAGACGACATTGTTATTGACGGCGGCAATTCCTTCTTTAAGGACACTGAGCGGCGAGCCAAAGAGATGGAGTCAGCCGGGTTGCGCCTGTTCGGCATGGGCGTGAGTGGAGGCGAAGAAGGCGCGTTGCACGGTCCTTCTTTGATGCCCGGCGGCTATGAAGAATCCTACCGTCATCTCGAGCCTGTTCTGACCAAGATGGCTGCCCAGGTTCCCGACGGTCCCTGCTGCACTTATCTGGGTCCCGGCGGCGCCGGCCATTACGTCAAGATGGTTCACAACGGCATCGAATATGGAATTCTGCAACTCGTCTGCGAAGTCTATGACCTGTTGAAGAACGTCGCCGGACTGTCCATTCTCGAAATTCGGGACATCCTCGCGGAATGGAATTCCTCCAACCTGAACTCCTACTTACTCGAAATCGCCACGCTCGTTCTGGACAAGAAAGATCCAGAATCCGGCAAGCCGCTGGTCGAACTGATTCTGGATGAGGCGGCACAAAAAGGCACGGGCAAATGGACCGCGCAGGACTCAATGGATCTGGGAGTGGCTGTGCCCACTCTGGCTTATGCCGTGGAGGCGCGTATTCTCTCCGGCCAGCGCGACGAGCGGGTGGCTGCTTCCAAGATCCTCAAAGGTCCGGACCGCCGCTTTTCCGGAGACGGCAAGTCGTTCATGGCGCAAATGCGCAAGGCTTATCGCATTGCCGTCATCACCTGCTACGCGCAGGGTTTCGAACAGTTGCGCGTCGCCTCCGCCGAATATAACTACAATCTTCAATACCCGGACATCGCGCGCATCTGGAAAGGCGGCTGCATCATTCGCGCCAAACTGCTGGACCCCATTCAGCAGGCTTTCGTCGCCAATCCCGCGCTCCCGAACCTCATGCTCGACTCCCATTTCAGTTCCGTCATCAATGAAGACTCGGACAGCCTGCGCGAAGTGGTTCGGACGGCCATCGGCCTCGGAGTGCCTTGCGTCGCGTTCACCACTTCCCTCGGCTACATTGACAGCTATCGCCGCGAGCGCCTGCCCGCCAATCTTCTGCAGGCGCTGCGCGATTGCTTCGGCGCGCACACTTACCACCGTACGGACAAGGCCGGAACATTCCACACTGAATGGGCGAAGTAAGCAGGTTGTGGCTTGATTCGGCTCGACGGATGAGCATGGCCTGCGCGAGAGGCATCTCGCGGTATAACAAAGCTTCGTCACGCCGTTGCACCGCGATTTCTTCTGAAGTAAGGGCGCCTTACTGCTTGACCTGAATTTCCTGCCCGTCGTACTGAACAACCCTGTCGGGCTCTTTCGTCGGATCCAATCCGACGCCGTGGCCTGGACCCACAAAAACGACGTCAAAAGTCCGCTTTTGAAGCATTCCGGGAAACTGACCCTTGCGAGCGCCGATTGTCAGGCTTTTAGCGGCGTCATCCCAATGGAACGGAATCGTCGAGTAAATTCCCTTTTGGTAATCGTAATTGTCATTTTCATCTTCGTAGAGGGTAAAGCTTCCGTCGGCGCCGGGATAAACGCGCAATTCGATGGGGTCGGCGGGCTTTTGTGTTGAATACTGCATTTCCGGACCCATCGGCACAATGGACCCCGCCCGGACATAGAGCGGGATGCGCGACAGCGGCGCGGGCGCATAAAGACTTCTTCCGCCCGCTTCTTCGGCCCCGGTCCAGAAGTCGTACCACTTCGCATGGGGCAGATAAACCTTCCGAGAATCGGCATCCGGATGAGTCACCGGGTTAACTAGAATCGCAGGGCCGAACATGAACTGGTTTCCGATATTCATGGCGATTTTGTCGCCGGGAAAGTCCATGACCAACGGCCGCATCATCGTGTACGAATCATGAGTGACCATCCAGGCCGTGGAATAGATGTAGGGCATCAGGCGATAACGCAAGCGATCGAATCTTGTCAGAATCGATTCGGCATCAGGCCCGTAAGACCACAGTTCATTCGTGTTGGTCGTCCGCGTTCCGTGGACGCGAAAGATAGGGCAGAACGTACCGTATTCGAACCAGCGGACGAACAACTCGCGAAATTTGGGGTCGTTGGGATTTCCGATAAAGAATCCGCCGATGTCCGTCGTCCAATAAGGAATGCCGGAAAGCATGAAATTCAGCCCGGCGGGAACCTGGCGCCGGAAGCTTTCCCAGTCGGAAAGGACGTCGCCCGACCACGCCGTGACGCCGTTGCGCTGAATTCCGGCAAAAGCCGAGCGAGAAAGAATAAATACTCGTTTCTTGTCGGTTACGCTGCGCTGGCCTTTTGAAATGACCGCTGTGTCAATCAGCGGATAGATGTTGGCGTAGCGCGCGCCGCTTCCGATGGCCAGATGGTGGTTCACGAGGATGTTCTCGCTTTGACCTTCCGTTTCCGGTTCATCCGTATCCATCCAGAAGGCGTCCACACCGATGGACAGCAATGATTTATCAACCAGGCTCCAGTAGTACTTGGCGGCGGCGGGATTCGTGGGATCATAGAGCGCCATTCCTTTGGGATGAAATCCTCTGGCCTGGGTCTTGGCGATAAAAAAGCCTCGCTTTTCCATTTCGTTATACACATCGGAACCGGGATAAAAGTACGGCCAGATTGAAACCATCAAATGGAAATTCTCGCGATGGAGTTCATCCACCATGGCTTTGGGGTCGGGATAATTCTGCTTATTGAACTTGAAGCTTCCCATGTCGGTCCACCAGAACCAGTCCTGCACGATATTGTCCACGGGAATTTGACGCTCGCGGTACTCCTTCGCGATCTTCAAAATTTCAGCCTGGGTTTTATAACGATTCTTGCACTGCCAGAAGCCGTAGGCCCACTTTCCAAACATCGGCGCTTGGCCGGTCAAGTCGCGATAATCACCAATAATCCGGTCGAACGACGGGCCGTAGAGAAAGTAATAATCAACCTCATCGGCCACGTCGGAGCTGATGTAAAGCGCATGAACATAAGTGTTGTCGAACCGCGTGTGGGAGGTATTGTTCCAGAAGATGCCGTAGCCCTCGCTCGAGAGCAGCATGGGCACGGCGATTTGAGTATTCTCCTGCGCCAGGTCGACGGATTCACCCCGGTAATCCCAGACTCCCGCCTGGTGCTGGCCCAGCCCATAGAAACCCTGTTGCGAGCCGTACAGGCTGAGAAATTCCTCCGCGTGGTAGGTGTGCTCGCCGTCCACGGTGACCGGCCACATACGGTGAGTGGCGTCCTGAATGAGGGTCGCGCCTGCAGCGTTCCGGTAGGCAATGGCGCCGTCGGCGCGCGTGACCGTTATCTTCAAGTCCGAGGTCGCCAGGCTCACTTCTCTGCCATTCGAATCAAAGGTCCAATGTGCGGGAGTCCATTCGTGCTTCAAAACCACGTAATCTTTCCGAGTTGAGAACTCTCCGGTCGCCGAGTACCGGACCCGGACAATGGAATCCGAGCACACCTTGAGCCACAGCGTGCCGGTCTTCATCTTAAACAGCACACCATCGGGCTTGCGCTCAACGCTTTCAACGGGATTCGGCGGATTCCACTGGCCGCGGGCATTCATCACCGTGATTGAAACGAGGGCAGGTACCAATAGCAGCAACCAAAGAGCTCTCTTCATCGTCTTCTCCGTCGTGGTGCGCTTTGCCAGCGATGCCTGGAACCAGCCCCGGCCTGGCGCCGGACCAGCAATCTTCATCATCGGGTCATCACTGAACGCCACAAGAGTTTCTCGAATTTTCCTTTGCGGCGCAAGGATTACATTCTGGCTTCGTAGAGAATTCAACCGCCCAAATCTCTTACCCCCTCCTGCCGTCCGTCTGGTATAACTATTCGGATTCGATATGCTGGCCGTCCACAGGAGATCCTGGGGATGCCTGCGCTTTCGTCTGAGGAGAAGACCGTGAAAAGATTGCTGGTCACCGGGGCATTCGTTTCTGTATTCGTTTGCTTTGCGCTTTCCGCTTATGCTCAATCCAAACAGCCGCTGACCTTCAGGGACCTTCTGAAAGTCCAGCGAATCTCCGATCCGCAGGTTTCGCCTGACGGGAAATGGATCGCCTTCTCGGTTTCAACGCCCGACCTCAATTCGAACACTATGCGCAGCCATATCTGGCGGGTTTCAACTTCAGGCGGCGAGCCCCGGCAATTGACCAGCGGCAACGGCTCAGATGAGCGGCCCCGCTGGTCGCCGGACTCGAACTCCATTGCCTTCATCTCCGACCGCAGCGGCAAATCCCAGATCTGGATTATTCCGGCCGATGGCGGCGAGGCCCGGCAGGTTACGCATCTTTCCACCGAGGCCGACGGCGTCACGTGGGCGGCCAAAGGCGATGTGCTGCTCTTCACTTCTCAGGTCTATCCGGATTGCCACGATGCCGCCTGCAACAGCGCGCTGCTGGAGGAAAGCCACAACAGCAAGGTCAAGGCGCGGGTGATTCACCATCTTTTATATCGGCACTGGACCGAGTGGCGCGACGGCCGCTATACGCATCTTTTCGCCGTGACGGCGTCGGGCGGCGAACCCCGTGACCTTACGCCGGGGGCTGTCGATTCGCCCACTTTCTTCCTTGGTGCGCCGGATGGATACGCGATCTCACCCGACGGCAAGGAAATCTGCTACACCTCAAACCATTCCCAGCCGCCCAGTTCCGTCGCATGGACCACCAACAATGATCTGTATCTCGTAAGCTCTGCGGGCGGAGAAGCCAAAAACATTACCGCATCCAACCCCGGCTCCGACGCGTCTCCCCAGTTTTCTCCCGACGGGAAATATATCGCCTATACCTCGCAGCCGACCAACGGCTACGAATCGTCGCTGTTTCGCCTGCGCGTTTACGATGTGGCAACCGGAGAAGTCAAAGAGCTCAGCAAGGGATTTGACCAGTGGGTCACTGCGTTCGCCTGGGCCCCGGACAGCAACACCATCTATTTCTCGGCTCCCGTGGGTACCGAGATGCCGCTGTTCAAAACTTCTGTCATGAATCCGGGCGTGCAAAGAGTCCTGGAAGGCTATATCGAGGATTTCCAGGTCACTCCTGACGGAAAAGGCATTGTCTTCACAAAGTCCAGCCTTACCAAGCCGCAGGAAGTTTACCGCGCGAACCTTTCGAACGGCTCAGTCACTCAGATCACGCACATGAATGACGCGCTGATGTCCGGAATCGAGATGAACCCTGGCGAATCGGTCAAGACTCCGGGCGCGCTGGGCGCAACCATCGAGAGCCTTCTCGTCAAACCTCCGCATTTCGACCCTGGCAAGAAATATCCGGGCCTGTTTCTGATTCACGGAGGACCGCAAGAAGCATGGGCGAATTCATGGTTTTATCGCTGGAACGCGGAGCTTTTTGCCTCAAAGGGCTATGTGGTTCTGATGCCCAATCCTCACGGCTCAACCGGCTACGGCGAGCCTTTTACGGCCGAAATCTCAGGCGATTGGGGTGGCGCATGTTATCAAGACCTGATGAACGCCGCGGATTATCTCAAAAGTCTGCCTTACGTCGATCCAACCCGGGTAGGCGCAGCTGGCGCGAGTTTCGGCGGCTACATGATTGACTGGATCGAAGGCCACACGGACCGGTTCAATGTCCTGGTTTCACATGACGGCGTTTACGATCTTCGCTCCATGTACGGCGAAACCGAAGAACTCTGGTTCCCGGAATGGGAATTGAAGGGCGTTCCGTGGAAAAACCCGGAACTGTTTGAGAAGTGGTCGCCTTCGCATTACATCCAGAATGCCAAAACGCCGATGCGCATCTTCGAGGGCAACAAGGATTTCCGCGTGCCCGAAGGGCAGGCTTTTCAGCTCTTCACGGCGCTTCAGCGGCAGGGTGTACCATCAAAGCTGATCTATTTTGAACAGGAGGGGCATCTGGTCATGAAGCCGCTCGACAGCGAGTTCTGGTATAAAACAGTTTTTGACTGGCTCGGGCAATATCTGCATCCATAAACAACAGGAGGCAATCATGGGCTTTCGGAAGGTTACACGCAGAGAATTTATTTCAAGGGGGACCGCTGCAGCGGGGCTGGCCATTCTTCCTGGAACGGCATGGTCCGCTTTCGATGCACCCTTCGATGCACCTCTGTTATCTTCGGCGCACAACAAGGCTGTCCAACCATTTACGTTGAACCAGGTCAGCTTACTTGATGGGCCGTTCAAGGATGCGATGGAGACCAATCGAAAGTACCTTCACCTGCTCCCTTCCGACCGGCTCCTTCATATGTTCCGGTTGACTGCCGGCTTCTCTTCTTCAGCAGAGCCCTTGGGAGGATGGGAAGATCCTCACTGCGAACTGCGGGGGCATTTCACGGGCGGGCATTATCTTTCCGCCTCCGCCCAAATGTGCGCCGCCACAGGCGACGACGAGCTGAAATCCAAGGCCAACGCCATGGTCGAAGAGCTCTCGCGCTGCCAGAAAGCAAATGGCGGCGGCTATCTGAGCGCATACCCTACCGAATTGTTTAAGCGGCTTCGCAACAGGCAAAATGTCTGGGCGCCTTTTTACACTTACCACAAAATTATGGCCGGCCACTTTGATATGTACCGGCACCTCGGCAACGAGCAGGCGCTTGAAACCGCCGAAAAGATGGCGCATTGGGCCGGTGCCTGGGCCAAGGATATTCCCGACGTCCAGATGCAGCGCATCCTATACGTCGAGTACGGCGGCATGCAGGAAGTCCTGGCCAATCTTTACGGGGCCACGGGGAAGGAAGAGTATCTGGCCCTCAGCCACCGCTTCGACCACCACAGTTTCTTTGATCCGCTGGCTGATCATCAGGACCGGCTCCAAGGACTGCACGCCAATACTCACGTCCCCCAGGTGATCGGCGCAGCCCGCCGCTATGAACTCGAGCACGACCGCCGGGACCGGGAAATTTCGGACTTTTTCTGGCACGACGTGACATCGCGCCGCTGCTATTGCACGGGCGGCACCAGCAATTACGAGCACTGGCGGACGCCTCCCGGCATCCTTGCCAGCCAATTGAGCAACCAGACCCAGGAATGTTGTGTTGAGTACAATACGCTCAAGCTGACCCGCCACGTGTATTCCTGGACAGGCGATCCCGCCATGATGGACTATTACGAGCGGACGCTCTTCAACAGCCGCCTCGGCACCCAACACCCAACCAACGGCATGAAGATGTATTTCATGCCGATGGCCGCCGGATGGTGGAAATTCTTCAGTCAGCCTTACGATTCCTTCTGGTGCTGCGTCGGGACGGGGGTCGAAGAGTTTTCCAAATTCGCCAATTCGATCTTCTGGCACGACGGCAATGAAATTTATGTCAATCTTTTCATACCGTCGGAGCTGGACTGGAAGGAAAAAGGCATCCGCCTTCGCCAGGAAACTCAATTCCCCGAGGAGGAAAGCACTGCCCTCACCTTCCGGTCGGCCCGGCCGGTCCGGATGGCCCTGAATATTCGGGTTCCATGGTGGGTTGGAAAGGATGTGACGGTAAAGATCAATGGCAAATCCCATGAAGTGAAGGCCGTTCCGTCCAGCTACGTCAGGCTGCATCGCAAGTGGAAGGACGGCGATAAGGTTGAAATCAGCCTGCCGATGAACCTTCACGCCGACGCTATGCCGGATGACGGAACGATTCAGGCCGCGATGTATGGTCCTCTGGTTCTTGCCGGGCGCCTCGGCAAGGGCGACCTGACCAGCGACAAGATGTACGGGGGCAACAACCACATCCCCAAGGGAAAACCGGCATCTGCTCCGGAGATCCAGGCGGCCAAGTCGGGCGTAACTTCGTGGGTTGAGAAGGTTGACGGTGAACCGCTCACTTTCCAAACCGTCGGGCAGAAGCAAGCCTTAAGCCTGATTCCTCTGAACAGGCTTTTCGGCGAGCACTATGCCGTTTACTGGCACATGCAAAGCCAGACTTGAGCCAATTGCGCTCTTCCGATGCTGACGCAGGGGCGCTGCACAATCCTGGTGCGAGGAGGAGAGTGTCGTGCTAGAATAAGGCTCTTCCCTGTTAAAAGAGGGCACACTTTCAATGAAACAAGGAGTACGGTTGATGAAATTCGGATATAGACATATCTCTCGGATGACTCTGGCGGTCATGACATCCGCGCTGGTGGCAGGAATGGCCATTTGCGCAAGCGGGCAGGAGAAGCCTGCCGCCCCATCTCCCGCGGCTGCGGCCCCCGCCGCGAAGTCGGCGGCGGACGCTGGTTCCAAGGTTGTGTTGCGAGTTGGAAAGGACGAGATCACCGAAGCCTCGATGAAGTCCCTGATTTCAGGCTTGAGCCCGCAATCTCAGGAGAGCATCTCCAAAGAAGGACCCCGCGCTGTCGGCGAACAGCTGGCGGTGATGCTCGTGCTTGACCAGCAGGCCGAAAAGGATAATCTCGACTCCAATCCCGAAATTCGTGAGCGCCTGGAACTCGAAAAGCGCCAGCTCCTCGCTCGGGCCGAATACCAAAAGCTGGCGAATGAGGTTAAGGTCACTCCCGACGAGATCAGCCAGTACTTCGACGCCCACAAGGATATTTTCGACGAAGTCAAAATCTGCGAAGTCGTCGTGCGAAAGAAGGGCGCGGATGCCAAAGCGGGCGATCCCGGCCTTCCCCCCGCTCAAGCTCTGGCAAAGGTCAACGCTATTCGGGCCGCCCTCACCTCCGGGGCCGACATCACCAAGGTCAAAAAGGAATTTTCCGTGCCGAACGTCGTTGTCATTGACGCCGATCCCCGAGTTGTCCGGCACGGCCAGCTTCTTCCGGAATTGGATAAGGAGGCCTTCTCCCTGAAGGACGGTCAAGTATCAAAGCCTTATCAGGCGCCCGAGGCTGTCGTCATGTTCCAGGTTGTCAGCCACGAGCCGGCCACGCTCAAGGGTGCCACGAGCCAGATCGAAACTGACCTGCGCAGGACCAAGCTGAACGATGAAATCAACGGCATGAAGAAATCAGCGAACGTCTGGATGGACGAGGATTATTTCAAGGCCCCGCCGGCTCCCGAGGAACCTGCGGCGAAAGAGGCAGCACCGGAAAAACCCTCTTCTCCTGCGGCTCCGAAGCATTAAGCATCGCTTGAGGTTTTCCCGATTCGGACAAAAGAATGAAGCTCCGTCAACGCCCAAAAGCGCTGAAGGAGCTTCGTTCACCCGCCGGCATTGAATTGTCTCCCACGGAATCTTTGCTCCCATTAAAAAAACTTTTCAACAAAGCTGTTGAAAAGTTTGTGGAAAAGGAGCCGTCTTCAACGATTAACATCCCCATGCTCAACAGCTTTTAACTCATTGCACCAATCTGGAGCAATACAGGAAGCAAGCTTTTTCTCCTCAAAATTTTTCGATAACTTTTCTGATTTAACTCATCCGTCTCAGCTTTGGAGACTGAGGGAACACGCGACTCGTCGCGTGGTTGGAGCTTCGCCTACCCACTTCACCGTGACTTGGTGACGCACAATGAGACAAAATGTCTCACAGGACAGGCTGAGGCTTTCGAAGCTTGACGGAAATGGTCTGGTGATCCTTGGTGAACTTAAAGCTGCGGCCGAACGCTTCGTGGTCTGGAGCGGTCACAAACAGGCGAATCTTGCCTTGAGGAACGGTCGTGAACTTATATTCGCCCTTTTTGTCGGTTTTGGCGCTGTATGAAATCGTTTGGGATTTCTTCATAAAGCCGCCCGGGATCACGAACTCGAGCGTCAGCCTCGCCTGAAAAATGGGGTCTTTACTTGCGGCATCAATAACGCGGACCGTCAGCGTCGGCGATTCCTCGTCAGCCGCCCGGACGGGAGGCGCTGCCAGGGCCAGCAAGGACACTGCCGCCAGTATTGTCGCTACATTTTTCCCAGACCGCCTCATTTCTATCTCCTCCTGCTCACCCCGGGGTTCAGAGCTAACACCTCACCAAGGTTCGGTTTAATATTATAGTTTCACAACACGAGCGCAGGCACAATGTTTTTGAGGCGCTTCAGCGTTTTGATTGACTTAATCGCCGGAGTCCGATAATTTTCCGGCATTGATTGATTCTTGACAGAGATCAGGCTCCGCGCGAGCCGGAGGGAAAGCCATGGGATTCGCAACCGACGCCATTCACGTGGGACAGGAACCGGATACAGCCACCGGCGCCATCATTGTCCCGATCTATCAGACCTCGACTTACGTTCAGGAAGAAGTCGGCAAACACAAGGGTTACGAATATTCGCGGACCTCAAATCCAACTCGCGCCGCGCTGGAACGTAATCTGGCGCGGCTGGAAGGCGGGAAGTTCGGCTATGCGTTCGCTTCCGGCATGGCCGCCATCAACGCCGTGATGACGCTCTTTAAGGCGGGCGACCACATCATTTCCGCCCACAACCTCTACGGCGGAACATTCCGCCTGTTTGAGCGCGTGCTGAAGGATTTCGGACTGAATTTCTCCTATGTGGACACTTCCCGGCTCGAGCAAGTCGAATCCGCCTTCCGGCCCGAGACGCGGATGCTGTACATCGAAACGCCGACCAATCCGTTGATGGAAATCACCGACATTGCCGCAGCAGCAGCGCTGGCGCATCGCCACGGAGCGCTGCTCGCCGTGGATAACACTTTCATGAGCCCGTACTTCCAGCGGCCGCTCGCGCTCGGCGCCGATATTGTGATCCACAGCACAACGAAGTATCTGAACGGCCACAGTGACGGCGTGGGCGGCGCAGCCATCCTGAATGACGCGCCACTGGCCGAGCGGCTGAAGTTCATCCAGAACGCGGCCGGCGCCGTGCTCGGTCCGATGGACAGCTGGCTGATTCTGCGCGGAGTCAAAACGCTGGCCGTCAGAATGAAGCAGCACAACGAGAATGGAATGGCGGTCGCGGAATTCCTCGCGAGGCATCCCAAGGTGAAGCGCGTGCATTACCCCGGCCTTGCAAGCCATCCGCAGCACGCACTGGCCAAAAAGCAGATGACGGGCTTCGGCGGCATGATCTCCTTCGAGACGGGTTCGCTCGAAAATGCCAAAACTGTTCTGAAGTCAGTGCGGCTTTGCTCGCTTGCGGAAAGCCTGGGCGGAGTCGAAACGCTGATCTCTCATCCCGCCTCCATGACTCACGCCAGCGTTCCGGCTGAAGTCCGCCAGCGGCTGGGCATTACCGACGGCCTGGTGCGCATCTCCGTGGGCATCGAGGATGCCGAAGACTTGATTGCCGATCTGGACCAGGCGCTGGCACGCCTTTGAGTGGATTGCGCGGCGCCTGCGTCGCTCCACTGGCTCAACTGCCTGCCCGCCCCGGCGATTAGTGGCACCGAGCATGAAAAGCTCACCCCGGGGAGCGAGTGAGCAGGAGGAATTCAGGAACGGGTTCGTTCGGGTTCGTTCGGCTTCGTTTTGAGGGGCGATCCTTTATTTTCAATCAGTTAACGGCTTCGTTCGTAAAAAAAGATTGTTTTATTTTGCGCACTTTTGCCCTCTCCACATGCTTACCAGCCGCTCGTGGAGCGGGTTTCGTGTGATTTTGTGGGTGCGCGAAACGGCATGTTTCGCATTCGATTGCGGCCCGTGACTCGCGTTTTGGCCGCAATTGGCACGGCCTCCAGGCACTTTGTCGATTGAATATCCTGATTCATTCTCTCGCGCCTTCCGCCGCCGGCCAGGGTAAATCTGCGTGTTGCCGACATGCCACCCTATATAACCTTTTCAGATATCATATCACAGTAGTTAACAATGTCAAGCGCTTTTGGGGCACCGGCGCCTTCGGCAATGGAAGAACTTATTGCGGATTTGAATCAGGCGCGGGCGGCGATGGCGGCTGTGTCGCACCTTTAACCGGCTTGTAGTAGAGCCAGCGCAGCAGACTGTACCAGACCAGCAGGATCAGGATGAAATTGATCAACCGGGGGAGGGCCAATTCGAACGGAGGACGGACCGCGGCGGCCGTTCCCGAATTGAAGTGGTGAAGCTCTCTTTCGTAAGCCCAGTTTTCAACAGGCGACGAGAAAATCTGCACAAAGCTGAGAACCGCCTGCGCCAGCAGATATCCAACAGCAATTGCGCCAACGTAGCTTTCCACCAAAGCCCGTATCAGCCGGTTAAACATCGGTCCTCCCTGAAAGAATGTCTCGATACCTGCTGAGACTGCGGATGGGCCCCGCGCCGTAAACCCATCGCGACAGGAGCCAGGCGGCGGTGAGGGTGACAGCAAATGAGTAAAGATAGAAGAACGAAGGCGCCAGCATGATCCAGTCAGCCGTAGTGAGGGGCCACGAGTAAGCCGGCACACCAAGTATCGCAACGGCCGTGATCAGGAACTCGGCAAGTTGGACCAACGGCCGGGCCAGGGCGTGGAACAGGTTAATCAGCGAAAAGAGAAGGAGCACCGCGACGGCAACTGCCGCGACGTGAGATTCAGCCAGCACTTTGCGGAGAGAAGGTCGCATGGATCATCCCTCAGCCCATTCGCGGTCTTCGCGGGTTCGCCGGGCTTTTCGCTCGGACCGGGCAATGAGCCCTTTCAGCGTGCGCCCCGGCGGTTCGAGGGAAGGCCGCAAGGAGCTTTTGCGCGGGCGACTTGCTCTTTTGGCAGCAGCCCTAATCTTCCGTGCCTCAAAGCCGACAGTGCTGTATCCGGATTCGTTCCTTGCGGAGCGGCCCATAGCGCGAAGTTTACCACACCGCCCTTCCCGTCTTGACCTCAACGTCAGGCCTCGACCGATTTGGCAATCCAGGCCAGGTAGTTTGCCGTGCCGTCGATGATGGGCAGGCAGATGATTTCCGGCGTGGTGTAGCTGTGGTTGCTGAGAATTTCGGCTTCCACCTGCTTGAACATGTCGCGGGTGGTTTTGATTATCATCAGGTGCTCCCTGGCCTGCTCCACTTTGCCTTCCCAGCGGTAAACGGAACGCACGGGCTCGGTGACATTGACGCAGGCGGCGAGCTTGAGCTTCACCAGGCGTTTTGCGATCTTCTGGGCCTCGGTCAGGTTGGGTGCTGTCACAAAGACGACGATTTTATCGGTCATGGAATCCTCCCTGGCGCGCTCCAAACGCAGAAGTTGCCATCGGCAGGCCTTAACGATACAATGACTTCGGCATGAAGGACAACCATCCGATCCAGTTTGGAACTTCCGGATGGCGAGGGATCATCGCCGAGAATTTTACCTTCCCCAACGTGCGGCTGGCCTCGGCCGCAATAGCCCAGTATCTTCTGACGCAGACCGCGAAGCCGCGCGTGATTGTTGGCTACGATACGCGGTTCATGTCGGAGAAATTTGCCGCAACCGCGGCGGAAATGCTGGCCTCGCACGGAGTGGAAACCTGGAATTGCTCGCGGCCCGATCCTACGCCGGCGCTTGCCTTTGAGATTCTGCGCAGCCGGCTGAGCGGCGGCGTGAACATTACGGCCAGCCACAATCCCGCCGAATACAGCGGACTGAAATTTTCCGGCGCGGACGGCGCGCCTGCGCTTCCGGAAGTGACCAAAGCCATCGAAAAGCTTGCCGGCGAAATTCTGGCGGGCGAATATTCCGAAAAAGGACCGAGCTGGACGGCTCCGCTGAAGAAGCCCGCCGATCCGCGCCCGGCTTATCTGGAGGCGCTGCGAGAGAAAGTGGACCTGGCCGCCATCGCCAAAGCCAAGCTCAAGATCGCCTTCGACCCGCTTTTCGGCACCTCGCGCGGCTACTTCGATCATCTGCTGAAAGAAGCGGGAGCCGCGGCGCACCTGATTCACGATTTTCGCGATCCGCTGTTTGCGGGCTCAGGACCGGACCCGAGCGAGAAGAATCTGGCGGAGCTTGCGGCTTATGTGAAGCAGAACGGCTGCTCGGTGGGCCTTGCGGCCGACGGCGACGCCGACCGCTTCGGCGTGGTGGACGCCGACGGAACGTGGATCCATCCCAACTACATTCTGGCGCTGCTGGCCGATTACCTGATTGAAGTCAAAAATGTTCCCGGCGGACTGGGACGCAGCGTGGCCACAACGCATCTGATGGACGCCGTGGCGAAGCATCACGGCGTGCCTCTTTATCAGACGCCGGTGGGATTTAAATATATCGGCGAGCTTATTAAAGAGGATAAAATCGCTCTGGGCGGCGAGGAAAGCGCCGGCCTGACGGTTCGCGGCCACGTGCCGGAAAAAGACGGCATTCTGGCCTGCCTGCTGGTGGCGGAAGCCATAGCGACGCGCGGGCTGACCGTGAAACAGCAGATCGAGGCGCTGTTCAAGAAAGTCGGCTCGTGGTATTCGATTCGGCTGAACCTGGAGCTTTCCGAGGAAGTGAAAGGAAAGCTGCTGCAGAAGCTGAAGCGCGACCCGGAACGGCTGGACGGGCGCAGGGTGAGCAAAATTGACCGCACCGACGGACTGAAGATGATTCACGAAGACGGCTCGTGGGTTCTGATGCGGCCTTCGGGCACGGAACCGGTGGTTCGGGTTTACTGCGAGGCTCCGTCGCAGGCTGAACTCGACAAACTGATCGCCGCTTCGAAAGCATTTGTGAGCAACACATGAATCCGCTCGAGTGGGATCAAAAAACGCTGCGCAGAAACGGCCTGGTGGTGCTGGCCCTGCTTTCCATCATCCTGATTGTTCATGAAATTTTCGGCGCCAACGGATTCCTGGCCATGCGAAAGCAGGCACATGAATACCAAACCAGGAAGGTGCAGCTCCAGAGGCTGAAGCATCAGAATCAGGAGCTGGAGAAGCAAAACAAAGCGCTGAAATCCAATCCGCAAGCCGTCGAAAAACTCGCCCGCGAACAACTCCACATGGCGAAGCCGGGGGAAATTATTTACACGCTGCCGCAGAAAAAGGCCGCGAGCCAGACCCCCGACACCGCCGACAGATCGAACCCGCCAAAGCCCTGACGGGCCAATTTGCCCGCAAACCGCCGCCTAATCCTAAATGGCGGGCCGGGACTCGTCTTTACCTTTTTCAGACAAGCACGCTCCGCAGTACGGACAGCGCGCGGGGAACCACGGGTCCCACCTGTATCGTTTCGTGAACTTGCCGCAGGTTGGGCATCGGCAGACGCACAAAACGATGACCGCCCAAATCGCAAACCCTATAATGCCGGCGAGGAAAGGGTACTCGGCAAGATTGTGAGTGAGACCATGGCTGTCCAGCTCTGAGACAATAATGGTCAGGAGGAGCGGCACAACCCAGAGCAGCGCCGAGTGGATGATCCACTTCCGCCGAGCCTCGAACTCGCGGATGACTTCGTTTTCGTCTTTGTAAGAATCCGGATTTTTTGCTGGCATGGCGAAATAGGCGAGCACCACGGTGCCGTCGATCCCGGAGAAGACCCCGGTTGCGGCCAGTGTCGCCTTGCGGTGACAAGAAGTTTGTGCGCTACCGGCCCTAGCAGGCTCGCCACACCTTATCGCACCACTCCCGCAAGCGGGCTGGAGGCCGTGGCGTATAGCTTCTTCGCCATGCGGCCGGCGAGATAAGCCTGGCGGCCGGCGAGGATGGCGTGGCGCATGGCTTCCGCCATCAGGACGGCGTCCTGCGCGGCGGCGATGCCGGTATTCATCAGCACGGCGTCCGCGCCCAGTTCCATGGCAATGGCGGCGTCGGAAGCCGTTCCCACGCCGGCATCCACAATCAGCGGCACGCTGGTCACCTGCTCGCGCAGGATTCGCAGGTTGGCGATGTTCTGGATGCCGAGGCCGGAACCGATGGGCGCGCCCAGCGGCATGACGGCGGCCGCGCCGGCGTCAATCAGGCGGCGGGCGGCAATCAGGTCGTCATTCGTGTAAGGCAGAACGACGAAGCCTTCGCGCACCAGCGTTTCCGTGGCTTTGAGGAGCTCGAAGTTATCGGGGAAAAGCGTTTTCTCGTCGCCGATGACTTCCAGCTTGATCCAGTTGGAGAGGCCGGCTTCGCGCGCCAGACGAGCCGTGCGCACGGCCTCATCGGCGTTATAGCAGCCGGCGGTGTTGGGCAGAATGAAAATTTTGGAGCGGTCAATATAATCGAGCAGCGATTCCTTGCTCTTGTCCGAAATATTGACGCGCCGCACGGCGACGGTCACGATTTCCGCGCCGGAAGCTTCATGCGCGCGCGCCATTTCCTGAAAAGTTCGATACTTCCCTGTTCCCACAATCAGCCGCGAACGGAACTCGCGGTCCGCAATCCGTAAGGTGTCGTTTTCCATTTTTGTCCTCTGCTTCAATTCTAGTGATGGGGTGCAAAATTTGCAATTCGTGCGTGCCGGGGCGGGCAATGGCGAAACATTCGCGAAAGGCGCGTCCCGCTCGCGATCAGGGCGTGGTGGAAGTTGCGCCGTGCGATTCCGGAGGGCGCCGCTGGAACATTTCCTCGATCAGATCCCGGTAGCGCTCCTCGACAACTTTGCGTTTGATCTTCAGCGTGGCGGAAAGTTCACCGGCGGGAATGCTGAATTCCCGCGCCAGAAGCACGATCTGCCGGACTCGTTCGTGCGGCGGCAGCCACTTGCAGGCTTCATCCACCTGCTGCTGCATGAAATCGTGGACCGTCTGGTGGCGCACCAGCTCACCGCGGCTGGCGCAGGTGACGCCGCACTCCCGCGCGTGGGATTCGAGCGCCGGAAAGTTGGGAACGATCAGCGCGCCCACAAATTTCCGCGATTCGCCGATGACCAGGACCTGAGCCACATAGGGATGGCCCTGGAAAAGATTTTCCAGCCTTTCGGGAGAAACGTATTTGCCGCCGGAGGTTTTAAACAGATTCTTTTTGCGCCCGGTAATCGCCAGGTAGCCGTCGGCATCGAGGCTGCCCAGGTCGCCGGTGTGGAACCATCCGTCCGTGAAGGCCTGCCGGTTTTCTTCCTCCAGGTGGTAATAACCCGGCGTGACGTTGGGACCCCGGGCCAGAATTTCCCGGCCGCTCCGGCCTTCGCCGTCTTCGAAGACATCTCCCAGCCGCACTTCCACGCCCTTCACGACCTGCCCCACGGTTCCCAGCCGCAATCCTCCCGGCCAGTTGACGGTGAGGACGGGGGAAGTTTCCGTCAGGCCGTAGCCTTCATAGATGGGGAGCCCGATGGCAAAGTAGAATTCCACCAGTTCGCGCGCCAGCGGAGCCGACCCGCAGAGAATGGCGCGCAATCGTCCACCCATCTGCGCCCGAATTTTGGAAAAAACCAGACGGTCGGCGAGCCGGTGCTTCAGCTTCAGGCCCGCCGGCGGCTTTCGACCCTCGGACGTCAATCGGAAAAAGGCTTTGCCGGTTTCAATCGCCCAGTGGAACAATCGGCGGCGGCTGGGCGGCGCGGTCCGGACTTTTTCCATCACTCTTTCGTGAACCCGCTCGAGCACTCGCGGCACCACGGCCATCACGGTCGGCCGGAGCTCCAGCAGATTTTTGGGCAGCGCATCGATCGTCTCCGCGTAACCGATGGAGACGCCCAGGCTGAGGCAAAAAAAGTCGACCATTCGCTCAAAAATGTGGGAGAGCGGCAGGAACGACATGGCGACGTCCGCGGTGTTCCACAAAAACCTTTCGTGCGTCGCGTCCACGTTGGACATGATGTTGGCGTGGGTCAGGATGACGCCTTTGGGAACGCCCGTCGTGCCGGAGGTGTAAAGAATGCTGGCCACTTCTTCGCTGCGGCCCTGGGCAACCTTCTCGCGCAGGAACGGGACCGGATCAGGCTCGCGGGCAAGTTCCGTCCGCACAAAATCCTTCCACAATTGCGCGCCGGATTCCGCCTGCGCTTCGCCATCAAACAAAAGCACGAACTCAAGGCCGGGAAGCTTTTCTCTGACATTCAGGACTTTTTGCAGGTGCTCGGAACTCGAAACCGCGATGCCGCGCGCGCCGGAATCGCGCAGAATGTGTTCGATGTCAGGCTCAAGAAGCGTGGGATAAAGCGGAACCGTCACCGCGCCGAGGCCGAGAATGGCGTAATCGGTGAGCGCCCATTCCAGACGGTTTTCACTGAGCAGCGCGACTCGTTCGCCGCGGCGCACGCCAAGGCCGTCCAGTCCCCTGGCGAGCGCAGCCACACTGCGCAAAGCCTCAGCCGAGGAGACCGGATGATAGCGGCCTTCCGACTTGTAAAGAAAACAGTCCGGCTTCGCGTGCTTTTCCGTCGCCTCGAGAAACATCTGGGCGAGCGTTTTTGTGCCTGAAGACGGCATATCGGCAAAAGCTCCTCAGCGATTCAAAGAATGCGATTTTAGCATAGGGTGAGCAGAACCCGAGAGAAGGTAGGGGATAGAAGCGCAAATCGCGGCCCGTTCACATGATGCGCCGGGTTTCAGAACACTAATAAAAGCGGCGGACTTGCCTGATGAAGACAAGCCCGCCAGGTAAAGTGCCGCTTTAGAATTGCACGCGCGCCAGCTGGGTGCGTGAAGCTTTCTTCTCCTGCCGCATCACGCTAGCCAGTTTGACTTGCATCGCCTTGTCTCGCGCTTCGTCGCGATTGAGCCGCGCTTCCAGTGTCTCGAACGCCGAAGCTTCCTTTTGCAGCCTTGCAACCTCGCCGGTCAGCTTGCGATTCTGCGCGGTGAGCTCGGCGATTTTCTTGTCTTTCGCGAGGCTCAGGCGATAAAGCGCCTGCACGCCGGCCAGCGCCACGCCACCTTCGTCTATGGTGGTGATGTGTTTGTTGTCCTGGCCGAGGTGGAACGCGCCGTAGAAATCCTGTGCCATCGGACCGATGTGCCGGATGGCGGCCGGATCCACCTTGTAACGCCAGCTTGTGATGGTGATGCGAGCCAGTTTGGCCAGCAACTCGTGCTCGTCGAGAGGCGCAAAGCCGGTTTTCAAATTGCGGTCGGAATTGTTCGTCCAAACACCACTGGTGGAAAGATAAGCTCCTGTGTCGGTGGCGAGAAATTCCCCGCTGGGTTGAGTTTTCGTTCCTCCGGCTTGCGTGCCGCCGAGCCAAAAGCCCCCGGGCGCGTAAGCCAGGAACTGGCCGGCGTTGCCGGCTGTGATCTTATCGCAGGTCGTGGATCCGCTGTTGCCGCTCCAAACGAACGCTCCGGCAAGGTCCGCGTCGGCATCGCAGCCTGCAGCAAAGCTGTACTGCCCGCTGGCGCCGTTGCTCTCGCCTCCGGCAATCGTGGCCAAGATGCCGCTGGCGGTGTTAAACTCGCCTCCGGCGACCGTGGCGCCGCTGGCGTTGGCTTCGTTGGCGCTGCCCCCGGAGACTGTGGCGGCGCCGCCGCTGGCGATGTTGACCTCGCCCCCGGCGATCGTGGCGTACCCGCCGCTGGCGGTTCCGTCCCGGCCCCCGGAAACCGTCGCGTAGGCGCCGCTGGCGGAGTTAAACTCGCCTCCGGCGACCGTGGCAAACCATGCGTCCGATAGATCGCCGCTGTTATTGCCAACGGTGTTCCCGGCGCCGCCGCCGATGGTTCCCCAATCGTCCGTGACGGTGTTCGAGCCGACGTTGCCTTCAAAGTAGCCTCCGCCGCCGGCAATCGTTGCCCCGATTGCGTCTCCGACGCTGTTCGCGCCGCTCACGCCTGTGCTAACGCCGTAACCGGCAAGCACGTTGGTGCTAAGACAATACGGGCTGGTCGAGCAACTGGCAGAGGCGCCGTCCGCGACGTCCGGCGTGATGCTGAGGCCGTTGCTGCTGATCGCGCCCTTGTTGCTCACGTCAAAGCCAAGGCCGCTTCCATTACGCGCCTCGATGAGGCCGCCGCCGTCGGTGTTGGTGACCGCCAGCGTCGGTCCCAGGCTCGCGCTGCTGAGCGTGGCGGTGGAAGCGGTGATCACAGTGGTTGAGCCGCCGACGTTGGTCAGCCCGGAGCCGTTGCCGGAAAAATTGGTTGCCGTGATCGTTCCGTTCACGTCCAGCTTTGTTGTTGGCGCGGTCGTGTCGATGCCGACGTTGCCGTTGCTGACCAGCGACATCACGGTCGTATCCGGCAATGCGTCATAGGGGCGGTTGGCGTTCCGAAGCGCGATGTCCAGCCTCGAATTATTGGTCCCCACGTGCGGATTCGACAGCAGGAACGACGCTGCCGAAGTGTAAGCGACCCCCGCGTTGTAGGGGCGCGACAAATCCAGAACCGTCGCCGGCACCGACGTGCTTGGCGTCCCCATCACTTCGGTCTTGGCCAGAGGGTTCGTCGTTCCGACGCCCACGTTGCCGTTGCTCACCAGCGACATCACCGTCGTATCCGGCAGCACGTCGTGGTTGCTGTTGGCGTTTCGCAGCGCGATGTCCAACCTGGAATTGTTGGTCCCAACGTGCGGGTTCGACAGCAGGAACGATGCCGCCGACATGTAAGCGAAGCCCGCGTTGTAGGGGCGCGCCAAATCCAGAACAGTCGCCGGCGTCGAGGTGCTCGGAGGTCCCGCAATTTCCGTGCTGGCAAGAGGCACGGTGGTCCCGATGCCGATGTCGTTCGTCGTCGGGTCCTGATAAATAATCGAATTTCCCAGCCCGCCGGTGTTGTTCGAGAAGGCTGCCAGATAGTTTGTCGTCCCGCCCGTCGTGATGCTCTGCGGAGTCGCCGTTGACGCCTGCTTCGCCGTCCGGCCGCTCGTGGTTGAAGTTGTGGTCGTGCCGATTACTGCCGCCGTCGTCGTTGTTGTCGAACTCGTTCCGCTCTGCGAAGCCAGCAGGTAATCAGCCGCCGGCTTTCCGCCCAGCATTTCAGCGTTGCCCGAGGTCATCGCATAAGGCACACTGACCAGCAGAATTCTCGACTGCTCGGGCAATCCGCGCACCGCAACGCCCAGCCATCGCGCCTGGCCCGAGGTGAACAAATCCATCGGTACGCCGGTCGCGGTCATCGCGCCCAGCAAGGTCGTGTATTCGCCCGCGGCATTCGCGTTCACGGTTTGCGACTCATACCAAAGCGGCGTCCCGCCGGATTCTTCCGAATAAAGTGAGAACGTCACGTCCACCGGACCGGAGATCGGCTTCCCGGCCAGATCGGTCAAAGTTCCCGAGAACTTGATTAATTGCGGAACCGGCGTCTGCGCCGCAGAAACCACCGTTGTCGTTGTCGTGGATGACTTCTGCGCCGCCGCCGCATTCCGTCCCAAACCCAGAACAGTCAAACTCAAAATCGCACACGTCACCGCAATCCATCTCGCAAAAGAGAAAGAATTCCGCCTCATGGTCGGCCCTCCTGTTTGTGGTTTTCGGCTACCCGTTCGAAAGGAACACTTGCAGGCTATTCCCCTCACTTGGAGATGTCAAGAAGTGAAGCAGGCGAGGCTCAGTCTGAAACGAAAGCCTGAATGCAGAAGCTACTTCTGTCCGAAGTCTTTGGCCAGCAATTCGCGAGCCTCCGCCTTGTTCTGTTCCTGTTCGGGTCCGTAGAGGGGATCGGGGCAGAGCTTGAGGAGATTTTCCAGTTGGGCGCGCGCTTCGTCCTTGCGGCCCAGGGCGAGCAGGCTCTGCGCCAGATAAAGCATGGTCAGCGAGCCTTTGGGGCACTTCTTCAGGGAATCCTGGAGTAACGTCACGGATTCATTCTTGTCGCCGCCCAGCAAGGGAGGAACCTCGTAGTCCACGCGCGCCAGAGTCCGCTCCGCCCCGCACTGATTGTAATCGGGGTCGATCTTCTGGACGGTTTCCATCTGCTCGCGGATGCGGCCAACGAGCCGAAGCCCCTGGATCAGGTTCTTCTCCTGCGCGTAGAGTCCGTAATCGGCGCCAAGCCAGAAGTGGCCTTCCGGGCGGCCGGGCGCAAGCGCCGCGGCCTTCTTACCGGCATCGATTCCCTGTTCCAGTTCTTTCATTTCCACCGGGCCGTCGTCATGGCGGGCCAGGTAGGACGTAAACTCCGCAATCCGCCACCATGCTTCGTAGTCGTCGGGATGTTGCGCCACGTCCTGTTTCAAAAGCGCCAATCCCTTGACGACATTCTGAATCTGCCAGCGGCCCTGGTAATAATCGTCGGCCTTGATCACAAGGTTTGAAAGAGGTTTGCCGGCGCTTGCCGCCCTTACGCACAGCGGCACAACGAGGGACAGCAGAAGCGCGGCGGCCATGACTCCGAAACGTGGCCGTCCATTGGTTCGGCCGGACTTTTCTAATTGCACCTGTGGTCGCTCCCCACCCTTTTGATTTTCCCCGCCATGGTCTAAGATTCAGCTAGAGGTATCCGGGATGGCTCAATCTTCAGCGGGTCCTTCGGCTCCCGTTCAATCAGGTGCGCCTCGAATTCGCGCACCGCGCGGAACCGCGCTCGCCTGCCGCGGCTGGCAGCAGGAAGCCGCCATGCGAATGCTGATGAACAACCTCGATAATGAGGTTGCGGAGCGGCCGGCGGACCTTGTCGTTTACGGTGGCACCGGGAAGGCCGCGCGAAATTGGAAATCATATCATGCCATCGTGCGGTCGCTGCAAGCCCTGGCGAACGACGAAACGCTTCTGGTCCAGTCCGGCAAGCCGGTGGGCGTTCTGCGGACGCATGAATGGGCGCCGCGCGTGCTCATCGCCAATTCCAATCTGGTCGGCCATTGGGCCAATTGGGAAAAGTTTCATGAGCTGGAAAATCTGGGCCTGATCATGTACGGCCAGATGACCGCCGGAAGCTGGATTTACATCGGAACGCAGGGCATTCTGCAGGGCACTTATGAAACTTTCGCCGCCGCCGGCCGCAAACATTTTGGCGGCAGCCTGGCGGGAAAGCTGATCGTATCCGGCGGGATGGGCGGCATGGGAGGCGCCCAGCCGCTGGCCGCAACGTTGAACGGCGCTGCTTTTCTGGGCATTGAAGTGGACGCGGAAAGAATCAAGCGGCGGATTCGCGGCGGCTATTGCGACATCTGCGTCAACAGCCTTGAGGAAGCTTTGCGCATCCTCAAGAACGCCGTGCGGCAGAAACAGGCCGTCTCCGTCGGGCTGGTCGGCAACTGCGCAGAGGTGATTCCGGAGCTGGCCCGGCTGGGCGTCGTCCCCGATCTGCTGACCGACCAGACCAGCGCTCACGATCCGCTGAACGGCTACATTCCGATGGGCTTTGGCCTTAAGGAAGCCGCCGAATTGCGGCAAAAGAATTCGCAGGAATATTTGGAAAGGTCCTACGATTCGATCGCCCGGCACGTGACCGGAATGCTGGAATTGCAGAAGCTGGGCGCGGCGACTTTCGATTACGGGAACAATATCCGCACGATGGCGTTCGAGCACAGGGGCGTCAAGGACGCTTACAACTTTCCGGGGTTTGTGCCCGCTTACATTCGTCCGCTGTTCTGCGAAGGGAGAGGGCCGTTCCGATGGGTGGCCCTTTCGGGCGAAGCCGCGGACATCCATCGCACGGACGACCTGGTGCTTGAACTTTTCCCGGAAAACGAATCTCTGGCGCGATGGATTCGGCTGGCCCGCAAGCACGTAAAATTCCAGGGCCTGCCGGCGAGAATCTGCTGGCTTGGCTACGGCGAGCGCGACATTTTCGGCGTGCGCATCAACGACCTGGTGGCCCGCGGAGAATTGAAAGCACCGATTGTGATGGGGCGCGATCATCTGGATTGCGGCTCGGTCGCATCGCCCTTCCGCGAAACTGAATCCATGAAAGACGGCAGCGACGCGGTTGCCGACTGGCCGATTCTGAACGCTCTGCTGAACACGGCGTCCGGTGCAAGCTGGGTTTCCGTTCACAACGGCGGCGGAGTCGGAATTGGCTATGCGCTCCATGCGGGCCAGGTGACCGTGGCCGACGGCACGCCGGAAATGGCCAAACGGATCGAGCGCGTGCTTACCAACGATCCGGGCATCGGCATCGCGCGCCACGCCGACGCTGGCTACGAAGAGGCCATCGGTTTTGCGCAAAAGAATAAGATCAAGATTCCCATGCTGCCCGGTTCGAGCGAAATGAAATAGACGCGAGTGCCGCGCCATTCAAGTCTGAGTTTTGCCGCCGCCCACGCTGATGCGAGAATCCCGACCGCTATTCCTTCGAAATGCAGCAAAGCTTTTGACGTTGGCGGGCAAGACTGTGCCTCGTCGCGGCCGCAATCTGCGGGAACTGGGAATCATTCGCGACGGCGGAATATTGATTGCCAATGGGAAAATTGTAGCAACCGGCCCCACGCGCACACTTCAATCAAAGGCGCGCAAGATGCGGGCGAAGGAAGTTGACTGCGGGAATCGCGTGGTGATGCCGGGATTCGTGGATCCGCACACGCACCTGGTTTTTGCCGGGGACCGCGTTGGAGACTACGAGAAACGGATTCAGGGAAGGAGCTATCAGGAAATCGCCGCGGAAGGCGGAGGCATCCGGCATACGGCAAGATTGTTCGCCAGGGCTTCTGCGCACTCGCTTGAGGCGCAGGCGTCGCGTTATCTGAGCCACTTCGCTGAACATGGGACGACGACCGTAGAGATAAAATCCGGTTACGGCCTTGATGTCGCTACCGAAATCAAGGCCATGGAAGTCATCCGTCACCTTCGCAAGACATCGCCCATTGAAATCGTTCCGACGCTGCTTGCCGCACATGCTTTGCCGAAGCGATTCGAAGGCAGGCGCGGGGAATACCTGGACTTGATTGCCCGCGAATTGATTCCGCAGGTCGCAAAGCGAAAGCTGGCGGAGTTTGTGGATTGCTTTTGCGACCGCGGTGCGTTCAGCGTGGCAGAGTGCCGCCGCGTTCTTAGAGCCGCAAGGCTGCGCGGGTTCAAGCTGCGCGTCCATGCGGATCAGCTCGAGCAAACGCGGGCCACGCGACTGGCTGTCGAAATGGGTGCCGCCTCCGCCGATCACCTCGACCGAATCCACGCTCTCGACATAAACGAGCTCGCGGCTTCCGACACTGTCGCCGTTCTCATCCCCGCGGCGAATTTCTTTCTTGGGCTCAAAAACTACGCGCCGGCACGGCGCTTGATTGATGCCGGCGCGGCGGTAGCGCTCGCCACTGATTTCAATCCCGGCACAAGCCCGACCGTCAACATGCAGTTCATTCTTTCGCTCGCGTGCGGCTATTTGCGGATGACTCCTGCTGAAGCAATCGTGGCGGCCACAATCAACGCCGCTTATTCGCTTGGCCGGGCCGATCGTCTGGGATCGCTCGAACCGGGCAAAGACGCCGATATCATCGTGATGGACGTGGATGATTACCGCGCGATTCCCTACTACGTCGGATGGAACCATTGCGCCATGACAATTAGGCGAGGGCGTATCATTTACGCGAGGGCGCCGCGAGAGATGATGGCAATCACCGACTGAGAGCACACAAAGAGATACTCATGCAAACCATCATCGAGTGCGTGCCGAACTTCAGCGAAGGCCGCGATGCGGCGAAAATCGACGCCATCGTCCAGGCCATTCTGGCCGGGCCGGAGGTCTATCTCCTCGACAAAGAGTCGGACGCGGATCACAACCGCTCCGTCATCACTTTTGTGGGCACGCGGGAAAGCGTGGGCGAGGCGGCGCTGCGTGGAATCGGACGCGCCGCTGAACTGATAGATTTGACCCGGCATCAGGGCGCACACCCGCGCATGGGCGCAACCGACGTGGTTCCATTCGTTCCGGTTTCGGGTGCGAGCCTCGAAGATTGCATTCGCATCTCCGAGCAGGTCGCCGAAGAAACATGGCGGCGGTTCGGCATCCCGACTTACCTTTATGAAGCCGCAGCGCGCACTCCCGAGCGCGCGAACCTGGAAAATATCCGGCGCGGACAGTTTGAAGGGTTGCGCGATGAGATAGTTTCCAATCCCTCCCGCAAACCCGATTTTGGCGAACCTCGCTTGCATCCGACGGCGGGCGCGACGGTCGTCGGCGCGAGAAAATTCCTGATTGCGTACAACATCAATCTCGACAGTCCCGATAACGCGCTTGCCAAATCCATCGCGAAGAAGATCCGGACTTCCGGCGGTGGATTCCCTGCCGTCAAAGCAATGGGCGTGCCGCTGCAAGCCCGCAACCAGGCACAGGTTTCAATGAACCTCACCGACTTTGAAATCACTCCGATCGCAACGGCATACGAGGCCGTATCCCGCGAGGCCGCGGCCGGGAACGTAGAGGTCGCTGGAAGTGAAATCATCGGCCTTGTCCCGCAAAAGGCGCTGATTGACGCCGCAGTGCATTTTCTGAAGGTCGAGAATTTCCAGCCCGAAGCGGTTTTTGAAAATCGCCTGAACCGAGTTATGGAGCAGAGCGAGAGCCATCGACATTCCGCGACGGCAGATTCATTCGTGAGCGCTGTGGCGAAAGCGACGGCGACGCCGGGCGGGGGCAGCGTATCGGCTCTGGCCGGAGCGCTGGCCGCGGCGCTGGGTGAAATGGTTTGCGGCCTGGCGCTGAAACGGAAATCTTATGCGCAACATCACGCGGCGCTCCAGGAGCGATTGCAGGAACTTTCCGGGCTGCGACTAAAGTTGATGACGAACATTGACCGGGACGCGGAAGCTTTTCAAGCCGTCATGCGGGCTATGAAAATGCCGGCAGCCACGGCAGCTGAAAAAGTAGACCGCGAAAAGGCCATCGCCCTGGCCAGCCGGAATGCCGCGGAAGTTCCGCTTGAAACGGCGCAACTGGCAAGCCGTGCGGCTCGAATTCTGGAAAGCCTGAAGGCCATCAGCCTGCCGCAAACCGCCTCCGACCTGGCTGTGGGGCTGCAGATGGCGCGCGCCGCCCAACTGGGCGCGGCGGAAAACGTTCGTGCCAATCTGCCGTCGCTTTCATCCGAAACGGCCCGCCTGATGGAAAACAAGCTCGCGCAGATTGAAATCCTCTGATTCGCCCACCCCGCCGGGGTTGACAGTCCGGCCACAATTCGTGTTAACTATGGTTTACTGTTCTGAGAAAGCAGCAGTAAATTAAGGCACATCTCTGAATTGCACCCGTTCCATCCATGGACTCGAACGATAAAGAGCGCGAAGCAGAACGGCCCGGGCGAACCAGAAAAGAGCCGGTGGACCGCGGCGGCGGTCCAAGCGTGTCGCTCGAAAACGTGCACGGCACGGTCAGTCTGCCGGACCACCACGCCGGCTTCTGGCGGCAATGGCGCGCTTTTGTGGGTCCCGCGATTCTGGTCAGTGTCGGTTACATGGATCCGGGGAACTGGGGAACGGACCTTGCGGGCGGCGCGGTATTCAAATACGAGCTGCTTTGGGTGGTCGCCGTCGCGAGCCTGATGGCGATCTTCATGCAAGTCATCGCCGCGCGGCTCGGAGTGGTTACCGGTAGGGACCTGGCGCAATGTTGCCGCGACTGGTATCCCCGCTGGACTCGCTGGCCGAACTGGCTCCTGTGCGAACTGGCGATCGGCGCCTGCGACCTGGCGGAGGTTCTGGGCAGCGCCGTCGCCATCAATCTGCTGTTCGGCATTCCGCTTCTCTGGGCGGTCATTATCACCGGCTTTGACGTGCTTCTCCTGCTGGGCCTGCAGCGATTCGGAATCCGGGCGATTGAGGCGTTCGTTCTGGTCCTGGTGACGACGATTGGATTCTGCTATTTCATTGAGATTTTCGTCCTTCCGCAGACGCGTCCCAGCTTTCTGGAGATGGGACACGCCGTGCTTACCCCCGGCTTCCAGCAGAGCGGCATGCTGGTGGTGGCCATCGGAATCATCGGCGCCACCGTGATGCCGCACAATCTCTACCTTCATTCAGCACTGGTCCAGACGCGAAAACTCCAGAAGGACGAAGGATCCGTCCGGCGCGGAATCCTGTTCAACACGATTGACGCCACGGTGGCTCTGATCATTGCCTTCTTCGTCAACGCCGCCATCCTGGTTCTGGCAGCGCTGGTTTTTTACGGCAAGACCAGCGTGACCGTGCCCGGCGGCACTGTCATCCATTTCGGTCCGGACAGCGACTGGATTCGAGTGGCCTACCTGACCCTGGCGCCGCTGCTGGGAACCGTGATGGCCAGCACTCTGTTCGCCGTGGCGCTGCTCGCCAGCGGACAGAGCAGCACCATCACGGGAACGCTGGCAGGCCAGGTGGCGATGGAAGGATTCATGCACTGGCGAATCCGGCCCTGGCTCAGGCGGTTGATTACGCGCTCGCTCGCCATCCTGCCTGCGATTCTCATTATCGGAATTCGCGGCAACAGCAGCGTGACGGATCTGCTGGTGCTCAGCCAGGTGGTGCTCGCTCTGCAGCTTCCTTTTGCGATGTTCCCCCTGCTGCAATTCACCAGTTCGCGCAAGCGAATGGGCAAGTGGCGGAACGGCTGGCTGCTGATGATTGCCGGCTGGGGCAGCGCCATCCTGATTACGGCGCTCGACATCATCAGCTTGCCGGGGGCGCTTCAGCAGGCATGGACTGTAATTATTGGACACTAAGGGTAAGATTGTAGGCGAGGAATCAAAGGCGCAATGTACGACAAAATCCTCGTGACCCTGGACACGACGCCCACGGATCGCGTCATCATCGAGCACATCAAAGCTCTGGCCGGAATCATGCACAGCCGGGTGGTGCTGCTGCATGTGGCCGACGGCTGGGCGGCGCGCATGTACGGCCCCGACGCCGTGAGTCCGGAGGTCAGTCAGGACAAGGCCTATCTGGAAACAGTGAGGGCGGAGTTCGAGTCGGCGGGCATTTCCGCCGAAGCGGCATTGGCCTTTGGCGACCCGGCCAGCGAAATCGTGAGATGGATTCAGGATAAAGGCTGCGACCTTGTCGCCATGAGCACCCACGGGCACCGCTTCATCAAAGATTTGCTTTTGGGAACGACAGCGCCGCGGGTGCAGCACAACGTCAAGGTGCCGGTGCTTCTTCTTCGGGCCAAGTAAGGCATTCGCGAGCCGGCAGCGGACTTTCGCCTTCCCTTCAGCGCCCCCCATCCTTCCTGTTCCAACAATTCGCTGTCCGCGAGCCTTGACAAACCCTGAGCTTTCCGTTAGTTTGCCCTTCGGTTGGATAATCGAACGCTTCTGGAAAGAGGGAATTTTGCCGCGCAAGCAATTCATCACCATGACCACGGATTTCGGGCTCTCGGACCACTTTGTGGGCACGATGAAAGGGGTCATTCTGAGCATCAATCCGGAAGCCCAGCTTGTGGACATCGGCCATTACGTCAATCCCTACGACGTGTTTGACGCCGCTTATACCCTGGCCCAGAGCTACCGGTACTTCCCTTCCGATACGATTCACCTGGTGGTGGTTGACCCCGGCGTGGGCACGGCCCGCCGTCCGCTCCTGGCCCGGACCATGGAGCACAAGTTCGTCGCGCCGGACAACGGCGTTCTCTCTCTGGTTTACGAACGCGAGGAAAGCACGGAGGTTCGCCACATCACTTCCGACCACTACTTTATGAATCCCGTCAGCAACACTTTTCACGGGCGCGATATTTTTGCTCCGGTCGTCGGCTGGCTCAGCAAGGGGCTGGAGGTGAGCAAATTCGGCGATGTCATTACCGACTACGCCAAGTTCACTTCGCCTAAGCCGAAATGGGCGGGAGAGAATCTGCTGAAGGGCGTGGTCATCAAGATTGACCGGTTCGGCAATCTCATCACGAATATCAGTCCCGCCGACGTGCCGCAGATTTTCAATGAATCGCCGCCGCGGTTCAAAATCGTAATCAACCACAAGGAAATTACGGCGCTCAATCTCTCCTATTCCATGGGCAAGCCGTCGGAGATTTTCGCCATTGTGGGCAGCTCGGGATTCCTCGAGATCTGCACCAATCGCGGATCGGCATCCAAGGCTCTGGAAGCGGCGCGCGGCGCCGACGTCGCCGTGATGCTGGAAGCTCCGCAAGCCCCTACTGCATAACAGGAAAATAAATCTTCAGGGATTTCAGATTGTTAATAAGCCATCAGTGGCCGGCGGACCCCGCGGGCCTGGGCGGGACCATGACTACCGGGGCCGGAAGCTTTTCGATTTTCACTCGAGCCACGCGCCGTCCATCCATGGCCATCACGGTATAACGCCGCCCGTCAAAGATGAACGCCTCGCCGCCTTTGGGAATCGCGCCCAACCGCTGCAGGGCAAATCCGCCCAAAGTTTCAAATCCCAGACCTCGAGGCAATATGATTTCGAAATCCTGAGCCAGATCCCGGAGGTTCAATGACGCGTCCAGGACCAGAAGCGTCGCGCCGGGCTTCTGAGCGGGCGGCTCCATCCGGTCGGACTCGTCGTGAATTTCGCCGACGACCTGCTCGACCACATCCTCAACGGTGACGAGGCCGACGAAGGTTCCGAACTCGTCCACGACCAGGGCCATCGGCGCATGGCGCTTCTTGGCGACGTCGAGCATTTTTGTGAGCGGCATGGTCTCGGGAATGATCATCGGCTCGTGAAGAATTGAGCGCAGGTCGAACGGTTCCGTAAGGGGAATGCCGCCATCCAATCGCTGAAGAGCTTCAGCCAGAAGATCTCTGCCGAAAAGGACTCCCAGAATCTCGTCGGGAGAGGTTTCATAGACCGGCAGGCGCGCATGCTGGTCGCGCACCATCACCTCCAGAAGGGTTCGCAGGTCCTGAGTTACGGGCACACACGTCACGCGCGGACGAGGAATCATGATTTCACGCACCAGAATCCGCTGCAGGTCAAAGACGCTACGGATCATTTCCTCCTGCTCCTCCGCGAGCAAACCCCGTTTACGCAATGCTGAAATGATCAGCTTGACCTCATCCAGCGTGTGGACCGGGCCGTGACCCTGGCCGGGGATATGTCCAAGCGCGCGCAGCACCAGGTTGCTCAAACCGTCCAGAGCGGCTACCGGATAGCGGCTGAGCTTGAGAAAAGCGGTCATCACCGGCGCCACGACGACCGCCGTCCGCTCGGCGTGTTCGTAGGCGACGGCCTTCGGAACCAGCTCGCCCAGAACCATCAAAACGGTCGTAATCAGGATGAAGGCCACTGAGGCAGCAATCGAATGCGCCACGGTGACGGTGACCATGTGGCTGAGGTGCGGCTCGATCAGCTTCTGGAGAGGCGCGGCAACTGACTGCTCGCCCAGCCAGCCCATCAGCAGACTGGCCACGGTGATTCCCAGTTGAATTCCGGAAAACAACGGCCCCACGTCGGAAAGAAGGTTCAAGGACTGCCGGGCTCCTTTGCGGCCGTCCCTGGCCATTTGCTCAAGGCGAGTCCGGCGGGAACTCAGCAAAGCGTATTCCGTAGCCACAAAAAAGGCGTTCATGGCCACAAGGAACGCAATGATGACTCCTTTTAGCAGGATCGTCATGGGTGAGCTTCTACTCTAACTGAAATTTTAACCTGAAGTTCAAGAGAAGCAAGAGCAGCGTGGCCCGAACCAGCCGCGGCCCGCAACTCATCTACAATCTCAATTGCCCTGCTCATGCTTGCTGAGAGCCGGTACCGTGAACCTGCCCTCAAAGACGAGGATTTCTCCGCGCAGCACGGCGACGGGCCGAACTTCTGTGAACGGCTGATAGGGATTCCGGCTGCCGGGCCCTGACCAGATGCCTGAGAGCAGGCTGGCGCTCACAAAAACCGGCCCGTTGATTTCCCCGGGCACATGCTGCGTATCATAGCCGAGCAGTTGCGACGTAAACGTCGGAAGCGGCTGGCACGGAATGTTGTAGTAAGCCGGATCCCCCATCCCCGCGTATGCAAGCCAACAGCTTGTGATGCCGTGCTTTTGGATATAGCTTTCCGCTGATTCCAGTCCGCTTCCCCAGCCGAGATTTGAATCGGCCAGGACCTTGTAAGTGCTTTGCGGCCCTCCCCAGATTTCATTGGAATAGGCAAGATAAGACGGAAAGGCAAGGACCGAAGATGCGACGTGGAGGATAATCAGGGCCGCCACCACGCCGGCCCAAATGCGTGAGCGATAGATCAGGCTCCATGCGCCGGCCGCCACCAAAATGATCAGGAAGGGAAAGATGGGCAGAATATGACGGATGCCGATGTCGAGCTTCGAAGTCAGACTGAGAGCAAAGTAAAGGATGGCCGGGATCAAAAGAAACACGACTTCCCTTCTTAATTCCCGCCGCTTGAGAATTCCCGCAAAGGGCAGCAACACGAGCAGGCATAAAAAGCCAATCGTGCACTTGATCACGAGAGCCGCGGGAAAATAAAACCAATGGCCGCGTGGATAGAGCCTGCCGAACAGATACGCGCTGCGGCCCTGCTGAGTCTGGATCATGACGTCCGCCAGACCGTATAGATACGCCTGCGGCAGCACATGCCACTGCGCCATCCCGCTGATTACGCCTCTTTCAACGGGCTCATGGACATTCTGCAAATAGTTCGAAAGTGGGGGATTCATGGTGAGGCCGTCCGGGCGCGCCCGATAACGGAATCCATAAAATCCCCACAGAATCACCCAGGCCATGATCGCGATAATAATGAGCGCACCGGCCATTCGCAGAATGCGGCGAGAGGTTCCCTGCTGCTCGCCGGGTCTTTCGTTATCTTTCCGTCCCTCCGTCTTTCGGACCGAAAACAGTTCCACCGCTGCAAGAAGTACGAGCATGGGAAGAATCAGCAGGCCCGAATGTTTTACTGAAAGCGCAAAGCCTGCCGCAACACCCGCGAGAGCCAGACGAAGCGCCGAAGGACGCTTCACATAGCGATAGAAAGCATAAACTGCCGCGAACAAGCAGCAAGTGACGGCGATGTCCGTGGCCACGAGCGGTCCGTTGCCCAGAATACTCGGCTCGAAAACCAGAATCAGCAGGGACAAAAGTCCCGCTTCAGTCCCGAACATTTCCGTGGCGGCCAGAAAAACCAGTATGGCCAGCAGCAACACAAACACGCTTGCCGCCAATCGAGCCCGGCCGAGAATCTGATTGGCATCGTTGGAATAGAGAAGCTCATACCCTCCGATATAGGGCGCGATTCGAAAAAAAGCGTTGGAGACGGGAGGAACGTTCAGCTTCATCGGAAGCAAAGGGAGGGCGGCAAGAAGTTTCGCAAGAGGCGGGTGCTCGGGATTGATTCCGAAGTCGGAGCGGGTCCAGTAGGAATAGCCGGCGTAAATATGCGCCGGCTCATCGAAGGTCGGCGATTCCCGGCGGGCGGAAAGCCACAGTTCGGCGGCGAAGACAGCCATCAGGGCCGCGGCTGCAACCGTGGCGAGTGTTTTCCGGTTTTTCCCAGTGGCCATCATCGTTCAACTTTGCCCGACAGTCGCGCCCGTGGCATTCTACCGGAAAACGAGCCCCGCGTTCACCCAACTGACCGAACAGCAGCCACCACTGTGCTAAAATCTGACTTTTGCGTGATCCATCATGGAACAGTCCTTCATCAGTCCACTGGTCCGCTACTACGACGTGGAAGTGCCGAAGAGCGCCAGCCGCAGGAACCGATCGCCGCTTCTCATCGCTCTCCACGGTTACGAAGGAGACAAAGTTTCAATGATGCGGGTGGCGAGCCGCATTGCCGCCGGGCGGATGATCGTGATTTCCCTGCAGGGACCTTACCAGTTTTTCAAACGCCGTGATGAGCGCGAACCCACTGCGTTCCCGCTGGGGTTCGGCTGGGCAACGCCATACAAAATGGAGGATTCAGTCGCGCTCCATCATCACGACATCCAAACCGTGATTCGTCTGGCGGCGAGGAAATATCATGCTGACCGCAAACGAGTTTTCCTGATGGGCTTTTCGCAGGCCTGCGCGCTGAATTATCGCTTTGCTTTCAGCCACGCGGGCACGATCCGCGGCGTAATCGGAGTCTGCGGCGGCATCCCCGGCGATTGGAGCCAGAATCCACGCTACCGGCAAAACGCCGCTCGCGTGCTGCACATCGCGGCCTCGCGCGATCAGTGGTATTCGAAGGAAAAGAACCTGGCAATCCGCCAGGGACTCGCCGAGCGCGCTGTGTCTCTCGATTTCCGGTTCTACGATTCGAATCACCGCTTCCCGCGAGCCTCGATTCCTTATATTCGCAAATGGATCAAGCAGCTCCTTTAAGGGCCGCGCAACGCGCGAGTCCCCGGCGGTTCAGGCCCGTCCGGCGCAAAGGGTTCGACGGAACCAGAACGTTTTGCTAACATGACGAAGAAGATGTTTGACGACATCGCGCCCGTCGTTGAGAACCGGCCTTTGACGGGCGGTCATTTTCTCCTGAGCCTCCATTCTCCACGTCAGGCGCGCTCCACGCGGCCCGGCCAGTTCGCCATGATTCGGCTGCTGGGACGCTCGGACGTTATTCTGCGCCGGCCGATGAGCATTTACGACGTGCAGCCCGCGAATGCTGGCCGTGTGACGCCGGCTAAGCCGGATGGCTACGAAGTCGTTCGCATTCTTTACAAGGTCGTGGGCCATGGGACGCGCCTGATGGCCGAGTTGAAGCAGGGAGATTCCGTCGGACTGCTCGCGCCGCTGGGCCACGGCTTCTTCGCCGAGGACTACTTATCCAAAGCTAAAGAGGCCGACGAAGTTCTGCACGTGGCGGGCGGAATCGGAATCGCGGCTCTTCTGATGCCGGCCTGCGAGCTGGCCGAGAAAGGAATTCGACAGCGCCTCTTTTTCGGCGGCCGGACCAGCGCGGACCTGGTCGGCGTTTCCGATTTTGAACCCGCTGTTCAAGAGGCCGTTCTTGCCACGGAAGACGGCTCGAAAGGCCACCGAGGTTATGTCACACAGCCTCTCGAAAAATACCTGGCCGCCGCACGCGGCAAAAAGTTCCTCCTGATGGTTTGCGGCCCGTGGGCGATGCTCCGGGCCTCGGTCGAACTGGCAAACCGTTATGGGCACGGTTGCCTGGTTTCCATGGAGAATCGCATGGGCTGCGGCCTGGGCGTTTGCCTGGGCTGCTCGATTCGAGTTGAAGGAACCGGCCACGCGGCCTACCAGCGCGTGTGCACGGAGGGACCGGTTTTCTGGTCGGAAAAAGTTATCTGGGAAAAGGAAGAAATTCCCAAGACCTGATTGGATTTCACAATGGGTAATTCTAAATCCAGCCGGACTGAATCGGGCGGAACTATCGCGGATTTCACTCCCCGAGTGGAAGTGGAAATCGCAGGCATCCGGTTCAAGAATCCCGTGATGACGGCCAGCGGCACGTTCGGCTATGGCCAGGAATTTGCTCATCTGATTGACCTCAACAAGCTGGGCGGTATTGTCGTCAAAGGTATTTCCGCCGATCCGATGGAGGGCAACGCCGCACCCCGCATTTACGAGACGGAATCGGGAATGCTGAACGCCATCGGACTGCAGAATGTCGGCGCGCAGAAATTTCTGGAAGAGAAGCTGCCGTTCCTGCGCACGCTCGACACTCGCTGCATCGTGAATGTCTTTGGGTACTCGACCGAGGACTACGTGCGATGCATTGAAATCCTGAACCAGGGCGATGGCATTGACGGCTACGAACTGAATATCTCCTGCCCCAACACGCGCTGCGGCGGAATGGTGTATGGCAACGACCCGAAGCTGACGGCGGAAGTCGTGGGCGCTTCCAAGAAGGCCGCCCGCTTTCCGCTGATCGTCAAACTCTCACCGAACGTCACGGACATCACCGAACTGGCTCATGTGGCGGAAGACGCCGGAGCCGACGCGCTCTCTCTGGTCAACACTTTCGTCGGAATGTCCATTGATGTCGAAACCCGGACGCCACGCCTCTCGAACGTGACCGGGGGCCTATCCGGCCCGGCCATCAAGCCGCTCGCCCTGCGGATGGTCTATCAGACCGCCCAGGCCGTGAAAGTGCCAATTATTGGGATTGGCGGTATTTCGTCGGCTGAGGATGCCCTGGAGTTTATCATCGCAGGGGCCTGCGCAGTCCAGATCGGGACGGCAAACTTCTATGCGCCGGAGACGGCCGTTCGCGTGGCCGAAGGGATCCAGGACTTCTGCCGGCGCAAGCACTGCCATCTTTCCGAGCTTACCTCATCCCTAAAGCCTTCACGAACGATCTCTCCATAACCTGTTCATATTAGGCCGGTTAAATATCCATCAAGGGCCAAATTGGCACTCTTGATCCCCCAAGAACCCTCCAAGGGCTAATCGAAGCCGTCTCATGTGGCAAAACCGCCGGGAATGTGCTATAGTAAGTCGGTAATAGTCGATGACCCCGGCGTCCTATCCAGAGTCAGAAATGGCATTTTGCACCGGTAAGCGTGCTAAAAATCTGACTTGCCGGCATATCGTCTGTTGCCCAACCTACGACCTTCCGCTCCCAGAGGGAGCGCGCGCACATCTTCCAACGGGAAGACGGCACGCATTTTAAGTAACGAAGGAGTCCTATGCACCTCAAAGCAGGTCAGTACATTCGGCACGCAAAGTACGGATTGGGAACTATTATCTCCCGGGACGAGAATCGGACGGTGGTAGATTTCGATACCGCTGGGATGAAGTTGTTTGTCACGACGATGGCGACGTTCGAGGTCGCCGAAGGCCAGGCGCCTGTGCGCAAGAAGCGCGCTTCCACGCGGCGGAGAAAGACCACCGCAACGGTTGCTGCTGCTTCCCGTGCCGCATCGGCTGCAGCCGCCAATTAGATTTGCTGCCTCACTTCTGCTACGAATCATGGGCTGGAATGGACAATGTCCTTCCGGCCCTTTTTGTTTGGGAATTACCAAAACAGGCCAATCAGCGCCGCTGAAGATCACGCCTGCGGCTGGCCGGCGTCGCGCCCGATCCAACGATATGCGGCCAGGGAATTCCTCCAGAAGAATTTCTCAGCGGCCGCCCTTCCCTTCGTCATGAAGTATTCCCGCACCAGCTTAAGTTCAGCGTCGAAGGGCGCAATATGGTCGCTGTTCGGCCAGTCACTTCCATAAAGCAACCTGTTTTCACCAAATAGTTCCCAGAGGCGGTCGAGAGTCGGACGATAGAAATCGAGATCGGTTCGCACGCGCCCATCCACTTTCCGCAGAACTTCGGAAACCTTCACGTAGACCTGCGGCCTTTTGCCGAGCTCGCGCAAGTCGGCTTCCACAACCTTTCGCGCCGCCGGCTCCGCCGGATAGTCCATCTGCGGCAAATGGTCGATGATAACGCGCAACTCAGGAATCAGGTCCGTCACTCGGACCACCGCAGCGATCAATTCCGGATCGGGATTTGCGGTGTCGAGCTCGAGACCAAGCGCCGCGAGAATCTTGAGGTCGGCGACGAATGCGGAATTCGAGAGCTGGGCGGCAAGATTCCTGCCCCATAGGTTTCCGTAACGAATTCCCAAAAAGAGCGGCGACCGATGAAAGCGCTCGAGCTGCCGCCGAAACTCCGGCTTGCCGGGCTCAAGATCGCCCACTGTGCCAACGATGATTGAATCCTTTGCAGCAACGTCAAGCACCCACTGGTTGTCTTCAAGCCAGGGGCTGGCCTCAACTTCAATCGCTCCGACCACGCCCAGTCCTTCCGTCAACTTCCGATAGCGATCCGGCAGGGCCGGCTTGTAAATGGAATCGCCTTTTGGCGGCCAGGGCACACCCTGTGAGCGCCGCGGATCGAACAGGTGAATGTGCGTGTCAATGATTGGAATGGACGAAGTCTCAGCCTTTACATCTGCGCTCAATGCAGCCACAACGGTCATCGCCTCCAGGAAATTTCGGCGGTTCACGAAACTATTGTAGCAGCGCCCGGCAAGGAATTATGGTGTGAATCAGAGGCGGAATTCGTGCGGCGTGGGCGGGCAAGGAGCCCGCCGGCGCCGTCTGATTGTTTGCTTTAACTCAACGACGAAGATCGATACATCAATACAGCCTCAAGAACCAGTCGCATGCTTGACTTGTGCAGAGAGGTCGTAAAGGTCAGTGGCGTAGGACCGCATATGACCCAGCGCAATCGCCGCCTGGTACTTATCCACCGACTTGATCGAGGCAGAAGTTGTTGCAGCCAGGTCTACAACGGAAGGAGTAATCTTCTTGATCTCTGTCCTTTCAGCCGAAGAGACGTCGCCTGCGTCAGTCCGCAAACTCCTCAACATGGCGTTGGTGGCGTAAATTTGTGTGTGTAAAAGGGAGGAGGGTGTAAGTTGGTTTCGCTTGGCAAGCGGAACCGAATCCTTGGAAAGGAGCTTACACCCCATGGCGAAAGTAACACCGATCACGGAGCAGTA